>NZ_JBVIJX010000012.1:0-367334 GCF_055581185.1 Streptomyces sp. NPDC031474
CACAAGGCCACAGAGCACCCGAGGGAGGAAGAACCCCCTGGCCACGTGGCCAGAGACTCAGCGCGGCTCAGAAGAACTCACGGGATATCACACACAGCAGCCAGCGGGCCTGCGCCGCATTCGATTGGTCCGCGTGCAGGGTGAGTTCGGCGTGGAAGCAGCGAACGGAGATGGCCCAGGCGGCCTGCGAACCGTCCACGATCTCCAGTGCCCGGGCGGCCGACGCCTGCCAGGATTTCTGGTCCCGCGCTCCGCCCTGCCAGAAGAGCGCCTCGGCACGGACCATCGCGATGATCGCCTCCCTCACCGGTGCACCGTCGCCCGGCGTGATCGCGTCGGCGCGGTCGAGTGTGGCCAGTGCGGCACGCAGCCGCCCCGAACGCAACTGGGTGTTGGACAGTACCGTGAGGATGTCGGGCTCGATGTAGACCTGACCGGTACGCCCGCACAGCGCCACTGCGCGCTGCAGATGGCGTTCGGCGTCATCGAGCCGTTCCAGCATCCCCTCGGTCATGCCCAGTTGCAGCAGCGCGTCCAGGTTCGTGGACAGCAGGGAATCGCCGGCCGCGTCCACGAGATCGGCGGCGGCCGTGGCCTGTCGGCATGCTCTTTGCTGGTCGCCGAGGAACAGCGACGCGAGGGCCGCCTGTGCCAGGGCGTGGGACTCGCCGACCCGGTCGCAGTGACCACGGGCCAGCGCGGCGGCCGTCTCGGCATGGTGGCGGGACGACTCGTAGTCCCGCACCGTGTAGGCGTGGTCGGCGAGTTCGCCATGCAGGGCGGCAGCGAGGGCGCACGAGGGATCCGCGGGTGGGGTGGCGGCGTGTGCTGCCACCCCCGGTGCGCCGACCGACCCTCAGAGGGTCGACATCATGATGCACCTGTTCGTGCTGACCGTCGCGGTCGAGGAGATTTCGGCCGCGGAGGCGCTTGACGTATTCACGCCAAGAATGCCGAGGGTGACGGCCAGGCCGGCTCCCACGGTCAGTCGACGCATTGTGCTCACGTAAACGGTCCCTCCCTTGCGCGGATGCTTTCGGAGGTTGACCGTACATGATCGTCAGCTTATTGATCTAATCGAACAATAGTCACTGGTTGCGCATTGAATTACCGCCGGGTAAGTCGACTGTTCGCTGCAGTAAGGCATGCCCCGGAGGAGTGCCGCCTACCGCCAGCCGCACCTCCGTCAAAGCGCTTTCCGCCCGGGATTTCTCGTCGGCGTCATGCGTGCGCTCGGCCAGAGAAACAGCGAACTCCAGTTGTTCCCGCGCCGCGTCGAGCCGGCCGGCGTCCACATGGACCTGTCCGATGCGACGCAGCGCCTGTATCTCCTGATGGGCCGCGCCGATCACGCGCGCGATGTCGAGGGCTTCGAGAAAATTCCGCAGGGCCTTCTCGGCGTCAGCTGCCTTTCGGTGCGCCTCGCCCAGGCCGATCAGAGTGTCGGCCTGACTCTTCCGGTCGCCGAGGGCACGGAATTCCGCGAGTGTCTCCTCGTACAGAGGCAGGGCCGCGGCGGTGTCACCCGATTCCGTGAGGGCGTCGGCCAGGCTGCCGCGTACCGTGGCGCGGTCATGGCGGTTTCCGGCGCGTTCGAGGAAGGTCAGCGATTCCTCGAAGGATCGGCGGGCCGATTCCAGGTCTCCGCGACGCATGTACAGGTCGCCGATGTTGTTGAGCGTCTTGCCCAGGGCCGCGTGATCGCGCGCCTCGGTGAATCCGCTCAGCGATTTCTCGAAATGTTCGAGCGCGCGGTCGTGTTCCCCGAGAAACAGCAGAGTGACCGCCATGTTGTTGTGCAGACGCGCGCGGTCCAGGGAGTCTTCGGATCGTGCGATGAGGGCGAAGGCCTTCTGGAAGAGGACGAGCGCTGCCCGGTGGTCGCCGAGATGCCAGTTCAGGGTGCCGAGCGCGCGCAGCACCTCGGCCTCCGCCTCCTGGTCGCCGATCGCACGGGCGATGCTCAGGGCCCGCTCGCCGCTCTCGGCGGCCTCCGGGTAGCGGGCGGTGTGGGCGTGGGCGGCGCTGAGATGGAGCAGGGCACGGCACAGCGCGGCCTGCTCGCCGGTGCGGGTCCAGTGGGCGACGGCGGGTTCGAGGACGGTGCGGGCGTCGTGCCAGTGGCACTCCTCGTTGAGGAAACCGGCCATGGCGTAGGCGAGTCGGGCGGCGGCCCCGGGCTGTCCGCGATCGCGGGCGTGGCGCTCCGTGGCCAGCAGGTTCGCACGCTCGGCAGCCAGCCACGAGCGGGCGGCCTCAGCGCCGGCCTCAGCGCCGGCCTCGGCGTCGGTCTCGGCGTCGGCCTCGCCGACCGCCCGGCGGGGCGGAGCGGCGGGGGCTTGGGCGGGCGGCGGGGCGGGCCTGGTGCGGCGGGGGTACGCGAGGCGGTCGGCGCGGTCGGCCGCGCCGGCGTAGAAGTCCATGAGGCGCCGGACGACGTCGGCCCGTTCCTGGTCGGTGTCGTCGGTGAGGGACCTGGAGTGGCCGTACTCGCGCAGCAGGTCGTGGAACCGGTAGCGGTCCGGGGTCGGCTCGCGCAGCAGATGCCGGGCCAACAGCGCCTCCAACATCCGTTCCGCGACGGCCGGACGCAGTCCGAGTGCGGCGGCTGCCGCATCGACCGTGAGGTCCGGGCCGGGATGCAGGCCGAGACGGCGGAACGCGGTGCGCTGCTCAGGGGTGAGGGTCCGGTATGTCAGGTCGAGGGCGCGGGCCATGTCCTGATCGGCGTCCCGGATCTCGCCCAGTCTGCCCTCGGCGCGGGTCAGCCGATCGGCGAGTGTGGTCAGGGTCCAGGCCGGGTGGGCGCGGAAACGGCTCGCGACCAGCTCGATCGCGAGCGGGAGATGCCCGCATAATCGAACAATCCGTGCGGTCTCCTGGATGTCCAGGGCGCGTTCCTCCCCGGCGAACGCGCGGAACAGGGCGATGGCGTCGTCGGTCGGCAGCACGTCGAGCGGGATGTGCCGGGCGCCCGGCAGGCCGGTCAGATGGCGTCGGCTCGTGACGATCGTCAGGGAGGCCGAGCCGCCCGGCAGCAGCGGGCGGATCTGCTCGGCGCTCACCGCGTCGTCCAGGACGATCACGGCCCGCCGCTCGACCAGCATGCTCTGCCACAGCGCCGTACGGTCCTCCACCTCGACGGGGATGGTCTCCGCGGGTGTCCCGAGCAGGCGCAGCAGCGTGGCCAGGGCCGCTCCGGGACCGAGCGGTTCGCCGACCGGGGAGTGCCCCCGCAGGTCCAGATACAACTGGGCGTCGGGGAACCGCTCGGCGAGCCGGTGCGCGCCGTGCACCGCCACGGCGGTCTTGCCGACCCCCGCCATGCCGCTGACGGTGCTCACGGACTCCAGGCTGATCACCCAGCTGCCCTCCGCCGCGGCGTCGACCGCGGCGCTCAGGGCCCGCAGTTCGGCGTGCCGGCCGACCAGGGGCGGCTGATGCGGCAGGTTCCTCGGCGGCCGGGGCCGGGACGGCGGCGCAGGCGCGGCCGGGCGGGGCGCGGCCGGCCGGCCCCGGACGAGGTCGGCGACGGGAACACGATCGAGGATCCCGCGGTGGATACGGTTCAACTCGACGCCCGGCCGGGAGCCGTACTGCGTCATCAGCAGCTGACGGGTCTCCTGGTGCACCCGTAGCGCGTCGGTGTACCGGTCGCTGCCGTAGTAGGCGAGCATCAGCTGACCCGCCAGCGTCTCGTCGCCCGGATACCGGTCGACGAGGCCGGACAGGTCGGCGCTCACCTGCGCGAACCGGCCCAGCCGGAGGACGGCGGCGAACCGGGAGACGGCGGCGCTCAGCCGTCGTTCCGCCAGGGTCCGGCGCATGGTCTCGGCCCACAGGCCGGGCAGCCCTGCCAGGGCCTCGCCACGCCAGAGGGCTTCGGCCCGGTCGAGGAGGGCGGCGGCCTGCTCGTCGTCACCGTCCGCCGCGCCGGCCCCCGCCCGCGCCACGAGTTGCTGGAACCGGTGCCAGTCGACGGATTCGCGGGCGGCCTCCAGCGTGTAGGTGTGAGCGCGGCTGACGATCCGGGGCGCGCTCGCGGACGAGGGGTCCACCAGCCGCAGCCGTCCGCGCAGCCGTGACACATAGCTGTGGGCGTTCGCGCGGGCGTGCGGCGGCGGTTCGCCGTCCCAGAGCCGGTCCAGAAGCATGTCCAGCGCGACCGGCCGGCCCACGTCCAGTGCCAGCAGGCCCAACAAGGTCCTTTCCTTGTCCGAACCGAGTTCCACGCGCCGACCGTTCACCCGGATGCCCACCGGGCCCAGTACCTGGAATTCCACCAGCGCCTCCCGCTGGTCCGGCCATTTCGACGAACTGGCAGTGGGGAATGTGCATGCCATGGAGCGATGAGCATGACAGGGAGCGGAGGGGGTTCCAAGGTGCCGCCGCGGGCTGGCCGATTCGTTTCCTTGTCATGCGCCCGGCCTTCCCCGCCCGCATCGTCGGGGACGCCGCGCGGGTAGGACCACCTTGATCGATGGAGCGGGCAACCGGTCGGAGGGGGACGAGCGGTATGAGCGCGGCGCGCGAGGACGGCCCGGAGAGAGGGAGCAGCAACACCATCGGCGGATCGGCCCGGTTCTACGGACCCACCGTCCAGGCCCGCGACGTCCACGGCGGCATCCAGGTGCAGACCCCGCCGCCGCAACCACCTCCGACGCCCCGTCAACTCCTGCCGGTGTCCGCGCACTTCACCGACCGTCGGGACGAACTGGCCGCCCTGGACCGGCTGCTCACACGGCGTGCGGACACCGCTTCCCGGCAGCCGCTGATCGTGGTCAACGGCCCGGCCGGGATCGGCAAGACCACCCTGGTCTCCCGATGGCTGCGCGGGCATGAATCCGCCTTCCCCGACGGCCAGTTGTACGCCGACCTGCGCGGCCACGCGGCGGACGGACCGGCGGCCCCCGGCGAGATCCTCGGCCGGTTCCTGCGGGCGCTCGGCGCCTGGGCGGTGCCGGTCGATCTGGCGGAGCAGGCCTCCCTGTGGCGGTCCGTCACCGCGGACCTGCGGATCGCCGTCATGCTGGACAACGCCTTCACCGCGGCCCAGATCCGGCCGTTGTTACCGGGCGGTCCCGGCGGTCTGGTCGTCGTGACCAGCCGGCACCGGCTGACCGGACTGCGCCTGGACGGGGCCGACTTCCACCGGTTGCAGGCCCTCGGTCCCGCCGCGGGGGTGGAACTGTTCATCCGCGGCGTCGGCGAGGGCCGGGTCCACGGTGAACTGCCCGCGGTCCGCCAGGTCGTGAACCTGTGCGCGGGCCTGCCCCTCGCGGTGTGCCTCGCCTCCGCCCGGCTCGCCGCCCGCCCCGGACAGCCCGTCGCCGCACTCGCGGACGCTCTCAGACCGGACGTCGGCCGCCTGGCCGCGCTGGAAGTCGAAGGGGAGGCCACCGTGCGCAAGGCCCTGGACGCGTCGTACGCGGTACTGGGCCCCGAGGCCGCCCGGATGTACCGGGCCCTCGGTCTGCTGCCGCTGCCCGACTTCGACTCCCGGACGGCCGCCGCGGCCTGCGGGCAGTCACTGCAGTGGGCGGAACGCCGACTGGACGAACTCGTCGAGGCCGGCGTGCTGGAGGACATCGGACCGGACACCTTCCGTTTCCACGACCTCGTCCGGGTCCACGCCCACCACCGTGCGACGACCACCGACACCGAGGCCCACCGCGAACGCGTCCTGCGGCAGGTCGCCGACTGGTACCTGCTCACCGCAACCGAGGCCCAACGCGCCGTCACGCCCATCCAGTTCACCCTGCCCCGGACCTACGCCCACCCGTCCGAGCTGCCCACACCCTTCACCGGCGAACCCGGCGCCCTCGCCTGGCTGCACGACCGGCGCGGCCACCTCATGGCGATCCTCCGCCTGGCCGCCGAGCGCGGCTGGCACGCCACCGCCTGGCAACTGGTCGACGCGATGTGGCCGTTGTTCCTTCGGCGGCGCCATTACGACCTGTGGATCGAGGCCCACCGCATCGGCCTCGCGGCCGCCCGCAGCGACGGACACCGGGAGGCGGAACGGCAGATGCTCAACTCCGGGGCCATCGGCCTGAGTGCGGCCCACCGGATCGACGACGCCACCGAGTGGTACACGCAGTCCCTGTACGCGGCCCGCGACGCCGGGGACGCACGCGACGAGGGACAGGCGCTGCTCGGCCTCGGCGGCTGCCACTTCGAGGCGGGACGGTTCACCGAGGCGGTGTCGCACCTGAACCGGGCGGCACAGCTGTGGCAGGAGTGCGGTTATCCGCGCGGGGTGGCCCTCGCCCGGATCGTGCTCGGGGAGGTCGCGCTCGCCGAGCACGACCCCGACCGGGCCGTCACCTGCTTCACCGAGGCCCGCACCGGGCTGCTGGCCGTGGCCGACCCGCACGACGCGGCCCGGGCCCTCGTCTTCCTCGGCCGGGCCCGCGCCCTCATCGGCCACCACGCCACGGGCACCGCGCAGATGGAGGGGGCGCTCGCCGTGTTCACCGCCTCCGGCGCCGTCCACTGGCAGGCCCGCACCCTGGAGATGCTCGGCGACACCGCACGCGAACAGGGCGAGGAGGCGGCCGCGGACGAGTTCCGCGCCCGCGCCCTCGCCCTGTACGAGACCACCAGCCCGGCCGACGCCCGCCGACTGGGGCGGCCGTAGGGCGTGTTCCGGAAAGACCGGTCCGGCTCGCGCCGTCCTGCGGTGCACCGCAGCAGATGCCGCGAGCCCCGCCCCCCGGCGAACGACGCCGCTTTCTGCATCGCGCCCTCGGCGCGCAGGTCGGCGCACTCGTTCTCAGGCGTCGTACAGCAGGCGGATGTCCTGGATGTGCGCCAGTGTGTGGCCCGCCACCAGCCAGGCATGCAGACAGGACGCCAACAGGGGGCGGTCCGGAGGCACTTGGCGCGCCAGCCGGACGACCGTCCGGCCCGTGGCCTCGGTGACGGCCCAGCCGCCCCCGGTCAGCGGCGCGGCGGCCAGCCGGCAGCCCGGATGGGCGGCCGTGATCGCGCCCAGCCGGCGTGCCGCCTCGGCGAACGGGCGCGGGCGCCGTTCGTGCAGCACATCGGCACACGCCGGCCACCGGGCCTCGGGACCCGGACCGACGGCCGCGGCGACGTGCTCGTCCACGCCGGCCAGGGGCCGGCCGGGGCCGGGCTCCGTGCGGCCGACCCGGGCCAGCACGTCGTAACTCCTCCCGGCCGACCGTACGCGCAGCGCCAGATCCGGCGCCGTGCCCTGGCGCGGCCCCCGCGGACAGGGCGGCGGCGCGCACACGCGGACGGACACGAAGCGCATCACGCCGGCACCCCCCGGCGGCCCCGCGCCCAGGTGTCCAGCGGCGGCGGCTCCGGCAGCGGTACCGTCTGCGGTTCGTGGGCGGGCTGGCCGAGGCCCAGCAGGCGGTACATGAGCCGCCGCATGTTGCGGTTGAAGCGGCCGGGCTCCGAGGTGAGTCGCGAGGCGATCGCCGCGTACTCCTCCCGGCGGTACTCGGCGGCGGCGTACTGGAGCTGGCCGACCAGCGGATGGGTGGGCGACAGCGCGGGCGCGGTCACGGCGAGGGCGGCGGCGGGCGAGGCCGGGTTGATCTCCCGCTCCGGTGAGCCGGCCAGCAGGATCGGGGCGTCGGTGAGCGTGCCGTACAGCGTCACCGACCCGTGGTCGCCGATGATCCAGTCCGCGGCGATCAGCACCGCCCGCCAGTCCGCCTCCGGGGGGACGAGCGCGATGCCCCGCTCGGCGCAGCGCGCCAGCCAGGCCCGCACCTGCCAGGAACCGTGCCCCGACCACACATTGGGGTGGACGAGGACCACGGACCGGAACCGCCCGGCGGGCAGCTCGGTGATGAGCCGGGGCAGCAGCGTCTCGAACCGGCCGAAGGACGAGCGCGCACCCCAGGTCGAGGCGACGACCACGAGCTTCTCGCCGTTCGAGAGCCCCAGGGCGCTGCGGTACCGGGCGCGCAGCGGAAGGCTCGCCACGATCCGGTCGTGCGCGGGATCGCCGACCACGTGGGCGAGCGGGAGCGCCTCCGGGCAGTGCCGTTCGAGGTCGGCGAGCTCGGCGTGGTGGGGCATCGCCACGGCGGCGGGCAGCCGTCCGCCGGGGGCGAGGTCCTGGCGGCGCAGTCCGGCCACGCCCGTGTGCCGCACCGACACCAGACGCTTGAGATAGCCGGCCCCGTGGGGCAGCGTGATCAACGGCGCGGAGATCTTCTCCACGCCTCGCGGCCCGGCCGCGAGAGCCAGGTCGAACGTCATCCGCACCGCCTCCTCCCACGGCAGCACCGCGCCCCCCAGCCGCTTGAGGAAGCCCGGCACCTCGTCGCCGAAGACGTGCGGCGGCGCCGTGAACACCACCTGCACCCTGAAGTCGGCCTCCAGCAGGGACAGGACGTCCACCAGCCGCTTGCCGTAGGTGAGGGTGTGCACGACGACCAGCACCAGCTTGTGCTCGAGAAGCGTCCGCCACTCGCGTTCCTCGACCGACGGCTCCGTACTCTTCCGCAACGCCGACATGAAGTCCCCCCGTCGTCCCGTGCGGGCCCGATCCGGCCCGTTCAGCCGGTCGTCTGCCCCTCGCGATGGACGGAAGACCTGCCGGGACCTTGCGGAAACCTTGCAGCGGCCGCCGGCACCGGCCGCCGGACGTCACAGGAACTCGTGAACGACCTCGATCCTGCCCACCACATGAGCGTTGAACTCGGCCAACTCCTCGGCCGGCACCCATAGTTCGAGGATCGTCCGGCCGCCCGCCTGCCGGACCGGATACCTGCGCAGGAACTCCGAGTCGACCTCGAACCGGGTGACGTAGCCCGCGCCGTCGTGCTTGACGTTCCAGTCCCGGGCGATCCTGACGGCGTACTCCTCGTTGAGGACCGGGTAGAAGATCGGCTGCTCGGGGAGGCGGGGCGGCCAGGCGCGCCAGTCGAGGTCGCGCACCAACTCCAGCTCCTTGGGGCCGGTGGGGCGCCACAGGGTGGTGGTGGCTCGGTGCTGCCTGGTCACGGGAATCGCTCTCCGGGTGCGGCGGCCGCCGGTGCGGCCGGTAACGGGCTCCGACGGTAGCGACCCGCCCGGTACGGCGGCCATCGACTTTCCGCGCACGTCACGGCTGCCGCCGTCCCTGGCGTGCGACGACCTCGGTGAGGTAGCCGCGCAGCATCGCCTTCGCCTCGTCGAGCAGGTCGGTGTCACCCTGCGGGGCACGCCGGAAGGCCTCCTGGGCGAGGGCGTCGGCGGCGAGGATCGCGGCATGGCAGGCCCGCGCGAGCGCCTCGTCGTCGGGGGCCACACCCAGCGCGAGCAGGACCCGGCGGATCCCGTCGGCCATCCGGCGCTTGTGCTCGCGGTCCGCCGCCCGCGTCCGCTCGGTCAGTCCGCTGCCGAACCACAGGGCGCGGAAGCCGTGTTCGGTGCGGTACACCCCGGCGTACGTGTCGATCAGGACGCCCACCGGATCGTCCCACCGCTCCCTCGACGCGGTCCCCACCAGGTCGTCCATGACGCCTTCCAGGCGCGCGAAGTAGCCCGCCGCCAGGGCGTCGATGATCGCGCCACGGTCGGGGAGGTACTGGTACAGCGAGCCGACCGACACCTTCGCCTCGGCCGCGACCCGCGTCGTGGTGAGCGCCTCGACGCCCTCGCCGATCAGGATGCGCTCGGCGGCCTCCAGCACCAGGGCCAGACGGGCCCTGCTGCGCGCCTGCCGGGGAGTGCGGCGCAGGGGAGCGCCACCGTCGGGACTCGCGCTCGCCTGGACCAAGGAGCTGCCTCCATACCTGAACGTGACTTTGTTTCAGGTTTACGCTACCTTCGCGCCCATGACCGCCTCAAGCTCGGCGCTGACCGATGAGCGGGCCGCCGTGGCGGACGCCTGCCGGCGCCTGGGGGCCGAAGGCCTCCTCATCGGCACGGCAGGGAACGTGAGCGTGCGCGTCGAGGACCGGGTCGCGATCACCGCGACCGGAGCGGTCCTCGCCCGGCTCACCCCGGATCAGGTGACCGTGGTCGACCTCGACGCGAACCTCGTGGCCGGGACCCTCCAGCCGACCTCCGAACTGGAGCTGCACCTCGGCGTCTACCGCCGCTACGGCACCGGCGCGGTCGTCCACACCCACGCTCCGATGGCCACCGCCGTCTCCTGCGTCCTCGACGAACTGCCGTGTATCCACTACCAGTTGCTCGCCCTCGGCGGCACCGTGCGGGTCGCGCCGTACGCCACCTTCGGCACCCCCGAACTCGCCGAGTCGGTGATCGCCGCGCTCGACGGCCGCAGCGCCGCCCTGATGGCGAACCACGGCGCGCTCACCCACGCCACGACCCTCGACAAGGCCGTGGAGAACGCCCTGCTCCTCGAATGGGCCTGCGGCGTCTACCAGCGCGCGGCAGCCATGGGCCGTCCCCGAGCCCTCGACGAACAGCAGCAACTCGCCGTGATCGAGGCGGCGATCGCCCGCGACTACGGCACCACCCACCCCGTACCACCCGCACAGGACGAAGAGCCGACGAAGGGGGAAGGCAGATGAAGGTCTTCACGATGGGCGTGCACGTGCTGGACGTGCTGGTACGGCCCGTGGAGGAGATACCCGAGGGGCAGGGCGCGACCCTGGTCGAGGACATCCGGATGACCGCCGCCGGAACGGCCGGCGGCACCGCCCTCACCCTCGCCAAGCTGGGCGCAGAGGTGCGCAGCGCCGGCGCCGTCGGCTCCGACCCGACCGGCGACATGCTGGTGCAGCTGCTCGGCCGGGCGGGCGTCGACACCGAGTTCCTCGTCCGTCGCAGCGACACCGCCACCTCCGCGAGCGTCCTGCCGATCCGGCCCAACGGCGACCGCCCCTCGCTGCACCTCCTCGGCGCGAACATCACCTACGGCCTGGACGACGTCCCCTGGGCGGCCCTCGCCGAGGCGACCCATCTGCACCTCGGCGGACCGGAGTTGATCGGCGTCGACGTCGCGACGCGCATCCTGTCGTACGCCAGGGAACACGGCGTCGTCACCTCCGTGGACCTGCTCGCCCCCGGCGTCCTCGGGAGCTTCGAGCAGATCGAGGCGGCCCTGCCGTACATCGACCATCTGCTGCCCAACGAGGACCAGGTTCTCGGTTTCACCGGCGAGAGCGATCTGCTGTCGGGTGCGCGCAGGCTTCTCGACGCCGGAGCGGGCGTCGTCGCCGTCACCCGCGGCGCCGAGGGCGCGCTCGTGGTGACGGCTGACGGAGCGGAACCGGTCCCCGCCTTCGTCGTCGACGTCGTCGACACCACCGGGTGCGGAGACGCCTTCTCGGCCGGGTATCTGCGGGGGGTCGCTCTGGGACGTACGCCCAGTGACGCGGCGGTGCTGGGGAGTGCGGCTGCCGCGCTGGTCGCGCAGGGGCTCGGCAGTGATCACGGCGACTTCGATCTGGCGGGGGCCGACGCGTTCGCCTCGTCTGCCAAGTCCCATGCGTGAGCGGGTGCGGCGCCGTGGGGGCCGGTCGCGCAGTTGCCCGCGCCCCTAAGGGCTGTCCCGGGCGTATTCATGGAATCCCCGGCCCGACTTCCGGCCCAGCAGGCCCGCCTCGACCATCCGTAGGAGCAGGGGTGGCGGGGCGTGCAGCGGGTCCTTGAAGTCCGCGTACATCGCCTCGGCGATGGCAGCCAGGGTGTCCAGGCCGATCAGGTCGGCCAGGCTCAGCGGCCCCATGGGGTGGACGCAGCCGAGGACCATGCCGGTGTCGATGTCCTCGGCGCGGGCGTGGCCGGACTCCAGCATCCGGATCGCGGAGAGCAGATAGGGTACGAGCAGGGCGTTGACCACGAAGCCGGCCCGGTCCTGGGCCCGGATCGTCTTCTTGCCCAGGACCCGGGTGACGAACTCCTCGGCACGTGACTGAGTCTGAGGAGCCGTCAGCAAAGAGGGCACGATCTCCACGAGCTCCAGCACCGGCACCGGGTTGAAGAAGTGCACGCCGATCACCTGGTGCGGGCGGGCGGTGGCCATGCCCAGTCTCATGATGGGCAGGGAGGAGGTGTTCGTCGCGAGCAGCGCGTCCTCCCGGACGACGATCCGGTCCAGCTCGGCGAACAGCTCGGTCTTGACCTTCTCGTCCTCCGTGGCCGCCTCCACCACCAGGTCCCGGTCGGCCAGGTCCGCCAGGTCGGTCGAGACCCGCACCCGGGCGAGCGCCGCGTCCCGGTCCGCCCCGGAGAGCTTGCCGCGTCGTACTCCGCGGTCGAGCGAGGCGGTGATCCGGGCCCGGCCGGCGTCGGCCGCACCCGGGTTCGGTTCGTGGACGACGACGTCGAGGCCGGCCCGGGCGCAGACCTCGGCGATGCCCGCGCCCATCAGACCGCAGCCGACGACCCCGACCCCGCGGATGTCCGCGTCCGGCCCGGCGCTCACCGGAACGCCGCCTGGCCCGTCAGAGCCTGGCCGATCATCAGGGTGTGCATCTCGACGGTGCCCTCGTAGGTGAGGATCGACTCCAGGTTGTTGGCGTGCCGGATGACCGGGTACTCCAGCGAGATGCCGTTGGCGCCGAGCACCGTGCGCGCGCTGCGGCAGATCTCCAGCGCCGCCCGGGTGTTGTTGAGCTTGCCGTAGCTGACCTGTTCGGGCCGCAGCCCGCGGTCGTCCTTGATCCGGCCGAGGTGCAGGGCCAGCAGCGTGCCCTTGGACAGTTCGAGGGACATGTCGGTCAACTTGGCCTGGGTCAGCTGGAATCCGCTGATCGGGCGGCCGAACTGGACGCGGTCGCCGGCGTAGTCCAGCGCCGCCCGGAAGGCGGACCGCGCGGCGCCCATCGCGCCCCAGGCGATGCCGTACCGGGCCTCGTTGAGGCAGGACAGCGGACCGCGCAGTCCCCGGACCTCGGGCAGGACGGCCGTCGCCGGCAGCCGTACGGAGTCCAGGACGAGCTCGCTGGTGACCGACGCCCGCAGCGACATCTTGTGCTTGATGGCCGGCGCCGAGAAGCCGGGGGTGTCGGTGGGGACGACGAAGCCGCGGATGCCGTCCTCGGTGCGGGCCCAGACCACGGCGACGTCGGCCACCGAACCGTTGGTGATCCACATCTTGCGGCCGTCGAGGATCCAGTCCTCGCCGTCCCGGCGGGCGGCGGTGCGCATGCTGCCCGGGTCGGAGCCGGAGTCGGGCTCGGTGAGGCCGAAGCAGCCGATCGCCGTGCCCGCCGCCATCCGCGGCAGCCACTCCTCCTTCTGCTCCTCGGAGCCGAAGGCGTGGATCGCGTACATGGCGAGCGAGCCCTGCACCGAGACCAGGGAACGCAGTCCGGAGTCGGTCGCCTCCAGTTCCAGGCAGGCCAGGCCGTAGTCGACCGCGCTCATCCCCGCGCAGCCGTAGCCCTCCAAGTGCATGCCCAGCAGGCCGAGTTCACCGAGTTCCTTGGTGAGTCCGCGGATGTCCGCGATCTCGCCTCGCTCGAACCAGTCGGCGATGAAAGGGTCGACGCGCCGGTCGCAGAAGGTGCGCACGGCGTCGCGCACGGCGCGCTCGTCCGGGGTGAGCAGGCTGTCGAGTTCCAGGAGGTCGTCGGGGTCGGCCGGGCGCCCGGCGTGCGGTGCGTGCATCGTCAGTCTCCTAAGTCCGCGCCGGCGTCAGGCCGTCGGGCTGATGATGAAGTTGCTGAAGCCGCCGTTGCGCACGGCGATCCCGCCGATGGCCTCGTTGACCTGCTCCAGGGGGTACACGTGGTGCTCCAGCGGGCTCAGGTCCAGCAGGCCGGCCTCCGCCATGTCGGCCATGGTCTGGCCCTCGGCGGAGGTGAACCACGCCGAGCCGATCAGCCGCAGCTGCTGGTCCATCATCCGGTGGACGTCGATCGGCAGATCACCGGCGACGGCCCCGATGTTGACCGCGATGCCGCCGCGCCCCATCGCCCGCATGCCGGCCCGGAAGGTCTCGTGCGGGGCGCCCGGACCGAGGGCGTCGATGTAGATGTCGACGCCGTAGCCGTCGGTCTCCTCGCGGATCCAGTCGTCGAGCGGCCCGTCGTCCAGGGAGTGCAGCCGCAGCCGGCCGCCCGCCAGCTTCGCGACCTTGTCGAGCAGGGCCTTGTCCCGGCCCGTGCCGTACACGTGGGTGAGACCCATGGCGGGCGCGAGGAGCGCGGCGGCGATCCCCAGGGTGCCGCTGATGCCGTTGACGAGGATCCGCTTGCCCGGACCGGCCTCGGCCTTGCGCAGCGCCGAGTACATGGTGCCGATGTAGCCGAAGCGGGCGGCGGCCTCGAAGGAGAGCGAGTCCGGCAGCTTCACCAGGCTGTACGCCGGGGCCACCATGTACTCGGCGAGTCCGCCCTGGTAGCGGTCGAGCAGGCCGACGGCGCTCGGGGAGAAACCGAAGTAGCCGGCGAAGGCGTAGTCGGCGCAGTTGATCGAGTCGCCGCCGCGGCACGAGCGACAGGAGCCGCAGGAGCGGCCCGGGTTGACGTACACACGGTCGCCCGGCCTGAACGCCTGGACGCCCTCGCCGACGGCGTCGACCACGCCTGCCGGGTCCAGGCCGAAGATTGCCGGGAGGGTCGGCAGGGGGCTGTGCGGGAACCAGGTCGTCCACATGTTCAGGATGTTGGCCAGGTTGGGCACGATGTTGACGGCGTGGACGGCCACGCGGACGTCACCGGGGCCGGGCTCGGGAACGGGCAGTTCCTCGATCTTCATCGGCTCGCCGACGTGGTGCATCCGCGCGGCTCGCATGGTCGCACTCATGGCGTCTCCTCGGGTGAGGGTAGGGGCGGGAGAGACGGCACCGACGGCGGTGCGGTCTGCGGGAGTTGTGGAGCGATGAGAGGGCTGTGCGGTTGTGCTGACGGGGAGTCAGTCGTCCAGCAGCGTCGTCAGTCGGGCGCGCTGCAGTTTTCCGGTGGCCCCGCGCGGCAGCGCGGGTACGACGCACAGCCGTCGGGGCCACTTGTGCCGGGCGAGCCGGCCGTCGAGGTGACCGCGGACGTCGTCCAGGGTCGGGGCGCCGGCGTCGGTGACGAGGAAGGCGGTCACGACCTCGCCCCAGACCGGGTCGGACGCCCCCGACACCGCGACCTCGACGACGCCGGGGAAGTCGGCGAGCGCGTTCTCGACCTCGGCGGGGTCGACGTTCTCGCCGCCGGTGATGATGGTCTCCTTGAGCCGGCCGACGACCGTGAGGCGGCCCTCCGCGTCGAACCGTCCCCGGTCACCGCTGTGGAACCAGCCCGCCGCGTCGGTCACCGGCACCGGCCCCGCGGCGGTCCAGTACACGGACGCCACCGACGGCCCGCGCACCCAGATCTCGCCGGGCGTGTCGACCGGCGCGGGGGAACCGGTCGCGTCCACGACCGTCACCTCCGTCTCCGGGACGGCAACACCCGTGGAGGTCGCCGGCTCGTCGGGCGCCGAGTAGGTGACGCCCGCGCCGGTCTCCGTCAGACCGTAGGAGTTGACCACGCCGATCCCGCGGGCCCGGAACTGCTCGCGGGTGGCGGTCTGGGCCGGTGAGCCGCCGGACAGGATCCACCGCAGGGTGTCCAGATCGCCGCCGGCGAAGCGGGGGTGGCGGGCCAGCAGGGCGGACATCGCGGGGACGGCGAACGCGCAGGTGACCCGGTGGTCGCGGACCAGGTCGGCGAACAGGTCCGGGTCGAAGCGCGGCGCCAGCACGACCGTCCCGCGCCGCGCCCACGTGCACTGCGGAAGCCCGCCCAGGACGGCGACATGCGCCAGCGGCGTGGAGACCAGCGCCGTGTCCTGCTCACCGAAGGGCAGCAGCGCCAGGCCGCCCGCCATGCTCCGGTACAGGTTGTCGTGGGTCAGCGCGACGCCCTTGGGGCGGCCGGAGGTCCCGGACGTGAACGCGATCACCGCGACGTCCGAGCCGGCCGGGGGATCGCAGACCGGCGCCTCGGGACCCTCGTCCCCGGGATGCAGGTTGGGATGCAGGTTGGGATGCAGGTCCTCCCACGTCAGCCGCAGGCCCGTGCCCGCCGGGAACCCCGCGTCGGCGACCAGCGCCGTCGGGGCGGTCTCCGCGCACACGAGTGCGAGCTCACCGGCCGTCACCTGCGGGTGCAGCGGGACGAGGACGGCGCCCACGCGCGTCACCGCGAACAGCGTGATCAGCGCCTCGGGCCGGGCCGCGCCCTGCATCACCACCCGGTCGCCCCGGCGCACCCCGTACGTGTCGAGCCGGGCGGCCGTGCGCCGGACCGCCCGGTCCAGCTCGGTGTAGGTCCAGGAGCGGTCCTCGAAGACGAGGGCGGGCCGGGAGCCCGCCTCGGCCGCACTGGTCACGAGGTGCGCGCCGAACCAGGAGGCCGAGGTCATGTCCGCACCTCCGTGGCCCGTCTCGCGCGGGCGAGCCCGCCCAGCGTCGTGCCCGTCAGCTCGTCCGCCAGGACCGGCGTCGGCCGCTCCAGCAGCCGGCGGGCCGCCAGGTGCTCGGCGGGCCAGTCCAGCGTCTCCACGGCCACCAGCCGGCCGTCGCGGAAGGCGTACGCGGCCAGTCGTCCCGGAGTGTCGCCCGGCACCAGCCGGACGTCGTCGGAGGGCGCGCGCAGCCCGGCGATCTGCAGCTTGAGGGCGCCCTGGTCGCTCCAGAACCACGGCAGGCTCTCGTACCGGGCGGGCTGGCCGGCGAGGCGCCGGCCGACCGTCGCGCCCTGGTCGACGGCGTTCTGCACGGACTCCAGCCGGACCGGTCCCACCGCGCGGGGGTGGGGGTGGCGGGCGCAGTCGCCGACGGCCGAGACCCGCGGGTCGGTGACCGAGCGGAGCTGCTCGTCGACGAGGACGCCGTCGTCCACGGCCAGACCGGCGTCCCGCGCCAGCTCGTCCCGGGGAACCGCGCCGATGCCGTACACGACGAGGTCGGCGGGGAGGCTCCCGGTCGACGTCACGACCTGCCGGACCCGGTCCGTGCCCTCGATCCGCTGCACGGCCGTCCCGGTGAGCACGCGGACCCCGGACTCCTCGTGCCGCCGCCGCAGATGCTCCTGGAGCTGCGCGGAGAGCGCCCGGCTCAGCAGCCGGTCGGCGAGTTCGACGACGGTCACCCGCGCGCCGCGGGCCCGGGCCACCTGGGCGAGTTCCAGCCCGATGAAGCCGCCGCCCACGACGACCACGTCCCGGGCCGTCGCCAGCGCCCGGCCCACGGCCAGCGCGTCGTCCAGCGAGCGCAGGGCGTGCACCCCGGCCAGGTCGGCGCCGGCCACCGGCAGGGGCCGGTTGCGGGCGCCGGTCGCCAGCACCAGATGGGCGTAGGGCACGCTCAGACCGGTGCGGGTGCGGACCGTGCGGGCGGCGGTGTCCAGGGCGACCACGTCGTCCCCGAGCCGCAGCTCGATGTCCCGCTCGCCGTAGAAGGACCCCGGGACCAGCGTGACCCGCAGCTCGTCCGGCTCGGTGTGGGCTTTCTTCGACAACGGCGGCCGCTGGTACGGCAGATGGGGCTCGGCGGCGAACACGGTGACCGGACCGGCGTAGCCGCGGGCCCGCAGCGTCGAGGCGACGCTGAACCCGGCCTGCCCGCCGCCGACGACGACCACGCCCGCGGCGTCTGTCGTACCTGTGCTCATACCTGCTCCTCGGGCACGTGGACCACCAGTCCGTCGAGGGCGTCGGAGAGCTCGACCTGGCAGCTGAGCCGGCTGGTGGGCCGGCGTTCGGCGGCGGTGAAGTCCAGCATCTCGTCCTCGACGTCGTTCGGCCCTCCCACCAGCTCGGACCGGGCGGCGTCGACGTAGACGTGGCAGGTGGCGCAGGAGGCGTTCCCGCCGCACTCGGCGACGATGCCCTGGACGCCGTTCGAGACGGCCGCCTGCATGAGCACGGTCCCCGACGCGGCGGTGACCTTGCGTTCGGTCCCGTCGGGCAACTGGAAGATGACGGTGGGCATGAAGTCCTCCCGATGGGGACGGCTCAGGCTGCTTGCCAGGTGACGTTCAGCGAGGTCGGCCCGCGGAACACCCAGCCGTCCATGCGGCTCTGCGTGCCTTCGGCGAGGCGGAGCCCGCCCAGGCGGCTGAAGATCAGGGGCCAGGCGATCGCGCTGACCTCGTGGCGCGCGACCCACGCGCCCATGCAGAAGTGCGGTCCGCCGCCGAAGGCGAGGTGCGGACGGTGCGGCCGGTCGGGGTCGAACTCGTCGGCCCGCTCGAACACCGACTCGTCCCGGTTGCCCGAGGCGATGACGAGGGCCACCCGGCTGCCGGCGGGCAGGGTCAGCCCGGCGATCTCGTAGTCCTGGGTGAGCTGGCGCGGGTACATGCCGATCGGCGAGACCCAGCGGGCGCTCTCCTCGAAGACCCGCTTCCAGCTCGCCGGATCCGCCAAAACCCGGTCCAGCGTCTCGGGGCGGTTCAGCAGAGCCCAGGCGCCCACGCCGAAGACGTCACGCGGCTCGTTGACGCCTCCGCCGATGACGACCTTGACGTTGTTCTGGATCTCGGCGAGCTCCACCGGCTCGGCCGCGTGGACCATGGAGGAGATCACCGAGCCGTCGGGCTCGTGCCGGGCGGCCTCGGCGGCCCGGGCCACCGCGTCCTCGATGGCCCGGGTGGCCTGTTCCGCGCGCAGCCAGATGTCGGGGTCGTCGGCGTAGTTGCTGTTGCCGGCCATCATGGCCCGCGACCAGTCGGCGATGTTCCGGGCGGTCTCGGCGCTCGCGTCGCTCACGTCGCTCAGCCCGAGCACCAGGGCCAGGTTGGCGGCGACCAGCGGCTCGGCGAAGTCGGCGATCAGGTCGGCCTCGCCCCGGCCGGCGATCCCGTCGAGCAACTCGTGCGCGGTGCGCTCGAAGGCGCCTGCCCACAGGTCGCGGACCTGGCGCGGGCGGGTCGGCGGCTCGGCGGCGGAGCGCAGCCGCCGGTGGTTCGGGTCGTCCTCGCGGAGCATGTTCGGGCCGACCGTGCGCAGCAGCAGCGAGCCCTCCTCGCGCGAGCTGAACACCTCGGGGAGCTTCTCCGCGTGGACGATGTCCTCGTACCGGGTGAGCAGATGCCGGCCCACCGACGGGACCCAGGCGAGTGGGGCGGAGCGGCGCAGCTCGGCGTAGGCGGGATAGGGGTCGCGGCGCAGCTCGGCGAGGTCGAGGTCGACGACCGGGGCGCCGGGCGCCGCCGTCGTCAGCGGGCTCATGAGGTGCCGCCTGCGCCGATCAGGACGAAGAACGCCGTCGCGGGCTCCGTGCCGAGGTTGCGCCAGGCGTGCCGTGTGCCGTTCTGCACGATCAGGTCGCCGGGCTTCAGTACGGCCGTCTCGCCGCCGTCGAGGTCGAGGACCAGCTCGCCGGACAGGACGACGCCGTAGTCCACGGTCGGCGTGGTGTGCATGCCCGGGTTGTCGAGCTCGAACAGCTCGGCCAGACCCGGGGTGGCCTCCAGCTGCTCGGCGCCGGCGGCCGCGGGGTCGAAGCCCGGCTCGGCGTAGACACTGGCCGGCGCGAAGGTGACGGTCAGGGCGACCGTCTCGCCGGGAGCGGGCACGTAGGACTTCAGGGACTCCGTCGGGTCGGCCGACGGGGCGGCGGGAGCCGTCGTGTTCCACACCAGGGAGCGGGCGAAGCCGGGGGTGTGGGTGTACTGGCGGGTGACGGGCGGCTCGCCGTCGCTGACGATCACGGGCTTGCCACTGGGATCGACACCGGTGACGACACGACGGACCATGATTCTCTCCCTTGAGAAACCAATTGCTGAGAAACCAACCAACTGTCAGATGCTTGACGGTAAGAGTTCTAACTGTTTTCGGCGGCGGCTGTGCTACGGCAGCTCCGAGCACAGGTCCTGTATGTGGGGGCCGGTTTCCCGGGCCCGGTTCACTCCGCGGGCGGGGTCTCCTGGTTCACCAGCGTACGCAGCAGATGCACCAGTTCACCGAGCTGGTCGTCACGCAGCACGCCGGTCCAGGCCCGCTCGCGCTTCGTCTGGGCCTCGATGGCCTGCCGCAGTGTCTCGCGGCCCTCCGGGGTGAGCTCGACGAAGAGCTGACGGCGGTCGCTCTCGACCCGCTCGCGGGTGACGAGGCCGCGGCTCTCCAGGGTCGCGAGCGCGCTGGAGATGCTGGCCCGGGTGGATCCGGAGACCCGGCCGATGTCCTGCTGGCCGAGCGGGCCGTAGACCCACAGGGCGTTCAGGATCCGGAAGCCCGCCCAGGTCAGACCCAGCGGCCGGTGGACGTGCTTCTCGAAGTCCTTGGTCAGCCGGGCCTCGAGGCGGGTGAGGTCGGTGACCATCTCGATCGCGTCGAGGTCCCGGGGGTCGGTCGTGCCCAGCTCGCGATGCCGGTGACGCAGCAGCTCCGAGAACTCCCGGGTCCGGCTCGTCCCCGGGGTCTCCGGTTCGCGCACGGTGTCCGTCACGGTCTCCCGCCCTTCTCTTGAGGACTCGCCGGTGTCAGCCGCCGACGACCGGATTGACCATAGTGCCCACGCCGGTGACCTCGGTCCGCAGGACCTTGCCCTCGGTGAGGTACAGCCGCGGCGTGCGCCGGACCCCGCAGCCGGCCGGGGTGCCGGTGAAGATCAGGTCGCCGGGCTCGAACGTCACCCGCTTCGACAGCCAGGCGATCAGCTCGGGCACGCTGAAGATCAGGTCGGAGGTACGGCCCCGCTGGACCTCCAGGTCGTCGACCCAGCCGGCCACCTCGATGTCGTCGGGGTCCGCGAACTCGTCGAGCGTCACCAGGTACGGGCCGATCGGACTGAAGGTGTCGTACGACTTCGGCAGTGTGAACTGGTTGATCGGCTTGCGCCACTGTTCCTTGCGGTCGCTGATGTCCTGACCCGCGGTGACCCCGGCCACATGGGACCAGGCGTCGGCCTCGGAGATGTTCTTGCCCGCCCTGCCCAGGACGACCACGAGCTCCGCCTCGAAGTCGACCTTGTCGTACTGCGCCTCCACCACGATCGCGTCGTAGGGGCCGACGACCGACGAGGCGAACTTGGCGAACACCGACGGCTCGTCCGGCACCGCAAGGTTGGACTCCTCGGCGTGCGCGCGGTAGTTCAGTGCGACTCCGACGGCCTTGTACGGCTTGGCCACACGGCCCAGGTCGTGCCGGTCGAAGGGCTTGAAGTCGGCGTCGTCGGCGCGCTCGGCGAGCGCGCGCAGCTCGTCGTGGAGGGCGAGGTCGCAGAGCACCTCCAGGCGCGGCTCGATCGCTCCCTTGCTGGCGTCCGCGATGTCGAGGGCACGGTCGTCACGGACGACGACGGGGCGCCCGGCGAGGTTGGCGAGCTTCATGCGGCTTCTTCCTTCTGCTGGAGAACAGGCAGGGGCAGGGCGAGCTCGCCCTCCACCTGGACGCCGAGGGTGTTGATGACGGTGGCGATGGTGAGGTACTGGCCGACGGTGTAGAGGACGTCGATGACCTGCTCGACGCTCAGGCGCCCGGTCAGCCGGCCCCACAGCTCGTCGTCCACGCCCTGGCGGTCCACGAGGGAGTCGGTGGCGGCGAGCAGCACCCGGTCCACCTCGTCCAGGGCGTCCCACTCGCCGGTCGCGGCGGCCAGGATCGTGTCGTCGGCGAGCCCGGCACGGCGGGCGATGCGCACGTGCTGGTCCCACTCGTACGCGGCCTGCGCACGGGCGGCGATCCTGAGGATCATCAGCTCCCGGGACGGCAGCGGCAGGGTGTTCTTCCCCAGTACGTGGTTGCCGAAGACGATGAAGCGGCGCAGCGCGTCCTCGTGGTGCGCGAGGGTCGCCCAGATCGTGTAGATCCGGCCGTCCTGATCGCGGTACGGCGCCAGCGACGCCAGGGTCTTCTCGTGCAGCTCGCCCTCGTCGCGGGGTCGCACACGGGCCTTCTCGGGCACTTCTCCCGACATCGGAGACCTCCTCGGCTCGATGGCGTCAACGTATTCGTATGAGTCTTGACCGTCAAGGGTCTAACAAATATCGTCCTTGTCATGACGATCCAGAGCCTTGGGTATGTGGGCATCGGTGCGCCCGACCCGACAGCATGGGCGCAGTACGCCCGCAACGTGATGGGCCTCGCCGTCGAGCCGGGTGAGCCGGGTGAGCCGCGTGAGGCGGGTGAGGCGGAGGGTCCGGAGGGGCCGGTGCGCTACCGGCTGCGGATGGACCAGCACCCGTTCCGGATGTGGCTGACGAAGGCGCCGACGGGGGGCGTGACGGTCATCGGCTGGGAGGTGCGCGACCCGGCGGCGATCGACGAGATGACGGTCCGCCTCAAGGAGGCCGGCGTCGACGTGTCCGTCGGCACGGACGAGGAGTGCCGGGACCGCCAGGTGGCCCGGATGGTGCACTTCACCGGCCCGCTCGGCATCCGCACCGAGCTGTTCTGCGGCCGGCGGCTGGCGCCCAGCCAGTTCGTCTCACCGCTGGGCGTCGACTTCGTGACCGGGGATCAGGGGCTCGGGCACGTGGTGATGAAGACCCCGCACGTGCAGGAGGCGGTGGACTTCTACTGTGACGTCCTCGGCTTCCGGCTCACCGACACCGCCGACTACCCCTGGGGCACCTTCCACTTCCTCGGCTGCAACCCGCGGCACCACAGCATCGCCTTCATCCGGTCGTACAGGAACGAGGGCACCCACCACATCCTGTGCGAGGTGACCAGCCCGGAGGAGGTCGGGCGCGCCCTCGACCGTACGCGCGAGCACGACGTGAAACTCATGGCCACGCTCGGCAAGCACGCCAACGACGGGATGTTCTCGTTCTACATGACCTCGCCGGCCGGTTTCGGCATCGAGATCGGCGCGGGCGGAGTGCAGGTCGACGAGAGCACCTGGGTCAGCCGGGTCTACACCGCCGACATCTGGGGCCACCACCCGGTCGACTGACCCGCCGCCCGAGCCGTCCCTTCCCGAGCCGTCCCTTCCCGAGCCGTCCCTTCCCGAGCCGTCCCTTCCCGAGCCGTCCCTTCCCGAGGCCCCCGAAGCCTCCTCGAAAGCCTCCTCGAAGAAAGCGGGCCGCATCCCCATGCTCCAGAGTCATCTGCAGGACACCTGGGTCACCCCCACGGCCGACGGCGGCATGGCGGCCGACGTACACGACGCCGTCACCGGAGAGCTGGTCTGCCGGGTCTCCTCCGAGGGCCTCGACCTCGCCGGCGCGTTCGACCACGCGCGCCGCGTCGGCGGCCCGGCGCTGCGGGCCCTGACCTTCCACCGGCGCGCCGACCTCCTGGACGCCGTCGCCGCGGCCGTCCGCGCCCGCCGCGAGGAGCTGTACGCCCTCTCCGCCCGCGCCGGAGCCACCCTGAACGACGCTCGGTACGACGTCGACGGAGGCATCCGCGTCCTGCGCGACTACGCCGCCCGCGCGCGGGCCGAACTCCCGGACGCGCCGCACCTCGTGGAGGGCCCCGCCGAACGCCTCGCCCGCGGCGAGGACTTCCTGGGCGTCCATCTGGTCACGCCGTCCCCGGGGATGATGCTCCAGGTGAACGCCTTCAACTTCCCCGTATGGGCGCCCCTGGAGAAGCTGGCCCAGGCCGTGCTGGCGGGCATGCCGAGCGTGGTGAAAGCGGCCACGCCGACCTCGTACCTCACCGAGCGCCTGGTTCGGATCGTGACGGACGCCGGTGTGCTGCCGCCGGGGGCGCTCCAGCTCGTCGTCGGCTCGGTGCGGCCGGCGCTGGATCTGCTCGGCGAGCAGGACGTCCTCTCCTTCACCGGTTCGGCCGCCACCGCCGAGACCCTGCGCACGCATCCCAACGTCGTGGCCCGCTCGGTGCGCTTCAACGCGGAGGCGGACTCGGTCAACGCGATCGTGCTCGCCCCGGACGTCGCCCCCGGCTCACCGCTCTTCGACGCGTTCGTGCGCGAGGTGGTGACCGAGATGACCGTCAAGGCGGGCCAGAAGTGCACCGCGATCCGCCGCGTCCTCGTCCCCGCCACCCACGAGTCCGCGGCCCTCGACGCGATCTCCGCCGGGCTGGCCGGGGTGACCGTCGGCAACCCCGCCGCGGAGGGCGTGACCATGGGCCCGGTCGTCAGCCTCGCGCAGCGCGACGACGTACGCCGGGCCGTGCGCAGGATCGCCGAGTCCGGCGGCTTCGTGCACGGCGACCCGCAGAAGGTGCGTGTCGTCGACGCCGACCCCGAGCGGGGCGCCTTTCTCGACACCCTCCTCGTCCGCGCCGACCCGGACGCCGCCGCGCCCCACGAGGTCGAACCCTTCGGCCCGGCTGCGACCGTGCTGGCCTACCGGGACACCGGACATGCGGCGGATCTGCTCGCGCGCGGGCGCGGCAGCCTCGCCGCGTCGGCAGTGAGCGACGACGTGGCCTGGACGGTCGGCTTTGTGGCGGAGGCCGCCGCCTGGCACGGACGGCTGCACCTGCTGGACTCCGCGACGATGGGCCAGACCACGGGACACGGATCCCCCCTGCCCGCACTGCGGCACGGAGGGCCCGGACGGGCCGGCGGCGGATCGGAGATGGCAGGGATCCGGGGTGTGCTGGACCTGATGCAGCGGACCGCGGTCCAGGGGTCACGACGGGTACTGGGCTCGCTGGGGGCGTAGGGTGCCGAGCCGCCTCCGCGGAGGGCCCCCGCAGCAGAGGGTCCCCGTAGGGGGAGGCCATGGGAGACCACGGGAGGCCAGGGGAGACCTACGGGGACCTTGACGACGAACCGTGTGCGGTCAGGCCTTGCTGCGTGGCGTTCTCGTCGTGGCCGACTTCGCGGCCGTGCTCTTGGCGGCCGTTCTCTTCGCCGCCGTCCTGCGCGTGCCCGCCGTCTTCCGCATGATGAGCGAGGTGGTGCTGCGCGGCTTCCACGAGGGCCACCGCGAGGGCCGGCAGGAGGAGTTCACGCAGCTCGCGGCCAAGGTCCAGGCGCCCGTGCACCTCACCCTCGCCGAGTACGAGCAGGTGTGGGCGAACGGACCCGAGGGCCTGGCCGACCTCGCCTCCATGTTCACCGGAGCCCCCCGGGTGGTAGGCCACGAACAGGCGGGCGCCGGGCACAACACGAGCGTCGGCCGTACCGCTGCGGCCTACCACCTGAATGTCCTCGCCTTCGTCGAGGAGTGCGCGCTGGGTGTGCAGGCGCTGCCGACGGAGAAGGGGACGTGGGGATGAGTGAGGCTTCGAACACCGCTCTGCTGCTCGTACGGGTCGTTCTCGGCGTGGTGATGGTGGCCCACGGCTGGAACCACTGGCGCGGCGGAGGGGGCATCACCGGCACGGCGGGCTGGTTCGGCGGCCTCGGCCTCACCCGCCCGCGACTGCAGGCCTGGCTGAGCGTGCTGACCGAACTCGGCGCCGGAGCCCTGCTGTTGGCCGGCTTCCTCACACCGTTGGCCTGCGCGGCCGTGCTGTCCGTGATGCTGGTGGCCGGGCTGCTCGCGCACCGGCGCAACGGGTTCTTCGTGTTCAAGGAGGGCTACGAGTACGTCCTCGTCCTGGGCGTCCTCGCGGTGGCGCTGGGGGCGTGGGGGCCGGGGGAGTACGCGATCGACGAGGCCGCGGACATCGCCGTGACCGGATGGGCGGGCGCCGGGGTGGTGCTCGGAGTGGGCGTCGCCGCGACGGCCGGCCTCCTGGCCGTGTTCTGGCGCCCGCAGCGGACAACGTGAGGCCGCGGGGACCAGGTTGAGGCCCCGGAGGGCGAGTTGAGGAAAGGGAGTCCCCTGCGCGTCGGCTTCATCGGACTGGGCGGTCAGGGCGCGCCCATGGCCCGCCGGATCGCCGAGGCGGGCTTCGAGATCACCCTGTGGGCAAACCGCCGGCCGTCTCGAAGGCCCCCGGCGCGCTCATCGGCAGGCCCGGTACGTCCGGTACTCACCTTGCGACCCGGTACTCACCAGGTGGACGCCCCCTTGACGGCTGCTCCAGGCGGATCGACACTCGATTCGGGAATCCTAGTGAACAGGTAGGGAAACAATGGGGCGCGTAGAGCCGGTCACCAGCCGAGCGAGCTGCACCGCGTGGTCGTCGCCCCTTCTCACCTCCCGCCGTCACATCGACCTGCAGCGGGTCTGCAGCGCGATCCCCCTGGTGGGTTGAGAGCCCGGCCCGTCCCCGCGCCGAACCGCCCCGGCGGCGCCAAACCCGCACCGCTTCGTCCGGCGCGCGGGGACGAGTGCCACGCCCTCCCGCCCGACGTCGCAACCACCGCGCGCACGTCCTCAGCGCGCCCGCCCCCGGGGAGAGTCATGTCCGTCACACCACTGGCCGCCGCCCACCCGTCCGCCCGGCCCGCCCCCGCCTTCCGGGGCCGGATCGGCCGGGACGCGCGCAGCGGCCACTACGCCGTGCCCCGCCGCTACCGCCTGCACCTGGCAGCGGCCGACCCCGACTGTCTGCGCATCGCCGTCACCCACAGCCTCCTCGGCCTGGACGAGGCCTGCCCGGTCACCTTCCTGCCGGCCGAACCGGACTGTCCCGACGGCGGTCACAGCGCGCTGCGCCCGCTGTACGACGCCAGCGCGCACCGGTACACCGGACCCGCCCTCGCGCCCGTGCTCAGCGACGACTGGTCCGGGCGCATCGTCAGCAGCCACGGCCCCGACATCGCCCGCGACCTCGCCCGGCGTTTCGGCGCCGGCCGTCCCACGCTGTACCCCTGCGGCGCCGAGTCGCAGATCGAGGCCGTCGAGCGGATGTGCGCGCAGGGCATCGAGGCGGCCGCGCAGCGCGCCGGAACGGCCGACGCACACGAGACGGAGCACACCGCCGCCCTCGACACGCTGCTCACCACGCTAGGCGTGCTGGAGCAGGGCCTCGGCAGCCACCGGTATCTGATCAGTGATCAGATCACTGCGGCCGACGTCGAGTTGTGGGTCACGCTGGTCCAACTCGACACCGTGCACCGCAATCACCTCGACGCGGCCGCCGTGCAGCGCATCGCCGGACATCCGGCCCTGTGGGCGTACGCCCGCGGGCTCGCCGCCCACCCGGCCTTCGGCGCCCACCTCGACCTGGACGCCATCACCCGCCGTCACCACGCCCGTTGTCAGGGCCTGGAGGCCGCCGGCGCGGCCGTCCAGATCCTGGACTGGGAGACCCACGCGGCCAACGGCGCCGAGTCCCGACCGCAGGTCAACCGCCCGTGAGCCGGTCCACCCATTGGACGGGCGTTGACATCCGCTCGGGCAACTGTCTTAAGTAATGACCCTTCGACAAGCGCGAGGGCCCCACGGGCCGGAACAGTGACGGTGACGGACATGTACGCAGCTCCTCGGACGGCGCCCCGCCGCCCCCGTGGCTGCGTACGGCCGTATCTCGACATCCTCGTCGCCAACCGCGCCGTCGACCTCCTCCGCGTGAACAGCGCACTGTGTACCGCACCGGGCCGTGCCCGCTGTCGGGGCTGTCAGGGCTGACCTCCCTCCCACCAGCCTTCGCCCCGCTGCCGCGTTCCTGACGAACACCGCCCGAGCGGTGTGCCGTTGTCCGCCCCACCCCGGTTCCGCCGTACGCATCCGTGCGCCGTGCCTGCCCGCGTCCCGACGCAGAGCGCCTCCCCACAGCCCTGCCTGCGACGCGCCTCGGCCGTCCACGACCGCCGTGCCCCCGGGGTGTCCCACTCCCGCCGGAGCTCCCCATGAGTGAACCCCCAGGCGCCGTGACCCTCGCCGAGGCACCTGCCGCCGACACCCCGCCCGAAACGAAGCTCAGCGCCCAGCGCGTGCAACCACTGCGCAGGCCGGGCCGCTGGATCGCCACCGCCGTCACCCTGGTCCTGATCGCCCAGTTCGTCCACGGACTGGTCTCCAACCCCTTCTACCAGTGGGACCGCTTCGGCTACTGGTTCCTGAGGCCGACGATCCTCGACGGACTGCTCATCACCCTCGAAGTGACCGCCTGGAGCGCCGTGGCGGGCCTCCTCGGCGGCATCCTCCTCGCCCTCGCCAGGCTCTCGAAGAGCCCGGTGCTGCGCGCCGCGAGCTGGACGTACGTCTGGGCGCTGCGGTCCGTCCCGCTGATCGTGGTCCTCCTGTTCCTCTACAACTTCAGCGCCCTGTACAAGACGTTGAGCGTGGGAGTCCCCTTCGGGCCCGCCTTCTTCACCTTCGACGAGTCCCGGCTCGCCACCGACATGGTGGTCGCGATCGTCGGCCTCAGCCTCAACGAGGCCGCCTACGCGGCCGAAGTGGTCCGCGGCGGCATCCTCTCCGTCGACCAGGGCCAGCACGAGGCCGCCGCTGCGCTCGGACTGCCCAAGGGCTACCAGTTCCGCAGGATCGTCTTCCCGCAGGCCCTGCGGTCCATCACCCCGAACTACGTCAACCAGCTGATCGGCCTGATCAAGAGCACCTCGCTGGTCTTCTACGTGTCACTGCTCGACCTGTTCGGCTCCGCGCAGAGCATGGGCTCCACCTACCCCGGCGACATCGTGCCGCTGCTGCTCGTCGTCACCGTCTGGTACCTGATCCTGACGAGCGTCGTGTCCGTCGTCCAGTTCTACGTCGAGCGGCACTACGCCCGGGGCGCCACGCGCTCCCTGCCGCCGACCCCGCTGCAGAAGCTGCGCACCGGCCTGCGAGACCTTCGTGAGCGTGCGCGCAGGGAGGCCGCCGTATGACCGCCGAGACATTCACCGCCGCCGAGACACTCACCGTCGCCGAGGCCGCGCCCGCCGCCGTCGAGGTGCACGACGTGCACAAGTGGTACGGCGCCCACCGGGTGCTGGACGGCGTCGACCTGACCGTGCGGCCCGGCGAGGTCACCGTGATCCTCGGCCCGTCCGGCTCGGGCAAGTCCACCCTGCTGCGGGTCATCAACCACCTGGAGAAGCCGGAGATCGGCTACGTCAGCGTCAACGGCGAGCCGATCGGCGTCCGCCGGCACGGCGACCGGCTGCGCGAGCTGAGCGAACGGGCCATCCTGGCCCAGCGCAGCCGCATCGGCTTCGTCTTCCAGAACTTCAACCTCTTCCCGCACCTGACCGTGCTCGACAACGTCGCCGCCGCCCCGGTGGCCACCGGGAAGCTGTCCAGGCCCGAGGGCCGGGGGCTGGCCGCCGAACTCCTCGACCGGGTCGGCCTGGCCGACAAGGCCGGCGCCTACCCACGGCAGCTCTCCGGCGGCCAGCAGCAGCGTGTCGCCATCGCCCGGGCCCTCGCCCTGCGCCCGGGCGTCATCCTCTTCGACGAGCCCACCTCAGCCCTCGACCCCGAACTCGTCGGCGAGGTCCTTGCCGTCATCAAGAACCTGGCGAACAGCGGCACGACCCTCGTCATCGTCACCCACGAGATCGGCTTCGCCCGCGAGGTCGCCGACCGGGTCGTCTTCATCGACGGCGGAAAGATCGTCGAACAGGGCCCGCCCGGCGAGGTCCTGGACAACCCGCGCCACGAACGGACCCGCGACTTCCTCAGCAAGGTGCTCTGACCCGGTCCCAACCGGCCCTCTCGCGCTCCCTTTTCTTTCTCCCCTTTTCTTTCTCCCCTTTTCCTCTCATCGCATCACCGGACAAAGGAACGACCATGCCTGCCCACTTCACCCGACGCAGCCTGATGCGCGGCATCACCGCGGCGACCGCCGTCGCCACCCTCGCCACCGGGCTCGCCGCCTGCGGTGGTGAGAGCGACGCCGCCACCACGACCGACAGCGCCGCCTCCGGCACCGTGACCATCGGCCAGGCCTCCAACGGCGCCGCCAAGGAGACCACCCTGAAGGTGGCGGAAGTGAAGTCGATCAGCGCCGAACTCCCCGAGGCGATCCGCAAGAGCGGCAAGCTGGTCATCGGCAGCGGCAGCCTGCCGTCCGGTTCCGCGCCGCTCGGGTTCGTGGGCAGCGACCAGAAGACCTTCACCGGCGCCGAGCCCGACCTCGCCCGACTGGTCGCCGCGGTTCTCGGCCTGAAGCCGGAGACGAAGAGGTTCACCTGGGAGAACCTCTTCGTCGGCATCGACAGCGGAAAGGTCGACGTCGCCTTCTCGAACGTCACCGACACCGAGGAGCGCAAGAAGAAGTACGAGTTCGCCTCCTACCGGCAGGACAACCTCGGCTTCGAGACGCTGAAGTCCAGCAACTGGAAGTTCGACGGCAACTACGAGAACCTCGCCGGCAAGACCGTGGCGGTCGGCGCGGGCACCAACCAGGAGCGCATCCTGCTGGAGTGGAAGAAGAAGCTGGCGAGCGAGGGCAAGAAGCTCACCGTCAAGTACTTCCAGGACAACAACAGCACCTACCTCGCCCTGAGCAGTGGCAAGATCGACTCCTACCTCAGCCCCAACCCGGCCGTCGCCTACCACGTGACCCAGACCGCCAACACGCCCAACCCCACGGCCAACGCGGGCACCTACTCCGGTGCGGGCGCGAGCCTGCAGGGCCTGATCGCGGCGACCGCCAAGAAGGACAGCGGCCTCGCCAAGCCTCTCGCCGACGCCATCAACTACCTGATCGACAACGGTCAGTACGCCAAGTGGCTCGCCACCTGGAACCTCTCCACCGAGGCCGTCGCCAAGTCCGCGGTCAACCCGCCCGGCCTGCCCCTGACCGACTCCTGATGACGAGTCACCCGCACCCCCTCGACAACGCCGTCTGGGCGGCCCTCACCGGACCCCACGCCCACCTCGCCGAACGCGTTGGCCTGGCCGCCCGCTATCCGGCCGACGTCTACGCCTTCGCCGCACTCGCAGACCCAGCGGACCCGGCCGCCTGGGCCGACCTGCACACCCTCGCCGGACCCGGAACCACCGTACGGATCAAGCCCGTCGGCCGGGTTCCCGACGGCTGGGACGTCGTCGGCGGGGGAGAGGGCGTCCAACTCGTCCCGACCCCCGCGCTGTGGACCGAACCCGCCCCCGAGGCGGTACCGCTCGGACCCGTCGACGTGCCGGAGATCCTGGACCTGATCGCCCGCACCCGGCCCGGCCCGTTCCTGAAACGGACCGTCGCCCTCGGCGCCTACCTCGGCATCCGGCACGAAGGTCGCCTCGTCGCCATGGCCGGCGAAAGGCTCCGGCTGCCCGGCTGGACCGAGATCAGCGCGGTCTGCACCGACCCCGCCCACCGTGGACGGGGCCTCGGCACCCGGCTCATCCGCGCGGTCGCCGACGGCATCCGCGGCCGCGGCGACACCCCGTTCCTGCACGCCGCCGCCGGCAACACCCCGGCGATCCGCCTCTACGAGGCCCTCGGCTTCACCCTGCGCCGCCGTTCGACCATCGCGGCGGTGCGCACACCGGGAACATCCGGTGAGGTCGGGGCGTTGTGACTGTTGACGAGATGGGTGAGGCGCCGTCCGGCGCCCGGCGAAGGAGGGGGCGGGCCGTGATCCACATACGCCACGCCGTGCACCTCCACTCCCGGCCCCACATCGACCTCCAGCGCGTGGCCGGCGCGCTCTGTAGCTCCTGAAACCTCCCCCGGCCGTCGGCCGGGGGACCCTCGGCTCGCTGCGCTCCCCACCGCTGCGTCCCTCTTCCGGCGTGGGCCGGCGCTCTCGTACGGACCTCCAGGAAGGCACCCTCGTGTCCTCGACCCCCTCCTCCTCCCCTCTGCACCTCGCCGTCGCGCTGGACGGCACCGGCTGGCACCCCGCCTCCTGGCGTGAGCCCGTCGCCCGCCCCCGTGAGCTGTTCACCGCCGGATACTGGGCCGACCTGGTCGCCGAGGCCGAGCGCGGCCTGCTCGACTTCGTGACCATGGAGGACGGCCTCGGCCCGCAGTCCTCGCACTTCCTGGACCCGGACGACCGCACCGACCAGGTCCGCGGCCGCCTCGACGCGGTCCTCATCGCCTCGCGCATCGCCCCGCTCACCCATCACATCGGCCTGGTCCCGACCGTGGTGGCCACCCACACGGAGCCCTTCCACCTGTCCAAGGCGATCGCCACCCTCGACTACGTCAGCACCGGCCGCGCGGGCCTGCGCGTCCAGATCACCGCCCGCCCCACCGACGCCGCCCACTTCGGCCGCCGCACGATCCCCCGCATCGAGGCCTACGACGCCCCCGACACCCAGGAGTTGGTGACCGACCTGTTCGACGAGGCCGCCGACTACGTCGAGGTCGTCCGCCGCCTCTGGGACAGCTGGGAGGACGACGCGGAGATCCGGGACGTGGCCACGGGCCGCTTCATCGACCGCGACAAGCTCCACTACATCGACTTCGAGGGCCGCCATTTCAGCGTCAAGGGCCCCTCCGTCACGCCGCGTCCGCCGCAGGGCCAGCCCCTGGTCACCGCCCTCGCCCACGACACGATCCCCTACCGCCTGGTGGCCCGCGCCGCCGACGTCGGCTACGTCACCCCGCAGGACACCGCCCACGCCCGGGCGATCGTCGCGGAGATCCGCGCCGAACAGGAAGCGGCGGGGCGGGCCGCCGAGCCGCTGCACATCTTCGGGGACCTGGTCGTCTTCCTCGACGACGACCCGGCCGAGGCCGCCGCCCGCCGCGACCGCCTCGACGCCCTCGCCGGCGAGGAGTACACCGGCGACGCCCGCATATTCGCCGGCACGCCCGCTCAACTCGCCGACCTGCTCCAGGAGTTGCAAGCGACCGGCCTGAGCGGGTTCCGGCTGCGTCCCGCCGTCGCAGGACATGACCTCCCCGCCATCACCCGGGGCCTCGTCCCCGAACTCCAGCGCCGCGACGCCTTCCGCCGCACCTACGAGGCCGACACCCTGCGCGGGCTGCTCGGCCTGACCCGCCCCGCCAACCGCTACGCCGCCGCGACCGCCAGCGCCACCGCCTGAGCGGGAGGGAGAACCCACCATGAGCAAGCCGCAGAAGCAGATCCACCTGGCCGCGCACTTCCCGGGCGTCAACAACACCACCGTGTGGAGCGACCCACGGGCCGGCAGCCACATCGAGTTCAGCTCCTTCGCCCACTTCGCGCGAACCGCCGAACGCGCCAAGTTCGACTTCCTCTTCCTCGCCGAGGGCCTGCGCCTGCGCGAACAGGGCGGTCAGATATACGACTTGGACGTGGTCGGCCGCCCCGACACCTTCACGATCCTCGCCGCCCTCGCCGCCGTCACCGACCGCCTCGGCCTGACCGGCACCATCAACTCCACCTTCAACGAGCCCTACGAGGTGGCCCGCCAGTTCGCCAGCCTCGACCACCTCTCCGACGGCCGCTCCGCATGGAACGTCGTGACCTCCTGGGACGCCTTCACCGGCGAGAACTTCCGCCGCGGCGGCTTCCTCCCGCAGGAGGAGCGCTACGCCCGGGCCGAGGAGTTCCTCGCCACCGCCCACGAGCTCTTCGACTCCTGGCAGGGCGACGAGATCGTCGCCGACCGGAGCACGGGAACGTTCCTGAGCGACGCCAAGGCCGGGGCCTTCGTCCACGAGGGCCGGCAGTTCGACATCCACGGCCGGTTCAACGTGCCGCGCAGCCCCCAGGGCCGCCCGGTGATCTTCCAGGCCGGGGACTCCGACGAGGGCCGCGAGTTCGCCGCCTCCAGCGCCGACGCCATCTTCAGCCGGTACGCCACCCTCGACGCCGGCCAGGCCTTCTACACCGACGTCAAGTCCCGCCTCGCCAAGTACGGCCGCCGTGCCGACCAGTTGCTGATCCTGCCCGCCGCGAGCTTCGTCCTCGCGGACACCGACGCCGAGGCCGAGGAACTCGCCAAGCAGGTGCGCCGCCAGCAGGTCAGCGGCGCGACCGCCCTCAAGCACCTGGAGTTCGTCTGGAACAGGGACCTGTCCGGCTACGACCCGGAGGGCCCCCTGCCCGACATCGATCCCGACCTCGGCGAGAGCCACATCGCCCGAGGGCGCGCCCAGGTCCGTATGTACCGCGACCCGCTCGCCACCGCCCGCGAGTGGCGGGAACTCGCGGAAGCGAACAACTGGTCGATCCGTGATCTGGTCATCGAGACCGGCAACCGCCAGAACTTCGTCGGCTCCCCGGCGACCGTCGCCCGGACCATCAACGACTACGTCCAGGCCGACGCCGCCGACGGCTTCATCCTCGTCCCGCACATCACCCCGAGCGGCCTCGACGCGTTCGCCGACAAGGTCGTCCCCCTCCTCCAGGAACAGGGCGTCTTCCGCACCGAGTACGAGGGCACCACGCTCCGGGACCACCTCGGCCTCGCCCACCCCGACACGGCGGGAGCGGCCCGGCGGGCGGCCTCATAGGAGCACCGCGACCCCGTCCGGTGTGGCCAGGGCCGTCACCCTCCCCCGAAGGCGACGGCCCTGGCGCTTCCCCCGGCGCCGGACTGCGGTCTCTACGTGGCCGTGCGGCTCACCAGCACATGACGGCCGTCTCGCCCGAACCCCAGCCGGAGTACAGGCGGACGCGGACGAAGTAGCGGCGGCCCCGGACGAGCCGGGCCCTGATCGTGGCATTGCGCGGGGTGCCTCCGTCGTCGTGTCCCGCCAGGAAGCGGGGCTCGCCGTCCCGCTCCTCGAAGACCACGACCACCGAGTCGCTCTCCCCGAAAGCGCCGAAGGTGTACTCGCGGGTCTCACGCGGCTCGACGGTGAAGTCGGCCTGCTCGCCCGGCCCCAGCGTCAGCGCCACCGAACGGAACGGCGCCAGCGCGGGCGGGCGCGGCGCGTCGAGCGGCGGATACCAGCCGAGCGCGAACTCCTTGTCCAGCGGCGACAGCGCGCCGGGCGGATGCACACCGCCGCGGAACTGCTCCGGCTCGAGGATCAGCCCCGCCGCGAAGGGATACTCCATCACGGACTGCGGATCCCACACCGACCCGTTCACCTCGGTCGGGTCCAGCTTGCGCAGGATGTTGAACCAGGTCCGTTCCCGGCTCCAGTGGTTGGGCGGGCCCGCCAGATCGGCGTACACCGCCTCGTCGTCCCAGTGGAGGCCGGCGAACGGGCTCTGGTGCTCGTGCTGCATGCCGAGCGCGTGCCCGATCTCGTGCAGGGCCGTCGCGCGTTCCCCAGGGGCGGTCAGGTCCCAGCCGAAGTTCATGGTGCGCTCGCCCCGACCGGCCGTCAGCGCGTCCCGGCCCACCGCCGACCAGGAGCCGTCACCCGGCTGGAAGCCGATGCGCAGCTCCGCCTCCGAGCGGTCGGCGACCTCGGCGAACGACACCCCGATGCCCAGCTCCCGCCACTCGCGGAAGCAGTCGCGCACGACCTCCCGCTGGTCCTCGCCGCCCACCCACGACACCCACCGGGTCCCCCCGGGGCCCGGCACGGCGATGACCGACCCGTCGCCCTCGCCGTCGAAGAAGCAGTAGTGCAGCACGGTGCCGTTGACCCACATCCGCCGCCCGCTCATCAGCGCGCCGAGCCGCTCGGCGGCCAGCCCCGGCGCGAAGGCGGGGGCCGACTCCCGGGCGAGCGAGCAGTAGCGGGCGGTCATGGGCTCCACAGTGCCGTGCGGGACCCGTCCGGGGCCTGAGTCGAGGGCTACTCAAGTCGCCCTGTATCAGGCGTGAGTATGCCGACTCCAGTAGATGTGACGACGTTCGAACCGCACGCCGAGCCCCTGCGAAGGCCGTGGCCGTTCGCCGGCCGGGACGAGGAACTGGAGCTCGTCCGCCGCGCTTTGGCGGGGGCCCGGTCGGGCATCGTGATCACGGGACCGGCGGGCTGCGGCCGCACCCGCCTCGCCATGGAGGCCGTCCGCGGCGCCGACTGCGCCCGAGCGGCCGGCGCCCCCGAGCTGCGTGCCCTGCCCTTCGCCGCCTTCGCCTCTCTTCTCCCCGAGGGCGTCACCCTGCACCGTGCCGTCCAACTCCTGTCCGGAGTACGCCTGTTGCTGGTGGACGACGCGCATCTGCTGGACGACGCCTCCGCCGCCCTGGTCCACCAGCTGGCCGTCCAGGGCCGCACCCGTCTGCTCGTCCTCGTCACGGACGGCGCCCCCGCGCCCGCCGCCGTCTCCCGCCTGTGGACCGGCGAACTGCTGCCCCGTCTGGCCCTTCAAGCCCTGCCCCACGAGGAGACCGTCCAGCTCCTCACGGCCGGCGCGGGCGGACCGCTGGAGCCCCTCACCGTCAACCGTCTACTGCGGCTGTGCCGGGGCGACCTGCGCCTCCTGCGCGACCTGCTGGACGCGCTGCGCGAGCAGGGCGTGCTCACGCGGGGCGCGGACAGCGACGCATGGACGTGGCGCGGCCGGCTCCCGGTGACCCCGGCCCTGCGGGAACGCGCCGCCGCCGTCCTCGCCCGCACCTGCCCCGACGAACGCGAGGCCCTCGACCGCCTCGCCTTCGCCGAACCCCTGCCGCTGCCGGCGGACACCCTTGACCTGCGGATTCTCGAACGCCTGGAGACGGACGGCCTCCTCGACGTCGCCGCCGACGACACGACCGTCCGCCTGGCCCACCCCCTGCACGGCCCGCTCCTGCGCGCCTCGGCCGGCCGGCTGCGCGCACGGCGGCTCACCGGCCGCCGGCGGCCCGTCGCACCCGCCCTCGCCGCCGAGGCGGCCGGGCTGACCCGCCGCATCGAGCGGGCCGACGTCCGCACGACGCCCACGCCCGTGGGGGAGTGGCTCGTCGCGGAGGGGGAACCGGTACCGCCGTGGTACGCCGCCGTCCGCGCGCGGTTCTCACGGCTGCGGGGAGAACTGCGCGAGGCGGCGGCCTGGGCGAGGGAGGGCCTGGCCGAGGCCCCTCACGACCAGGCCTGCCGCACCGAACTGGCCCTGTCCGCCGCCCAGTCGGGGGAGACGGGCGCACTCGTCGACCCCCTCGCCGAACACCCCGGCACAGCCGCCTGGCCACCCGCCGCCCGCGGCGACCTCGACACGGCCCTCAAGGCCCTCGAAACCATCGCGACCTGCGCGGGCCAGGGCGCCGCGGCCCGCATCGACCCCACCGTCCCTGGCCGGTCCCCAGGACACGACACCGACGCACCCCAGAACCCGCCCGCGCCGCACGCCCCCCGAACCCCCCACGACCCCTACTCGGGCCACGACGCCTACTCGGGCTACGACGGCTACGCGGGCCATGACGCCTACTCGGGCCATGACGGCTACGCGGGCCATGACGCCTACTCGGGCCATGACGCCTACTCGGGCCACGACGGCTACGCGGGCCACGGCCCCCACTCCGGCCACGGCCCCCACTCCGCCTACGGCCCCCACTCCGCCGACGACCCCTATTCCGCGTACGACGCCGTCCGGCTCGGCGTGCCCGAGTGGGCCGTACGCCTGCTTCCGGCCGACGGTGTTCTCGGCCGGCACGCGCGTGCGCTCGCGCGGGCTGACGGTGCCGCCCTGGACCTGGTGGCCGCAGAGCTGGAGGAGCGCGGTTTCCTCCTCTTCGCGGCCGAGGCGCACGCGCAGGCCGTGCGGGCCCATCGCGACCCCAGTGCGGCCCGCACCGCCCGTACGCGTGCCGTCGCCCTGGCCCGGCGCTGCCAGGGCGCCCGCACCCCGGCGCTGTCGGGCCTGGTCCTGGGCGAACTCACCGCCCGTCAGCGGCAGATCGTCACCCTCGCCGCGGCCGGTCTCAGCAACCGGCAGATCGCCGAACTGCTCACCCTGTCCGTCCGTACCGTCGGCAACCACCTCTACGGCGCCTACACCCGCCTCGGCGCCGGCGACCGCGGGGCCCTGCCGTGGCTGGTGGAACAGCCCGCCTGAGACGCCCTGCACCGGCCGGGCCCGGGTCATGTCCGCAAAGTAGCGCCGGCTGCTCGGAGGGCAAGGCTCGCGGCGTCCGGTGCATGCGATCGCGAGCCAGGCGGAACGTTGCGGACACGGCCTAGGGCCTGTCCGGCGGATCATGCCGCAGACGCGGGGAATGGCACGCCCACCTGCCGCGTTGTCGTCGGTTGCCGACGCTCCGCGTCGACGCCCTCCTCCGCCTTGCAGTTGGACGCACCATTCCCCGCTCACCTGCGTTGATCAGGCGCCGCTGCTTTCCTGCGACTTGATCCGCCGGACAGGCCCTAGGGACTCAGGCCGCGCCGAACGCCGTGAACGCCCAGCCCGTCGCCTGGTGCAGCGCGTCCTCCGGCAGCGCGGCCCGCGCGTCCCGCAGGGCCTCCGCCAGGGACAGGCCCGCGCTGAGGCCCTTGTGCAGGGCCAGCATCAGCGGGACCACGGCCGCGTCGTTGACGGGCGCGCTGCTCGCCACCACGCCCGCCGTGCCCAGCGGCAGCAACGCCGTGACCAGGCCGAGGAGTTCGTCCGCGCCGACCGAGGCGAGCCGGGCGGTGTCACAGCTGGAGAGGATGATCCGGTACGGGCTGCGGGCGAGCCGCTCGAAGTCGTGGACGATCAGCGGACCGTCCGCCATGCGCAGCGACGAGAACATCGGGCTGTCGGCGCGGAACGTGCCGTGCGCGGCGATGTGCGCCAGCGTCGCCCCGTCCAACTCCTTCAGCACCCGCGGCACTTGGGCGTCGTCCTGCTCCAGCACGACCGGCGCGCCGTACCGCCCGGCCACCTCCGGCACCTCCGCGCCGCCGGTCGCAAGCCCCGGCCCGCGCACCAGGACCTGCCGGCCGCCCGGCGGCGGCTCGGTCTCCCGCGCCCGCAGCCAGCCGCTCGCCGACGGCGACACACTCACCACGCGCTCCCGCAGCGACGGCAGCACCGCCCACGGCACCCGGTGCAGCCGGGCCGGCGGCACCACCACGAGCGGACCCGGGCCCAGGTGCTTCGCCGCCTCGCCCAGCAGCAGCTCCTCAAGCCGGCGTCCCGCCGCCTCCACCACCGGCAGCCGGCCCTCCGCCCCGGGGTGTGCCAGTCGTCGCAGTCCGGCCTGGACGTGCTCGGCCTCCCGCTCCGCCTCGGCCAGCAGCCCGCCCGCGAACCGGCGCACCCGCCCGCCCCCGCACAGCAGCACCTGAACCCGCCCGTTCAGTACGGCGAGTTCGACCAGCCGCCCTGCGCCGAGTCGCTCCAGCAGCCGGCCCGCGTCGAACCGGTCGCCGCCGAACCGGTCGCCGCCCCAGGGAGCGACCCCACGGATGTGCAGGGTCCGGGAGCGGATCTCCCGCTCCAGACGCCGCTGTTCACGCTCCAGCGTCGGCACGGGCCTGCCCTCCATCCGGGCGGCGTGCGCTCGGGCGGCGATCACCCGGAACGCGGTCAGCCCGCTCAGCAGCGCCGGGTCGGCCGGCGGCCGGGTGGGCGGCGTCGACAGCGCCGTCGCCCGCCAGCGTTCGCTCCACACCAGCAACCGCCGCGGGCCGCCGCGCTCCAGACTCACCTCCTGGGCCAGCGCGGCGAGTTCGGCGCCCTGCGCGGTGGCCCGGGCCCGCAGCTCCGAGGCGCCCAGCGTCGTGCGATGGTCGTCCAGGACGTCGAGCCCACGCCGGCAGGCCTCCAGCACGCCCCGGCCCGAACCGGTCGCCCGCGCCCACAGGGCCTGCGCCGCCCAGCCCGTCATCCGCGCCAACGGCGGGCCGCTGCGCCGGCTGCGGGCGGCGATCCGCAGATACCGCTCGGCATCCGTCTGCCAGTTCAGGTCCAGCGCGATCCGGCCCGCCAGCAGCCAGGCCTCCGGTGCGGCCGGCGCCTGGAACGCGGCGAGCCGCTCGGCGAGCCTGGCGGCGTCCGCGACCAGTCGGCCCGAGGCGCGCCCGGTGGCGACCCGCGCCTCGATCAGCACCAGCCGCGCGTGCGCCTCCCACCAGGTGCGCCGCTGCCCCGCGAAGAGCCGCTCGGCCACCGCCGCGCGCGCGATCGCCGTCCCCGGATCACCCGCCAGCCGCGCCGCCTTCGCCGCCGCCAGCAGCAGCTCCGCCTTGCGGGTGGACTGTCCGCCGATGCCGTCCAGCACCCCTATGGCCGCGTCGGCCTCGGCGAGCGCCTCCGGTGCGAGTCCGGCCGCCATCAGGACCTCGCAGCGCCGGATGTTGAGCATGAACGTCGGTGTGCCGAGCTTGGCGTAGCGCTCCTCCGCCTCGTCGAGGAGCCTCAGCGCCGCCGGGACGTCCCCCGAGCGGAACGCGGCCAGGCCACGGCTCTCCACCGCGTCCGCCTTGTCGTGCTCCTGGCCGGTGGTCTCCCACAGCGCCTCCGCCGCCGTGAAGTCGGCCTCGGCCCGGTCCACCGCTCCGAGAGCGAGGTGCACGGTGGCGCGCAGGGTGAGGGCGCGCGCCGTCCAGATGACGTCGTCCGCCCCGCGCAGTACGGGTATCGCCCGGCGGACGTCCTCCAGGGCCTCGCGATGCAGGCCGAGCACCCACAGGGAGTAGGCCCGCCGGTAGAGCACGCGCGCGCGGGTGTGGCCCGTGCCGCGCTCGACCCCCTGCTCGAACGCCGTCAGCCCCTGCCGGGTGCGGCCCGCGTGCACCAGGGCCACGCCGAGCGTGCCGAGGACGTCCGCCTCCCGCTCGGCGGAGTCCGCGCGCGCCGCGAGATCCCGGGCGCGCCGCAGATGGTCCAGGGCGAGCCGCATGTCGCCCCAGTCCCGCTGCCAGATGCCGATCACCTGGTGGGCGACCGAGGCGTGCAACGGCGTCGGATCGGTGTCGAGCAGTCCTTCCGCCCGCGACAACGCTTCGCCCGGGGCAGCGAACACCATCGGCAGCAGTTCGAGAACCGAGTCGTTTCCCGCTGTCACTCCACGGATGGTAGTGCTCCGGCCTGCACGCCACACCCGTTCGGCGGCGTATCCACCAGTAACAATTGGACGTCGTGTCAACGGACTCGGCGCGAGTGGAGGCATGGTCAGGGGGCGCAACGAGGGGGCGCGCGAACGCGACCACACCACCTGACCGCGCAACCGCACCACCCGAACCGGTCGTCGCATCACCTGTATCAGACGACCGCCTCGCGGGTCTTGCTGACGACCACCGGCTGTAGGGGAGGACATGCCATGGCACCACGGCGATTCCACGAGCAGTTCGACCAGATCCAACGCGCCCTGCCCGACGTCCCGTTGGCGATGGGCCCGGACGACTCCGCCGAGTTCATCTACGAGAAGGGAGTCGTCCTCGCCCGCGACGGCGAGGAGGCCCAGATCGTCGAGGACGCCGTCCGCTCGCACTTCACCGCGACCGAGGGCCTGGTCCCGGAGCAGGTGCGCAGGGCGGGCCCGCGGTCCAACCGATCCGGAATCACCCGCATCCGGGTCGGCGACCCCGGGCAGGGGGGCCGCGGCGCCGACCACACCGTGGCGGGGGCCCTGCGCGCGCTGCGGGAGGCGGAGGGACGCACGGGCCGACGCCTGGTCAGCCGCAACCACGTGGTGTCCATCGCGGTCAACGCCTGTCCCGGCGACGAGCCGGTGCCCGTCCCGCGCACCGAGCCGCCCAACCCGTCCGCGGCCCGGTCGGCGCACGGGGCGGACGGCCCGGCCGACGCCGTCGGCGTGCTCGTCGTCGACACCGGCCTGACGCACGACTACCGCTCCTACCCGCTGCTGGCCCGCACCGAGGGCGACGCCCAGATCAGGGAGACCGACGACGACGGAATCCTCCAGCAGTACGTGGGCCACGGCACGTTCATCGCCGGACTGATCGCGGCCGTCGCCCCCGACACCGACGTCACCGTGCGGAACACCCTCAACGACGCCGGCGCGATCCTGGAGTCGGAGTTCGGCGAGAGGCTCTTCGACGCCGTCGAGGACGGCTGGCCCGACATCATCAGCCTCTCCGCCGGCACCTCCAACGGCCGCGTGGACGGCCTGCTCGGCGTGGCCGCGTTCATGGAGGAACTCCGCGCGCACAACACCCTGTTGGTCGCCGCCGCCGGCAACAACGCCAGCGCCGCACCCTTCTGGCCGGCCGCCTACGCCGACCTGCCCGACTACGCCGACGCGGTGCTGTCGGTGGGCGCGCTGCGCGGCGACGGCGAGTTCGGCGCCTGCTTCAGCAACCACGGTCCGTGGGTCATGGCATACGCCCCCGGCGAGCGCCTCACCAGCGCCCTCACCGGCTTCGACACCCCCGTCCCGTACGTCTACCAGCACTCCACCTACGAGGCCTGCCGCTACGGCTTCACCTACTCCTGCACCTGCTGCTCCCCGCGCCACACCGGTGTGCTGAGCGAGGCGCAGCAGCTCACCCCCGGCAAGCCGGACCAGGTGATGTTCGAGGGGCTGGCCGCCTGGAGCGGGACGTCCTTCGCGACTCCCGTGGTGGCAGGGCTCGTCGCCGCCTTCATGACCGAACACCAGGAGAGCGATCCCCGTGCCGCCGCCCGCCGACTGCTCGCCGCGACCACCGAGTTCGCCGAGGTGCGCGGGGCGCACGTCCCGGCCCTCCTGCCGGCCACCTGGCGCCCGGTCCCGGTGGGCCCGGCGTGAGGGCCCCATGACGTCCGGGACAAGCCCCGCCACGGCGTACGATGACAGGCCGTACACGAGGGGTGGGACCGTGGACCGTACTGATGTCGGCGCGCTCGTCCAGTCCGCCGTCGACGGTGACACGGCGGCCTGGAAAGCGCTGGTGGACGGGTTGAGCCCGTTGGTCTGGTCGGTCGTGCGCGCACACCGGCTCTCCGACGCCGACGGCCACGAGGTGTACCAGACCGTCTGGTTCCGCTTCGCCCAGCATCTCGGCCGGATCCGCGAGCCGCACAAGGCGGGTTCCTGGCTCGCCAGCACCGCGCGCAACGAGTGCCTGAAGGTGATCAAGGGCCTGAGGCGGCTGACGCCGACCGACGATCCTCAGCTGCTCGACCGGGCCAGCGAGGACCTCACACCGGAGCAGTCGGTCCTGGACTCGGAGGAGGCGGCCGCGCAGAGCGAGCGCGTCCGCTTCCTGTGGCAGGAGTTCGAGGCGCTCGGCGAGCGCTGCAGGCAACTGCTGGGGGTGCTGATCGCCTCACCGCCGCCCAGCTATCAGGAGGTGTCGGCCGCGCTCGGCATCGCCGTCGGCAGCATCGGACCGATGCGCCAGCGATGTCTGCGCCGGCTGCGCGCCCGACTCGACGCACGGGGAGCACGGTGAGCGACATGAACGGCATGGGCGACATGAACGGCATGGGCGACATGAACGGCATGAACGACGACGAGCGGGACGACATCTTCGGCGAAGTCCCCTTCGTCGACGAGGAGTTCGACCACGACCGCCTGGAGGAGGAACTCCGCCGGGCCGCCGCAGTCCTGGACCCGGTCCCGGCCGAACTGCGCCGGGCCGCCATCGAGGCCTACGCGCTGCACGATCTGGACGCGCGGATCGCCGAGCTGACGTTCGACTCGCTGGTCGACGCCATCCCGGTGCGGGGAGCGGAGGACGTGCCGCGGATGCTGACCTTCCACACGGGTGGGCTGACGGTCGACGTCGAAGTGAGCGGCGAGGGGCTCATGGGCCAGCTGATGCCGCCCCAGCCCGCCTCGATCGAGGTCCTGCACGGTCCCCGGGCGGGCGCCGCCCTCACCGCCGACGACATGGGCCGCTTCGCCTGCGCCGCACCGCCCACCGGGCCGTTCGCCCTGCGGCTGCGGACCGGCGGGGAGGTGGTCGTCACGGAGTGGCTGCGCGCCTGAGGCCCGACACCGCGCCCCCGCGGCGCGGATTCCGGCCGCCTGTCGCGCGCAAGTGCTCCAGCCGGACGTCAGCCGGTGACGGAGGCCGGTCCGTGACGGACGTCAGCCGGTGACGGCGGTCACGAGGGACGCCAGCGCCGAGGCGAGCCGGGTGAGTCCCGGATTGGCCGGACCGCCCGGCTCGGTCATGTACGTGTCCCGGCGGATCTCCACCATCAGCGCGCTCACCCGGGGGTCCTTCCCGTAGTACTCCAGGGGTACGTACGCCCCGGAGAACGGGCTGTCCAGCCCGGTCTCCCCGACCGCCGCCCCGAACGCCTCCTGGGCGGCGGCGAGCAGGTCGGCCGGGGTGTGGAAGGCGTCGGTGCCCAGACACACCGGCGGCCGCGGTCCCTCGCCGTGCAGCTCGTAGGGCAGCGGCTCGCCGGGGTAGGAGTGCACATCGACGACGACGGCCCGCCCGACGGCCGCCAGCCGCTCGGCGACGGCATCGGTCATCGCCTGTGCGTACGGCCGGAAGTAGCGGGCGATCAGCCGCTCGGCGTCGGCGTCGGCGTCGGTGTCCGTGGGCCGCAGCACCTCGCGGTGCGTGGTCCGCGTGTACACGGCGCCCATGCCGACGGCCCGCATCTCCTCCCGTTCGTCCGGGAACCGCTCCGGGTCGACGACCAGTCGCGACAGGCAGTTGACGAACCGCCAGGGCGTGACGGCCGCCAGCCGGGCCGCCTCCTGGGCGAGCTCAGCGGTGTGCGAGTCGGTGATGTGGTTCAGCTCCTGCTCCAGTGCCGCGTCGTCCAGCACGATGCCCGCGCGTACCTCGGCCGGTATCTCTCGCGCCGAGTGCGGCACATGCAGGATCACCGGGGAGGCGGCGGCGCCGGGCAGGAACACGAAGGAGGGGGCGGCGGGGGGCATGAGGCTGCTCCGGGGGCTGTGGGCCGAAAGGCCGGGAACGCGCCTCCGCCCCGGCCGGGTGGTGCCGGGCGGGGCGGAGGTGTGGTGCGGGGTGACCGGTCAGTTCAGGGTCGCCAGGGCCTCGGTCCAGGTGGGCGACGGGCGCATGACCTTCGCCGCCTTGGCCGGGTCGGGCTGGTAGTAGCCGCCGATGTCGACCGGCTTGCCCTGGACGGCGAGCAGTTCGTCGACGATCTTCTGCTCGTTCGCCGCGAGGGTCTCGGCGAGCGGGGCGAAGGCCTTCGCCAGGTCCGCGTCGTCGGTCTGCGTCGCCAGCTCCTGCGCCCAGTACAGCGACAGGTAGAAGTGGCTGCCGCGGTTGTCGATGCCGCCGACGCGACGGGTCGGGGACTTGTCCTCGTTGAGGAAGGTCGCCGTGGCGCGGTCGAGGGTGTCGGCGAGGACCTGGGCGCGGGCGTTGCCGGTGAACGTCGCGTACTGCTCCAGGGAGGGGACCAGGGCGAAGAACTCGCCGAGGGAGTCCCAGCGCAGGTAGTTCTCCTTGACCAGCTGCTGGACGTGCTTCGGCGCGGAGCCGCCGGCGCCCGTCTCGAACAGGCCGCCGCCCGCCATCAGCGGGACGACCGACAGCATCTTGGCGCTGGTGCCCAGCTCCAGGATCGGGAACAGGTCGGTCAGGTAGTCACGCAGGACGTTGCCCGTGACGGAGATGGTGTTCTCGCCGCGGCGGATGCGCTCCACCGACAGCTTGGTCGCCTCGACCGGGGCGAGGACACGGATGTCCAGGCCCTCGGTGTCGTGCTCCGGCAGGTAGGCGTTGACCTTGGCGATCAGGTTGGCGTCGTGCGCGCGGGTCTCGTCCAGCCAGAACACGGCCGGGTCGCCGGTGGCGCGGGCGCGGGTGACGGCGAGCTTGACCCAGTCGCGGATCGGCGCGTCCTTGGTCTGGCAGGCGCGGAAGATGTCGCCCTCGGCGACCGCCTGCTCGATGACCACGTTGCCGGCCTGGTCGACCAGGCGGACCGTGCCGGCCGCCTTGATCTCGAAGGTCTTGTCGTGGGAGCCGTACTCCTCGGCCTTCTGCGCCATCAGACCGACGTTCGGGACCGAGCCCATGGTGGACGGGTCGTAGGCGCCGTGGGCGCGGCAGTCCTCGATCACGGCCTGGTAGACGCCGGAGTAGGAGGAGTCGGGCAGGACCGCGAGGGTGTCGGCCTCCTGGCCGTCCGGACCCCACATGTGGCCGGAGGTGCGGATCATGGCCGGCATCGAGGCGTCGACGATGACGTCGGACGGCACATGCAGGTTGGTGATGCCCTTGTCGGAGTCGACCATCGCCAGGGCCGGGCCCTCGGCGAGCTCGGCGTCGAAGGAGGCCTTGATCTCCTCACCGAGGTGGGGAAGGCTCTGAAGGCCCTTGAAGATGCCGCCCAGACCGTCGTTCGGCGACAGACCGGCGCCGGCGAGGACCTCGCCGTACTTCGCGAACGTCTTCGGGAAGAACGCGCGGACCACGTGACCGAAGATGATCGGGTCGGAGACCTTCATCATGGTGGCCTTGAGGTGCACCGAGAACAGGACGTCCTCGGCCTTGGCGCGGGCGATCTGCGCGGTGAGGAACTCACGCAGCTCGGCCACGTGCAGCACGGAGGCGTCGACGACCTCGTCCTTCAGGACGGGTACGGACTCGCGCAGGACGGTCGTGGAACCGTCCGCGGCGACCAGCTCGATCCTGAGCGAGCCGGCCTCGGAGATCACCGCGGACTTCTCGGTGGAGCGGAAGTCGTGCTCGCCCATGGTGGCGACGTCGGTCTTCGACTCCGACGACCAGGCGCCCATGCGGTGCGGGTGGGTCTTGGCGTAGTTCTTGACCGACGCGGGGGCGCGGCGGTCGGAGTTGCCCTCGCGCAGGACCGGGTTCACGGCGGAGCCCTTGATCTTGTCGTAGCGGGCCTGGATGTCCCGCTCCTCGTCGGTCTTCGGGTCGTCCGGGTAGTTCGGCAGCGCGTAGCCCTGCGCCTGCAGCTCGGCGACCGCCGCCTTGAGCTGCGGGATCGACGCCGACACGTTCGGCAGCTTGATGATGTTGGCCTCGGGCGTCTTGGCCAGCTCGCCCAGCTCGTGCAGGGCGTCCGGGATGCGCTGGTCCTCGGTCAGGTACTCCGGGAACACGGCGATGATGCGCCCGGCCAGCGAGATGTCCCGCGTCTCCACGGAGACACCGGCCTGCGAGGCGTACGCCTGGACCACCGGCAGGAAGGAATACGTCGCCAGGGCCGGGGCCTCGTCAGTGTGCGTATAGATGATGGTCGAGTCAGTCACCGGGTGCTCCGCTCCACGTCTGCAACATTGCTCGACATCAAGATATCTCGTGCCGGGGTCCGGCTCGACAGGGGTCTCCCCACGGCCTGGATGTCCGGGTGTCGTCCCGGTGCAACCGAATCGTCTGTTTTCGAGGTCATGGCAAGGAGAGAGCGTCGAACCTCACCCGGCGGCCGGACGGACCACCCGGCCGCCCGACCGAAAGCGGACCATGAGATATCGCAGCAGAGTGACGGCTCCGGCGGCCGTCCTGATCGGCACGACAGCCGCGCTGACCGGGGGAAACACGGCGTACGCGGGCGCGCAGGACGCGGGCGCGCAGGACGCGGGCGCGCAGGACACGGGCGCGAAGACCGGGGCCGGCCCGGCGCCCGAGACCCTCGGCGACCCCGTCTTCCCGGCCCTCGGCAACGACGGCTACCGCGTCACCGCCTACCACCTCGACTTCTCCTACGACCCCACGACCACCCTCGTCGACGCCACGGCGACCCTGGAGCTGCGCACCGCCCAGGCCCTCAGCCGCTTCTCGCTCGACTCCCTCGGCCTGGACATACACACGGTCCGCGTCGACGGCCGCACGGCCGCCTTCGAGCAGGTGGACGAGAAGCTGCGGATCACTCCCGCCCGGCCCCTGCACGCCCGGGCCCGGGTCAGCGTGTGCGTGACGTACACGGTGGACCCGCGCCGTACGCTCCCGCACACCGCGTGGGTTCCCACCCCGGACGGGTTCGCCGTCTGCCCGCAGCCGGACTCGGCGCACACCGTCTTCCCCTGCAACGACCATCCGTCGGACAAGGCGGACCTCACCTGCCGGATCACCGTCCCGGCCGCGCTGCGCGCCGTCGCGAGCGGCACGCTCGTGTGCACCGAGCGCCTGGCCGGCGACCGCACCGCGTACACCTACCGCTCGCGCTCGCCGATCGCCACCGAACTGGTGCAGATCACGGTCGGCGACTACGTCGTCAAGGAGCGCCGGGGACCGCACGGACTTCCCCTGCGGGACGTCGTCCCGACCGCGCGGGCCGAGGCGCTGGAGCCCGCGCTCGCCCTCACCCCGGGCCTGGTCGAGTGGATCGAGGCGCGGCTCGGCGCCTACCCCTTCGAGACGTACGGCCTGTTGCCCTGCAACTCCGACGACCCGAACGCCTTCGACTTCACCGGTCTGGAGACCCAGACCCTCACCCTGTACAAGCCGAACTTCCTGCTCCAGGCGGAGCCGAAGATCGGCTCGCACATGATGCACGAGCTGGTCCACTCCTGGTTCGGCAACAGCGTCAGCCCCGCCACCTGGGCCGACCTGTGGCTCAACGAGGGCCACGCCGACTTCTACGGACTGCTCTACCGCTACGAGCGCGGCTGGACCGACTCACTCGGCTACAGCACGTTCGAGGACCGGATGAAGTACACATACGGCCTCGGCGACCAGTGGCGGCACGACTCGGGCCCGGTCGCCGCCCCCAACGCCGTCAACCTCTTCGACAGCCAGCGCTACACGGGCGGCGTCCTGGTGCTGTACGCGCTGCGTCAGGTCGTCGGCGAGGACGTCTTCCACGCGATCGAGCGCTGCTTCCTGGACCGGTACCGCAACTCCTCGGCGACGACGGAGGACTACATCGCCGTCGCCTCGAAGGTGTACGGACAGGACCTGTCCGGGTTCCTGCGGGACTGGCTGTACGGCACGAGGACGCCACGCATGCCCGGCCACCCGGACTGGACCGTGACGCCCGCGAAAACCTCCCTGGCCGCCCCGCACAGTCGCAGGGGCGGGCACTGGCACGAGAACTCCGCGACCCTCTGAGGCGACGGCCGCCGTCAGTCGTGCAGGGCGGACACCTCGCCCTGCACGAGGTCGTCGGGCGTGCGCTGCTGCGGGATGACCACCGCGCCCTGCTGCAACGCCACCGTCCGGGCCGGCGCCGGGATCCGGATGCCCTCCTCGCGGTAGCGGCGGTGCAGCCGCTTGATGAACTCGTGCTTGATCCGGTACTGGTCGCTGAACTCGCCGACGCCCAGGATCACCGTGAAGCCGATCCGCGAGTCGCCGAAGGTGTGGAAGCGGATGGCGGGTTCGTGGTGCGGAAGAGCGCCCTCCACCCCCGTCATGACCTGCTCGATGACCTCCGTGGTCACGCGTTCCACATGCTCCAGATCGCTGTCGTAGGCCACGCCGACCTGCACCAGGATCGTCAACTCCTGCTCGGGACGCATGTAGTTGGTCATGTTCGTCTTGGCGAGCTGCCCGTTGGGGATGACGACGAGGTTGTTGGAGAGCGCGCGCACGGTCGTCTGCCGCCAGTTGATGTCCTCGACGTAGCCCTCCTCGCCGCTGCTCAGCTTGATGTAGTCGCCGGGCTGCACGGTCTTGGAGGCGAGGATGTGGATGCCCGCGAAGAGGTTCGCGAGGGTGTCCTGGAGGGCGAGCGCGACGGCGAGACCGCCGACGCCCAGGGCGGTCAGCAGCGGCGCGATCGAGATGCCCAGCGTCTGCAGCACCACCAGGAAGCCGATCGCGAGGACCAGGATCCGGGTGATGTTCACGAAGATCGTGGCCGACCCGGCGACACCGGAACGCGAGGACGTCACCGACTGCACCAGCCCGGCGACGACCCGCGCCGCCGACACCGTCACCACGAAGATCAGCAGCACCGTCAGACACTGGTTGACGGTGTGCTGGACGGCCTTCGTCAGCGGCAGCACCGCGCCCGCGGCCGCCGCACCGCCGGCGATCGCCGCCCACGGCACCACGGTGCGCAGCGCGTCCACGACGACGTCGTCGCCGCTCCACTTGGTGCGCTTGGCGTGCTTCGCCAGCCAGCGCAGCAGCGTGCGCGACAGGAAGGCCGCCAACAGACCCGTGGCCAGGGCGATTCCGGCGATGACGCCGTCGTCCAGAGTCACTGTGCGGTTCACCGGTCACCTCCGGGAAGTCGATCCGCGGCACACGGGGCCGCCGACGGCCGGATGCGAAGTCTCGTCACGATGTCACCTGCTCGGTTCCGGGAAGTGCGGTCGCGCCCCTCCGCAGAGAAGACGCAACCGCTCATCCTGCCGTATCCGACACGGGAGTTCGTACCCGAGGAACCGGCCGCGGCGGAGGGATCCCGCAGCTCAGGGGGCCCCACCGGTCCAGTTTCCGCGAACCCGGCCGAAAACGGTCCCCGCGTACGGACGCGAGAGCACCCGGGACGGCGTACGCGGGCGTGAGCTTCCGCGTCGGGTCAGATCACCTTCATCCGCACCAGCGCACCGAGCGTCAACGCCCCCGGCAGCAGCGGCAGCCACACCGTGATGATCCGGTAGCCGAGGACCACGGCCGTGGCGAGAGCCACCGGGCCGCCCGCCGCCACCAGGGCCACGACCAGCGCCGCCTCCACCGAGCCGATCCCGCCCGGCGTCGGCACCAGCGCGACCGCCACCGTCGCCGCCAGATACGCGACCGCCATGTGCGCCACCGGCACCGGCAGCCCCAACGCCTGACCCACCGCGGCGAGGCCGGCCGCCTGGAGCACCGGGAACGCCAGGGAGCCGCCCCACAGGGCCAGCGCCCGGGCCGGCCGGGAGTGCACCGAGCGCGCCTCGCCGAGCGCGGTGCGCAGGAACGAGCACACCGCCGACCGCAGCCGCCGTACAAAGGCGAGTACGGCCGCCGTCACGAGCGCCACCACCGCGAGCGCGCCCAGCAACGGGCCGAGCGCCCCGTCGGGCAGCAGGGAACCGAGCCGCAGCGCGTCGGGGAAGACGAGCAACAGGACGGTCAGCAGACCCACCCTCGCCACGCCCTCCGCCAGCAGATACAGCGCGAGGGCCGCCGAGGAGCGGGCCAGCGGCACCCCGCACACCGTCATGAACCGCAGGTTGACCGCGCCCGCGCCGAGGCCCGTCGGCAGCAGGTGGTTGGCCGCGCCCGCCGCGAACTGCGTGGCCAGCAGCCGCCGCCCGGGCAGCCGCTCCACGACCGCGCCCTGCCGGGTGAAGGCCGCCGCGACCCACGTCAGACACGTCGCCCCGACCGCGGCCAGCAGCCAGGGCCACTCGGCTCTGCGCAACTGCGCGAAACCCTCGGCGAGGACGGACCGGTGCCGCACCGCGACCACGGTGACCAGCAGGAGCGGAAACAGACACAGGACCTGGCGCACCGGCACACGCCGGGCCGGCCTGCCTGGGGGAACGGGAACCGCTGTCACACTGGGAGAGGTTCTCCGCACGGCGCCAACGGCGGGTTGCGGAAGCGGGGACGGAACATTGCGTACGGTCATCGGGTCCGTCCTCTGATCCTTTGTCCATATGGGGAGAACGTTGACCTCAAGGTTGCTTGAGGTTCTACGGTCAGTCCTATGAGCATGGAAACCACGGCGTGGATGCAGCTGCACAGCGTCATGAACGCCCAGCAGGAGCGCCGCCCCTTCGACCGTGCGGCGCTGCGCCGCATCGGCGAGTTCGCCCGCCCGCACCGCCGCCGCATCGCGCTGTTCGTCGTGCTGGGGGTGATGACCGCACTGCTCGCCGTGGCCACCCCCGTCCTCGCCGGGTGGGTCGTCGACGCGATCGTGTCGCACGGCGACGCCGACAGGGTCGTCCGGCTTGCCCTGCTCATCGCGGGCATCGCGGTGCTGGAGGCGGCGCTCGGCATCCTGGGCAGGAGGCTCTCGTCGACGCTCGGGGAGGGGCTCATCCTCGATCTGCGCACGGCCGTGTTCGATCATGTGCAGCGGATGCCGGTCGCGTTCTTCACACGTACCCGTACGGGAGCGCTCGTCTCCCGACTCAACAACGACGTGATCGGCGCCCAGCGGGCCTTCAGCAACACGCTCTCCGGAGTGGTCTCCAACCTGGTCACCCTGGTCCTCACCCTCGCCGTCATGCTCACCCTGTCCTGGCAGGTCACACTGCTCGCGCTCGCCCTGCTGCCGGTGTTCGTGATCCCGGCGCGCCGCATGGGCAGCCGGATGGCCGGCATGCAGCGGGAGGCGGCCGCGCTCAACGCGGCGATGGGCACCCGGATGACCGAGCGCTTCTCGGCGCCCGGCGCCACCCTGATCAAGCTGTTCGGCCGCCCGGAGCAGGAGTCGGCGGAGTTCGCGGCGCGGGCCGCCCGGGTCCGGGACATCGGCGTCCGCACGGCCACCGCGCAGTCGGTCTTCATCACCGCCCTGACCCTCGTCTCGGCCCTGGCCCTCGCCCTCGTCTACGGACTCGGCGGCCACCTCGCCCTGAAGGGCACCCTCGAACCGGGTGACGTCGTCGCCCTCGCCCTGCTCCTGACCCGCCTCTACGCCCCGCTCACCTCCCTCGCCGGAGCCCGCGTGGAGGTGATGAGCGCGCTGGTCAGCTTCGAGCGGGTCTTCGAGGTGCTCGACCTGAAGCCGCTCATCGAGGACAAACCAGACGCCCGCGAGGTCCCCGATGGCCCCGTCTCCGTGGAGTTCGACGACGTCCGCTTCGGCTACCCGTCCGCCGACAAGGTCTCCCTCGCCTCCCTGGAGGAGGTCGCCGCCCTCGACACCCGCGACGGCGCCGAGGTCCTGCACGGCGTCTCCTTCCGCGCCGACCCCGGGCAGACCGTCGCCCTCGTCGGCTCCTCCGGCGCCGGCAAGTCCACCATCGCGCAGCTCCTGCCGCGCCTCTACGACGTCGACGCCGGCGCCGTCCGCATCGGCGGGATCGACGTCCGCGACGTGAGCGCGGGCTCCCTGCGGGCCACCCTCGGCATGGTCACCCAGGACGGCCACCTCTTCCACGACACCGTCCGCGCGAACCTCCTGCTCGCCCGTCCCACGGCCACCGAGGACGACCTCTGGGACGCCCTGCGCCGCTCCCGCCTCGACGACCTCGTCCGCTCCCTGCCCGACGGCCTCGACACCGTCGTCGGCGAACGCGGCTACCGACTCTCCGGCGGCGAACGCCAGCGCATGACCATCGCCCGGCTGCTGTTGGCCCGTCAGCGCGTCGTCATCCTCGACGAGGCCACCGCCCACCTCGACAACACCTCCGAGGCGGCCGTCCAGGAGGCCCTCGCCGAGGCGCTCGCGGACCGCACCGCGGTCGTCATCGCCCACCGCCTGTCCACGGTGCGCGCCGCCGACCTGATCCTCGTCGTCGAGTCCGGCCGGATCGTGGAACGCGGCACGCACGAGGAACTGCTGACGGCGGGCGGACGGTACGCGGAGCTGTACCGCACGCAGTTCCAGGAGCCGGGGATCACGGAGGCCGCCGCGCTGTGAAGACCACCACGCCCTGACAGTTCTTGATCTTGCTCTGCAAAGGACCGTTTGTGAGAGCCGGGCAGGCCCTAAGCAGGCAGGCCGTGGGCGAAGGCGGTGATGGCGTCGGCGAGGGCGTGGGGGCCGGCGAGGAAGGCGTCGTGGGCTTCACCGGGGATCTCGACGAGTCGGGCGTCGGGCAGGGCCTGGTGCAGGCGGCGGGAGACGTCGGTCAGCCAGCGGGGGCTGAGTTCGCCGATCACGAGGAGCGTCGGGATGTCGAGGGCCGCGAAGCGGGCGAGGTCGTCGCCGAAGCTGTCCATCGCGCGCATCTCGCGGGCCCAGGTCGGGGTCATGGACGCGCGGATGGCCCAGAAGGGGGTCCGGCGGAACTCCTCGATGGCTTCCTCGGGAAACTTCAGGAAGTTCCGCAGCCCGAGGGTGAGGGCCTGATCGAGGTCGCCGGCCTGGACGGCCTCCTCGAAGGGGGCGAGGGCGTCGCCGCCGACGGGGCCGGCCAGCGGGATCGGGGGCTCGTAGAGGATGAACGCCGCCGGGGGCCGGTGCAGGGCGTGGGCGAGGGTGACCAGTCCGCCGTAGGAGTGGCCGAGCAGGATCGCGTCGGGCCCGGCGAGGTCGAGGACGGCGGCGATGTCGTCGGCCTCCCGCTGGATGGTGTGCTCGCCGGTGTCGCCGCTGGCGCCCCGGCCGCGGCGGTCGATCGCGTAGGTGGCGAAGCGCGAGGCCAGCAGATCGGCGAGCACCTGCCAGTCCTGGGCGGCGTTGAGGGCGCCCGGGGAGACGACCAGGGGGCGACCCTGGCCGGTGATCGTGACGGCGATCTTTGTGCCGTCGGTGGAGGTGACGTGGGCCTGGCGGGGAGCATGGGCCGTCATGGTTCTTCTTCCTTGGGTCGTGCTCTCGGAGAGGGGTGCGGCGCGGGCGCCCATCCACCGTGACATCGAATCGATGTGCACATCGTTTCGATGTGAGATCCTGGGGTCATGCTGGAACTCGCGATCCTTGGTTTCCTCGCCGAAGGCCCCGTGCCCGGTCACGAGCTGCGCCGCCGCATCACGCACCTGACCGGCTACAGCCGCCCGGTCAGCGACGGCACCCTCTACCCGGCGATCAACCGGCTGACGAAGGCCGGGCTGATCGAACGGCGCCCTGCACGCGAGGCGGGCGGCGGCCGGTACGTGCTGAACCTGACCGCGGCAGGACGCGAGGACATGCTGCGGCGGCTGCGGGAACCGGCCGAGCACGAGATCACCGACTTCTCCCGCTGGTTCACGCTCCTGGCGTTCCTCTCGCTGCTGCCCGACAGCGCCGAGCAGCACGCCGTGCTGCGCCGCCGCCTGGATTTCCTGGAGGCCCCCGCCAGCTTCTTCTACGACGGCGACACGCCGCTGCGCGCCGAGCAGGTCAGTGATCCCTACCGGCGCGGCATGCTGCTCACCGCCCGCGCCATCAGCCGCGCCGAGCGCGCCTGGCTCCACGAGGTCCTGGACGGCGACGACATCCGAGGGGCGGACAAGCAGCCCGGCCCCCAGCCCCACACCCGTGATCGGAAGGACTGAACATGCTTGCGTCCTGGTACGACCGGCAGGGCCCGGCCGCCGAGGTGCTCCAGCTCGGTGAGCTGCCCGACCCCGTCCCCGGCCCCGGTGAGGTCCGTGTCCGTGTCACCGTCTCCGGCGCCAACCCCGGCGACACCAAGAAGCGGCGCGGCTGGACCGGCTCGGCCATGCCCTGTCCGCGGGTGATCCCGCACAGCGACGCCGCCGGCATCGTCGACTCCGTGGGCGACGGCGTCGACGCGCGCCGCGTCGGGCAGCGCGTGTGGGTGTACGGCGCCCAGTCCTACCGTCCCTTCGGCACCGCCGCCCAGTACACCGTCGTCCCCGGCGACCTCGCCGTCCCGCTGCCCGACCACCTGCCCGACGACCTCGGCGCGAGCCTGGGCATCCCCGGCATCACCGCGCACCGCACCGTCTTCGCCGACGGCCCCGTCGACGGCAGACTCGTGCTGGTCAACGGCGTCCTCGGCGGGGTCGGCTCACTGGCCGCCCAGCTCGCCCGCTGGGGCGGGGCCACGGTCATCGGCACCGTCCGACGCGGCGCCGACCTGGACCGGATCGATCCCGCGGTCGTCTCCCACGCCGTCGCCCTCGACTCGGGAGACCCGGCGGCCGCGATCCGCGCCCACGCACCCGACGGCGTGGACCGGATCATCGAGGTCGCCCTGTCCGACAACGCCGACCTGGATGACGCCGTCGCCGCCAACGGCGCCGTCATCGCCGCGTACGCCACCCGCGACGACCGCACCGAGATCCCGTTCTGGACGTTGCTGTTCAACAACGTCACCCTGCGCCTGCTCGGCAGCGACGACTTCCCCGACCAGGCCAGACGCCAGGCCGCCCGCGACCTCACCGCCGCGGCCGCCGTCGGCGCCCTCACCGTCGACGTCGGCGACCGTTTCCCGCTCGCCGGCATCGCCGAGGCCCACGACCGCATCGACGCCGGCGGCCGAGGGCGCATCCTGATCGACATCCCCCAGTAGAGAAACTCTGGCGGGAGCTCCTCATCCCCACAGTTGAGCATGAGGGTGCGGCGGGCGGGGTGGAAGTCGGCGCGGGCCGCGTTTCGCTGAGCCCGGCACGCATCCGGGTCAGGCGGTGGGCGCGGGGCCCCGTCAGCCCTCCATGGCATCGCGTACGAGTGCGGTGTCCACGAACTGTTCGAAGCGGACGATCCTGCCGCCGCGGACGACGAAGTGGTGGGCGACGCGGACGGCGAGTCGTTTCCCGGTCGCCTTGTTGACGGCGGTGTAGCGGGCGAGGACGACGACGTTCTCGCCGTCGACGACGTAGCTGTCGTCGTGGGCGGTCCAGCCGTCCCAGTCCTGGGCGAGTTTCGCCATCACATGGGAGGTGACGCCCTCGGGGGTGCGGTAGGTGCCCGCCAGGGGGAAGCCCGCCATCTCGGTCCACTCGACGTCGGGGGCGAGGGTGGCGCGCAGGGCCTCCAGGTCGCCCGCCGCCGAGGCGAGGTACTGCCGGCGGACGACGTCGGCGGGAGCGTCGGAGGTCACGAAGCCGGTGCTCGGTGCGGTCATGTCCGTCAACCCCAGGTCATCTCGCCCTTGGCGACCTTCGCCCCGATCTGTGCGGCGATCAGCATGCCGTTGTCGGGGTAGCGCCGCACGAGGGCGTCGGTGAGCGCGGCGCCGTCGGAGGCCTTGCCGAGCTCCTCCTCGAAGGCGGTCAGGTAGTCACGCGTGGCCGTGATGGCGGAGGCGTCGGCCGCGGTGTCGGGCAGCCGGTGACCGGGGACGACCAGCTGCGGGTCGAGCGCGGCCATCTCGTCCAACAGGTCGATCCAGGCCGCGCGCTGCTCGGGCCTGGCGGTGTCGGCGACCCAGACGTGCTCCTGCTGGAACAGCAGGACGCCGCCGAGGAGGGCGCGGTGCTCGGCCTGCCACAGGTAGTGGCGGTCGGGCAGCTCCGCGCCGCCGCCCTTGAGCGCGAAGCGGTGGCCTTCGAGGGTGAGGTCGTCGGTCAGCGGCTCGATGGCGACCAGGCGGGTGGGCAGGTTCGCGCCGAGCGCCTCCCAGGCCTTGAGCTTGCCCTCGTAGGAGTGCTGGATGTGCTCGATGACGTGGTCGGTGGCGACGAACCTGGTGTCGGGGAAGGCGTCGGCGATCACCTCGGCGCCGAAGTAGAAGTCGGGGTCGCCGTGGCTGATGAAGACGGTGGTGAGCTTCTTGCCGGAGTCGAGCACCTCGGCGGCCAGCCGGTGGCCGTCGGCCCGGGTGAAGCCGGCGTCGACGAGCAGGGCCTCGGTCTCACCGGTGACGAGGGTGGCGGTCTTGTTCTTGACGCCGACGGGGAAGTCGAGGTCGAGGACCTTGAAGGAGAGCGTGCTCATGGAAGTTCCTTCGGTGCGGGGTGACGGGGGATCAGGACGTGGGGGCGATGCCGAGCGGAGCGAGGCGGCGGTCCACCTCGTCGGCGGTCGCGTGGCCACGGGCCAGGGGAACGGTGTGCGAGCCGTCGGCGGCGAGCAGCGTGGGGAAGCCGGTGACGCCCAGCGCGGCGCTGCGGCGGAAGTCGGCCTCGGCCGCGCCCTGCGCCTCGGGCGAGTCGAGCGCGGCGAGGACGGCGTCGACGGCGCCGGCGTCCAGTCCCGCGGTCTCGGCGATCCGCCGGTAGGCGGCGGGATCGGACAGGCTGTGGCCGTCGATGTAGAAGGCGTTCTGCAGCGCCACGGCCAGCTCCACCGCGCGGTCGGGGGCGGCCTGACGCAGGGCGGCGACGCCGCGGGCGGCGGCCTCGGAGTCCATCACGAACGAGCCCTCGGCCGCGAGCCGCCGGTAGGCCTCTCCGAACCGGGCGCCGGTCAGTCGGGCGATTTCGTCGTTGGCCTTCTCGATGTGGCCGAACCTGCGCATCGGCACCCGGCGTTCACCGGTGAAGAGCCCGCCGGAGACCACGTCCACCGGGAGCCCGGGGTGGCGGGAGACGACCTCGCGCAACGTGCCGGAGAAGCCGTGCGACCAGCCGCAGTAGGCGTCGAAAACGTAGACCAGCTTCATCGAGGACCTCGACAAGGAAGTGACGCCCACCCGGTGCGGACGATTCACCTGACAGAACAGTAGCTGACTCGTCAGGTATTTCCATAGGCCTGTGGGCTGCGCCACACACGGCTGATGTCAGTAGAACAGCGCCGGCGCCTCGGCGCAGGTCAGGGAAGGCGGGGCAGGACGTCCCGGGCGGAGTGGCTGAGGATGCGCAGATCCTGGGTGAACCGGTCGAGGTCCTCGGCGGGGAGGGGAGCGACGAAGTACCGCTCGATGTTCTCCAGGTGCACCTGGGACGCGCGTACGGCCGTCTCCTCGCCCAGCGGCGTGAGCCGCACCAGCTTCGCGCGCCGGTCGTCGGGGGAGTCCGCGCGCGCCACGAGCCCGGCCGCCTCCATGCGGTCCACCAGCCGGGTCGCGCCGCCTGTGGTCAGCACCTGTTCCTGGGCGATGGCCCGCATCGACAGACCCGGCGCCCCCGCCCGCCCGAGGATCAGCAACACCTCGAACATCAGGTGACTGACCCCGCACTCCTCCTCGAGCGCCCGCCCCAGGATGTACTCCAGGCGGTTGGCCGCCCCCTGCAGCCGCCCGAACGCCAGGATCAGCTCGTGGTCCGCGGCCTCCTTCGCCGTCCTGATCCCCGCCTGCTCGCTCACGACCTCGCCGCCCCTCTCGCCGTCCCGGGTATCACCGTACCGATCATGCGCGAGGGAGGCAGGGCCGCCCGCCGGACCGGGCGGCCCCCGCACCGGGCGGTCAGGCGTTCGTGCCGGTCACCGCGGTTCCGGCCCTGGTGACGTGGTACGTCACCGTGGCGCCGCTCCAGAAGTGGAACGTGAGCGTGATCCGCGAGCCGTCCCTGACGGCGTTGAAGAACTCGGGGGTCAGCTTGATCGCGTCTGCGGTGTACGCCGAGAAAGAGGTGTCGTACTGCTGGAAGGGGGTCCAGTCGGCCGGGCCCGCGTTGCTTCCGTGGTCGTACCCGGCTTCCATCGTCGCCAGGGAGTCCCCGCGGAACTGGGTGGGAACGCTGAAGGCGCTGGTGGTTCCGGCGGTGTCCGACAGGACCGGGGTGTCGTACGTGATCACGTCGATCCGCCAGGGGACGCCCCGGGAGAACAGGGCCTCCAGCGTGGCGTCGACCCCGTACGCCCGGTCGCCCGCCAGCCGGGTGAGGGCGGCGGCCGTCAGGGTGAGCCGGTCGCCGGTGACCGTGTAGTCGGCGCCTCGGACCAGTTCGCGGCCCGCGTGCCGAAGTCCCTGGAAGTCGGTTCCGTTGGAGTCGAGGGTGAGGGTCCGGTCGGTGATGGCGCTCGACTTCGGCAGGAACACCTGGTCGCTGGAGGCGTCGTAGGTGTTGCCCATGTTCCAGCCGGGCTGCATGGCGGCCACCGCGCTGCGCGCCGCGGGAGAACCGGCCGACGCGGACGTGGACGTGGACGCGGCCGCCGACGACGGCGTACCGGCGTGGGCGGCGACCGGCGCCAGGGGGAGCAGGACGATCGCCAGAGCGAGGGCCGCCAGCTGCCGTAGGGGCCGCGCGGTTCCGCGCCGCCGGGCCAGGAGTCTTGCGAGTCTCGTCATCACGCGCGCCTTTCACGGTGGGGGACGGCGAAGGGCTCGCGGGAGATACCGAGTTGACGCCGGAGCATCCGACAAGGAGGCGGTCGTTGTCCGGCCGTCGGTCAGTCGGCTCGCAACTCGAACCAGTCGAAGGCCGCGCTGCCCTGCGTGGCGTACATGCCGAAGACCCGGCCGGTGAAGCCGCCGGCGACCTCGGTGGTGAGGTAGCGGCCGTCGAGTTCGGCGAGGACCTCGAACGCCCCGCCGTCCGTCTCATAGCCCAGGCGGAGGGTGTCGGGGCCGCCGACCCTGAGGCCGGGCGGGGGCGCCGCGTCGGGCCCCGTGTCCCGGGTGGTGACCGTGGGCGGCAGGATGTCGGAGGTCGTGACGTCGATCCGCAGGGTCACCGGGCCGGACGGTACGGCTCGTTCGGCGACGGCGTGGCGCAGCGGGCCGATCCTGGCGATCGCGCGGATCACTCCGCCGCCCGCCTCCACTTCGTAGTGGTGTGCCTCGTCCAGCCGGACCGCGAGCCCGCCGCGACCGCCTTCCTGGACGTCGACCAGCGTGCGCGCGGTGCAGTCGGGGTGGCGCTGACGTCGTCCGACGAAGAGCGCGCCGGGCGTGTCCAGGCTGTCCGCGCGGGCGTGCAGCACCAAGTGGCCCGGCCGCTCGTCGAGTCGGGCGGCCTGCGGGTCGTGCCGTCGCAGCGACACCCAGCACGGGGCGAGCGCGGGGGAGTCGAAGTCGTCCCGGTCCGGCTCCTGCGGCCAGGGGTGCGGGGGCAGCGCCGGGGCCTGCGCCCGCAGCTCCAGGGGGCCGGGCAGCGGCCACTCGTCCTCCCACCGCACCGGTGCCAGAAACGTCTCCCGGCCCATGCCGTGGTACATCGGGGTGTCGCCGCGGGGCCTGGTGCCCAGCAGCACCATCCACCACGTGCCGTCATGCGCCTGCACCAGGTCGCCGTGGCCGGTGTTCTGCACCGGATGGCCGGTACTGCGGTGGGACAGCACGGGGTTGGCCGGGTGCGGTTCGAACGGGCCGGGCAGGGTGCGGGCCCTGGCCACCGAGAGGGCGTGCCCGCGCTCGGTGCCGCCCTCCGACAGCAGCAGGTACCACCAGTCGCCGATCCGGTACAGGTGCGGGCCCTCGGGATACTGCAGCCCGCTGCCCGACCACATCGCCGTCGGCTCGCCCAGCAGCTCTCCGGACTTCGGATCGATGCGGACCCCGCGGATCCCGCCCGCGGAGAACACGCACCAGCAGGTGCCGTCCTCCTCCCAGGCCAGGTCGGGGTCGATGCCCGGCACGCCGATCGGCACCGGATCCGACCAGGGTCCGGCGGGGTCCTCGGCGGTCACCAGGACGTTGCCCGCCCCGGCGACCACGGTGGTGATCAGCCAGAACCGGCCGTCGTGGTAGCGCAGCGTGGGCGCGTACACCCCCGTGGAGGAGGGGGCCGTGTCGGGCAGCTCCAGCTGCGAGGGCCGGTCCAGCGCGTGCCCGATCAGCCGCCAGTGCACCAGGTCACGGCTGTGCCAGAGCGGCACACCCGGTACGTACTCGAAGCTGGACGTCGCCACGTAGTAGTCGTCGCCGGCCCGGCAGACGCTCGGGTCCGGGCTGAAGCCGGGGATCACGGGATTGTCGAAGAACGCCATGTCCGTCCAGAGGGGTGCGGGTGTGCGGGTGTGCGGGTGTGCGGTCGAGGAAGGCTCGCCGTGAGAGTCGATATGTTGAAGCGCTTCGAAAGTCGCACGTGCGGTTGTGCCCTGTCAACGGGTGCGTGGGCAACGTTGCCTATCGCCGAAACTGTGCTGGAGAGCGTCCTCCGACCGGTGCAGTTGTCGAAGCGCTTCGACGCATCTCGTCGAGGACGCTCGCGCCGGGACGTGTCTTGACCCCCGGTCGGCGCTCCACGATGCTTTGTTGCGGCACATGAAAAACGTGCCGCAATGAGCAACATCGACTCAGGTCTCGTACCAGCCGAGGAGTGGCCATGACGCATCAGGTCCGTGCTGTCGTCGCGCGCGGGAAGGGCGCCCCCGTCAGCCTGGAAACGATCATCGTGCCCGATCCCGGCCCGGGTGAGGCGCTGGTGAAGATCGAGACCTGCGGGGTCTGCCACACCGATCTGCACTACCGGCAGGGCGGCATCAACGACGACTTCCCCTTCCTGCTGGGGCATGAGGCCGCAGGCGTCGTGGAGTCGGTGGGGGAGGGGGTCACCGATGTCGCCCCCGGCGACTTCGTCATCCTCAACTGGCGTGCGGTGTGCGGCCAGTGCCGGGCCTGTCTGCGCGGCCGCCCCTGGTACTGCTTCAACACGCACAACGCCAAGCAGAAGATGACCCTGCTCGACGGCACCGAGCTGTCCCCGGCGCTGGGCATCGGCGCGTTCGCGGAGAAGACGCTGGTGGCCGCCGGTCAGTGCACGAAGGTCGACCCGGCGGCGTCGTCGGCGGCCGCCGGACTGCTGGGATGCGGGGTGATGGCCGGCCTCGGCGCCGCCATCAACACCGGCAACGTCGGACGCGGCGACAGTGTGGCCGTCATCGGCTGCGGCGGAGTGGGGGACGCGGCGGTCGTCGGTGCGCACCTGGCCGGCGCGGCGAAGATCATCGCGGTGGACATCGACGACCGGAAACTGGCCACGGCCAAGAAGCTCGGCGCGACCCACACCGTCAACTCCAAGGAGAACGACGCGGTCGAGGCGATCCGCGAGCTGACCGGCGGCTTCGGCGCCGATGTCGTCATCGAGGCGGTCGGCCGCCCGGAGACCTACCAGCAGGCCTTCTACGCCCGCGACCTCGCCGGCACGGTCGTCCTGGTCGGCGTGCCCACCCCCGAGATGAAGCTCGAGCTGCCCCTGCTCGACGTGTTCGGGCGGGGCGGCGCGCTGAAGTCCTCCTGGTACGGCGACTGCCTGCCCTCCCGGGACTTCCCGATGCTCATCGACCTCTATCTCCAGGGCCGGCTCGACCTGGACGCCTTCGTCACGGAGACCATCCAGCTGGACGAGGTGGAGAAGGCCTTCGAGCGGATGCACGGCGGCGACGTCCTGCGCTCGGTCGTGGTCCTGTGACGGCCGCCCGCATCGAGCACGTGGTGACCTCGGGGACGTTCTCGCTGGACGGCGGCACCTGGGACGTCGACAACAACGTGTGGATCATCGGCGACGACCACGAGGTGATCGTCGTCGACGCCGCCCACGACGCCGGGGCCATCGCCGAAGCCGTCGGCGGGCGCACGCTGCGCGCCGTCGTGTGCACCCACGCCCACAACGACCACATCGACGCCGCACCCGAACTGGCGTCGCGCACCGGAGCGCCGATCCTCCTCCACCCGGACGATCTCCCGCTGTGGAAGCAGACCCACCCGGACCGGATGCCCGACGGCGAACTCGCCGACGGCGGGCTGCTCGCGGTGGCCGGCGTCGAGCTGACCGTGCTGCACACCCCGGGGCACGCCCCGGGCGCCGTCTGTCTGTACGCGCCCGCCCTGTCGGCGCTGTTCAGCGGCGACACGCTGTTCGCGGGCGGGCCCGGCGCCCCCGGGCGCTCGTACAGCGACTTCCCCACCATCGTCGACTCGATCCGGGGCCGGCTGCTCACGCTGCCGGGCGACACCGTCGTATACACCGGGCACGGGGAGACGACCACCGTCGGAGCCGAGGCTCCGCACCTTCAGGAGTGGATCGACCGCGGATTCTGACCGCCTGCCGGTGTTCCTCGTGCGGCGCCCGTTCCGCCTGTTTGCGCAGGTGGTTCGGGCGCTTCGAGCTGCCCGGAGGCCGGTCGCCCGAGCCCTTGGAACGAGGCCTTTGGACGCCTTGACAACGGTTCGGAGCGGCCCGCAGACTGGCGTTGCGCTAACCGCAATCCGTTTCGCTATACGCACCGAGGTGTCATGATGATTCCCGCGTGCCGTCTCGCGGATCTCCCGCGAGGTGAGGCCTTCCGGCTCGACATCGACCCGCCGGTCTCGGTGTTCCACACCGACGACGGCGAGCTCTTCGCCATCGACGACACCTGCACCCACCAGGACGCCTCGCTCGCCGACGGCTGGCTGGAGGGCTGCGAGGTGGAATGCCCGCTGCATGCCTCGAAGTTCGACCTGCGAACCGGTGCCGTCGACGCCCCGCCGGCCAAGCTCCCGGTCCGGACGCACGAGGTGGTCGTCGAGGACGGCATGATCCATGTCCGGGTGTCCACGGACGCCCCGAACCTGCCGCCCTGCATCGCCTCCCGGCTCGCCGGAGGTCCCGCGTGAGAACCGTGGCCGTGGTGGGCGCCTCGCTGGCCGGACTGTCGGCGGCACGCTCACTGCGCAAGCAGGGCTACGACGGGCGGCTGGTCGTCATCGGCGACGAGACGCACCGTCCGTACGACAGGCCCCCGCTGTCCAAGGAGTTCCTGGCCGGCACGATCGGCGAAGCGGACCTCGTGCTGGAGACGGACGACGAGGATCTGCGGGTCGAGTGGCTGCTCGGCGCCCGTGCCACCGGACTCGACCGGACCCAGCGCGCCCTCCGGCTCGCCGACGGCAGTGAGCTCCGCGCCGACGGCATCGTGATCGCCACCGGCGCCGCCGCGCGCACCCTGCCGGGCGCCGAGGGCCTGGCCGGAGTGCACACCCTGCGCACCCTGGACGACGCCCGCGCCCTGCGGGACGAACTGGCCCGCGGTGGACGGCTGGTGGTGATCGGCGGCGGTTTCATCGGCGCCGAGGTCGCCTCCACCGCCTACGCTCTCGGGCTCGACGTGACGGTGATCGAGGCGGCCCCGACGCCGCTTGCGGGCCCGCTCGGCGAGACCATGGGCGCCGTGGTTTCCGGCCTCCATGCCGACCACGGCGTACGGCTGTTGTGCGGCGTGGGCGTCAAGGGCCTCAGCGGGGAGCGGCAGGTGGACGCCGTCCTGCTGGAGGACGGCCGCGGCGTCCCCGCCGACATCGTCGTCGTCGGCGTGGGTGCACGCCCGTGCGTCGAGTGGCTGGAAGGCTCCGGCGTCACCCTGGACAACGGCGTGAAGTGCGGCGCCGACGGCCGCACCAGCCTCGCCGGCGTGGTCGCGGTCGGCGACTGCGCCAACTGGTACGACCCTCGTGCGGGCGCCCACCGCCGCGTCGAGCACTGGACCGGAGCGCGCGAGCGCCCCGACGCCGCCGTCGCCGTACTGCTCGCGGGCGGCGCGGTGGAACCCGGCGTGCCCCGGCCGCCGTACTTCTGGTCCGACCAGTACGGCGTCAAGATCCAGTTCGCCGGCCACGCGGCCGGCGCGGACAGCGTGACGGTCGAGGAGGGCGCCGCGGACGACCGCAACGTCCTGGCGGTCTACCGGCGCGCCGGACATCCGGTCGCCGTGCTCGGGATGAACCAGCCCCGGCTGTTCACCCGCTGGCGCAAGCAGCTTGCCGCTCCGCTGTGAGCGCCGAGACGGGTTGTTCTCCCTCCGCGGCGCCGTTGTGGCTGGTCGCTCCCCCACTCTCGACTTCGCTCGAGCGGGGGGACCCCCATCGCGGCGGAGCCGCGTATCGATACAGTCCCGCGCCCCTTCAGGGCGCTCCCCAATCCCCTCCCCGACGTCCTCCGAGGAGTGCATCGTGACCTCGACCGGCCTGCCGGACAGCCTGATCGCCACCCTCCCCGGCTCCTCCTACACGGATCCGGCGATCTTCGCCCAGGAGCAGGAGCGCATATTCGAATCCATGTGGTTCTGCGTCGCGCGCGCCTCCGAACTGGCGAAGCCCGGCGCCTTCCGCACCGTCGACGTGGGCCGCGAGAGCATCCTCGTCACCCGCGCACGGGACAACAGCATCCGCGCGTACTTCAATGTGTGCCGGCACCGCGGCGCCAAGCTGTGCACGGAGGAGACCGGCGAGGTCAAGCGGGCCTTCCAATGCCCGTACCACGCCTGGACGTACGACCTGAACGGCAAGCTCGTCGCGGCGCCCAACCTCACCAAGATGCCCGACGTCGGCCGTACCGAGTACGGCCTGGTGAGCGTCGCCGTGCGGGAATGGCTCGGCTACGTCTGGGTGTGTCTCGCGGAGAACCCGCCCTCCTTCGAGGAGGACGTCATCGGCGAGGTCGTCGCACGGCTGGGCGATGTGGAGTCGATCGAGCGCTACGACATCGACAACCTGTCGGTCGGCAGGCGGATCGTCTACGACGTCAAGGCGAACTGGAAGCTCATCATCGAGAACTTCATGGAGTGCTACCACTGCGCCACCATCCACCCCGAACTCACCGAGGTGCTCCCCGAGTTCGCCGACGGCTACGCCGCCCAGTACTACGTCGGCCACGGCGCCGAGTTCGGCGAGGAGGTGCAGGGCTTCACCGTCGACGGCTCCGAGGGGCTGGACCGCATCCCCGGGGTGGCGGAGGACCAGGACCGCCGCTACTACGCGATCACCGTCAAGCCGCAGGTGTTCATCAACCTCGTCCCCGACCATGTGATCTTCCACCGGATGTACCCGGTGGCCGTCGACCGCACGATCGTCGAATGCGACTGGCTGTACCTTCCGCATGTCGTCGAGAGCGGGAAGGACGTCAGCCGGTCGGTGGAACTCTTCGACCGGGTCAACCGCCAGGACTTCGACGCGTGCGAGCGCACGCAGCCCGGCATGAGCTCCCGCATGTACGCCAAGGGCGGGGTGCTGGTGCCCAGCGAGCACCACATCGGCGCCTTCCACGACTGGGTGAGCGAGCGCCTGGGCAGCCGCCCGCAGTAGCCGGTCCTGGCCTGCTCAGCCCAGGTAGCCCATCCGGTGGCTGATCTCCTCGGCGCCCTTGAGCAGCACCGGGGAGAGCTCGTGCAGACGCTCCTCGGTGAAGCGGTAGGCGGGCCCGGAGGCGCTGAGTGCCGCGATGACCTCTCCGTCGCGGTTGCGAATCGGGGCGGCCATGGCGTGCAGGCCGATCTCCAACTCCTCCAGGGTCCACGCGTAGCCGCGCTCGCGGGCCTCGGCGAGGTTCCTCTCGAGCTTCGTCCTCGCGGTGATGGTGTGCGGGGTGACCTTCTTCAGCCCGGCCTCGGCCAGCAGCGCGGCGCGCTCCTTCGCGGGCAGGTGGGCCAGCAGGATCTTGCCGCTGGAGGTGGCGTGCAGCGGGGTCAGCTGGCCGACCCAGTTGTGCGCGGTGACGGCGCCGGGGCCGCGCACCTGGTAGAGGTTGATCGCGTACTGCTCCTGCATGACGGCGATGTTGACCGTCTCGCCGATCTCCTCGGCGAGCCGCTCGCAGACCGGGCGGCCCTGCTGGGTGATGTCGATGCGCCCCGTGACCGCGCCGGCCAGGCGTACGATGCCGAAGCCCAGGCGGTACTTGCCGCGCTCGCCCGCCTGCTCCACCAGCCCGCGCGACTCCAGGGCTCCGAGCAGCCGGAACGCGGTGGACTTGTGAACATCGATCTCGGCGGCCACCTCGCTGACGCCCGCCTCGCCGCGTTGGGCCAGGATCTCCAGGACGCTGATGGCGCGGTCGACCGACTGCACTCCGCCGGCCTGGGAATTGGACGTTTCGGTGTCTTGGCTTTGGTTGCTCACAGCAAAACTATACGCGTAGTAAACAACGCCACTGCAAGTAACGGCACCGAAACCAAGACCTTGCAAGTTGCGTCGTTCGCAACCTAGTGCGTATGGCGATACCGGTACTACCATGCCTCGCGTATCTACGGCGCGAGCGAGACGAGGCACCATGGCTCCCCTGCACTACGACTTCGTCATCGTCGGCGGCGGTTCGGCCGGCAGTGCACTGGCGAACAGACTCTCCGCGGATCCGGCCAACCGGGTCCTGGTCCTGGAGGCCGGCCGGTCCGACTACCCGTGGGACGTCTTCATCCACATGCCCGCGGCGCTGACCTATCCGATCGGCAGCCGCTTCTACGACTGGAAGTACGAGTCCGAGCCCGAGCCCCACATGGGCGGCCGGCGCGTCTACCACGCGCGCGGCAAGGTGCTCGGCGGCTCCAGCAGCATCAACGGCATGATCTTCCAGCGCGGCAACCCCATGGACTACGAGCGCTGGGCCGCCGACCCCGGCATGCAGAGCTGGGACTACGCACACTGTCTGCCCTACTTCCGACGCATGGAGAACTGTCTCGCGGCCGACCCCGACGACGAGTTCCGCGGCCATGACGGCCCCCTCGTCCTCGAACGCGGCCCGGCCACCAACCCGCTCTTCGGCGCCTTCCTCAAGGCCACCCAGGAGGCGGGCTACGCGCCCACCGACGACGTCAACGGCTACCGGCAGGAGGGCTTCGCCAAGTTCGACCGCAACGTCCACCGCGGACGCCGGCTGTCGGCCTCGAAGGCGTACCTCAAGCCCGCGAAGAAGCGGCCGAACCTCACCGTCACGACCCGCGCCCTCGTCACCCGCGTCCTGTTCGAGGGCAAGAGGGCCGTCGGCGTCGAGTACCGGCGCGGCAAGGGCGCCCCGACGCAGGTCCGCGCCAAGGAGGTCATCCTCTGCGGCGGCGCCATCAACTCCCCGCAGCTCCTCCAGCTCTCCGGCGTCGGCAACGCCGAGGAACTGCGCGCCCTCGGCATCGACGTCGTCCACGACCTGCCGGGCGTCGGCGAGAACATGCAAGACCACCTCGAGGTCTACATCCAGTACGCCTGCAAGCAGCCCGTCTCCATGCAGCCGTACATGGCGAAGTGGCGCGCCCCCTTCATCGGGCTGCAGTGGCTCTTCCGCAAGGGCCCCGCCGCGACCAACCACTTCGAGGCGGGCGGCTTCGCCCGCAGCAACGACGACGTGGACTACCCCAACCTCATGTTCCACTTCCTGCCGATCGCCGTCCGCTACGACGGCTCCTCGCCGGCCGGCGGCCACGGCTACCAGGTGCACGTGGGCCCCATGTACTCCGACGCCATCGGCTCGGTGAAGATCAAGAGCAAGGACCCGCGCGAGCACCCGGCCCTGCGCTTCAACTACCTCTCCACCGAGCAGGACCGCCGCGAATGGGTCGAGGCGATCCGGGTGGCCCGCAAGCTCCTCAACCAGCCGGCGCTGGCCCCGTACAACGACGGAGAGATCTCGCCCGGCCCGAAGGTGGAGACGGACGAGGAGATCCTCGCCTGGGTCGCCAAGGAGGGCGAGACCGCTCTGCACCCGTCCTGCACGTGCAGGATGGGCACCGACGAGATGGCCGTCGTCGACCCGGCCAGCATGCGGGTGCACGGCGTGGAGGGGCTGCGCGTGGTGGACGCGTCGGTGATGCCGTACGTCACCAACGGCAACATCTACGCGCCGGTGATGATGATCGCCGAGAAGGCCGCCGACCTGATCCTCGGCAAGGAGCCGCTGCCCGCCTCCGCGGCCGCGTACTACCGCCACCGTGACGCCCAGCAGCAGGCCAGGTAGACCTTGGGCGGCGACGGGCTGAGCAGGCTGCTGCACAACGACAACGTCCGCTACGAGGTCCTGCCCGCGAAGGCGACCGAGGACAAGGTCCTCGCCCATGTCCCGCGCGACGTCGTCGTCACCGTGACGGCGTCGCCGGTCAAGGGCCTGGAGCCGACCCTCGACCTCGCCGGGCGGCTCGCCGCGCACGGCTACCGGGTCGTCCCGCACGTGCCCGCCCGGCTGCTGCGGGACGACCGGCACCTGAAGGAGGTCGTCGACCGGCTCCGCGAGGCGGGCGTGGACGACGTCTTCGTCCCCGCGGGCGACGCGGACCCGCCGGCCGGCGCCTACGACGGCGCGCTCCCGGTGCTGCGCAGGCTGAGCGAGCTGGGCAGCCCCTTCCCCCGCGTCGGCGTCACCGGCTACCCGGAGAGCCATCCGCTCATCCACGACGACGTCACCGTCCAGGCCATGTGGGACAAACGCGAGCACGCCACGTACATCGTGAGCAATCTCTGCTTCGACCCGCGCGTGCTGGGCGAGTGGGTCGCGCGGATACGGCGGCGGGGCGTCACTCTGCCCGTGTACGTGGGCGTCGCCGGGCCCGTGCAGCGGGCCAAGCTGCTCGCGATGGCGACGAAGATCGGCGTGGGCGAGTCGACGCGCTTCCTGACGAAGCACGCCTCATGGTTCCTGCGGTTCGCGACGCCCGGCGGCTACTCCCCGGAGAGGCTGCTGGAACGCGCCGAGCCGGCCCTCACCGCTCCCGCAGCAGACGTGCCCGGCCTGCACCTGTTCACCTTCAACCAGATCGCCGAGACGGAACGCTGGCGTCGCACGCTCATGGACCGCCTCGCAGCCTGACGCCCACGGCGCTGCCGAAGGAGAAGGCCGTGGAGATACTGCCGCCGAGGCCGGTACGAGTGGCGTACGCGGCGCCCTGGGTCGTGTCGGCGGTGGGGGCCGTGGCGTACGGCGCCGAGAGCCCGGGCGCGCTGTCATGGGGTGCCGCCGCGGTCGTCCTCGCTCTCAGCGCGACGCTCACCGTGCGCGGCTACCGGATCGGCGTCAGGTGCGAGGCCGACCGGCTGGTGGTGCGAGGGCCGCTGTGGACGCGGGCGATACCGCGGCAACGGATTCGGGCGGTCACGGACTTTCCCGCGGTCCGCTGGGAAACGGCGGCGGGGCGCGGCCGCTGGACGCCGGTCACGGCCTTCATGAGCGGCTCCGACGAGTTCGCTTCGCTGAGTGAGGCGAAGGCGCCGTGCGTGGCACGGCTGCGGCGCTGGGCTCGGCGCTCCGGGCACGGGCGACGCTGAGCCGGGCCGCGCGCGAGGGCCGCGCACGAAGCCGTATACAAAGCCCCATCCGAAGCCGTATACAAAGCCGTATACGAAGAGGAGCGGACCGGAGGTCGGTCCGCTCCTCGGTATGTGCTGTGCTCAGCGGAAGACCACCGTGCGGTTGCCGTCCACCATCACCCGGCTCTCGCTGTGCCACTTCACCGCGTGGGCGAGCACCTGGGCCTCCACGTCCCGGCCGACCGTGACCAGGTCGCCGGAGTCGAGCGAGTGGTCCACCCTGACCACGTCCTGCTCGATGATCTGCCCCTCGTCCAGGTCGGGCGTCACGTAGTGCGCCGTCGCGCCGACGAGCTTCACACCGCGGGCGTAGGCCTGCTCGTAGGGGCGCGCGCCCTTGAAGCTGGGGAGGAAGGAGTGGTGGATGTTGATGGCGCGGCCCTCGAGCTGCTTGCACAGGTCGTCGGAGAGGATCTGCATGTAGCGGGCCAGCACCACCAGGTCGATGTTCAGCTCGCCGACCAGCTCCATCAGGCGCGCCTCGGCCTCGGCCTTGGTGTCCTTCGTGACCGGGATGTGGTGGAAGGGCACGCCGTAGGTCTCCGCGAGTCCCTCGAAGTCCCGGTGGTTGGAGACGATCGCCGGGATGTCGATGTTCAGGGCGCCGGTGCGCCGGCGGAAGAGCAGATCGTTCAGGCAGTGGCCGAATTTGGACACCATGATCAGCGTCCGGGTGGGGGTCGACGCCTCGCTGAGGGTCCAGGCGATGCGGTACGCCTCGGCCACCGGACCGAATCGGTAACGCAGAGTTTTCATGTCGGCGTCCGGATCGGAGACGTCGAAGTGGACCCTCATGAAGAAACGGCCCTCGAGTCGATCATCGAACTGCTGGCTCTCCAGGATGTTGCCGGAGTTCCTGACGATGAAGCCGCTCACCGCATGGACCAGTCCTGCGCTGTCGGGGCACGAAAGGGTGAGGACGAACTCGCGGCCGGGGTGCGGGCGAGGGGGCGTAGTGGACACAGCGGCCTCCGTTGATGCGTAATGCACAACATGGTGAGCGATACGCAACATGGTCGGCTCGGGGCCGTCCGCGGTCAAGGGTGGTGGCGCAAGTGCCGGCCTGACTGAAACGTCATCCGCCAACCTCTTGACGTAGCTCTACGGCATTCGTCATGGTGTTCCACCACAAGCAATTGAATGCATGATGCGCAACGCATTTCAGCTGAAGGGCTTGGCGCGTGGCAGACCTGTATGTGGGTGGGCAGTGGCGGGACGCGGTCGCCGGAGGGCGCCGTGACATCCGCTGTCCCGCCGACGGCACGCTCACCGCGACCGTCTCCGAAGGGACCCGTTCCGACACCGAGGCGGCGATCGCCGCGGCCCGCCGCGCCTTCGACGAGGGATCGTGGCCGCGCACCCCCGAGCGGGAGCGCGGCACGCTGCTGCTGCGGACCGCCGACATCATCGAGCGCGACGCCAAGGAGTTCGCCCGCGCCGAGTCGCTGGACACCGGCAAACGGCTGGTGGAGAGCGAGTACGACATCGCCGACGTCGTCTCCTGCTTCCGATACTACGGCGGGCTCGGCGGCACCGACGCCGGCCGCGTGATCGACACCGGCCGGGACGACGCCGTCAGCCGCGTCGTGTACGAGCCGATCGGCGTGTGCGCGCTGATCACGCCGTGGAACTACCCACTGCTGCAAGCCAGTTGGAAGGTCGCTCCGGCGCTCCTGGCGGGCAACACGATCGTTCTCAAGCCCAGTGAGCTCACCCCCTCCACCTCGATCCTGCTGATGCGGGCGCTGGCGGAGGCCGGGCTCCCGGCCGGCGCCGCCAACCTCGTCCTGGGCGCAGGACCCGAGGTGGGCGCCCCGCTCTCCGAGCACCCGGCCGTCGACATGGTCTCCTTCACGGGCGGCCTGGAGACCGGCAAACGGATCATGGCCACGGCCGCCGCGACCGTGAAGAAGGTCGCGCTGGAGCTCGGCGGCAAGAACCCCAACGTGATCTTCGCCGACGCCGACTTCGAGACGGCCGTGGACTTCGCCCTCACGGCCGTCTTCCTGCATTCCGGCCAGGTCTGCTCGGCCGGGGCGCGGCTGATCGTCGAGGACTCGCTGCACGACCGCCTCGTCGACGAGGTCGTCCGCCGCGCCCGGCAGATCCGCCTCGGCGGCCCCTTCGACCCCGAGGCGGAGACCGGAGCGCTGATCTCCGCGCAGCACCTGGCGAAGGTCGAGGCATACGTCGCGGCCGGCCTCGCCGAGGGCGCCGTACTGCGCTGCGGCGGCGCACGACCCGACGACCCGGCCCTCGCGGACGGCCACTACTACCCGCCGACCGTCCTCGACGAGTGCCGGCAGGACATGCGCGTGGTGCACGAGGAGTCCTTCGGCCCCGTGCTCACCGTGGAGCGCTTCACCGACGAGGACGACGCCGTCCGCATCGCGAACGACACCGAGTACGGTCTCGCCGGCGCCGTCTGGACCCAGGACGCGGGCAGGGCCCAGCGGGTCGCCCGGCGGCTGCGTCACGGCACGGTGTGGATCAACGACTACCACCCCTATGTGCCGCAAGCGGAATGGGGTGGCTTCGGGCACTCGGGCGTGGGCCGGGAGTTGGGACCGACCGGCCTGGACGAGTACCGAGAGCCCAAGCACATCTGGCAGAACATCCAACCCCGGCCGCAACACTGGTTCCGCGGCTGAACGCCGAAAAGAGGTCGATCGTGACCCCCACGCAGACCGAGGTGTCGCCGCGCAGCGGCATTCCTCAGGATTCGGACGGTACTCCGGTGATATCCGTGCGCCGGCTGTGGAAGGTGTTCGGGCCGAAGGCCGACCAGGTCCCGGACTCCGAGGAGCTGTGCGGCCTCACCCGCCGCGAGCTCATGGACCGCACCGGATGCACCGCCGCCGTACGCGACGTGAACTTCGACGTCCGCAAGGGCGAGGTCTTCGTCGTCATGGGTCTGTCCGGCTCCGGCAAGTCCACGCTGGTGCGATGTCTGACCCGGCTGATCGAACCCACCGCCGGCGAGATCGTCTTCGAGGGAGAGGACATCCGCGACGCGGACGCCAAACGCCTGCGCGACCTCAGGCGCCACAAGTTCTCCATGGTCTTCCAGCACTTCGGGCTGCTGCCGCACCGCCGGGTCGTCGACAACGTGTCCTTCGGGCTGGAGATCCGCGGCATGAGCAGGGCCGAACGCGCCAAGCGCGCCCTGGAGGTCGTCGAACTGGTCGGCCTCTCCGGTTACGAGAACTCCTACCCCGACCAGCTCTCCGGCGGTATGCAGCAGCGCGTCGGACTCGCCCGGGCGCTGGCCGGCGACCCCGACGTCCTCTTCTTCGACGAGCCGTTCTCCGCCCTCGACCCGCTGATCCGCCGTGACATGCAGCACGAGGTCATCCGGCTGCACCACGAGGTCGGCAAGACGATGGTGTTCATCACCCACGACCTCTCCGAGGCCCTCAAGCTGGGCGACCGCATCCTGATCATGCGGGACGGCAAGATGGTCCAGTGCGGCACCGGCGACGAACTGGTCGGCGCCCCCGCCGACGACTACGTACGCGAATTCGTCAAGGACGTGCCGCGCGGCGACGTGCTCACCCTGCGGTGGATCATGCGCGCGCCGGAGGAAGGCGACGCCCTGGACGGTCCCGAGCTGGGCCCGGACGTCGTGGTGAAGGAGGCCACCCGGGCGGTACTGGCGGCCGACAAGCCGGTCAAGGTCGTCGAGAACGGCAAGCTGCTCGGCATCGTCGGCGACGAGGAGATCCTCGCGGTGGTCGCCGGACAGGAAGGCGGCGTGTGATGACCGTCGCCGTCGAGAAACCCCAGCAGACGGAGACAGCCGAGCCGGCCGTCCGCGTCAAACGGGCGCGCAAGCTCAGCAGGCCCATGGTGGTCGGTGCCATTCTGGTCGTCTGGCTGGTGTTGTTCGCCCTGCTGAAGGGCAGGCAGACCCTGTCGCTGGCGGCGGCCGACCTCACCGATCTGCACCGGTGGATCAACGACCTCAACGACTCCATCGGCGCCAACCGCAACTCCAACCCGCTCTTCCTGTACTTCTTCAACGAGATCCGGCTGGTCATCGACAACCTGGTGACCTTCATCCAGCACCTGATCTCCCAGCCGTCCGGCGCCCGCCCCCTGCCGCAGATCGGCTGGCTGGGCGTCGTGGGCATCGCCGGCTACGTCTCCTGGGCCGTGGGCAACTGGCGGGTCGCGCTGCTGGCCGTCGCCGGGTTCACCTTCATGGGGCTACAGGGCCTGTGGCAGCCGAGCATGGACACCCTGGCGCTCACCCTCTCCGCGGTCTTCGTGGCGCTGCTGTTCGCGATCCCGCTGGGTGTGTGGGCGGGGCTGTCCGACCGGTTCAACCGGATCATGACGCCGTTCCTGGACTTCATGCAGACGATGCCGACCTTCGTCTACCTGGCCCCGCTCACCCTGTTCTTCCTCATCGGCGGCGCCTCCGCCACCATCGCCACCGTCATCTACGCCGCTCCGCCGGCGATCCGGATCACCGCGCACGCCATCCGGAACGTGCCGAAGACGACGGTCGAGGCGGCCGACTCCCTGGGCGCCACCCGCCGCCAGTCGCTGCTGAAGGTCCTGCTGCCGATGTCCAAGCGGACCGTGGTGATGGGCGTCAACCAGACCATCATGGCCGCCCTGGCCATGGTGACCATCGCGGCCCTGATCAACGCCCCGGGCCTCGGCGTGATCGTCCTGCAGGCGCTGCAGTCGCTCGACGTCGGCACGGCCTTCAACGCGGGTCTCGCCATCGTGGTCATGGCGATCGTCCTGGACCGGGTCACCACCGCGGCCGCCGCACGGGAGGAAGCCGCGCGGCGTTCCAAGAACCGCTTCGAGAAGTGGCGGCGGCCGCTGCTCGGCGCCGGCGCCGTAGTCACCGCGGTCCTGGTCTACCTGTCGCACACCTACCTGTGGGCGGCCGACTTCCCCGGCGACGGCACCGTCGGCAGCCGTATCGCCAGCGCGGCGGACAGCGCGACCAACTGGGCTCAGGACAGTCTGTCGGGCGTGACCAACGGCATCCGTGACGTCATCACCAACGGCTTGCTCAATCCGTTCCAGACGCTGGTCACCGACTCCCCGTGGTGGCTCGTCGGCGCGGTCCTGGTCGCGCTGGGCGTGGTGCTCGGCGGCTGGCGCTCCGGGCTCACCACGGCCGTGTGCGTGGGCCTGCTGATCGGCACCGGTCTGTGGTCGGACGCCATGACCACGCTGGCCTCGACGCTCGTCGCGACGGTGCTGGTGATGGTGCTCGGCATCGTCTTCGGCGTGTGGATGGGGCGCAGCCCGCTCGTGGACCGGCTGATCCGGCCCACCCTGGACGCGGCCCAGGTCATGCCGCCCTTCGTCTACCTCGTGCCGTTCCTCGCGCTGTTCGGCCCCACGCGCTTCACGGCCATCGTCGCCGCGATCGTCTACGGGGCGCCCGTCGCCATGAAGATCATCGCGGACGGGATCCGGGCCGTGCCCGAGACCACCGTCGAGGCGGCCACCTCCGCCGGGTGCAACACCTGGCAGATCATCACCAAGGTTCAACTGCCGATGTCACGCAGTGCCCTGACGCTCGCCACCAACCAGGGCCTGATCTACGTGCTGTCGATGGTTGTCGTGGGCGGCCTGGTAGGAGCAGGCGCTCTCGGCTACGACGTCGTGGCCGGTTTCTCACAGGGGCAGCTGTACGGGAAGGGGCTTGCCGCGGGTCTGGCCATCGTCCTTCTCGGAGTCATGTTCGACCGGATCACTCAGGCAGCGGCGCGACGCGCGAGCGCTTAGAAGGAGCAGGACACCATGGCAAGACACTGGCGAGCCGGCGCGGCCGGCCTGGCCGTCCTCGGCCTCACCCTCACCGCGTGCGGTGGGGCGAAGGTCGGCGACAGCTCCTCCGCGGGCTCGGGAAGCTCGGGCAAGTGCGGCACCTTCAACCTGGCCGTCAACCCGTGGGTGGGCTACGAGGCGGACGCGGCGGTCGTCGCGTACGTCGCCCAGCACAATCTCGGCTGCACGGTCAACAAGAAGAACCTCAAAGAGGAGATCGCCTGGCAGGGCTTCGGCACGGGCGAGGTCGACGCGGTCCTGGAGAACTGGGGCCACGCAGATCTGACGAAGAAGTACATCGACCAGCAGAAGACGGCCGTGGACGCCGGCCCGACGGGCAACAAAGGCGTCATCGGCTGGTACGTGCCGCCGTGGCTGGCCAAGGCGCACCCCGACATCCTCGACTGGAAGAACCTCAACAAGTACGCCTCGAAGTTCAAGACCTCCGAGTCGGGCGGCAAGGGCCAGCTCCTCGACGGCGACCCGTCGTACGTCACCAACGACGAGGCGCTGGTGAAGAACCTGAAGCTGGACTTCAAGGTGGTGTACGCGGGCAGTGAGACGGCGCTGATCCAGGCCTTCCGCACCGCGGAGAAGAACAAGCAGTGGGTGATCGGCTACTTCTACGAGCCGCAGTGGTTCATGTCCGAGGTCCCGCTGAAGAAGGTCGGCCTGCCCCCGTACAAGACCGGCTGTGACGCGGATGCGGCGAAGGTCGCCTGCGACTATCCCGTCTACGACCTCAACAAGATCGTCAGCGCGAAGTTCGCCAAGTCGGGCAGCCCCGCCTACAACCTGGTGAAGAACTTCACCTGGACGAACGACGACCAGAACGAGGTCGCCAAGTACATCGCCCAGGACAAGATGACGGACGACGCGGCGGCCAAGAAGTGGGTCGAGGCCCACCAGGACAAGGTCGACGCCTGGATCAAGTAGCCCGGAGTCGATCACCGGTCGAACACGCCCGGTGGGCGGTGCGCGCCATGCGCCCCGCCCACCGGGCATTGCCGTGTTCCGGCCCCTCTTCCGGGCTGTCGCCCGACATCACGGACCTCTTGACACCCCCTCCTCGGGGCAGGCACATTGAGTTGCGCAGCCTGAACCATGTTGCGCAGAAAGCAACTCGATCGGTTTGATTCCGGAGGTGCGGCGATGGCGGGACCCCGAGTGGTGATCATCGGAGCGGGTGTCGTGGGAGCGGCGCTCGCGGACGAGATCTCCGCACGCGGCTGGACCGAAGTGACCGTGGTCGACCAGGGCCCGCTGCCCGCCACCGGGGGCTCGTCGTCACACGCCCCGGGCCTGGTCTTCCAGACGAACTCCTCCAAGACCATGACCGAGCTGGCCCGCTACACCGTCGAGAAGTTCTGCTCCCTCGACGTCGACGGCAAGCCCTGCTTCCTGCAGGTCGGCGGCCTCGAAGTGGCGACCACCCCCGAACGGCTCAAGGAACTGCACCGCCGCCACGGCTGGATCACCGCCTGGGGCATCGAGGCCCGCCTCCTGAGCGCCGACGAATGCGTCGAGCAGCACCCGCTGGTCAACCGCGACAAGGTCCTCGGCGGCCTCCTGATCCCCACCGACGGCCTCGCCAAGGCCGTCCTCGCCGTCGAGGCGCAGATCCGCCGGGCCACCGAGCGCGGCGTGACGTTCCTGGCCCGCCACGAGGTCCTCGACGTCCAGCAGGCCGACGGCCGCGTCACCGGCGTCCTCACCGACCAGGGCGAGCTCACGGCCGACATCGTCGTGTGCTGCGCCGGCATCTGGGGACCGAAGATCGCCCGCATGGTCGGCATGAACCTGCCGCTCACGCCGCTCGCCCACCAGCTCGCCTGGACCGGCCCGGTACCGGCCCTCGCGGGCCAGACCGAGGAGGCGGTGCGCCCGATCCTGCGCCACCAGGACGCCGACCTCTACTACCGCGACCGCTTCGACGGCATCGGCATCGGCTACTACGGCCACCGCCCCATGCCCATCACCGCCGACGAGATCCTCTCCGTCGACGAGGCCGCCGACATGCCGTCGGTCCTGAAGTTCACCGAGGAGGACTTCGAACCCGCCTGGACCGAGACGCAGTCCCTCCTGCCCGCCACGCAGGAGGCGAAGGTCGAGGAAGGCATCAACGGCCTGTTCTCCTTCACCACCGACAACTTCCCGCTGCTCGGCGAGTCGGGGGACGTGAAGGGCTTCTGGGTCGCCGAGGCCGTGTGGGTCACCCACTCCGCGGGCGTCGGCCGGGCCATGGCCGAATGGCTGGTCGACGGCCACTGCTCGTCCTTCGACCTGCACGAGTGCGACGTCAACCGCTTCGAGCAGCACCAGCTCTCCCCGGAGTACGTGCTGGCCCGCGACTGCCAGAACTTCGTCGAGGTCTACGACATCCTCCACCCGCTCCAGCCGTCCGGGAAGCCGCGCCCGATCCGCACCAGCCCCTTCCACGACCGCCAGCAGGAGCACGGCGCGTTCTTCCTGGAGGCGAACGGCTGGGAGCGCCCGCAGTGGTACGAGGCCAACGCGTCCCTCGTCGAGGGCCGCAACATCCCCACGCCCAACGACTGGGCCGCGCAGTACTGGTCGCCCATCGTCGGCGCCGAAGCGCAGGCCACCCGCGAGACCGTCGCGATGTACGACATGACGGCCCTCAAGCGGCTGGAGGTGGCCGGCCCCGGCGCCGCCGCCTTCCTGGAGGGCCTCACCACCAGCAAGGTCGCCAAGTCCGTCGGCTCGGTGACGTACACCCTGCTCCTCGACCACGACGGCGGCATCCGCAGCGACGTCACCGTCGCCCGCCTCGCCCCGGACCTCTTCCAGGTCGGCGCCAACGGCAACCTGGACCTCGACTGGTTCACCCGCCACCTCCCCGCCGACGGCACCGTCCAGGTCCGCGACATCACGCCCGGCACCTGCTGCATCGGCCTGTGGGGCCCGCTCGCCCGCAAGGTCCTGCAGCCCCTCACGGACGAGGACTTCTCGGGCGACGGCCTGAAGTACTTCCGCGCCAAGCGCGCCCACATCGGCAGTGTCCCGGTGACGGCGATGCGCCTGTCCTACGTCGGCGAACTCGGCTGGGAGCTGTACACCACCTCCGACCTCGGCCGGAAACTGTGGGACACCCTGTGGCAGGCGGCCCAGCCGCTGGGCGGCGTCATCGCGGGCCGCGGCGCCTTCAACAGCCTCCGCCTGGAGAAGGGCTACCGCTCCTTCGGCACCGACATGACCTACGAGCACGACCCCTACGAGGCCGGCGTCGGCTTCGCCGTCAAACTCGACAAGGGCGACTTCATCGGCAAGCCGGCGCTGGAGCGCCGCAAGGCCGAGGTACGGCGCAGGCTCACCTGCCTCACCATCGAGGACCCGCAGTCGGTGGTCATGGGCAAGGAGCCCGTCTACGACGGCGACCGCGCGGTCGGGTACGTCACCAGCGCCGCCTACGGCTACACGATCGGCAAGGGCATCGCGTACGCGTGGCTCCCGGCGGAACTCGCCACCCCCGGCAGCACCCTGCACATCGGCTACTTCGACCGGCGCGTCGAGGCGGTCGTCGCCGAGGAGCCCCTGTTCGACCCGTCCATGTCCCGCCTCCGTGGCTGACCGCGAGGGAGAGGTACCGCCGGTGACCGCGCAACTCCTCGACGGCAAGGCGACCGCCGCCGACATCCGTCGCGAACTCGCCGAGCGGGTCGCCAAGCTGACCGCCACCGGCGGCCGGCCGCCGGGGCTCGGCACCGTCCTGGTCGGAGACGACCCCGGCAGCCACGCCTACGTCGGCGGCAAGCACCGCGACTGTGCGCAGGTCGGCATCGCCTCGCTGCGCCGCGACCTGCCCGTCGACGCCACGCAGCAGCAGGTCGAGGACGTCATCGACGAACTCAACGCCGACCCCGCCTGCACCGGCTACATCGTGCAACTCCCGCTGCCGCGCCACCTGGACGCGAACGCCGTACTGGAACGCATGGACCCGGCCAAGGACGCCGACGGCCTGCACCCCGTCAACCTCGGCCGCCTCGTCCTCGGCGAGGAGGCCCCGCTGCCCTGCACCCCGCGGGGCATCGTCGAACTCCTGCGCCGCTACGACGTGCCGATCGCCGGCGCGCGGGTGTGCGTGGTCGGCCGGGGCATCACGGTCGGCCGTCCCATCGGCCTGCTGCTGACCCGCCGCTCGGAGAACGCCACCGTCACCCTGTGTCACACCGGCACCAAGGGCCTGGCCTGGCATGTGCGCGAGGCGGACATCGTCGTCGCGGCCGCCGGCTCACCCGGACTGATCACCGGCGACATGCTCCGCCCGGGCGCGGCCGTCCTGGACGTCGGCATCACCCGCACCGACAGCGGGCTCGTCGGCGACATACACCCCAGCGCGATGCAGGTCGCCGGGTGGCTCGCGCCGATGCCCGGAGGCGTGGGCCCCATGACGAGGGCGATGCTGCTCGCCAACGTCGTCGAGGCCGCCGAGAGGAACGCGAACGCCGTATGAACCTGTCCCTCCCAGAGGACGGAGCCGTCCGATGAGCCCCCGCACCCCCGGAGCCGAACTCCCGGAGCACCCCGACTGGTTGTGGCGCACGCCGGAGCCCAAGCGGTCGTACGACGTGGTGATCGTCGGCGGCGGCGGACACGGCCTCGCCACCGCCCACTACCTGGCGAAGAACCACGGCATCACCAACGTGGCCGTGCTGGAGAAGGGCTGGCTGGCCGGCGGCAACATGGCCCGCAACACCACGATCATCCGCTCCAACTACCTGTGGGACGAGAGCGCCGGCATCTACGAGCACGCGCTCAAGCTGTGGGAGGGACTGGCGGAGGAACTCGACTACCCGATCCTCTTCTCCCAGCGTGGTGTGCTGAACCTGGCCCACAGCCTCCAGGACGTCCGCGACAGCGTGCGCCGCGTGGAGGCCAACCGCCTCAACGGGGTGGACGCGGAATGGCTCGACGCGGAGCGCGTCAAAGAGGTCTGCCCGATCGTCAACATCTCGCCGGACGTGCGCTATCCGGTCCTGGGCGCCACCTACCAGCCACGGGCCGGCATCGCCAAGCACGACCACGTCGCCTGGGGCCTGGCCCGCTCCGCCGACGCCGCCGGCATCGACATCATCCAGAACTGCGAGGTCACCGGGCTGGACGTGGTCGGCGGCCGGGTGGTCGGCGTCCAGACCACGCTGGGCCCGATCGCCGCGGGCAAGGTCGCCCTGTGCTCGGCGGGCCACACCTCCGTCCTCGCCGCCATGGCAGGCATCGAACTCCCGCTGCAGAGCCACCCGTTGCAGGCGCTGGTCTCGGAACTGCTGGAGCCGGTGCACCCCACCGTCGTCATGTCCAACGCGGTCCATGTGTACGTCAGCCAGGCGCACAAGGGCGAGCTGGTGATGGGCGCGGGCATCGACGCGTACAACTCGTACACGCAGCGCGGCGCGTTCCACATCATCGAGGAGCAGATGTCGGCGGCCCTGGAACTCTTCCCGGTCTTCGCCCGCGCCCATGTACTGCGCACCTGGGGCGGCATCGTGGACGTCAGCCCCGACGCCTCGCCGATCATCGGCCTCACCCCGGTCGACAACCTCTACCTCAACTGCGGCTGGGGAACCGGCGGCTTCAAGGCCACCCCGGGCGTCGGCTGGGTCTACGCCCACACCATCGCCCACGACACCCCGCACGCCCTCAACGCCCCCTTCTCGCTCGACCGTTTCACCACCGGCGCGCTCGTCGACGAGCACGGCGCGGCCGCGGTGGCCCACTAGGGACCCTCAAGGGAGCCAGAACCATGCTGCTCATCCCCTGCCCGTGGTGCGGGCCCCGAGACGAGGCCGAGTTCCACTACGGCGGCCAGGCCCATGTCGCCTACCCGGCGGACCCGTCGGCCCTGACCGACCAGGAGTGGGCCAAGTACCTGTTCTTCCGCGAGAACACCAAGGGCCCCTTCGCCGAACGCTGGAGCCACTCGGCGGGCTGCCGACGTTGGTTCAACGCGGTACGCGACACAGCGACGAACGAGATCCTGGCGGTGTACCGGACGGGAGAGGAACGCCCGACCGGCATCGAGCCGAGGCCACATCTTTCAGCCCGCCCGGGGGTCCCCCCTCTGCGGGAGTTCGAGGACGAGGCCCCTTCAGGGCCGACCGGGGGTCTGCGGGCAGAGCCGCCGGCGGGGACCAGGGGCGGGCCCTTGGCTCCGGGAAGGGGCGGGGCGGGGGAGGACCAGCCGTTCCGACTCCCCACCGGTGGCCGAGTCGACCGCACCGCACCCCTCACCTTCACCTTCGACGGCACCCAGTACCAGGGCTTCCGCGGCGACACCCTTGCTTCGGCCCTGCTGGCCAACGGCATCATCGCGGCAGCGACCAGCATCAAACTCGGCCGCCCCCGAGGCATCTTCTCCGCCGGCGCGGAAGAACCCAACGCCGTCGTCCAGATCGAGGAACCCTTCCCCGAGCCCATGCTCCCCGCGACCACGGTCGAGCTCTACGACGGGCTGGTCGCCACCAGCCTCCCCGGCCAGGGCCGCCTCGCCACGCAACCCGACCCGGCCCGCTACGACGCCGTACACGCCCACTGCGATCTGCTGATCGTCGGCGCGGGCCCGGCCGGCCTCGCGGCGGCAGCGGCGGCGGCGAGGAGCGGCGCCCGCGTCATCCTCGCCGACGCCGAGCCCGACCTCGGCGGCAGCCTCCTCGGCACCGGCGAACTCGCCGACTGGACAGCCGAGTTGAGCGCCCAGCTCGAATCCGCCCCCGAGGTGCGCATACTGCGCCGCACCACCGTCTTCGGCTACTACGACGACAACCACCTCCTGGCCGTCGAGCGCCGCACCAACCACTTCGGCGCCGAAGCCCCGGCCCACGTCTCCCGCGAACGCGTCCACCGCATCCGCGCCCGCCGGGTCGTCCTGGCCACCGGCGCCCACGAGCGCTCCCTCGCCTTCGCGGACAACGACCGCCCCGGCGTGATGCTGGCCGCCTCCGCCCGCACCTACCTGCACCGCCACGGCGTCCTCCCCGGCCGTCACGCGGTCGTGTTCACCACCAACGACAGCGCGTACGCGGCGGCGTTGGACCTGGCGGCCTCCGGGGTGGGGATCTCGGCGATCGTCGACACCCGCCCCGCGCCCGGCGCCTGGGCGGACCGCGCCCGCGCGGCCGGCATCGAGGTGCTGCCCGGCCATGCCGTCATCGGGACGCAGGGCGAGGCACGCCTGACGGCGGCGACCGTCGCCCCGTACGGCGAGACCACGGGACAGCGGGAGTTCGCGGCCGACCTGCTCCTGGTCGCCGGCGGCTGGAACCCGGTGGCGCATCTGTTCAGCCAGTCCGGCGGAAAGCTCCGCTACGACGAGACGCTCGGCACCTTCGTGCCCGACGTCGGCCGTCAGGCCGTCGAGGTCGCGGGCAGCGCGAGCGGGGTGTTCGACCTGGCCGGTGCCCTCGCGCAGGGCGCGGCGGCCGGCGCCCGCGCGATCGAGGCCGAGGGCTACTCCTGCGAGGCGCCGCGCCTGCCGCAGGTGCCCGCGCAGCCCCGGCTCACGCCGCCGATGCAGGTGTTCACCGTCCCGGGCCGCGAAGGCGCTCCCCGCTTCGTCGACCTCCAACGCGACGTCACCGTCGACGACCTGTCCCGGGCCACCGGCGCCGGCATGCTCTCCGTCGAGCACACCAAGCGCTACACCACGGCGGGCACCGCCCTTGACCAGGGCAAGACGTCCGGCGTCCTGACCAGCGGCGTGGTGGGGGAACTCCTCGGCGTGGACATCTCCGCGCTCGGCACGACCACGTTCCGTCCCCCCTACACCCCCGTCTCCTTCGCCGCGCTCGCCGGCCGCCACCGTGGCGCGCTGCACGACCCGGTCCGGGTGACGCCGCTGCACGCCTGGCATGTCGAGCGGGGCGCCCGGTTCGAGAACGTCGGCCAGTGGAAGCGCCCCTGGTACTACCCGCAGGACGGCGAGGACATGGAGACGGCCGTCCTGCGCGAGTGCGCCGCCGCCCGCGACGGCGTCGCCTTCATGGACGCCTCCACCCTCGGCAAGATCGACGTACAGGGCCCGGACGCGGGTGCCTTCCTCGACCTGCTGTACACCAACATGATGAGCACCCTGAAGGTCGGCATGATCCGCTACGGCGTGATGTGCCGCCCGGACGGCATGGTCTTTGACGACGGCACGGTCATCCGCCTCGCCCAGGACCGCTTCCTGGTCACCACCACGACCGGCAACGCGGCGGCCGTACTGGACTGGATGGAGGAGTGGCACCAGACCGAGTGGCCGGACCTGAAGGTCCACTGCACCTCGGTCACCGAACAGTGGGCCACGGTCGCCCTGGTCGGCCCCCGCTCCCGCGAGGTACTCGGCGCGCTCGCACCCCGACTGGCCGTCTCCAACGACGACTTCCCGTTCATGGCCTGGCGCGAGACCACCGTCGCCGACATCTTGGCGCGCGTCTGCCGGATCAGCTTCTCCGGTGAACTCGCCTACGAGATCAACGTGTCACCGTGGGAGGCCCGCACCCTCTGGGAGGCGCTGTACGAGGCCGGCGCCCCGTACGGCATCACCCCGTACGGCACCGAGACCATGCACGTCCTGCGCGCCGAGAAGGGCTATCCGATCATCGGCCAGGACACCGACGGCACCGTCACCCCGCAGGACCTCGGCATGAGCTGGGTGGTGTCGAAGAAGAAGCCCGACTTCATCGGCAAGCGCTCCTACGCCCGCGCCGACACCTCGCGCGGCGACCGCAAGCACCTGGTCGGCCTCCTCCCGGAGGACCCCGGCGCCTTCCTCCCCGAGGGCGCCCACCTGGTCGCCGACAGCGTGCTGCCCGCCCCGCCCGTCCCGATGCTCGGCCATGTCACCTCCAGCTACCGCAGCGCCGCCCTCGGCCGCACCTTCGCCCTGGCCCTGATCAAGGGCGGCCGGGACCGCATCGGCGAACGGCTCTACGCACCCGTCGGCGACCGGCTGGTCCCGGTCACCGTCGCAAGCCCCGTCCTCTTCGACCCCGAGGGAGCCCGTCGCGATGGCTGACACCGCACTCAGCAGCCCCCTGTCGCACGCCGCCGACCGCCTCGCGGCCGCCACCCGCGGCTCCGGCGGCGCGGTCCGGCTGGCCGAACTCCCCTTCCTGGCCCAGCTGAACGTCCGTCTGGACGCCAAGGGGGCCGCGGGGGACGCCGTAGGGCGGGCACTGGGCGTCCAACTGCCTCTGGAGCCCAACACGGTGGTCCGCACGGAGGAGTCGACGGCGCTGTGGCTGGGACCCGACGAGTGGCTGCTGGTCGGCCCGCCGGGGGCACAGCACGACCTGGAGAGCCGTGTCCGGGAGGCCGCCGGAGACGAACCGGTCTCCGTCACCGACGTCTCCGCCCAGCGCACGACGCTCCTCGTGTCGGGCCCCCGCGCCCGCGACCTCCTGGCCCATGGCTGCGCCTTGGATCTGCACCCGCGCGCCTTCGGCCCCGGACGCTGCGCCCAGACGACCCTGGGCCGCACCCAGATCGTGCTGGTCTCCCGTGACGAACCCGGGGCCGGTTTCTGGGTACTGGTCCGCTCGTCCTTCGCCGACTACCTGGCGGACTGGCTGCTGGACGCGGCGACGGAGTACGGCCCCGCCTCCTTCACCGCGGAGCGCCCCCGCTGACCCGCCCGCGCAGGCCGAGCAGATGCTCACGCACCGCGCCGCACCCGCCCCCGGGTGATCACCGGGAATCGCGGCCCTGGTCGATCAGCAGGCGCACGAAGTCGGTGACGGGCCCGACGATGTCGAGGTCCTGGTCGAGCACCCACTGCAACTGGAGCCCGTTGAGCACGGCGTGGAAGAGGACCGCCGCGCTCTCGGGGCTGACGCCCTCGCGCAACCGGCCGCGCGAGGCCTCGTCGTGGAACCCCCCGGCGAACTCGGCGCGCCCGCGTGCGTAGCGTTCGGCGAAGTAGGTGTGGGCGGGATGGTCGGGCCGTGAAGCCGCGGCGGCGAGCTCGATCCACAGGCGCATCAGCTCCGGCGCCCTCTGGTGGTGGCGGATGAGGTCGCCCAGGTAGGGGGCGAGCCGGTCCAGGCTGTCCACCTCTTCCAGGCCCTGCTGCCACTCCTGCGCGTCGCGGTCGGCGAGTACTTCGGCGAGGAGCTCGTCCTTGTTGCGGAAGTGGTGCAGGAGGCCTGCGTGGGTGATGCCGGCCCGTTCGGCGATGTCGCGCAGGGATGCTCTGGCGTAGCCGTTCTCAGCGAAGCTGTCGCGTGCCGCCCGCACGATCTCCGCCTTGCGGGCGGGTGTTCCGGCGTACGGCCCCCGTGCCTGTGCCCGACCCACGGTGCGCTCCCTTTCCTCGACGAAGCCCCCATCAAAACGTACCAGCGGTAGGGATTCGAGGCGTCACGAAGGCCGGCCGGGCCGACGTCCGGCGCAGCGGCAAGGTGGCGAGTGCGAACAGCACCGAGGTCGCCTACGGGGGCGGCGCGCTGCGTTCGGAGCGGGCGTACTTCTGGCGGGTGCGGACCTGGGACGACCAGGTCGCGCCCGGCCCCTGGAGCGAACCGGCGCTGTGGGAGACCGGCCTGCTGAAGGGCGAGAAGGACTGGTCGGGCGCGCGGTGGATCGGCGGCCGCGAGACGCAGGCACTGCGGCTCCGGGCCCGCGCCCGGCCAGCACACCGGCCCCGAGCCGATCGCGCGGGTGCTGGCGAGGCACCCCCGGTGGCGGCTGATCGTCGCGCACCCGGGGATGGGCGAGTACGAGGAGTTCCTCGGCCTCGCCGAGCGGTACGCGCAGGTGCGGCTGGACACGACGATGGCGTTCACCGACTTCACCGAGCGGCTCATGCCGTTCCCCCGCCGCAGACTTCCCCAACATCCCCTATCCGTACCTGCACCAGCTCCATGCCCTGGAACGGCTGGATCTCGGGGAGGAGTGGCTGCGGGCGGTGTGCCACGACAACGCCACAGAGCTCTTCGGACTGGGCGAGGGCGGGGCGTAGTGCCGGCGAGGGAGCGGGCGGCCGGATGTGTACTGCGGTTTCAGTAGTCGCTCCCCCCGATACGGGAGGCGACAGTGCCCTTAGCCGGATGACGACGGGAGGGCCCACTCAAGGACAGCCTGTTCAGGGTAAGCGAGAGCAGATGTGGAGTCCCCTGACGTGGCTGATTTTCTGTATCGACTGGGCCGGCTGGCCTTCCGGCGGCGAGGTTATGTCGCCCTGATGTGGCTGGCCGTGCTGACGGCCGTCGGACTGGGCGCCCTTCAGGCGCCGGGAGCGCCCGACGAGGAGTTCTCGATGCCGGGCATCGAGTCCCAGAAGGCGTACGACCTGATGCAGGAGCGCTTCCCGGGCGCTGCCGCCGACGGTGCCACCGCCCAGGTGGTGTTCGTCGCCCCCGACGGGCAGAAGGTCACCGCGATCGCCCGGAAGAAGGCGATCGAGGAGACGGTGGGCGCCCTGGACGACGGCTTGCAGGTGGCCGGCGTCACCAATCCCTTCACGGCGCAGGCGGTCAGCGAGGACGGCACGACCGCGTACGCCACCGTCACCTACAAGGTGAAGTCCTCCGAGGTCAGCGATACCAGCCGGACGGCGCTCGAAAAGGCCGTCGACCAGGCCCGGGAGGCCGGCCTGACCGTGGAGACCGGCGGCTCCGCGCTGGACAGCGGCGGCGGACCCGGTGGCGTCGCCGAGATCATCGGCATCTCGGTGGCGGCCGTCGTCCTGCTGATCACCTTCGGCTCGCTGGCCGCCGCCGGGCTGCCGCTGCTGACGGCGATACTCGGCGTCGGCGTGAGCATGTTCACGATCGCGATCCTGGCGAACGCCCTCGGTCTGTCCACGAGCACCGGCACCCTGGCGATGATGCTCGGTCTGGCGGTCGGCATCGACTACGCGCTGTTCGTGGTCTCCCGCTACCGCGAGGAGCGCGCCAAGGGGCACGCCCCCAGGAGGTGCAGGCGGTCGGCGAGGCCGCCAACGGCCAGGAAGCGGTCGTTCTACACGAACGCCCGCATCGTCACCGCCGAACCGAACCCCGCCGGAGCCGCCCAGACCTACACTCTCACCTCCGCCGCGGGCCGCCATGTGCGTCTGAGGGCCACCCGGCTCGGCCGGCCCGCCTCGGACGAGGCCGCCAAGTACCGTCTGCAACTCGCCGAGATCCGCATCGTCTGACGCCCCGCCGGCGCCGACGGACCCGGTGCTCCTGCCCGCCTGGCGCGGCGCGCCGGGTCGCCCGGTCGGTATCAGGGCACCTCGGTATCAGGGCACCTCGGGACCGCGGTACTCGTTCATCGCGTCGATCAGCCAGCGCGTCAGGTAGTCGGCGAACGAGGACCGCGGCAGGAGCCGATACGTCGGCGTGTCGTCGACCTGCCAGAGCAGTACCGCGACAGGCCCCACCGTGGTCGACACCGCCCGACCGGGTCCGAAGGCCCGGGGGTGGAGGTCCAGCGGGCAGCCCTTCTCCAGCAGTTGCCGGGCGGCCGGGCCGCTCAGCTCCAGTGTGGTGCGGTTCGCCGAGACGTCCACGACCGACCCCGGGTCCGCTCCGAGCGCCTCTCGCAACTCGGCGGCCACAGAGGCCTCTTCGGCCTGCGACAGCACAAGCCACTCGTCGGGACCGAGCCAGACCACCGTGTGGGGGCCGAACGCGGTGGTGTGGCCGCACTGGCGGGGGAGCGGCGTCCCGAGGGTCTTCTGGATGCGGTCGGCCCCCTCGGACGCGGGGTCGACGCGCACGTTCACCATGGAGACGAACGACCACTCGGTCAGCGCGACGCCCCGGGCTCCGGTGACCGTGGCGGCCCGCATCCGCTCCTGAAGATGGGCGACGGGGCTGGTGCGCAGGGCCACCGGGCCCGCGCCCGCGCCCATCCCCGCGTCGATCGTCGGCTCAGCCATCTCGCCTGGTCCCTTCGGGGTCGTAGAGGACGAAGTCGGCCACCTCGACGGGCACCAGATCCTCGCCCACGGGGGCGAGCAGGGTCTCGCCGATCCTTGCCCGTCCGTCGGCCACGAGAGCGAGGGCGAAGGGCCGGCCGAGGGCCGGGCTGTGGTAGCTGGAGGTGACGTGGCCGAGCATCGGCACCGGCCCGGCCTCGGGAGTGAGGGGCACGTCCGGAGCGACGAGCTGGGTGCCCTCGGGCAGCCGGGTCGTGCGGTCGGCCGGCAGCAGGCCGACCAGTTGCTTGCGGTCGGTACGGGAGGTGTCGGCGCGGGCGTGGGACCGCTTGCCGATGAAGTCCTTCTGCTTGGAGACCACCCAGGACATGCCCGCGTCCTGCGGGGTGACGGTGCCGTCGGTGTCCTGGCCGACGATGATGTAGCCCTTCTCGGCCCGCAGGACGTGCATGGTCTCGGTGCCGTACGGGGTGATGTCGTAGGGTCGGCCGATCGCGTACACCTCCTCCCAGACCGCCAGGCCGTACCAGGCGCAGACGTTGATCTCGTAGGCGAGTTCCCCGGAGAAGGAGATCCGGCAGATGCGGGCCGGGACGCCGGAGGCCAGGGTGGTCTCGCGGAAGGCCATGAACGGGAAGGCCTCGGCGGACAGGTCGACGTCGGGCGCGAGGTGGGCGACCACCTCGCGCGAGCGGGGCCCGACCACGGCGATCGTCGACCACTGCTCGGTGACCGAGGTGCAGTGCACGTCGAGGTCGGGCCACTCGGTCTGCAGCCACTCCTCCAGCCAGTCCAGGACGTTTGCGGCGCCGCCGGTCGTCGTGGTCATGAAATAGCGGTCGTCGTCGAGGCGCAGCGTCACACCGTCGTCGAAGATCATGCCGTCGGGCTTGCACATGACGCCGTAGCGGGCCGTGCCGGGCTTGAGCTTCTTGAAGGCGTTGGTGTAGACCCGGTTGAGGAACTCGCCCGCGTCCGTGCCCCGGATCTCGATCTTGCCGAGGGTGGAGGCGTCCATGAACGCCACCCCCTCACGGGCCGCCCGGCACTCGCGGGCCACGGCCGCGTCCATGTCCTCGCCGGGCCCCGGGTAGTACCGGGGGCGCTTCCACTGCCCGACGTCCTCGAACTCCGCGCCGTGGGCAACATGCCAGCTGTGGAGGGAGGTGGTGCGTTCGGGATCGAACAGCTCGCCGCGCTCACGCCCGGCCAGGGCCGCGAAAGCCACCGGCGTGTAGGGCGCCCGGTAGGCCGTCGTGCCGATCTCGCCGGGCGAGGCGCCCGCGCCGAGGGCCTCGGCGATCACCCCGATCGCGTTGACGCCGGACGTCTTGCCCTGGTCGCCCGCCGTGCCGAGCGAGGTGTAGCGCTTGACGTGCTCGACGCCCCGCATGCCCGCGCCGGTGGAGCGCCAGACGTCGGCGACGGTGACGTCGCGTTGCAGGTCGACGAAGTGGGCGTCCCAGCCGCCGGGTTCGCCGTCGGGGGCGGGCACCAGCCACAGGGCGCGCATCTCGGGGCGTGCCTTCCTGGACGAGGCCGTGGGCACCGGCGCGGGGAACCCGGCGTCCGTCGCGGCGCGCGCACCGGCCCGTGCTCCCTCGGCCAGACAGCCGTCGAGGTCGTACGTCCCGCGGGCCGCACCGACGACCTGCTGGTCGCGTACGGTCCCGTCGGGGACGAAGGCGACCAGGTCCTCGTCCCAGCGCAGCCGGCCCTGGCGCTGGCTGTGCAGATGCACCACCGGGCTCCAGCCGCCCGACACGGCGAGCAGGTCGCAGTCGAACGACCGTGACTCACCGGTGAGTCGACCACTGTCGTCGAGAGCCTGGACGGTGACGCCGGTGAGCCGGTGACCGCCCGCGGTGTCGACGACCGCGCTGCCCGTCAGCACGCCGACCCCGGTCGCCGCGGCGACCTCGGCGGCCCGGTCGGACACCTGAGGGCGCGCGTCCACCACGGCGGCGATGTCGATCCCGGCGGCATGCAGGTCGGCGACCGTGTCGTAGGCGCTGTCGTTGGTCGTGCTCACCACGGCCCGCGAACCCGGCGCCACGGCGTACCGGTTGAGGTAGGTGCGCACGGCCGCGGCGAGCATCACCCCGGGCCGGTCGTTGCCGGCGAAGACCAGCGGGCGCTCGTGCGCACCCGTCGCCAGGACGACCTGCCGGGCCCGGATGTGCCACAGCCGCTGCCGCGAGACACCCTCCGGAGCTGCGGCTCCGAGATGGTCGGTGCGCCGCTGGAGGGCCAGCACATAGTTGTCGTCGTACGACCCGAAAGCCGTGGTGCGGGGCAGTACGACGACCTCGGGGGCGGCGTCGAGGGCCGCGCGGACGTGTGCGATCCACTCGGTGTCGGAGTGCAGTGAACCGCCGGGCTCCGGCTGTTCGTCGACGAGGATCACGCGGGCGCCGGAACCGGCGGCAGCGGCGGCGGCCGCCAGCCCGGCCGGTCCGGCGCCCACGACCAGGACGTCGGTGTGGACGTACTTCTTGTCGTAGACGGCGGGGTCGGGCGTGGGATCGAGCCGGCCCATCCCGGACAGGGTGGTGGCGGACAGCCCGTCGTACAGCTCCACGGTCGTCGCCGGGAGCATGCCCTCCGAGCACGAACCGTCGAGCTGCACCAGGGCGTTGGGTTCCTCGACGCCCGCGGTGACGATGCCGCGCGGGCGGCCGCGGTAGAGCGACGGGGCGACCTCGACGACCCCGTTCGCCAGCATCGCCGAGGCGAGGGTGTCGCCGGGATGGCCGGTCAGCTCCCGTCCGTCGACGGTGAACCGCAGCACGGTGGCGCGATCGACGCGGCCGCCTCGCGGGAGCCGGAAGGGCTGGTCGGTCATCGGTTCCCTCCGGCCTGGGGCAGTGCGGGGCGCGGCTCGTCGAGCCGGTAGGAGCTCAGCACCTCGTGGGTGGCGGTGTCGCGCAGGACGTTGAACCAGCGGCGGCAGCCGATGGCGTGCATCCACCGCTCGGCGAAGGGGCCCTTGGGGTTGTCGCGGTAGAAGACGTACTCGGCCCACTGCTCGTCCGTGAGGTCGGCGGGGGACTCGGGGTAGGGGACGTGGGCCTGTCCGCCGTAGTGGTACTCGGTCTCGTTCCGCGGCCCGCACCATGGGCAGGTGATCAGCAGCACGGTGTCCTTCTCTCCACAGGCTTTCAGTGGGCCACGGCTGCGGCGCCGTGCTCGTCGATCAGTGCGCCCGTCGCGAAACGTTCCAGGGCGAAGGGGGCGTTCAGCGGATGCGGCTCGCCCGTGGCGATGGTGTGGGCGAAGGTCCACCCGGCGGCCGGGGTGGCCTTGAACCCGCCGGTGCCCCAGCCGCAGTTGACGTAGAGGTTCTCTACAGGGGTCGTGCCGATGACGGGGGAGGCGTCGGGGGTGACGTCGACGATGCCACCCCAGGTCCGCAGCACGTGCGCGCGGGCGAAGACGGGGAACAGCTCGACGGCGGCCGCCATCTGCTGCTCGATCACATGGAACGAGCCGCGCTGACCGTAGCCGTTGTACGAGTCGACGCCCGCGCCCATCACCAGCTCGCCCTTGTGGGCCTGGGAGACGTAGACGTGCACATGGTTCGACATCACGACCGTCGGATGCACCGGTTCGTGCAGCTCGGAAACCAACGCCTGGAGCGGGTGCGACTGCACCGGCAGCCGGACGCCCGCCCGCGCGGCCAGCACACTGCTGTGTCCGGCGGCCGCCAGGCCGACCCGGCCGGCGTGAATGCGGCCTCGGTTGGTCTCGACGCCCACGACGCGGTCGCCGTCCTTGAGGAAGCCGGTGACCTCGCAGCCCTGGATCAGGTCCACGCCCATCTCGTCGGCCCGGCGGGCCAGCGCCCAGGCGACGTGGTCGTGCTTGGCGATGCCGGCCCGCGGCTGGAAGGTGCCGCCGAGCACCGGATACCGGGTGCGGGAGGAGACGTTGAGGATGGGGCAGACCTTGGCGACCTCGTCCGGTTCGAGCCACTCGGCGTCGACCCCGTTGAGGCGGTTGGCGCCCACGCGGCGCATGCCCTCGCGGACGTCCTGCAGGGTGTGCGCGAGGTTGAGGACACCGCGCTGACTGAACAGGAAGTCGTAGTCCAGCTCCTCGGGGAGCCGCTCCCACAGCTTGAGCGCGTGCTCGTAGATCGCCGCGCTCTCGTCCCACAGGTAGTTGGAGCGGATGATCGTGGTGTTGCGGGCCATGTTGCCGCCGGCCAGCCAGCCCTTCTCCAGGACGGCCACGTTGGTGATGCCGTGGTTCTTGGCGAGGTAGTAGGCGGTGGCCAGGCCGTGGCCGCCCGCGCCGACGATGACGACGTCGTACGAGGAGCGCGGCTCGGGGTTGCGCCAGAGCCAGTCCGGATGCTCCGGCAGCGGCTTGGTCGTCATGCCGCGTCTCCGTTCAGGTGGGACGGGTGGGACGGCTGGGACAGGTGGGTCGGGTGAGGCAGGTGGGGATAGAGGGGGAACGCGTCGGCGAGCTTCCCGACCCGGTCGCGCAGCAGGCCCGCGCGCTCGCCGTCGAGCCGCTCCTCCTTCAGGGCCTGGGCGATGATGTCGGCGACCTCCCGGAACTCCGCCTCGCCGAAGCCCCGGGTGGCCAGCGCGGGGGTGCCGATCCGCAGCCCCGAGGAGACCATCGGCGGGCGCGGGTCGAACGGCACGGCGTTGCGGTTGACGGTGATGCCGATGCTGTGCAGCCGGTCCTCGGCCTGCTGTCCGTCGAGCGCGGAGTTCCGCAGGTCGACGAGGACCAGGTGGACCTCGGTGCCACCGGTCAGCACGGTGATGCCGGCCTCGGCCACGTCGTCGGCCAGCAGCCGTCCGGCGAGGATACGGGCGCCGTCCAGAGTGCGCTGCTGCCGCTCCTTGAACTCCTCGCTCGCCGCCACCTTGAAGGCCACCGCCTTCGCCGCGACGACATGCTCCAGCGGGCCGCCCTGCTGGCCCGGGAAGACCGCGGAGTTGATCTTCTTGGCCAGGTCGGCGCGGCTGAGGATCACCCCGCCGCGCGGGCCGCCGAGGGTCTTGTGCGTGGTGGTCGTGACGACATCGGCGTACGGCACCGGGCTCGGGTGGAGCCCCGCGGCCACCAGACCGGCAAAGTGCGCCATGTCCACCATCAGGTACGCGCCCACCGCGTCGGCGATCCGCCGGAACGCGGCGAAGTCAAGCTGCCGGGGGTACGCCGACCAGCCCGCGACGATCAGCTTGGGCCGGTGGGCGAGAGCGAGCTGCTCGACCTCGTCCATGTCGATGCGCATGTCGGACTCGCGCACGTGGTACGGCACGACGTTGTACAGCTTGCCGGAGAAATTGATGCGCATGCCGTGGGTCAGGTGCCCACCGTGCGCGAGGTCGAGGCCGAGGATCGTGTCGCCGGGCTGGAGCAGCGCGAACATCGCGGCCGCGTTGGCCTGGGCGCCCGAGTGCGGCTGCACGTTCGCGGCCTCGGCGCCGAACAGTTCCTTCACCCGGGCGATGGCCAACTGCTCGATGACGTCGACGTGTTCGCAGCCGCCGTAGTAGCGGCGGCCCGGGTAGCCCTCGGCGTACTTGTTGGTCAGGACCGAGCCCTGGGCCTCCATGACGGCGGCCGGGGCGAAGTTCTCCGAGGCGATCATCTCGAGGGTGGACTGCTGGCGGTGCAGCTCGGCGGCCACCGCGGTGGCGACATCCGGGTCGAGCTCGCTGAGCGGGAGGGAGAGGGAGGGGCTGGCCGTGGTGATCGACGGGTCCGTTGCCATCTGCACACCATCCTGGGAGTCAACTGAAGAGCACTTGATATATCAGACTGTGAGGTAAGGTATGGGAGCTCGCCGGACAGGTCAAGGGGGCTTCATGCAACAGGCGGCGACCGAGCAGCCAGGGGGCGAGGAGCTGTCCCTCGCCGAACGCGCCTACCGCGTCGTCCGCGATCGGCTCGTCATGCTGGAGATCCGCCCGGGCGCGCCGATCAACGAGGACCAGCTGGCGCAGTCCCTCGGCGTCGGACGGACGCCGGTGCGCGAGGCCCTCAAACGACTCCAGTACGAACGCCTCATCGCGACCTACCCCCGACGCGGCACCTTCGCCACCGACGTCAACATCACCGACCTGGCCCATATCTCCGAGGTGCGCCAGGAACTGGAGCCCCTGGCCGCCGCCCAGGCGGCGCGCCGCGCCACGGCCGCGGACCGGGCGACGCTGACCGACCTCCTCCGGGAGTTGCAGAGCCCGGACTCCCGGCCGCAGGACGCCGCCGAGCTCATGCACCTCGACCTTCAGGTGCACCGCGCCATCTACGCCGCCACGCACAATCCCTACCTGGAGGACACCCTCGTCCGCCACGACAACCTGGCCACCCGCATCTGGTGCCTGTTCGTCGACCGGCTGACCGACATGGCGGGCCATGTCGAAGAGCACGGCCCGTTGATCGAGGCGATCGTCGCCGGGGACCCCGACAAGGCGGCACAGCTCGCCCGCAGTCACGTCGAGGGATTCGAACAGGCCATTCGCGCAGCCATCTGACACGACGCCGGGAGGCCCGGGGCACCGCCCCCGGGGTCTGCCCCATCGGGCAGCGGTGGCTGCACTCGCGTAAGCGGTCGCACGCCTGTACCTGGTGCACACCCTGAGGCAGTGTCAGGGTCAGAGAGGTCTGCCGCTGGACGTCCCAGGGAGCGAGAATGCCTGACCACGCACACGACCACGACCATGACCACGAACACGACCATCAACAAGCCGGCCACGGGCGGTCCCAGGCCGACGACTCGCGGCTGTTCAAGGCGGCAGCCGCGGGTCGCCCCGATGTTCTGGGCCCGTCGGGCATGGGCACGCTGCAGCGTGCCGTCGGCAACAGTGCGGTGGGCGCCATGCTGCAGCGCGAACAGGACGAGGAAACCCCGTCGACCCCGTCGACCGCCTCGGCCCCGTCGGCTTCCTCACCTCGGCGCTCGCCCGTGCACGACGTCATCGGGTCCGGCTCCGGGCAGAGCCTCGGCGCCGATGTCCGCTCCGACATGGAGGCAAGGCTCGGCGCGGACTTCTCCGACGTGCGGGTGCACACGGGCGACGCGGCGCACGAGTCGGCGAGGTCCGTCGGCGCACACGCCTACACCGTCGGCAGCAACGTCGTCTTCCAGCGGGACGCCTACGACCCGTCCTCCCATGCCGGCCGCACGACGCTCGCCCATGAGCTGACCCATGTGATCCAGCAGCGCAGCGGCCCGGTCGACGGGGCCGCGGCACCCGGCGGGATCCGGGTCAGCGACCCCTCGGACCGGTTCGAGCGGGAGGCCAGTGCGAACGCCGAACGCGTCCTGTCCGCCCCGGCCCCGGCCACCCAGGGCGCGGAGCGGGCGGCGGCCGCTCCCGAGCCGTCCGCGGCGATCCAGCGGCAGTCCGAGGAAGCCGACGAGGAACCCGCCGACGTCCAGGGGCTGTTCGTGCAACGGGCCGAGGAGGAGCAGCAGGAGGAGCCGGGCGACGCCTGAGCAGGTACGGCCCCCCGGGATCGTGCCCGGGGGGCCGTACCGTCTCGCCTTCTCGCCGTTGCGCCGTGCCGGGCGGCTCGGGCCGCGCAGGCTCAGGCCGCGGAGGGGGAGGCGCTCGGGCTGGGTGCGGCCGCCTCCCGCAGCGTCCCGCCGACCAGCACCGACTCGTCGCACTGGCCCGGCGTCGGACCACCCACCGGCTTACCCACCTGGCTGCAGGTCACCGTCATGGTGATCCGCCCCTCGGCGGGCACCACGATCGGCGTGACGAAGTGGTAGTCCTGGTCACGGAAGTTCTGCAGCGCCAGGGTCAGCAGGGTCCGGCTCTCGGAGGAGATGACGACGGTGCCGGAGTCGCCCTGCGGGTTCTGCACCACGAGGTCCGTCAGGTCGAACGCCTGACCCGCCGGGACGCTGTACACCGTGTCGGACGTCGGGTCGCCGCCCACCGCGTCCTTGACCCCGGCCTGAGCGCTGCGCGGATCCCCCGCACCGCCGCCCCCGCCCCCGCCCCCGCTTCCCCCCGTGCCTCCGCCGCCTGTTCCGCCCGTGCCCCCGCCGGTGCTTCCGGCCGCCGGTCCCGCCCCGCCGCCGGAGCCCGGTGAGCCGCCACCCGCCGCATCCTGTCCCGTTCCGGCGGCGCCCCCCGACGCGCCCGAGGAGCCGCCGCCGCTCGCGGCGCCGGACGCGCGGGCGCTGGGCGACAGCACGGCGGCCACCTGCTTCTTGGACTCCTCCCGCGCCGCCGACCGCACCACCGGACGCAGCAGGGCGAACCACACGACGGCCAGGGCCACCACGGCGGCCACCGCCGCCGCCAGGGCGCGCGGCAGCCAGCGCGGCAGTATCGCGTTCTGCTGGTAGGTGCCGTCCAGGGGGACCGGCTCGTGCGGCGCCCCGCCCGTGGGCGTCGCCACCACCTGGAAGGGATGCACCACGGGAGCGCCGCGCCACAGCCGCCGCGCCGGACGCGCGGTGAGCCGCGACAACTCGGCGGCGCCCGGCGGCAGTTCGACGCTCTCCCGGGCGAAGCGCAACCGCACCCGGGAGCTGTCGCCCTGAGCCGCCAGCCGCACCGTCATCGGGATGTTGCCGCGGTTGTCGACGGCCACGTCCGTACGGCCGCGCCAAGCCCCCTCGAACCCGCGGGGCACCAGCTCCCCGGTGACCTCGGCGAACGGCAGGACCGTGACGACGCCCTCGGGGACCACCGCCGTGTCGGGGGCGCTGGTGGGCACCACCCGCACCCCGAACGGGACGTCCCCGGCCGGCACCTCCGAGCTTCGGGGCGGACTCAGCGCGAGAACCGCGGTGCCCGTACTGTCCGGATACAGCGAAAGGCTCGTTGGCTCGACGGTCGCCCAGGCCGCTGCCGGACCCACGACCTCGAAGCGATACTCCTCCACCGTGCTGCCGGAGTTGCGTACCTGAAGGGGGACTTCGATCCGCCCACCAGGCTCGGCGGTCACAGCGGTCGTGTCCAGGCTCGCCGCAGTTGTCATGATCGGCACCGTAAAGCCGGTGGCGGCGGCCGACAGGGGCCTCGCAGGAAGACTTTCGGGAAGCTGAGGTGCCCATTGACGCCTTGTTGACTTTGCGTGGAGTCGCCTGCCGCATACTGCTCGACGCGCCGCGATGCGCTCGACCAGGGGGGAGACTGGTGTGGACCGGATAGTTGTGTGCCTGCGCGCCGATGACCCGATCTCCAGAGCGGGGGTCGCCACGCAACTGCGGCCCCGGCCGGAGATCCGGCTGCAGGAGGAGGGGGAGGAACCGGCCGCCGCCGTGGTGGTGGTCGTCGTGGACACCATAGACGAGGAGTCGCTGCGGACCCTTCGCCACATCCGGCGGACGACGGCGGCCCGGGTGGCGCTGGTCGCCACCCGCATCGACGACCAGCAACTGGTCGGCGCCGCCGAGTGCGGAGTGGCGGGCGTCCTGCGCAGGTCCGAGGCGACGCCGGAGCGGCTGGTGCAGGTGATCAACGCGGTGGCCAGGGGAGAGGGAAGTGTTCCCGCGGACCTGCTGGGCCGCCTGCTGGAGCAGGTCGGCCAGTTGCAGAGCCAGGTCCTGGCGCCGCGCGGCCTGAACTTCCACGGGCTCACCGACCGGGAGATCGAGGTCGTCCGACTGGTCGCCGAGGGGTACGACACCGGGGACATCGCCACCAAGCTCGCGTACTCCGATCGCACCATCAAGAACATCCTGCACGACCTCGTCACCCGCCTGCACCTGCGCAACCGCTCTCACGTCGTCGCCTACGCGCTCCGGCAGGGGCTGATCTGAAGAGGCCGGCCCGCCCCGGCGGGTGAGGGAGAGACCGATTGCCCAGAGGGGCAGACCGCACTTCCCACAGGGGTGTCCCATGCGCCGCTCCGTCGAAGAGCGGCGCCGGGGACGGTGGGGCAGACGCCGATCTGGGAGGGGATGTCGTGCGGTTGTTCCGGCTGCGGGCGGGCCTGATGGCCTCGGTCCTCGCGCTCGGCGCGGTAGGGGCCGGCATCGGAGAGACGGTGCCGGCGGCCCTGACCACGGCTTCGTCCTCCCTGTCGTCCCCCCTCCCGCCGTCCTCTTCGCTCTCCTCTTCGCTCTCCTCTTCACCCTCTGCTTCTTCCCCGTCTTCGTCTTCTGTGAAGGCGTCGGTCCCGGCGTCGCCGGTCTCGCCGTCGCTGGTGGAGCAGTCGTTGAACCCCGGCGCCTCGATCACCGTCGCCAAGCGGGTGCGGACCCCGGCGGTGCCGCCGAAGCCGGACGTGGTGCTGCTGGTGGACAACACGGGGAGCATGGGCAGCGTCATCGCCAACGTGAAGAACAACCTGCCCACGATCGTCGACCAGGTCTTCGGCGTGCAGCCCGACTCCCGGTTCGCCGTCGCCAGCTTCGGCGACCAGGACGACCCGGAGGTCGGCGCCGACCGACTCTTCCTCCTCCACCAGCCGTTCACCGACGACCGCGCCGCCATCCAGCGCGGCGTCGATCAACTGGACGCCAATTACGGCGACGACGTGCCGGAGGACTGGGGCAACGGGCTGTTCGAGGTGGCGACGGGGGCGGGCGGCCGCAACACCTTCAGGGACGGGGCCACACCCGTCGTCGTCCTCGTCGGTGACGCACCCACCCACGAACCGAGCAACCACCACTACCTGGCGGAGGTCGAACAGACGCTCAAGGACCACGGCGTCAAGGTCCTCGCCGTCGGCGTAGGCGGAGACGGGCTCGACGAATACGGCCAAGCCACACAGATCACCGAGGCCACGGGCGGTACGTACCTCCGGGGCATCAACGCGAACGACGTGTCGAACGCCATCGTCCAGGGTCTGACGAACCTGCCGGTCACGGTCGGCCACCGGCTCGTCGAATGCGACCGCTCGCTCAGCGTCTCGCTCTCTCCGCCGAGCGTCCAGCTGACCAGCGGCCAGACCGCCTCCTTCAGCGAACAGATCACGGTGTCCCCGGACGCACCGCAGGGCTCCACACTGTCCTGCACGGTCCAGTTCACCCTCGGCCCGGCGGCGGACCCGGCCTACCGGGAGCAGATCCGCATCACCGTCAACGACGTCACCGCGCCGGCGGTGACCGTCGACGACCGTACGGTGGAAGCCACCGGCCCGGGCGGCGCGGTCGTCGACTACCCGGCCTTCGCGCACGACAACGTCGACGGCGACGTCCCGGTGTCGTGCGAGCCGCCCTCCGGGACGCGCTTCCCGATCGGGCGGACGACGGTCACCTGCACGGCGACCGACAAGGCGGGCAACACCGGCCGCGACACGGCCGTGTTCACCGTCGTCGACACCACCGCACCGGCGGTGAGCGTCGACGACCGCACCGTCGAGGCGACCGGCCCCGACGGCGCCGTGATCACCTATCCGGCCACGGCCACGGACCTCGTCGACGGCGACGTCGCGGTGGTGTGCGAGCCGTCCTCCGGCTCGACGTTCCCGATCGGGAAGACCACCGTCACCTGCACCGCGACCGACGCCGCCGGCAACACCGGCACCGACACAGCCGAGTTCACGGTGACCGACTCGACCGGCCCCCTCGTCACCGTCGAGGACCGCACCGCGGAGGCGACCGGTCCCGGCGGCGCGGTGGTGGAGTACCCCGCGTCGGCGCAGGACACGGTCGACGGGCAGGTACCGGTCACCTGCGAACCGCCGTCGGGTTCGCTGTTCCCGATCGGGGCGACGACGGTGACCTGCACGGCGACGGACTCCCGCGAGAACACCGGTAAGGACACCGCCGTCGTCACCGTCGTCGACACCACCCCGCCCGTCGTGACCGTCGACGACAGGACGGTGGAGGCCACCGGTCCCGACGGCGCGGTCGTGGAGTACAGCGCCACCGCCGTCGACACCGTGGACGGACCGACGAAGGTCATCTGCACACCGCCCCCCGGCGCCACCTTCCCGGTCGGGACGACCACCGTGACCTGCACGTCGACGGACGCGCACGAGAACACCGGTACGGACACCGCCGTGATCACGGTGGTCGACACGACCGCGCCCGTCGTCACCGTGGACGACCGCGCCGTGCCGGCCACCGGTCCCGCCGGCGCCGTGATCGAGTACACCGCCACGGCCCAGGACCTCGTCGACGGACCCGTGGCCGTCACCTGCACGCCCCTGTCCGGTTCCACCTTCCCGGTCGGCACGACCACCGTGACCTGCACCGCGACCGACGCCGCCGGCAACACCGGCACCGACACCGCCGTCTTCACCGTCGTCGACGACGGCAAGCCCGTCGTCCAGGTCGACGACCGGACCGTACGGACCCTCAGCCGGGCCGGCGCACCCGTCACCTACACCGCCACCGCCCAGGACCTCGTCGACGGCGCCCTGCCCACCACCTGCACCCCGCCCTCCGGGTCGAACTTCCCGCTCGGGAAGACGACCGTCACCTGCACGGCCACCGACAAGGCGGGCAACACCGGCAGCGACACCGCCGTCGTGACCGTCATCCTGATCCCGCCCGTGCCGGTCGCACCCGCAGCCGACCTCGCGGTGACCGCCGCCGCCGGACCGCAGCCCGCCTTCACCGGCGGCACCGTCACAGCGACGTTCACCCTCACCAACGCGGGACCGGACAACGCGACGAACGTCGTCCTGACCAGCGGGACACCCGCTTCCGCCACCGTGCTGAGCCCCCAGGACCGCTGCACCGCCGCCCACCCCTGCACCCTGCCGGCCGGCGGCCGCATCCAGGTCACCACCCGGCTGTCGTACGACAAGGCCACCAGCGGCACCCTGACGGCGCGGGTCGCCGGCACGCCGACCGACCCGCGTACCGCGAACAACACCGACACGGTCCGGCTCCGGGTCCTCCAGCCCGTGCTGACCGCCGGGCCCGCCGTCGCCCGGCTCGGCGACGTCGTCCTCGCCGAGGGCCGCGACTTCCCCGCCGGAACCGTCGTACAACTGAAGTGGAGTCAGGGCATCACCGCGGCGACCGTTCCGGTGCGGGTGGGCGTGGACGGAACGTTCCGCACCCAGGTCCTCGTCCTGCGCAAGGACCGGACCGGACCCCGGCTGCTGCGCGCCACAGGACCCGGATACGACCCGCTCACCGCGCAGGTCCTCGTCGTGCCCCGCAGCCTCCAGCCACCCGACTTCATCGGCCGCGGATGAGCAAGGCGAAGGGGGAACCGTGATCCACGAGGTGGACGACGCACTGCGCGCTCTCGTACGCAACGACGCCCTGAGCGGCACACAGGTCAGCGTCATGTTCGACGCGCCCACCCGCGAGTGGGCGGCCAAGGTCAACGCTCCCACCGTCAATCTGTACCTCTACGACATCCGGGAGGACATGCGCCGCCGCTCCCGCGGCCTGTCCAACGAGTACGACGACCGGGGCACCGTCATCGCCCGGCACCGCCCGCCCCGGTACTTCAAGCTGTCCTACCTGATCACCGCCTGGACCCGGCGCCCCGAGGACGAACACCGCCTGTTGTCGTCCCTGCTGCTGTGCCTGCTCAGCAGCGACGCCATGCCCACCCGGCACATGACCGGCTCACTGGCCGAGCTTCCCCTGTCGGTGCCGATGACGATCGCGCTGCCGCCCCCCGAGGACCGGGCGTTCGCGGATGTGTGGAGCGCACTCGGCGGTGAGCTGAAACCCTCCCTCGACCTCGTGGTCAGCCTCCCCCTCGTCGGCACGGGCACCGTCGCGGCCGCGCCGCCGGTCACCGAGGAGGGCGGCCTTCGACTCGGGCTGGAGAACACCGGCCACACCGGCCACACCGACCAGGGCGCCACCGGAGCGCAAGGAGCCGACGCGGCGGACGAGCCGGCGGCGCGCCGCCCGCGGCCGGCACGGTCCCGGCGCGTCCGCGAATGAGCGAGGCCTGCCGGCTGCCCCGGCTGCCCCGGTTGCACTCGGGCTGCGGACGGCCCCGGCGGCCAGAGCCCCCGCCGAAGCCCGGCGTGGGCAGGCGATGGACGAGCCGGCGTGTTCGCCCGCGGCCGGGCGCCGGCCCGGCACCGGGCCCGGCGCGGACTCGCGAGTGCCGCACTCGCGGTCGGGCCGGCCCGCCGTGGCAGTGCGCCCCGTGAGGGGCGCGCGGGATCGCACGGCCGGCCACGCACGATCCGCGGTATCCCACCCGGCGCACACACCGACACCGACACCGAGCGGAGCGAGGAGCATCCCATCGCCGAGAACCCCAGCCTTCGCCACCTGCTGGACCGGGTGGTCCTCGTCGAGGAACGCGTACGCCGCGCCGTCACCGCCCGCAGACAGACCGACCCCAACCCCGACGACGCCTTCCGGGGCCTCTACCTCACCGAGGAGTCGGTCGACCGCCTCCTCGACGCGCCACCCCGTCCCGCCGCCCCCGACCGCACGGACGCCGCCCGGCACGCCGAGGCCGAGACGCGAGCCGACACCGCCGACCCGCCCACCAGCCTGCGCCGCCTCACGGCCGGTCTCGGCCTGACCGACCTCGACGTCGAGATCCTGCTCATCGCCCTCCTGCCCGATCTGGACGCCCGCTTCGAATCGTTCTACGGCTATCTCAACGACGACGTCACCCGGCGCCGCCCCTCCATCGGCCTGGCTCTGACGCTGTGCGGACTGTCCCCGGCGGACGCCGCCGCCCGCGCCCGCCTCGGCGCCACCGCGCCCCTGCTCTCCGGCGGCCTGCTGATCGTCGAGGACCAGGACCGTCCGTTCCTCGGGCGCGCCCTGCGCGTCCCGGACCGGGTCGCCGCGCACCTGCTCGGCGACGACACCCCCGACCCCCGGGTCGCCGACCTGCTGACCCCCGCACCGCCCGTGCCCGGGGTGGGCGACGCCGCCCCGCTGGCCCGGGCCCTCGCAGCGGATGTACCCCTGGCCTATCTGCGCGAGGATCAGGGCGGCGCCGGCCCGGCCCTCGCCGCGACCGCTCTCGCCGGGGCGGGGCGTCCCGCCTTTGCCCTGGACCTGGCGCGCCTCGCCCGCGACCCGGCCCCCGCGGACGCCGTGCGCACCGCCGTGCGCGAGGCCAGGCTGACCGGCGCGGGTCTGGTCTGCGCCCCCGTCGACGCCCTGGACCGGGACCGCGAACGGGCCGCCGTGCTGAGGCAGTTGACAGACACGCCGGTCCCCGTCGTCCTTGTGGGTCACCCCCCGTGGGACGCCGCCTGGTCGACGCGGCCCCCGCTGCTGCTGCGCGCCCCGCGCGTCGAGCCGACCGCGCGAGCCGCGCTGTGGCAGGCCGCGTACGGGCCCTCCGTGCCCGCCGGCCTCAACGTCCCGAACCTGCTGGCGCCCTTCCTCCTCACCCCGGAGCAGATCACCCGGGCGGCCCGAAGCGCCGCCCAGAACGCGCTCCTGGACGGTGGCGAGCTGCGCCCCGAGCACATACGCCGCGGCGCCCGGGCCCAGAACTCCGCCGGACTCGACGTGCTCGCCCGCCGCATCGAACCCGCCGTCGGCTGGGACGACCTCGTCCTGCCTGCCGACACCCTCTCCCAGCTGCGGGAACTCACCGCTCGCGCCCGCCACCGCGACCGCGTCCTCGGTGAATGGGGGATGCGTCCCGGCGGCGCCCGCGGCCGGGGCGTCGTCGCCCTGTTCGCGGGCGACTCCGGCACCGGCAAGACCATGTCCGCCGAGGTCATCGCCGCCGATCTGGGCCTGGACCTCTACACCGTCGACCTGTCCACGGTCATCGACAAATACGTCGGCGAGACCGAGAAGAACCTGGAGCGCATCTTCTCCGAAGCGGCCGGGGTGAACGGCGTCCTCCTCTTCGACGAGGCCGACGCGATCTTCGGCAAGCGCTCCGAGGTCAAGGACGCCCACGACCGCTACGCCAACGTCGAGAGCGCCTACCTCCTCCAGCGCATGGAGTCCTTCGACGGCCTCGCCGTCCTCGCCACCAACCTCCGCGCCAATCTCGACGACGCCTTCACCCGCCGCCTCGACCTCGTCGTCGACTTCCCCGTCCCCGACCCCACCCAGCGCCTCGCCCTCTGGCACCGCTGTCTGGCCCCCCTCCTGCCCGGGGCCGGTGACCTCGATCTCCCCTTCTGCGCCGACTCCTTCGAACTCGCCGGCGGCAACATCCGCTCCATCGCCGTCACCGCCGCCTACCTCACCGCCGACGCGGGCTCCCCGCTGACCATGCGCCAGCTGATCCACGCGGTCCAACGGGAGTACCAGAAACTGGGGCGCCTGACCCTGGCGAGCGAATTCGGCCCTTACGTCGATCTGCTCGCCCGGTGACCTAGCCTGCTTCCCGGGCGAACAGCTTGTGGACTTCCTCCGGGCCCCGCTGCAGGACCGCCTCCAGCTCGTCGGGGCCGATTTCGGCGTGACTCGCGTTCGGCTTGTCGGTGAACTCCAGGCCAGGCCGGCACAGGAGATAGGTGTTGCCCTGCCGGAAGTAGTCGAACGGCACCCCGGCGGCGTAGAGCTTGCGGGTGATCTGCCACTCCCGTTCCTCGGAGACGGTCACGGTTTCCCTGACCCGCTGCCGCAACTCGGGCACCAGCTCCCGATAACTCTCCTCGGAGAGCGGGTTGCCGGTGAGGTCGACCTCACGCAGCTTCGGCAGCCCGGATCGCAGGGCGGAGATGTCCTCGATGGCGTTGAGGGGCAGTTTGAGGCGTCGGATCATGGGCAGCGTCTGCACCGCGCTCACGTCGGCGAGCGCACTGAATCGTACGGAAAGCGACGCCAGCTGCGGATGGCCCGCCAGCGCCGCGAGGTCGCGTCCCGGGTAGCCGACCACACGCAGCGTCTTCAGCATGGGGAAACGGGCGAGGTCGCCCAGGTCGCGGGGGAAGAGGACGGCCAGGGTGTCGAGCTGGGCGAGGTCGTCGTCGCTGTAGGGCGGATTTCTCTGCAACCGGCGCTGCACAGCCTCTTCCACCTGAGGCTCGAGGAGCGGCATCGATCAGCTCACCTCTTCCACGGCGTCTTCGGCTTCGTCGAGGTTGACCATGATGGCGTCGAAGTTGGCTGCCTGCTCTTCACCGAGCTGCTCGACGGTCATGGGGACTATACCCGCGGCCGTCTTCACGAGGGCCGCGACCGGCTTGCCGAGGAATTGCGGATCATGATTGTCGAGGTTTCCGTTCCAGATCAGGGGGTTGTTCGGGTCCCGCAGCTGGGCTCGCAGGGCACTCACGTACTGCAGCGCGCTGCCCTGGTGCTGGTTGAAGATCTCGCGCAGTCTGTTGTGGAAAGCGTCCTGGCCGTTGGTCAGAGTGAACTTGTACTTGGTCTTGCCGTGCTCGACGTACTGCTGCCAGAGGGCGCCGGAATGGCCGTTGGGTGACACGCCCTGGATGGCCCAGATGACGTGCTCGGTCTTCGACCGCAGCGCGTGGTGCAGTGCCACCCAGCGGGCCGCTTCGAGCTTGTCGCCCCGCGAGAGGTGGCCCATCGCGCGGATGAGAACGGCCGGGATGTAGTCGGTTGGAATCCACTCGTGTTTGCCGGAGTCGGCCCTCCGGAAGAGGTCCATCAGGTAGTCCTTGGACGGCTTGTGTTTCGCCCACAGGTCGAGAACCCTGGTGTTCCACTCCGAACTCTCGGTGGCGACGAAACGCAGGAAGCCGATGATGCCGCCCTTGGCGTTGACGGTGGCTTCGAGATCCTTGTTCACCTCTGATCCGGAGCCGGGCAGCGGGGCGAACTTGCCGTAGGAGCCCGACGTCACTCCGTACTCCATGCTGTTGACCTGGTTCGTGGCGTCCGTCGAGCGGCCGTCCCGGGGCTTCTTGAGTTCCTGCAGCGCGGCCTTGCCGAGGGTATGCAACATCCTCTCGCGCAGTGGCCCGCCGGCCCTGAAGGCGTGGTTGTAGAAGTTGGCGGTGTCAGCGGCGGTGCCAGGGTCGTCTCCCTTGCCGCTTCTCCGGCGGGGCTTCTCCTTGAAGTAGCCGAGCAGTTGCTTCAGGACGGCCTGATCGGTGAGCAGCCCCGCGGCCTCGGCGGGGAGACCGGCGAGTTGGACTGGAGGGTCGTCCCACACCGGCTTCTCGTCGACCTCGGTCACCTTCAGCGTGGTGTTCCACGCCTGCTGCGCCTCCTTGGAGAAGGTCGCGGCGTGCGCCGGCAGCGCTTGGCGGATCATCTCGAGGTAGCGGGCGTCCGACGGGTCCTGCGTCTCCTGCGGGTTCTCCTCGGTGCCGCGGGCCTCGACGCCGAGGCTGATCTCGTCGGTCGGGTTCACCGTGCCACGTGCCGACCAGCTGCCGCCCCGGACGACCGGTTCCAGTGAGGACATGCCGTAGCGGACCCGGATCGCCGCGAAGGCCGCGCGCAGGGCGGCCCGGCTGAACCGGCCGCTGCCGTTCAGGCGCTGGGCGGCGGACCGGGCGGCGGCGAGGCCCTTGGCGAGGCGCTGCCGCTTGCCCTCGGGACTGTCGTCGCCCCCACGGACTTTGCTCTTGAGTTTGTTCCAGATCTTCTTGCCGAGAACGACGATCTTCCCGACGATCCAGTCGACGGCCTTCATGACCGGCTTGGACAGCGCGGTGAAGAATTTCTTGACCTTGTCGGCGATTCCGCTGATGCCGAGGATCGCGGCCAGGGCTCCGATGAGTACGGGGATCGACTTCGCGAGGGCCGTCTCGATCAACCCCGGTACGCCGCCCGCTCCTCCGCCGGCGATGGCGATCACCGCATCGAGTACGGCGTTGACGAACTCGACGATCTGGGCGCCGCGTTCGACGATGAACGTGACGATGTCGACGATCATCTTGCAGGCCTTGATGAACGCGCTGGCCGGGTTCAACAGGCTGACGATCCAGGTGATCCCGGCGACCAGGACGGTCGGGATCAGGTATTGCGAGATCTTGCCGAACAGGTTCCCCTTCAGATCTCCGACCTGCTCCTTGATCTCCTCCGTCACCCCGGCGACACCCTCGCCCTGCAGCTTCGCGACCAGCGGTACGCCCGATTCGACCGCGGACATTGCCTGTTCGGGGATGCCCTTCCGGACGATCCGAGCGCGTATCGCCCCCCAGGTCAGGCCCAGCAACGAAGAGATCATGCCGAGGATGCCCCGCAGGTCGAACTTCGCGGGAATCTGCAGGCCCGCGCCCGACATGGTGCCCAGGAGCCAGCCGATCAGGCCCTTCTTCAGGTGGGTGTCGATGTTGGCCATGAACGCTTTCAACCCGGCGCCGACCGCGGTCACCAGGTTGCCGAGGAACCCGATCGGGTCCTTGATGATGTTCATGACCGCCGTGGCGGCCTTCGCCAGGACGCCCAGCAGCATGTTCTTCAGTTCGATGATGGTCTGGATGACCCCGACGACGGCGTCCCTGGCCTTGGCGATCAGGCCCTTGTTCTCCTCCTGGAGTTTCTTGATCTCGTCGTCGACCGCGTTCAGCGCCTGGGTGTACTTCTGGGCGAGGTCCTGGACGAGCTGGTCCGACTTCGCGTCGACGTCCGCTTGCAGACCGTCGAACTTCTCCGTGAAGTCCTTGGCGGCCTGCTGGCCGAACTTCTTCAGGTCGGCGGGGAGTTTGTCGACCTCTGCCTTGAGTTCGGCGCGTCCGCGCGCGATGCGGTCCTTGGCCTTGCCCAGTTCGGTGCCGATGACGTCGGCGATGGAGGAGATGACGTTCTGCATCTGGGCGACGTAGAGCTTGCGGGACTCCTGGAAGAGCTGGTTGGCCTCCTCGGGCAGACCCGCGAACTTGTCCTTGACCCACTTGAGTTTGCCGGTCCAGCCGGAGTACCGCTTGTCCTTGTAGGCGTTCATCCGGCGTTTCTGGTCCGCCATGAAGGCGTCCCGCGCGGCCTTCTCACCGGCCGTGAACCTCTCGTCGACGAGCTTGTCCAGGCCGGAGAGGGTCCTCTCCACGTCCGTCTTCGTGCCGTCGAAGACCTTCTGCAGGCGCGCGGTGACCTCGGCGCGTCTGCGTTCGTCGGCGGACTTGGTGGCGCCCTTGCCGCCGTCGACCTGCTTGCCGGTGGAGGTGCGGGCGGCGGCGAGACCGGTCATGGCCTGGGCGCCGATGGCCGCCGCGCCCTGCTTGGCGGCGGCCAGTTGCCTGGCCTCGGCGCCGCGGGCCTGCCCCGGCGCCGTCGCGGAGTGCTTCTCACCCTCCTTCTTGGCGCCGAGGGCGTCGGTGAACTGAGGCTCGTTGCTCTTGGCGAGCTGGTCCTCCGTCACCTCGGCGTCGGCCAGCTGCTGGTTGATCTGCTGCGGGCCGCCGGAGAAGTCGGTGACCGCGTCCGGCTGCCGGGCCGGGACGGCGCCCGCCGGGTTCGGGGCGCCGGGGACGGGCGGGGGAGCGTCGGGAGTGAGCGGGGTGACGGGCTTGTCCTTGGCCTTGGACAGGTCGGGCGCCGCCTTGGTGGCGGTGTCGATCTCCTTGGCGGAGGTGGCCTTGCTCTGGCCGACCTGACCGCTGACCCGGCCCTTGACGGCCTCCGCCTTGCCGGACCCGGAGAAGTGGTCGGCCTCGTCGAGGTTCTTCGGGGCCTGCGCGGCGATGGCCTGGTTGACGGCTGCGATGAACCCGGCCTTGTCGAAGGTGCCGGGCTTGGCGGCGTTCATCTTCTCGGCCTGCGCGGCCTTGCCCTGGGCCTGCCTGTCGTCCGGCGGGGCGACGGCGGCCTTCTGCGCGGCCTCCGACTCCGCGGCGGCGGGAGCGTGCCGGGAGGCCGCGGTCTTCTTCGCCCGCACCTCGGACTTCAGGCCCTGGAAGGCGGGCGACGCGGACGGCGGCTGTTTGACCGGCGGAGCCGGGGCGGCCGTCGAGGGCGCAGCCGCGGCCTGACGCTGCACGACGAGCCGCGCCACCGCCGCGTTCCCCGCCCCTGTCTGCAGCAGCCGCAACTGCTGCGGGGTGAGTTCCGCCGGCGGGGCGGCCTCCGGCCCGGCCGCGGTGGTGGGTGAGGTGGTTCCCTCAGCCGTCGGCCGGGCCTGTGCCTGTGCCTGGGCGGGGGCTGCCGGGCGTGCCGGCGCCGCGCTGGTCCTTGCGCTGGGTCCTTTGTCCGGCGCCGCCTTCATGGCCGCAAGTGTTCGCTTTCGTGGCTACTCGTACACGAGAAGGGCGGGTACGGCCGGGGGAAGGGCGGCCTGCCTCATCGGGCAGTGGGCTGTGCACCGCGCCGCGGACGACGACGCGTTCCGGGTGATCGCGGCCGGAGCCAGAATCTGCTTCGGCCGCAGGTCAAGGAGGAGTGGGTATGCCGTCGTATCTGTCCCCAGGCATCTACGTCGAAGAAGTGGAGGCCGGGGCACGACCGATCGAGGGAGTGGGCACCTCGGTCGCCGCGTTTCTCGGCTTCGCCCCACAAGGGCCCCTGAACGAACCGACACTGGTCACCAACTGGAGCCAGTACGTGGGCGCATTCGGCGACTTCGTCGAGGGTTCCTATCTGGCGTCCGCCGTGTACGGCTACTTCGCCAACGGCGGCGGGAACTGTTACGTCGTGCGGATCGGCGACGGCGGGAGCGGCGTCGCGGGCGAACTGCCGAGCGGGTCCGCCGGCGGGACGGCGGGCGGCGAGTCCGCAGCCGAGGCGCTGCTCGGCGGATTCCGGGTCCGGGCACTGCCGGCCGTCACCGGTGAGATCACGGTCGAGGTCGGCGCGGCGGACGGCGAGGCGCCGCCGAGCGAGGCGTTCAAGCTGGTCGTCAAGGTGGACGGGGAGGAGAAGGAGAGCTACCCGTCGGTGTCCGCGCGCCGCGGCAAGGACAACGTCGTCACCAAGGTCAAGGAGAAGTCGCAGATCATCGCCCTGGAGGAGGTGAGCAGGGCCGCCGCGTCGACGAAGCCCGACACCGGCACGGTCGTCCTCGCGGCCGGGTCCGGCACGGCGCCCGCTCCTGCCGGCTCCGGCACGGTCGCGCTGTCGGCCGACGACTACATCGGCGACGCGGACGAGCGGACGGGCTTCGGCGGGCTGGAGGCCATCGACGAGATCACCACGGTGGCCGTGCCCGACCTGATGAGCGCCCACCAGCGCGGCATCGTCGACGACGAGACCGTCATCGCGGTGCAGCAGGCGCTGATCGCCCACTGCGAGTTGATGGGCGACCGGGTCGCCATCCTGGACGCTCCCCCCGGGCTGTCGCCGCAGCAGATCAAGAACTGGCGGATGGACACGGCCGGCTTCGATTCGAAGTTCGCGACGCTCTACTACCCATGGATCAAGGTTTTCGACCCGTCGGTCGGCCGTAACACCTTCGTCCCGCCGAGCGGGCACATAGCCGGGGTATGGGCGCGCAACGACGAGTCGCGCGGTGTGCACAAGGCGCCGGCGAACGAGGTCCTGCGGGGCGCGGTCGGTCTCCAGACGCAGATCACCAAGGGCGAGCACGACCTGTTGAACCCGATCGGCGTCAACTGCGTCCGCTCCTTCCCGGGCCGCGGGATCCGGGTGTGGGGCGCGCGCACCCTGTCCTCCGACCCCGCCTGGCGCTACCTGAACGTCCGCCGCCTCTTCAACTACCTCGAGGAGTCGATCCTGACGGGCACGCAATGGGTCGTCTTCGAACCGAACGACGACGCCCTGTGGGCGCGTATCAGGCGCACCATCTCGGCGTTCCTGGTCAACGAGTGGCGCAAGGGCGCGTTGTTCGGGCTGACCCCGGACGAGGCCTTCTACGTCAAGTGCGACCGGGAGACCAACCCCGCCGAGAGCATCGATGCCGGCCAGGTCATCTGCGAGGTCGGGGTCGCTCCGGTCAAGCCCGCGGAGTTCGTGGTGTTCCGGCTGGCACAGCTGTCGGGCGGCACGGGATCGGTCGACGAGTAACAGCACGCATGCGGGTCACGGCCCCACGACGGTGGGCCGCCCGCGGATCGGTCCCGGGGCGGTGGAAGACCGCCGCTCCACACACGAGATGAGCTATGGAGGCTGGGATGGCACTCCCCGAACTTGACAGCTCTGTCGGCCACTCCTTCGGGCTGGAGTTCGACGGCGTGGTGATCAAACAGATCACCGAGGTCAGCGGCTTGAAGATGGAACAGGACGTCATCGAGCTCAAGCAGAACACCACCGACGGAAAGTATGCCGTCAAGAAGCTGCCGGGCCGCCCCAAGGCCGGCGAGGTCACCGTCACCCGCGGTCTGACCGAGGACAACAGCTTCGAGGCGTGGATCAAGTCGTCCCGCTTCGGGAAGATGGGCGACGCCCGCAAGAACGGCGCGATCATCGTCTACGACTACGAGGGCAGCGCGATCAAGCGCTATCAGTTGATCAACGCCTGGCCGAAGGCGCTGGAGATCGGCACCCTCAAGGCGGGCGACACCTCGGTCCTCACCGAGAAGCTCTCGATCACGTACGAGAGCATGGAAGTTGAGTGATGCGCAGAGGGACGCCCGCTCCGGCGCGGCCGGCGGCACAGTCGTCGCCGGGCACACCGGAGCACGACCGCACCGGCGGGCCGGGCGACAGCGCGAGCGGTGCGGGGCGTGACACGCTCCGCACCGAGTTCGCCTTCGAACTGCCGCGGGGGTACGTCGACGATTCCGGCACCGTCCACCGGCACGGTGTGATGCGGCTGGCCACCGCCCGGGACGAACTCATCCCGCTGAGGGACGACCGGGTGCGGGAGAACTCCGCGTACCTGTCGGTGGTCCTGATCGCCCGGGTGATCACCCGGATCGGCACCATCGAGGACGTCCACGCGGGCCTCGTGGAAGACCTGTTCGCCTCGGACCTCGCCTTCCTCCAGGACTTCTACCGGCGGATCAACGCGGAGGGCCACACCCGGGCCGCGGTCACCTGCCCTTCCTGCCAGGAACACTTCGCGGTGGACCTCGCCGGGGGCCGCCTGGGGGAATCGTGACGTACGCGGTCGAGCGCCTTTACGAGGAGATCGCGTACCTGGCCTATCACTTCCACTGGCCACTCGAAGAGCTGCTCGATCTGGAACACCCCGAACGGCAGCGGTACGTCGAGCAGATCGCCCGTCTCAACGGGCGGTGAGAGGACACCGAGATGGGACTGCTGTCCTGGCTGACGAGGAACGGTGAAGGCTCGCGGGGCGGCGTCACGGAGCCCGGGACGCGAGCGCGCGCCGACGCCGGGACGACGCCACCCGGACCGGACGCGACGCCGGACGCACAGGTCACGGGCGGGTGGCGGTCGACGCCACCCGTGCAACGGACCCTGAGCGCCCCCATGGGGCTGGTCACCGACCCTCGCGGGTTCGGTGGGCGGCTGGGTACCTGGCAGGACCCGACCGTCACCGGCCCGCTCGGCCATCTCGTCAGCGCCCGGGCGCCGTCCGGCGTGGGCCACGGCCTGGCGGAACCCATGATGCCGGTGCAGCGGATGAGCGTACGGCCTCAGGCACAGGCCTTCGGCGGATCGCGGGAGGCGCAGAATCCCGTGCGGGGCGAGGACGCTGGGTGGGCAGACCGGTCGGGTGACCGGCCGGACGACTCCCATGGCACGGTTGGCCCGACCGCCCAGGGGACGGTGTCGTCCCCGGGGCCGGGACTGTCGGTGCCCGAGGGCGTACGGGCGGGCGCACCGGTGGCGCTTCCCCTGGCCTCACTCCAGCGGACGGCCGTGCTGCCGACCGCGCCGGCGCGGGACACGGCACCGCCCGCTCCGGCGATGGTCATGCGGGTACCCGCCGTTCCGGCAGGCCCCGCACCCACCCGGCCCCTGGTCGTCGCGGAGCCACCGGACGAACCGGCGCGGGAACTCACGCCGGTCCCCGCGTCCGGGCCGGACCCGGACCCCGGCCCCCTGACACCGGACACCCCGGACGAGCCCGTCGCCGGACTGCTCGCCGCACCCGACACGCCTGCGGGGCCGGACGAGGTGAGGGGCGGCGTCGTCCAGCGAACCGAAGCGTCGGCCACTGCCCGGCCGACGCCAGTACGGGACACGCCCGCGCCCCCGCTCTCGCTCGCCGCGCCACGCACCGGCACGACCGCCGGCCAGGGACCGGACACCGCCCTCACCGCCCCGCTCATCGGCGGCGTGGACGGCGCCGGCCCTGCCGTGCAGTCCGTTGTGCAGCGTGACGTCGCGGTCCCGCCGCGTCCGCGGCATCGGGGTCTCGGCGAGCCCCTCACCGCGCTGCCGCCCACCGCCCTGCCCCGTCCGGGCTCGACGGCGACACCGGCAGAGTCCGCCGCCGCGCCCCCTTCCGTCGCCTCCGACACGTACGTCTCCCGAACGGTGGAGGTCCCGGAGACACCGGCGGCCCCGGAAATACCGACAGCCCCAGAGGAGTCGGCGGTGCCGGTGGAGTCGGCGGTGCCGGACGTCGGGGCAGGTCCGGCCGAGCCCGCGGTGCCGTCGTCCGATGGGGAGGCCACCGCGCCACTGCTCGGCGACACGCCGCCCTTGACCACGGACCCGGTGGACCTCGGCACAGTGCTCTCGCCCGAGACGGTGACAGACGCCGGCGCCGAACCCGTAAAACTCGGTCAGCTGCCCGCTCCGGACACCGGTCCCGGAATGGACACCGGTCCCGGGTTGGGGACCGGCTCCGGCCCGGGGTCCGGTACCGGCTTCGGGTTGGGCTCCGGCTCGGGATCGGGTGCCGGTTTTGGGTTGGGCTCGGTCCCGGGGTCGGGTGTCGGCTCTGGCGCGGGGACCGCGCCGGGGGTGGGACTGGTTCCAGGCCCGGCGCCCGCCCCCGGGCCCGCCGTCGCTTCCGGCGGTGCCGCGCCGCAGGGACCGGTGGCGGTGCAGCGACTCGACGTGCTCGACGTACCCGGCGGATCGCCCCCCGCACCCCCCGTACCCCCGGCGACCGCTGTGACGCCGGTGCGCGCGGAGGCCGATCCGGCGCCGCTGCTCGGTGACGCCGCACCGCTCGCGGTGAGTGACACGGTGGCGGTCGAGGCGACCGGACCGGGGGAGATGGTGACGGCCGCGACACCCATGCCGATGCGGCGGCTGGACGCCGTGAACGCAGCGGACGCCGCCACGCTTCCCGGTACGCCGCCCGAGACGGGGGCGGGGTCGGATGCCGGGCCGGTGGCCCAAGGCGGCGGCCCCGTTTTCCCACTGGTGGCGCAGCGGTCACTGCCTCTCTACACCGTGCCGGAAGCGGCGCCCTCCGCCGAGGCGCCGGTCGCCTCCGAGCCTGCGGCAGCGGTCCCGGTCCGATGGGAGCGGGCCGGCGGCGGACCGTCCGCCCCCGGGGCCGGCGGTTCGGGCGGCCATGCCTGGTCCGCCGACACCGCGCCCGACGGCCCTCGCAGTGGGCACACCGCGACCGGCGGCGGCAGCGCCTACCCCGCCACCGCCACCGCCACCGCCACCGGCCACGCGGGCGGCGTCGTGCAGCGGGCCACGGACGCCGGTACGACAGCTCACGCCGATGGCGCCCCCTCTGCCTGGTCCTACGGCGACGTAGGCCGCCCCGGGCGCCCGGAATTCCCCGGCGTTTCAGCTCCCGGTGCCGCAGTCCGCCCCGATGGCCTCCTCCAGCCCGCCACCCGGGCGCTTCAAGGTCCGGACGCCCTCGGCCCCCCGGTCCCGCTGCAACGGCTCGCGAGCGTTCCCGGTGTCGCTCCGTCGCCCGTACCCCACTTCGCCACGCCATCGCTCCCGTCCCCACCCCTCCGGGGACGGGCCCCCTCGGCTCCCGCGCTGTCCGGCGTCAGCGCGGGGGCCGCGGCGGTCGCCGCCGGGGTGGCCCAGTGGATGCCGGACGGCTCCGTGGAGTTCACCGCGCCCGCCGTGCAACGCGCCGAGGACGGCGCGTCGGCCGGGGAGCCGCCCGCCGACCCGCCGACGCCGCCGGAGCCGGCCGCTCCATCGGCGGCGGAGCCGTCGGCCTCGACGTCGGCCGCCGCCCCGGGGAAGACCGCCGGGTCGGGCGTCCCCAAGGTCACGGACGAACTCGTCCGAGCCCTGGTCGCCCCCCTCAGCAGGCTGCTCAGAGCGGAGCTGCGCATCGAACGTGAACGCGCCGGCACCTTGATCCACACCAGGCATTGACAGAGCACCCGGCACTGACAGAGCACCCGTACCGACAGAAAGGCAGGGCATCGGATGTCCACGACCCAGGACCCGGCGGTCACGGTCTGCTTCGTCGTCACGATCGACGGGATCGAGCTGGGGTCGTTCAACACCTGTGAGGGGCTGGGCTGCGAGGTGGTGCTCGAAGCCCGCGAGGAGGGCGGGAACAACGGCCATGTCTGGCAGTTGCCGACCCGCCTGAAGTACCCCAACGTCAAACTGTCCCGGCCGCTGACGAAGGACACCCAGAAGGTGGCCAAGTGGTTCGCCAGCATGACCACCGGGTTCGCCCGCAAGACCGCGCACATCGAGGCACGTACCGGCGACGACGTGATGGTCGCCCGCTGGGGCCTGCTGGAGGTGGTGCCGGTGCGCTGGACCGGGCCCACGTTCAATCCCGAGTCGCCCAAGGTCGCCACGGAGACCATCGAGATCGCGCACCACGGTTACATGATGGAGCCCGGAGCATGAGCGGGCCCGTGGCGTTCAGCGCGGCAGGCGGCGGCGCGAGGTCGGCGTCGGCCGCGGGCGGTGACGCGCGGCCCAAGCTGGAGCACGCCTACCTCGAACTGCGCACCCCGCCCTCGGGCGGCAGCCTCACCCCCGGTGGACCCTGTGGCCGGATCGACTTCCAGTTCAATCCCAAGGAACTCAGCCTGGGCAAGTCCGCGTCCTGGAAACGCACCCCCGCCAAGGGCGCGAAGAGCGCGGGCCCACCGGAGTACCAGGGGCCGCAGCCCAGCAAGCTCACCGTGGAGATGTTCTTCGACGCGAGTGACACCCAGGACACCAGTGTCGTCAAGGCGGTGGAGAGTCTGTTCGCCTGCTGCGTGCCGACCAACGAGACCCGGCAGGCGCAGCGGTCGTCGCCGCCCTGGGTGGTCTTCCACTGGGGCGGCATCACCGGCTTCCCCGGCTACGTCAGCCAGGTCCAGGTCAAGTACACGCTGTTCACCACGTCCGGGACGCCGATCCGCGCGGTGTGCCAGGTGACGATGGAGGAGATCAGCGGAGAGACGGCCGGCCAGAACCCGACGTCGGGGGCGCTCACCGCCCGCCGTGTCCACCGCGTCCGCGCCGGTGACACCCTGCAGGGCCTCGCCTGGGCCGAGTACGGCGACGCGGCGGCCTGGCGGGCCATCGCCGAGGCCAATGGCATCGACGATCCGATGCGGCTGACGGAGGGGCGCGAACTGCTGCTCCCGTCGGCCGACGAACTGGACACGCTGCCGGGCGGGCCGGCGGAGGCCGTCGCGTACGGGTCCGCGGCGGCCGGCGGCCGGAAGGACGTCTGATGGCCAACGACACCGTCGCCAAGATCCTCGTCATGGAGATCGGCGGGACCAGGCTGCCCGCCGACCTCGCCAACACCCTGGTGGAGGGCTACGTCGACGACAGCCGAACCCTGCCCGACACGTTCGTCCTGCGGTTTCGCGACCCCAGCCGGGTGCTGCTCGACAAGGCCGGCATCAAGATCGGCTCCGAGGCGCGGCTGCTGGTCTCCTCCGGTGCGGGCGGCTCGCCGAAGCCGCTGCTCAAGGGCGAGGTGACCGCACTGGAGCTGGACTTCGACGAGACCGGGACGTTCACCGTGGTCCGCGGCATGGACAAGGCGCACCGGCTCTTCCGGGGCCGTCGGGTCGCCGCCTACCAGAACATGACCGTCGCGGACATATGCCGTCGCGTCGCCCAGCGCGCCGGGCTCCGGACGGGGACGATCGACGTCTCGGGGCCGGTCCTCGAACACGTCGCCCAGGCGAACGTCTCCGACTGGGAGTTCCTCCGCGACCTGGCCGAGGACGCCGGAGCACAGGTCTATGTGATCGACGGCGCCCTGCATGTCACCGGGCCCACCGCGGCATCCGGCGCGCCCGGCTCCTCGGCCCGCGCCGACCGTGACCCGCTGGTGCTGGAACTCGGGAAGAACCTGGTGCGCTGCCGCGCCGGGGTGACCGCCGCCGAGCAGGTCTCCCAGGTCCAGGTGCGCGGCTGGGACACCAAGACGAAGCAGGCGCTGGTCGGCACGGCGGATGCGGGCAGGGCGGACACGATCCAACTGGGCATCAGCCCGGCGGACGCGGCGCGCCCCTTCGGGAAGGCCGACTACCTCGTCACCGACAACTCCTACGGCGCGCAGGCCCGCGTCGAGCAGGTCGCGAAGGCGCTGGCGCAGCGGATCGCCGGGACGTTCGCCGAGATGGAGGCGGTCATCCAGGGCAATCCCGAGGTCCGGGCCGGCGGCGCGGTCGCACTGTCCGGGGTAGGCGCCCCGTTCGACGGCCGGTACACCGTCACCGCCTCCCGGCACGTCTTCGACGCACAGCGCGGCTACGAGACCTGGGTGACCGTCTCGGGCCAGCAGGAACGCTCCCTGTCGGCGCTGGCCGGCGCCGCCGCGGGCCGGGCGGGCCGGCTCCCCGAGGTGGACGGAGTCGTCATCGGCCTGGTCTCCGACACCAAGGACCCGGACAAAGTCAGCCGCGTCAAGGTCAAGTTCCCCTGGCTGTCCGACGAGTACGTCAGCGACTGGGCCCGGTGCGCGCAGACCTCCGGAGGAGGGGGCAAGGGCGGCAAGGGAACCTCCGCGTTCGTCCCGGAGGTGGGTGACGAGGTGCTGGTCGGGTTCGAGCAGGGCCGGCTCGACCGGCCGTATGTACTCGGCTGCCTCTTCAACGGGCAGGACAAACCGTCCACGGCGAGCGGCGACCTGATCGACGGGACCAGCGGCGCCGTCAACCGGCGGTCGTTCTCCTCCCGCAGCGGCAACCAGCTCGAACTGCTCGACAACGCCTCCGGGCCGCAGGGCGTACGGATGATCACCGGCGACGGCAAGCTCACCCTCGACCTCGACCGCAAGGGCACCAAGATCATCGTGCACAGCGACGGCACGGTGGAGATCGACGCCAAGGACAAGGTCACCGTCAAGGCCGGCAACGGCGCGCTGATGGACGCGGGCAACGGCACCCTCGAACTGACCGGCAAGTCGGTGAAGGTGACCGCGCAGACCGGCGTCTCGGTCGACGGCGGCAGCGGCCAGGTCGGGCTCACGACGAGCGGGGGAGTGGAGGTGAAGGGCAGCCAGGTCGCGGTCAACGGCACCGCGCGCACGGAGATCAAGGGCGGGGCGACCTGCACGATCAACGCGGGCCTGGTCCGGATCAACTGACGGTCCGTCACATGGCGCCGCCAAGAGATGACGACAAGCGACAAGCCGACGAAAAGGAGCCTTCTGAATGCCACCCGCCGCTCGCGTCGGCGATCCCACCGGCCACCCCGGGACGGTCGGCCCGCCTGGCGCGCCCACCGTCCTCATCGGCGGCATGCCCGCCGCCACGGTCGGCACCACCCACACGTGCGCCTTCCCGCCGCCCGCCGTGCACCCGCCGTCCGTGATCATCCCGCCGGGCTGCCCCACCGTCCTGATCAACGGCAGGCCCGCCGCCCGCATGGGTGACACCGCCGCCTGCGGCGCCCCGATCATCGCGGGCTGCCCGACCGTCCTGATCGGCGGGTGAGCCGCTGATGGGACAGCAGTTCGTCGGCGCGGGCTGGGCGTTCCCGCCGCGCACCGACGCCACCGGCAGCATCGCCCTGGTGCGCGGCGAGCGGGAGATCGAGGAATCGATCCGGCTCGTGCTCGCCACCTCGCCGGGGGAGCGACCCATGCGGCCGGAGTTCGGCTGCGCCATCCACGACTACGTGTTCGCCCCCGCCGACGCGAGCACCGCGGGGCAGGTCGCCTACGAGATCCGGCTCGCCCTGGACCGCTGGGAGCCGCGGATCGAGGTCGTGGGCATCGACGTCCGGTTCGACGCGGTGGAGGACGGCGTGCTGTACATCGACATCAGCTACACCGTGCGGGGCACGAACGACCCCCGCAACCTCGTGTTCCCGTTCTATGTGATCCCCGCGCACGAGGAAGGAACGGGTCCGTGACGCTGCCCTCCCCCCATCTCGACGACCGGAAGTTCCAGGGACTCGTCGACGAGGCCAAGAGATTCGTCCAGCAGCGCTGCCCCGAGTGGAGCGACCACAACGTCTCCGATCCGGGCGTGACCCTGATCGAGGCGTTCGCCACGATGGTCGACCAGCTCCTCTACCGCGTCAACCGCGTGCCGGAGAAGAACTACCTGGCCTTCCTCGACCTGATCGGCGTCCGACTGCACCCGCCCACCGCCGCCCGCACGGACGTCACGTTCTGGCTCTCCGCGCCGCAGCCCGAGAACGTCCGGGTCAGGGCCGGCACCGAGGTCGCCACCGTGCGCACCGAGACCGAGGAGGCGGTGGTGTTCACCACCGTCCGCGACCTGCCGATCGTGCCGTGCGGACTGGCCCGGCTGGCGACCTGCCCCGCCGGAGGCGGAGCCACCGACCGTACGCAGGAACTCGCCCTCGGCCGTGACGTGCCCTGCTTCGACTCCGAGCCCGCCCCCGGCGACGCCCTGTACGTCGGCCTGACCAACCCCGTCCGGGCCGGGGTCGTCGTGCTGCGTCTGGACTGCCGGGTGGACGGCGTCGGCGTCGACCCGCGCCGCCCGCCGCTGCGCTGGGAGGCGTGGGACGGCACGGCGTGGGCGCGCTGCGACGTCGAGGAGGACACGACCGGCGGCTTCAACCGCCCCGGCCAGGTGGTGCTGCACCTGCCGGGCGGTCACACGGAGTCCACGATCGCGCGCCAGACCGCGGGGTGGGTGCGCTGCCGGCTGGTCTCCGCCGAGCCGGACCAGCCCACCTATCTGCAGTCGCCGACCCTGCGCGAGGCCGAGGCCTTCACCATCGGCGCGACGGTCGAGGCCGTGCACGCCGAAACGGTGACGGACGAGGTCCTGGGGCTGTCCGAGGGCGTGCCCGGTCAGTCCTTCCACGTCGCCCGGCCCCCCGTCGTCCCGGGCGACGAGCCGTTCGTCGTAGAGGTGGCGGACGGTTCGGACTGGTCGCAGTGGCACCGCGTCGACGACTTCGCCCACTCGGGACCCGGCGACCGGCATCTGACACTGGATCCGAACTCGGGCCGGATCGACTTCGGTCCGGCGGTTCGCGAGCCGGACGGGACGATCCGCTACTACGGCGCCGTGCCGGCCAAGGGAGCCCCGGTGCGGATCCGCGCCTACCGGACCGGCGGCGGCAGCCCCGGCAACGTCGCCACCGGGACGCTGCGGATGCTGCGCACCTCGCTGCCGTTCGTCGCCCGCGCCGAGAACCGGCGGGCCGCCGTCGGCGGCGTCGACGGGGAGAGCGTGGAGAGCGCCAAGGTCCGCGGCCCCATGACGTTGAGCACCCTGTACCGGGCGGTCGTGCCGCGCGACTACGAGGTCCTGGCGCGGGAGGTCGCCCCGGACGCGGCGCGGGTCGCCTGCGTACCCGCGGGGGAGGGCGAGGAGGGCGGGGTGCGGCTGCTTCTGGTGCCGGCCGTGCGCAGCGACGACCAGGGACGGCTGCACTTCGACGACCTGGTGCCGCCCCGGGAGACGCTGCGGGCCCTCGCCGACTATCTGGACCAGCGCCGTCCCATCGGCACCCGGCTGGTGGTCGAGCCGCCCTACTACCAGGGCGTCACCGTCGTGGCGTCCGTCCTGGCGGCCCCCGGCGCGGCCGCCGACCCGGTCCGCACCGCGGCGCTGGCCGCCCTGTACGGGTACTTCAACCCGATCACCGGAGGACCGAGCGGGCAGGGCTGGCCGTTCGGGCGGCCGATCCACGCCGGAGAGGTGTACGCCGTCCTGCAACGGGTGCCGGGCGTCGACCTCGTCGAGGACGTCAGGCTCTTCCCGGCCGACCCGGTGACCGGGCAGCGCGCCGAGCCGGTCACCAGGATCGTGCTCGACCCGCACGCCCTCGTCTTTTCCTACGAGCACCAACTCCGAATGCGGGAGGCCTGAATGCGCGCAGCGGTCGAGGGACTGCCCACGCCTCATCCACTCATCTACCAACTCCCGGCCGTCTACCTGGGAGAGGACTTCATCCAGCGGTTCCTCGCGGCGCTGGACGACGTACTGGCGCCGGTGCTGCTCACCATCGACAACCTCCCCGCCCATCTCGACCCGCGAACCGCCCCGGAGGACTTCCTGGCGTGGCTGGGCGAATGGGTGGCCGTGGGCCCCGCCGCCGATCGGCCGGCCGGACAGCGCCGGGCCGCGGTCCTCAACGCGGTGGAACGGCACCGCAGACGGGGCACGAGAGGCGGACTCGACGAAGCCGTACGGCTGGAGTTCGGCACGGAGGCGGAGATCGAGGAGACCGGCGGAACGTCGTGGTCCGAGACGGCGCACAGCCCTCTGCCCGGGCCGGCCGGTGCGCCGCCCCGGGTGACCGTACGGGTGCGGGTGGCCGACCCGGACGCGGCAGGCGCGGAGCGGCTACGGCGGCTGGTGGCCGGTGAGGTGCCGGCGCACGTCGGATACGCCACGGAACTGCTGCCCCTCGCGGACGCGTCATGAGCGGCCCCGGCGGGCTGATCTGCCCGGACTGCGGCCACCACAACGCGCGGGGCGCGGCGTTCTGCGCGTCCTGCAACGCCTTCCTGGACTGGGAGCAGAGCGGCGCCGGCTCCGAAGACGGCGGTCAGGGCACGGCAACGACGACCCGTGCAGCGGTCGCCGGGCCCGCCGTATCCGGCCCGGCGGCGCAAGGTTCCGTGGCGCAGGGTTCGGTGGCGCAGGGCCCCGTGGCAGCGGACGCGTCCGGTGCCGGGCCGTCCGTCCAGGGAGCGGTGACCGCCGGTCCCGCGCCGGAGCCGACGACCGCCCGGACCGCTTCCGTCCTGCCCCGGCCGCAGACGTCGACGCCCGCTGCCACACGGCCCCAGGCGCAGCCGACGTCGGAATCCGGGCCCTCCGGCACCGTGCGGCGGCCCGGTGAACGGTCGGCGGACCCGGACGACCTGCCCGCGGAGCCGGACACGCAGGACACCCCCGCGAACGCCCCCCACCCCCGGACCCCGGTCCATGACCTGATCTGTCCGGCCTGTGCACAGGCCAACCCCCGTACCCGCACCCTGTGTCTGCGCTGCGGCGCCGTGCTCACCGCGCCCGTGGCGGCACAGGAGCGGCTCTCGTGGTGGACACGACTGCGGCGTCGGCTCCGCCGCCGCCCGCCGCCTCGGCTCGCGGCCGGACAGCGCCCCGCGGGCCGGGCATGGCGACGGCCGAGCCTCGCGATCCCGATCACGCTGGTCGTCCTGCTCGGCGGCGGCTACCTCGCCCGGCCCCACCTGAGCAGCCTCATCGACAACCTCCGCGACCGGACGGCCAAACCCACCCCCGTCAATCCGAAGTTCGCGGAGGGGTCCAGTCACCTCAAGGACCACGGGCCGAACCTGGCCTTCGACGGGGCGAACAACACCTACTGGGCGCCGACACAGGCCGGCGCGGGCACGGGTGAGGAGGTTCAGGCACGCTTCGAACAGCCCGTCACGCTCACGACCCTCATCATCCAGACGGGGATCTCGGTCAACAAGGACGAGTTCCTCAAGCAGGCCAGGCCGTCCGTCCTCGACGTCGAACTGGGCGAACCGGGCGGCGCGGTGCACAAGAAGCAGCTCAAGCTGGAGGACAAGCCGGGGCCGCAGACGCTGGACCTCGCAGGGAAGAACGTCAGTACGGTGCGGTTCATCGTCCGGTCCAGTTACGGAGCCGAGGGGAAGAACCGGCACACGGCGATCCTGGAGGTCGAGTTCTTCGGCCGCCGATGACATCGGCTCGGGACGCCCGGCGCCAGGGTGCCCCCCGGTGGTGGCGTCCCGCCCGCGGCGCGCCCCGGAGCAGGGGACCCGGCGGTCGAGCGCCCCGGCGCCCGCCGCTACATCGGATGGGACAGCCCGCCCGACGGCGGGATCCCCAGGGAGGCCAGCATCGCCGAGTAGCCGTTCCGGGCCCGCGCACCGTCGGCCGCGAGCCCCGCGGCGTCGCACGCCCGAATCAGGGTCCGCCACGCGGCGTCGCGGTGCCCGTCGATCTCGAGGCAGCGTTCGGCCGCCTCCACGGCGTCCACGGGCCGGCTCTGGGCGAGACGTATCTCGGCCAGGGCCACGGCCGCGCCCGCCGCTTCCCGGCGCAGCCGTTCCCGGTCGCCGGCCACCCACTCGGCGTGCCCGTCCTCGGGCAGCAGTTCACCCGCGTAGTGGTCCAGAGCGATGCGGAACGCGTCCGCCGCCTCCTCCGACCGCTTCTGCGCCCGGGCTCTTCGGCCGTCGCGCACCGCACGCTCGAACGCCGCGACGTCGCTCACATCGCCGGGCGCCAGCACCAGCCGGTAGGAGTCGCCCTGCCGCGCGATGAGCCGGGAACCGCCCCGGGGACGTTCCGGTTCCAGGAAGGAACGCAGACTGGAGACCGTCACCTGGAGGTTGTGCAGCGTGGACGGTGTCGTCACCCCGTCCCAGAACGCGAGCAGCAGATGGTCACGGTGGACGGCCTGGCCGGCGCGTACCGCGAGGAGCCGCAGCACCGCCTGTGCCCTGGGGCGCAGCTTCGCCCAGTCGTGCTCGCGCCCGGCCAGGGTGAACTCGAAGCCACCGAGGCAACGCACCGTCAGGCCCGGCGCCGACCGTGCCGCGAGGACGCGTCCGGACGCGGTGGTGTGCTGCCCGCCGGCTCTGGCCCTGCCCGTTGCGCCTCCGCCGTCCCCGAGCGGGCCGGTGGGGGCCTGCCCGGCAGGGGCCTGCCCGGCAAGGGGCTGTCCGGCAGGGGGCTGTCCGGCGGGGGCCGCGAGCGCGGTGAGCCAGGAACGCAGCCCGGCCACCGGCAGTCGCGCCGACCGGGCCGTCGACCAGGCGGCCTCCTGCAAATCGGCCCGGCTCGCCGCGTCAGGCGCCGCCAGCGCCATCGCGCCCATGGCCAGCGCACGTGCGCCCGTGACACCCGCCGACCGGGCGAACGCCTCCGCCTGGGCGGCGCGCTGCCCGGCGTCCGGCAGATCGTGCGCGACCTCCACCACGGCGAGGGCGGCCCGGCCCCACGCCTCCAGCGTGCCCCAGCCCAGCGCCCGGAACCGCCGTACGACGTCCTCCAACTCGCCGATGCCGGGGCGTCCCGTGCGCGCCGAGCGCAGGCACACGGCCGATGCGGCGAGCGCCGCCCCTTCGGCGTCGCCGAGCCGGGTGCACTCCTCCAGCACGACGACCGGCTGCCCGGCGTCCTCGGGGTGCGGCCCCAGGCCCAGCAGGCACCGGGCGGCCCGGCTCAGCCACAGCAGGTCCAGCCGTTCGGCGTCGTATGCGATCCGCTGGAGTTCCGGGTAGGGGACCGGCCTGGCCGGACCCCCGGCCAGCACGGCCAGCGCCACCCGGACCAGTTGCCCGGACAGCGCGACCAGGGCATCGTCCGTCGCCTCCGCCAGGGCCCGGCGTACGGTGGCGCCGGCCGTGCTGTCGCCGGTCAGGGCGGCGGCGATGCCCTGGACGAGGAGGGCGGCGGAGCTGCCGGAACCGTCCTGGGCGACGCGCCCGGCGGAGCGGCCGAGGTAGATGTCCGGGCCGCCCGCGACGACGATGCGCAGCGGGTCGGGCCAGTCGGCGGACCCGAGGCGACGGCGCCCCGCCGACGGCGGCGGGTCCTGACGATCGTCATGATCGCCCGCGGCGGCGCAGGCAGCGGCCCGGACGCGCAGCCGCGTCAGTTCGACGTCGGTCAGCGTGCCGGTGAGCCGCGCGCGCAGGCACTCGCGGAGCAGGGGCTCGGCGCCGTACGTCCGCCCGTCCGGATCGGCGCGCAGGACCCCGTGTTCGTGGGCCAGGGACCACAGCATCTCGGCGCTGTCGGTGCGGCCGGTCAGCGCGCGGCAGGCGTCGGCGGTGAGCCGGCCCAGCAGGCAGGTCTCCGTCAGGAACCGTCCGAGACGGCCGGGGAGCGGGGCGAGCACCTCCCGCTCCAGGTATTCGCGGCCGAACATCCCGTCGGCCAGGATCCGCTCCTGACCCGTGTCGGGGCGGGCCGCCACGGCTTTGGCGAACAGTCTCAGCGTCGCGGCCCTGCCGCCGGTGGCCCGGACGAGGGGCAGCGCGATCTCGGGGCGCAGCGCCGTGTCGTACAGGTACGGGAACAGGTGCTCGACTTCCCAGGAGCGGAAACGCAGGGCGTCGGCGTTCACCACCGTCGCGCCCGACGCCTCCAGCGCGGCCGCCGACAGCCCCGGGGCGGGGCGCGTCCCGATCAGCACCCGTGGGTGGGGCGGCGCCAGTTGGCCGAGCCGGACCGCAAGCGCCCGCGCGGCCGGTAAGAGCAGGTGCATGTCATCAATGACGACCAGTCGCCCGACGGGGCCGCCGTCCCCGGCATCTCGGCGCCGCGACATCCGCCGGTCCGCGCCGGGCGGCCCGGCGGAGCCCGCCAGCGCGTCTGCCGGATACCCGAGCGTGGTGAGCAACTCCCGCTCGTCGGCGTCGGGCCGGGCCTGGTACCACGTCACCGGACCCGGATGCGCCTTGGCCGCCTGCGCCAACAGCGCGGTCTTGCCGAAGCCGGGCGGGGCGATCACCAGGCCCGACGAGCCGTGCGCGAGCTGCTCGGTCAGGCGGCCCCGGGACATGGCCTCGGAGACCGGTATCCGGAACGCGGTCCACTGCTGAGCCGGTAAAAGACTCGTCATATGTCTCATCTCCGCTGTTCCCGGATGCTCTGACAGGGATGTCCCGTTTCGACATTTTCTTCTTTTGTGCTGGTCTTTAGTGCCACAAAGTCCGGCAGGTTATGGGGCGTAGGACTTGCGTGGCCGTGGGGTGTCATTTTCGTGCTTTTCCCTCATCCGGAGCGCCCGGAAACGGCCGATGCCAAAGAGAGTGCCGTTTCAGTACGGACGGCGGGGCGCAACTGCCGCGGCGGCCGCGGCTGCACCCGCTTCCGCCGACCTCGCGGTCGGGCCCGCGTTGCCCGCCGCGCTCACGAAGAGGGCGCCCGTGGACGGCGCGACCCCCTTGCGTCTGCCGTCCGAGGCCGCGCCCGAGCCGACGATCGTGGACGCCGCATGGGTGCCGTGGCCTTCGCGGCGGGCTCGGTGCCGAGCGCGGGGGTGACGTCCGCCCAGAACGCGGTCGACGGGTCGACGGGGGATGTACTGTCGCCACCCCCTCCTATCCGCTAACATAGAATAATTAGGTAGATAAATATCCCAGTAGGCGCGAGGAGTGACCGTGGACTTCGGGCTGACCGACGAGCAGGACCTGTTGCGCGCGACGGCACGGCAGTTCGTCGCCGACGTGTGCCCGGCCGAGAAGGCCAAGCGGTGGGACGAGGAGGGCGTCGTACCGCCCGAGCTGTTCCGGGGCATGGCGGATCTGGGGTGGTTCTCCCTGCCGTTCAGCGAGGAGGAGGGCGGCGACGGCGGGGGACCGCTCGAACTCATCCTGATCGCCGAGGAGTTGGGACGGGCCAGCTTCGACGTCGCCATGTGCTACATCGGGGTGCTCATCCCCGCCGTCACGGTGTTCCGCTGGGGCGGCGAGGCGCAGCGCGACTTCATCCGCGAGCAGGTCATGACCGGCCGCCACCGGCTCGCCGTCGGCCTCAGCGAGCCGGACAGCGGGTCCGACGCCGCGGCGCTGCGCACCACCGCCGAGGATCACGGCGACCACTTCGTCGTCCGCGGCCAGAAGGCATGGTGCACCGGCGGCGGACTGCCCGACACCACCATCGCGACCTATGTGCGCACCGGGCCCCGCGAGCCCAAGCACGGCGGCATCAGCCTCCTGCTCGTCGATCCCGCGACGGACGGCGTCGAGGTCCGGCGGACGCCGACGCTGGCCCGGCACATCCTGGGCACCAACGAGATCTTCTTCCACGAAGCCCTGGTGCCGAAGGAGAACCTCGTCGGTCCGCGGGACGAGGGGTGGAAGGTCATGCTCTCCAACATCGAGCTGGAGAAGGTGATCATCAGCGGGGGATACCTGGGGGCGGCACAGGCCACCTTGGACGAGATGCTGGAGTACGCCCGCACCCGGCACGCCTTCGGCCGCCCGATCGGGAACTTCCAGGCGCTCGCTCACGCCATGGCCGACCTGCAGACCGAGATCGACTCCGCCCGGCTGCTCGCCCACCGCGCGGCCTGGCTGCTCGCCCAGGGCAAGCCCTGCACCCGCGAGGGCTCGATGGCGAAGCTGAAGGGCTCGGAGACGTACGTCGCCGCCGCCCGGCTCGGGATGCAGGTCCTCGCGGGACACGGGTTCTCCACGGAGAGCGTGATGAGCTTCCGCTACCGGGAGTCGATCGTGGCCACGATCTCCGGGGGGACGAGCCAGATCCAGCGCAACGGCATCGCCCGCAGCATGGGCCTGCGCTCCTACTGAGCCTCGCCGTCCTGACCGGCCAGCCACTCCTGGTGGCGGGCGAAGTGGCCCCGGTCGCGGGTCACCCAGATCCCGGAGGCCCGGGCCAGCACGGCCCGGGCCGGCAGGAGCACCATCTCGCCCGCGATGTACCAGCGCCTGCCCTCCCGCTTCTCCACCCAGGCCCGGACCTCCAACGGGCGTTCCACCGGCACCGGCATGACGAAGCTCACGCTCAGTTCCGCCGTCACGCTCAACACCCGGTGCAGCAGCGGCAGATGGCCGAGACAGTCGTCCAGCACAGCGGCCGTCCAGCCGCCGTGCGCGACATCGGGACCGCCCTCCTGGTCACGCGGGCAGGACAGCGCGAACCGCGCCGACCCGTCCTCGTCGAGCTGCTCGCGCCGCACTCCCAGCCGACAGGACGCGGCCGCGCGGCACGCCCCGCACAGGGCCACTCCGCCGGGGGTCCGGGGCGGCTCCTGGAAGTCCGCCCCGGCCCAGGGGCCCGTGGGTGGCGTCGTCGGCATGGGGTGCCTCCTCGTGTCAGACATCGGCAAGCAGCGGGCGCAGCTTCCCGGCGATCAGCTGGACCTGGCGGGCCACCATGTCCTCGGGCATCCCGGCGAGCGAGGCCCACAGGAACACCCCCTCCACCGGCAACCCTGCCACGTACGCCTTGACGGCCTCGGCGGTGTCCTGCGGTGTGCCGTACAGGAACTGGCCGACGCCGCTCGCGGACAGCCCGCTCTTGCGCCACTTCTCCGGATCGATGGGACGGGGGACCGGCTGGTCCGTCCCCTCCACCAGGTATCTGCGGTAGCTGTCCCACTGGTACCGCAGATGCCTGCGCACCACCGGCCAGTCGCCCTCGGGGTCCTCGGTGACGAACGTCGTGAACGAGCCCTGCATCCGGGCCGCCGACGCGTCGTACCCGCTCTCGACGAGCCCTTCCCGGTACGGCGTCAGCAGCACCGGGTTCAGCGACAGCAACCCGGTGCCGAGCCGGCCGGCCCGCCGGGCGCCCTGCGGGCCCTGGTAGCCGAGCCAGATCGGCAGCGGGTCCTGGACCGGGGCGGGGGTGACCAGCGATTCGGCCCACAGGCCGCGGATCTCCCGCACCCGTTGATCGGTCGTGGTGTAGCGCTTGGCGAGGTCGGCTCCGTAAAGGCGGTACTCGGGGACCCGGTAGCCGGTGCCGAGACCGAGGTCGAGGCGGCCGTCGCTGATGATGTCCACGATCGCGGCCTGTTCGGCGATCTCGGGCGCCGCGTGCAGCGGGGCGGGGACGACCGCGGTGCCCAGGCGCACCCGGCGGGTGCGGGCCGCGGCGGCGGCCGCCATGGTGAGCGGCTGGGGGAGGTAGCCGTCCTCGAAGCCATGGTGTTCGGAGAACCAGACCGAGTCGATGCCCAGCCGGTCCGCCTCCTCGCACATCTCCAGGGCGAAGCCGTACAGGCGCGCCCAACTCTGCCGCCATGGCGGCGGGTTGCGCAGGTCGAAGTAGATGCCCACCTTCATACGGGGCCGCCTTTCAGGGTGCCTGCCGTGGTGTCGTGCGCCAGCCGGATCGTCGCGCGGGCGACGGCCACCCCGTCGCCGGGCGGCAGCAGCCGTACCGGGCGCAGTTCCAGGGTTTCGATCTCGGGGAGGTCCTCGACCATCGCCGAGATCCGCAGCACGGTCTCCTCGAGGGCCGCGAACTCCACACCCCGCCGCTCCAGCAGGGGGGTCGCCCGCAGCGAGCGGACCATCTCGCGGGCGTCGCGGTCGCTCAGCGGAGTGACGCGGTGCGCGACGTCCGCCATGAGGTCGGCGTAGTCCCCGGTCAGCCCGAAGGAGACGACCGGGCCGAACACCGGGTCGGCGCTGACGGAGAGGAACGCGTCCGGGCCCGGCCCCGGTTCGCAGTTCCGTACGGCGATCCCGTACGCGTCCAGCAACCCGGCGGCGACCGCCGGGGGAACGGCGCCGGGGCCACAGGCGGCGACGAGTGACCGGGCGCGCTCGGCGTCGACTCCGGCGAGATCCGGTATGACGCCCGCGGGGGTGCTGCGCCAGGCCTGGTAGGCCGCCGCGTGCCCGAGCGAGCCGGCCGCCGCTTCGGGGAACGTGTACGTCGGGACGACCAGGTCGCCCCGGTGCAGGAGTTCGGCGACGCCCGCGCCGCCCAGGAAACTGGCCACCACCGGTTTCTCGGGCCGGGCCGCGGCCGCGTCCAGGATCGCCGACGCGACCTCGTCGGGCTTGTCGGCCAGCGGCGGCATGAACAGGACGATGGCGGCGTCGATGCCGTCGTCGGCCAGGACCGCGTCCAGCGCCTGCCGGTAGTGGGCGGCGGTGGCCGTGGGGGTGAGATCGACCGGGTTGGAGACGTCGGCCCGGGGCGCGAGGGCCGACCGGAGCGTCTGCCGGGTGTGCTCACCGAGCGCGGGCACGCACAGACCGCTCGCCGCGCACGCCCCGACCGTCAGCGCCGCCGGCCCGCCCGCGTTGGTGATCACGGCGACCCGGTCGCCGGGCGGGGGCGGCTGATGGGCCAGCAGCAGAGCCACGTCGAACAGCTCCTGGAGACTGCGGGTGCGGATCACGCCTGACTGGGCGAACAGCGAACTCACCGGCGAGTCCGCGAGGCCCGGGTGAACCGCGACGATCGGTTTGCGCGGGGCGATCCGGCGGGCCACGCGGGCGAACCGGCGCGGATTGCCGAAGGTCTCGACGTGCAGCAGGATCACCGAGGTCCCCGGATCCTCCTCCCACCACTGGAGCAGGTCGTTGGTGGACACGTCCACGGCGTGACCCACCGACACGAAGCCGGAGAAGCCGAGCCGCAGCCGCCGGGCGAAGTCGAGCACCGCGAGCCCCAGCGGCCCGGACTGGCTGGACATCGCCACCCGGCCGGGCGTCGGCAGCGCGGGCGAGAACGTCGCGGCCAGCCGCGCGGCCGGGCTCGTGTTGATCACGCCCATGCAGTTGGGCCCCACCAGCCGCATCCCCGAAGCCCGGGCGAACCGGGCCAGCTCCAGTTCGCTCGCCCGGCCCTCGGCTCCGGTCTCGCCGAAGCCCGTGGAGACGACCACCACCGCCTTGACGCCGGCCTCGGCACACTCTCGTACGGCATCGGGCACGGCCTCGGCGCGTACGGCCACCAGCGCCAGGTCAGGTGGTTCGGGAAGGTCACGGACGTTCGGGTGGGCGGCCACGCCGGCGATCCGCTCGGCCTGCGGGTTGACCGGGAACACGCGGCCGCCGAAGCCGCCCCGCAGCAGGTTGGCCACGATTTCGTGGCCGATGGTCAGCGGGCTGCGGTTCGCCCCGATCACGGCGACCGACCGTGGTTCGAGCAGGGGCCGCAGGGAGCGCCGTACGGCGGTGTGCTCGCGGCGCTCGGCCCGGGCCACGGCGAGGGCCTGCGGGTCGACGGCGATCTCGAAGTGGATGATCTGGCCCGGCGGGCCGGCCTCGATCCGGTAGCCGGAGCCCAGGAAGACGTTGATCATCCGGGTGTTGTCGGCGAGGACGTCGGCCTCCAGCACCCGGATGCCGCGCGCACGGGCGGCGGCGGCGATGTGCTCGAGGAGCAGCCTGCCGAACCCCTCGCTCTGGTGGTCGTCCCGGATGGTGAAGGTGACCTCGGCGTGCTCCGGATCCTGCGGGTCGCGGACGTAGCGGACCAGGCCGGCGATCTCGTCGCCGGCCAGGGCGACGAGCGCCAGCTCGTTGAGGTAGTCCACGTGCGCGCCGCGCCGGATGTCGTCGTCGCGGGCGCGGACCACCGGGCCGAGGGAGCGGTAGGCGAGGGTGGCCCGGGACAGACTGCCGACGAACGCGACCAGACGGTCGGCGTCCTCGGGCCGGATCGGCCTGACGAACGTCGACCGCCCGGTCCTGACGAGCCCGGGCCGCTCCAGATCCTCGGGGTACGGGGGAGTGGTCACCGCCGGTTCGCCTCGCCGCCGCTCAGACGGCCGCCTCCTGGGGAGTCTGCTCGGGCAGGTCGAAGAGCTCGTTGAAGGTGCCGCGCGTGACGCGCTCGCGCACCTCGTCCGGCACGCCGTCGAACAGGTCGTGGAGCGTGGCCTGGGTGTGGCCGTAGGTGCCCTCCAGGTGGGGGTAGTCGTCGCCCCACATGACGTTGCGGTAGCCGGTCGACTCGACGATCTCCACCGAGCTCTTGTCGTGCTGGAAGGACGCGTACACCTGCTGCCGGATGATCTCGCTGGGCAGCCGGCTCAGCTTCGGCCGGACGAACATGCCGTGCTGGCGGTAGGCCTCGTCCATGCGGTCGCCGATGGCCGGCACCCAGCCCGCGCCGCCCTCCGCGATGAGGATCTTGAGGTCGGGGTGACGGTCCAGGGCGCCGCCCGCGACCATGTGGGACACCACCCGCATGCCCGGGTAGGTCGTCTCCATGTAGTTGACCACCGCGCCGCCGGGACCTCGGAAGACGACGTTCTGACCGCCCGTGCCGATGTGGAAGCCGAGCACCATGCCCGCCCGCTCGGCCGCGGTCCACAGCGGCTCCCAGCGGTCGAGGGCGTACTCCTCGCCCTCCCGGGTCGAGCACGGCAGGAAGACCGCCTTGAAGCCCAGCTCGGCCGCCCGCTCCAGCTCGGCGACCGCGTCGCCGACGTCGGCGGTCGAGACGCAGGCGGTGGTGATCACGCGCTTGTTCTTGCGGAGGATCTCCTCGTGCGCCCAGTCGTTCCAGGCCCGTACGGTCTCCCGGGCGAGCTCCCGGTCGGTGATCGACACCAGCCAGAACCCCATGGAGGGGAAGGCCAGTTGGGACCACACGCCCTCCTGGTCGAGGTCCTTGAGACGGACGTTCAGGTCCCAGGCGCCCGGCGGGCGCATGGCGTCCATGAAGTCGCCGAGCTGGCGGTCGATGCGCTCCCCGTCGATGTAGAGCATCTCGTACTTCTCGCCGCGCTCGCTGCGCGGGGCGCGGGCGCCGAGCCGTGCGGGGAGCCTCTCGGTCCACACGTCGGCGGGTTCCATCACGTGCGAGTCCCCCGAGTTGACCCAGATCTTCGACATGACGCTCCTTCGGGCCAATGGATGTAATCAGTTAACGATTTTAGTTGTATGGCGGACCGAATGGAAGACCGGGATTGAAAGCGTCTAATTGGTTGACTGATTGCGCTGATAGCTGGAAGATCTGGGCACCGAGCCGCGAGGAGGCGCCATGGTGGGTGACAGGGACACCGCTGACAGGTACTTCGAGCCCCAGGTGGAGACCATGCCCCGCGAGCAACTGCGGGCGCGGCAGGAGGAACGGATCCTGGAGCTCGTCGAGTACGCCTATGCCAACTCGGCCTTCTACCGCGAGCTCTGGGACGAGCACGGGGCACACCCGCGCGACATCCGGTCCCTGGCGGACTTCCGGGCGCGCGTGCCGTTCGTCAGGCGGCCCCGGGGTGATGTCCGAGGGCGGCGGCGGGCTGCACGCCGAGCAGCACTTCGAGTACCACCGCCCGGTGCGCGCCGGCGAGACCCTCTTCGCGCACACCGTCCCCGGACGCAGCTGGGAGAAGCAGGGCCGCAGCGGCCGTCTCCTCTTCAGCGAGCGCATCACCGAGTACCGGGACGCCGACGGCGAGCCGGTCGTCAGCGCAGTGACCGTGGCCGTCGTCCCCGAGGGCCCCGCGACCCCGAAGGACGCCCGATGAGCGTGAGTGTGGCCGACATCAAGGTCGGCGAGAGCCGCGAGCGCGTCGTCGTCGGCGACCTGAAGCGCACCCGGATCGTGCAGTACGCCGGCGCCTCCGGCGACTTCAACCCGCTGCACACCGACGAACGGTTCGCCGTCGAGGCCGCGGGATACCCGGGCGTGTTCGCCCACGGCATGCTGACGATGGGCATGACCGGCCGGGTCCTCACCGACTGGGTCGGCCCCGAGGCGCTGCTGCGCTACGGCGTGCGCTTCAAGGCCCAGGTCTGGCCCGGCGACACCCTGACGGCCACCGCCATCGTCGACTCGATCGAGGACACGCCGTCCGGCCCGGTCGCCCGCTTCTTGCTGCGCACCGTCAACCAGGACGGCGTCGAGGTGGTCGCCGGCACCGCGGCGGCCCGCCTGGAGCCCTGAGCCGGTGGCTGCCGCGCAGGAGCCGGGGCAGACGGCCACCTGGACCACGATGGTGAACCGCGCCTACGACCACCCCCGCCCCGCCGTCCGGTTCGGCGACCTGACCTGGACCGGACGCGAACTCCTCGACCGGGCGGCGGGAGCGGCCGGCTGGCTGGACACCCTCGGCCTGGCGCCCGGCGCCCCGGTGGCCGCCCTCGTCGCCACCTCCGCCGACGCGCTCGCGCTGGTGATCGGCGGCGCCGGATCCGGCCATCCGCTCGCACCCCTCGGCGTCCGGATGACGGCGCACGAGATCGCCCGCGTGGTCAAGGAACTACCGGCTCACATCCTGCTGGCCCAGCCCGAGTTCGCGGAGCTCGCCCACCAGGTCGCCGAACTCTCCGGCCGACGGGTAGCCGTGGTGCCCGAACTGCATACGCCCACACGGGACTTGACGGCCCGACCCGACGAACTCGCGGCCGTACTGCACACCTCCGGGACGACGGGCCTGCCCAAACCCGTCCCGATGACCCAGCGGCGCCTGGCCGCCCGAGCCCGCGTGAACGGGCGGCTGTGCGGGGTCGACCCCGACAGCTTCTACGGCGGCAGCGCGCCCTTCCACCACATCGCGGGCCTCGGCAACATCGCCGTCGCCCTCGCCGCCGGCGCGCTGATCACCGGACTGCCCCGCTTCACCGTCGAGGGCTGGGGCCTGCTGCGGCACCTCGGCACCACGCACACGAGCATGGTCCCGGCCATGCTGGAGACCCTGCTGGCGGCCGGTGAGGCACGGCACGAGACCCTGCGGACCCTCCAGTACGGCGGCGCGCCCATCCGCCCCGGCACCCTGCGGCGCACGTACGAGGCGATGCCCGGCGTCCGCATGCTCAACATGTTCGGCCAGACCGAGGGCTCGCCGATCAGCGTGCTCACCCCCGAGGACCACCGGGAGGCGGTCGCCGGACGCACCGAACTGCTGCGCTCCGTGGGGCGTCCCGCCCCGGGGGTCGAGCTCAGGGTCGACGACATCGGACCGGACGGCGTCGGCGAGATCCACGCCCGCGCCGACCACTTCTTCCGGATCGACGCCGAGGGCTGGCTGCACAGCGGCGACCTGGGCCGAGTGGCACCGGACGGCTATCTCTACCTCGTCGGCCGCCGCACCGACATGATCATCCGGGGCGGCGAGAACGTCCATCCGCTGGAGGTCGAGACGGTCCTGACCGCTCATCCCGGCGTCGCGGACGCGGCGGTGACGGGCGTCCCCGACGAGCGGCTGGGGCAGACCGTCGTCGCCTTCGTCGTACCGGCCGATCCCGACACCCCGCCGGATCCCGCGGCGCTCAGGAGTCACACCCGTGCCCGGCTGTCCGGGTTCAAGGTCCCCGTCCGCTGGTGGTTCGTGGACGACCTGCCCCGCAACGCCAACGGCAAGGTCGTACGCCGTCGTCTGCGGGAGCCGTACCAAGGAGGAAGACGTGCCTGACCCCGTCGACCCACAGCGACTCGACACCCTGCTGAGCCGCATCCGCCTGGAGGTGGAGCACGGCCCCCTGCCGTCGGCCCAGGTTGCCGTCGCCCACGACGGCCGGCTGGTGGTTTTCCAGACCTACGGCGACGCCCACCCCGGCACCCGGTACGTCCTCCAGTCCGTCGGACGGTCGATCGTCGCGGGCGTGGTGTGGAAGCTGATCGGTGAGGGGCTGCTCGACGTGGGCGAGCAAGTCGCCGCGATCATCCCGGAGTTCGCGCCGAACGGGAAGGAGACGGTGACGGTCGAGCAGGTGCTCACGCACACCGCCGGATTCCCCTTCGCGCCCCTCGGGTACCCCAAGATGCTCGACCGCGAGCAGCGGCTCGCCGCCTTCGGCCGCTGGCGGCTGGACCACCCGCCCGGCAGCCGGTTCCAGTTCCACCTCACCTCGGCGGCCTGGCTGATCGCCGAGATCGTCGAGCGGCGCACGGGCCTCGCCTTCGCCGACTACCTGCACGAGCGGGTCGTACGGCCGCTGGGCCTGACGTCGATCGAGCTGGGCGTGCCGGTGGACCGGCAGCCGGGCAGTGTCGCCCCGATGCTCGCCACCGACCGCACCGACGACGGCCGGGAACCCGACCCCTGGGGTCCTTGGTACCTGTCCGACCCGAAGGTCCTGGCGGCCGGCGAACCCAGCCACGCCCTGGTCGCCACCGCCGCCGACGTCGCGCTCTACTTCCAGGCGCTGGTCCACTCCGGGCTGTGGAGACCCGGGGCGGTGGCGGAGGGCACACGGATCCGGCTGACCGGCCATCCGTACGGCGAGCAGATCTACGGGGGCGGCGGCGGTCGCCGGACGAGCATGGGGCTGTTCGTGACCGTGGCCGGACCCGACGCGGGGAGCAACCTGCCGTCGACGGGCTCGCCGTCGCTCTTCGGCAGCGCGGGCGCGGCGTACCAACTGGGCTTCATGGACCCGGAGTCCGGCCTGTCCTTCGCCTGTCTGAGCAACGGCTACCCGCTGGCCGGCTACGACCACTCGCCGCGCGGTACCGCGTTTGTCACCGACATCGCGAACCTGGCGGCGGGCCTGGTCGGTTAGACCGGGCCCGCCGCCAGGCGGGGGCACTGCGACGCTCAGCGGCTGATCAGTTGCTGGGCGTTGTTGTACATGATGTCGTCCTGCGCGGACTCGTCGAGCTCCGCGATGAGCTTGCGGAAGTCGCCGGGGGCGGCCAGGCCCTCCGCGTGCGGGAAGTCGGAGCCCATGACGATGGACTCGTGGTAACCGAGCCGCCTGACGACGCCCACGATGTCGTCCTCGGGGTAGGGCACCACACGGATGTGCTTGCGGAAGATCTGGCTCGGCCGCTCGTCCAACTGCCCGCCGATCCAGGGGCCGTTGCGGCCCATGCCTCGGCTCTTGTCCATGTGGCGGACGAAGTGCGGCACCCACTCGGAGCCGAACTCGGACACCAGGACGTTGATGTTCGGGAAACGCCCGAAGAGGTTGTCGAAGATCAGCGCGGACAGCGTCTCCTCGATGGGACGCTGGCCGTAGGTGTTCTGCCACTGCCACGCCGACATCCGGAAGTGGATGGGGTGCGGGTCGAAGCCCCAGGAGGGCGCCACCTGCGAGTTGTAGTAGAACTCGCTGATGTGGTAGCAGACGCTCGCCTTCGCCTCGTCGACCAGCTTCCAGAACGGGTCGAAGTACGGGTCGCCCGGCGAGCGGCCGTACACCGGGCCGGTGGGCAGCAGGATGAAGCGGGCGCCCTGGTCCAGGACGTACTCCAGTTCCTTGACCGCGCTCGGCAGGTCGCGCAGGGACAGCAGCGCGGGCGCGTAGATGCGGCCCTGGTGGTCGAAGCCCCACACCTCGTTCATATAGCGGTTGAACGAGTGGTAGTTGGCGTAGAGCGGTTCGACGCCCTTCACGTACTCCTCGGCGACCAGTGCCCAGCCGCCCGGGTACATGATCGTCTGGTCGAGTCCCTGCTCGTCCATGACCCGCAGCCGGGACTCGCGGTTCTGGTACGACTCGTGCATCGGCTCGAACTGGTATGTCTCCTCCGGATTGCCCGAGGCCATCGCCTTGAGCATCTCCTTCAGCGAACCGGGCCGGTACACCTGCCCGAACTCGGGCTCCAGACATACGACGATCCGGTCCCCGGCGAGGATCACCTCCCGCCCGTCCGGCAGCGTCACCGGTGCGACCGCCGCACCGAGGAACTCCTTCGGTAGGTAGCGGGTGAAGGAGTCCCGCTCCTCGTACATGTGCTGGTCGCAGTCGAAGATGCGCTTGCGCTGTTCGGCCATGGCCGTCGCCTCCGGACCCCAGGAGCTATTCAGTACGCCTTCTATAATTATCTAACTGTTTCTCGGAGGCAAGGGGTTCGTGGGGAGAGGCTTGCCCGCGGGTCCTGTCCGCGGGATTCGCCCTTGGGTCCCGCCGGTGCGGCGGTCGCCTCAGTCGATGAGTTCGAGCACCGTCTTGGGGCCGGCGGCGTTCACGACGTCGTCGGCGCTGGAGATGTGCCGCTGCCACAGCTTCTCGGCCTCGTCCGCCTTGCCGGACTCGATCAGGCCGACCAGCCGTACGTGTGCCCGGTGTCCCTTGAGGGCCTGCGTCTTCTGGGCCTCGGCGTCGGTCGCGGCCGCGGTGTACGAGGCGTTGGCCCGGTCGATGATGTTGCGCAGCATGCTGCACAGCAGGATCAGGGTCTGGTTGCCGGTGAGCTCCACCAGGAGGGCGTGGAAGGCGTCCTGGGCGTCGACCAGGGTGAGCGGGTCGTCCAGGGCGGCCTTCTCGGCGGCCACCGCGTCACGCAGTCGCTTGATGTCGTCCGCGGTGTGCTTGGCGGCGAGTTGGCGGGCGCAGGGCGGTTCGATGACGGCCGCGGCGCGGTAGATGTCGCCCAGGGTGGCGCCGCGGTATTCGAGGATCAGGCCGGCGAAGCGGGCGGCGACGTCCGCGTCGGGCGCGCTCACCCGGGCGCCGCCGTGGGCGCCACGGCGCACCGTGATCAGGGACTCCGACTCCAGCACGCGGAACGCCTCGCGCAGGGTCGGCCGGGAGATGCCGAACTGCTCCATCAGTCCCGACTCCGGCGGCAGTGCGTCGCCCGGCTTCAGTTCGCCCCGTACGATCTGGCGGCGCAGGTGGGCCGCGACCAGTTCGGCGGTCTTCGGCACCCGCACCTGGCGTCCGACGCGGGTGCGGGCGGGGGCGGGCACGGTCGCCGTTTCGCTTGCGCGGGCAGCCTCGGCCACGGTGGGCTCCTCATATAGCAAAATGAATCGTCTTAGTGCATCGAGGGTACCAGGTCAAGGTATAGATGATCTTGTCTTCCGCGGACCTGGTCTGGTGTCCCGGCCATCGTTGGGTATATAGATGATTCATCTAGCTATAAGCCAACGGGCGTCCGTGGGAGTGACCTCGATGACCGAGAATCCGACCCCGGTGATCCTCACCGAACTCAACCCCGACGGGGTCATGCTCCTCACTCTCAACCGTCCCGAGCGGCACAACGCCTGGACGCTGGAGATGGAGCTGCTCTACAACGAGCTGTTCGACCGGGCGGAGGCGGATCCGCGGGTACGGGCCGTGGTGCTCACCGGCGCCGGGCGCAGCTTCTGCCCGGGGATGGACATGAGCGTGCTGGACGGGGCGTCGTCGGGCGCCCGCCCGTGGCCCACCGGGCAGCTGCCGCCGCGCACCCGTCCCATGACCTTCCCGAAGCCCGTGGTGGCGGCCGTCAACGGGGCCTGTGCGGGCATCGGGTTCAATCAGGCGCTGATGTGCGACGTCCGGTTCGCGGTGCCCCACGCCAAGTTCGCCGCCGCCTTCAGCGCACGCGGGCTGGTGGCCGAGGACGGCGTGTCGTGGATCCTGCCCCGGCTGGTCGGCCACGGCAACGCCGCCGACCTGCTGCTGTCCTCGCGCCGCGTCACCGGCACGGAGGCCCTGTCGATGGGCCTGGTCAACCGCCTGGCCGAACCGGAGGAACTGCTCCCGGCGGCGCTGGCGTACGCGACCGAACTGGCACGCACGGCAAGCCCGTACGCGATGTCGCTGATCAAACGGCAGCTCGCCGACGACCAGGCGAGAACCTTCACCGAGAGCAGCGACAGCGCGGCCGCGCTCCTGGCCGTGGCCAAGCGCGCCCCGGACTACCGGGAGGGCGTGCTCAGCTTCATCGAGCGCCGGCGGCCGCAGTTCGCGGGACTCGGCGAGACGGCGCCGGAGCCGGCGGAGAGCGCGTCATGAGCCGCGCCGATCTGCCGCTGCACCGCCGCACGATCACTGTCACGGCCCACGAGGAGGAGGGCGGGGGCGAGATCTCCGTCGAGGCGGAACTGCGCGACGAGCGCCCCTGGGAGGCGCCGCCGGGCGGGGTCGTCCACCGGATGACCCTGACCGTACGGGTCCGCCTCGACGACATGGTGATCACGGCCGCCGGCGCGGACATGCGGACCTTCCCGCACGCGGAGTGCCCGCTGATCGCGCCGGTCTTCGACGGCCTGGTCGGGCTCGGCGTCGCCGCCGGATACAACCGGGCGATCCAGGAGCGCTTCCGGGGTGTCTCCGGCTGCACGCACCTGTACGAGCTGAGCCGTGCCCTCGGCCCCGCGGTCGTACAGGCGGCGATCTCGGCGGGCGCGTTGCGCCGCGCAGCCGACGGCGCACCGGTCCACAACCCGCGCGCCACGGCGGGCGTCCTGAACAGCTGCCACATCTGGGCGCCGAACGGCGTGGGCCTGCGAAAACTCGACGCAGGCTGGCGCCCCGGCACAGGCCCCCGCCCAGTCCCAAACCTCAACACCTTCAAGCCCCCGGCGCTCCCTGACGGGCCGGGCGCCCCCTGACGGGTCGGGCGGTCTCTGACGGGTCCGGCGGCTCCTGGCAGGTCGGGCCGCGCCGGCCCGGGTGCGGGAGCCTGGCGCCTTTGTGTGCGCCGACGACCCCTGGTGGGTTCGGCGCCCCTGACGGTCCGGTGGCCTGCGTCGGGTTCGGTGCGTCTGACGGGTTCGGTGGTGCCTGGCGGGTCCGGTCCCTAGTCGGGCTGCGGACCTGGTTCGGGGGCTGGGCGCCTTCAGGCGCGCCGGCGGCCCTGACGGGTTCGGTCGTCCTTGGCGGTCCTGCCGCTTCGGAGCGGAGCGGTGCGGGCTCGGGTCGAGGTCGCGGACCTGGTCGGGAGCTGGCCTTTGTGTGCCCCCCTGCCCCGCCCTGCCCCGCCCTGCCCCGCCCTGCCCCGCCCTGCCCCCCTGCCCCCCTGCCCCGCCCCGCCCCGCCCCGCCCCGCGCCGCCCCGCGCCGCCCCGCCCCGCGCCGCCCCGCGCCGCGCCGCCCCGCGCCGCGCCGCCCCGCCCCGCGCCGCGCCGCCCCGCCCCGCGCCGCCCAGGGGGGTTGGGGCTTCGGTCTGTTGGGTTTTAGGCGGCGTTCGGGCGTGGTTCGCGGGGGAGGCCCAGGACCTTTTCCGCGAGGATGTTTCGCTGGACCTGGGACGTGCCCGCGTAGATCGTGCCCGAGCGGGCGATCAGGTACGTCGTCGACCAGGACGCCGAGGAGTTCGCGGCGCCGGGGTCGTCGGTGCGGTAGGTGCGCAGGGGCTGCCGGCCGACCGGAACCTGGCCGTGCAGGCCCATGATGTCCATCGCCAGATCGGTGACCTCGGTGTGGTATTCGCTCCAGTACAGCTTGGCGATCGACGACTCGGGACCCGGCTCGGCGCCCTTGAGCCAGCCGGTGAGGATCCGGTACCCGAGGCAGCGCATGATCTCGACCTTGGACCAGCACCAGGCGATCCGCTGCCGGATGACGGGATCCTGGTCCTTGCCGTACTGGCGGGCCAGTGCCACGAGGCGTTCCACCTCCGCCCGGAACAGGATGGGGTTGGTCGCCGCCTCCTCCCCGCGCTCGACGCCCAGCAGGCTCTGGGCGACCGTCCAGCCGTTGTCGACGCCCCCGACGACGAGATCCGCGCGGGTGCGGGCGCCGTCGAAGAAGACCTCGTTGAAGTGCAGCTGCCCGCTCATCATGCGGAACGGCCGTACCTCGACGCCGGGTTGGTCCAGCGGCACAAGGAGGAACGAGATCCCGCGGTGCTTGGACGCGTCCCGGTTCGTACGGGCCAGGACGAAGATCCAGTCACTGTGATGGGCGCCGGACGTCCACACCTTCTGTCCGTCGATCACCCATTCCGTGCCGTCCAGTACGGCGCGCGTCTTCAGGGAGGCCAGGTCCGAGCCCGCGTCCGGCTCCGAGTACCCCTGGCACCAGGTGTCCTCGCCGCCGAGGATCCGCGGCAGGAAACGGCTCTTCTGCTCTTCCGTGCCCCAGCGCAGCAGCGTGTTCGCCAGCATCTTCACACCGAAGGTGTCCTGCGGCAGCCCGAACGGCACCCCGGCCAGCGCGAGCTCCTCCATCAGGACGACCTGATGCAGCTTGGACAGGCCGCGGCCGCCGTACCGCTCGGGCCAGGTGAGGGACAGATAGCCGCGCTCGACGAGCCGGCGGCGCCAGTCCCGGGCGAAGGCCCAGGCCGCGGCCTCGTCCAGCGCGCCGATGCCCTTCCAGTCGGGCGGCAGCGCCTCGGCGAGGAACTCCCCGACCTCGGCGCGGAAGGTCTCGGTCTCCGGGGGATAGCTGATGTCCACCTGTGATCGCTCCTTGTCGGCCTGCCCGCACAGCTCATCGCTGTATTGATTGTTTCAGCATAATAGGTTATCTATTTAACGGGAATGGCGTCGAGTCAGAGGCAGACAGGCGGGCTGACATGGGACTGCTGGACGGCCGCAACGCGGTGATCACCGGCGGCGCACAGGGCATCGGCTTCGAGATCGCCGCAGTCCTCGGCGCCGCGGGCGCGCACATCGTCCTCGGCGACATCAACGAGCACGCCGCGGCCGAGGCCGCCGAACGCCTGGCCGAGCACGGCGTGCCCGCCACCTCGCTGCGCTGCGACGTCACCGACGAGAACGAGGTGGCCGCCCTCGTGGCCCACTGCACCGAGGCCTTCGGACCGGTCGGCGTCATGGTCAACAACGCCGGGATCACCCGGGACGCGACCCTGCGCAAGATGCCCCTCGCCGACTTCCGCGCCGTGATCGACGTCCACCTCACCGGCGCCTGGAACGGCACCCGCTACGCCGCCGAGGCGATGCGCGCGCACGGACAGGGCGGCAGCATCGTCAACATCTCCTCCATCGCCGGCAAGGTCGGCAACTTCGGCCAGACGAACTACAGCGCCGCCAAGGCAGGACTCGTCGGCCTCACCAAGGCAGCCGCCAAGGAACTCGCGAAGGCGGGCGTCCGCGTCAACGCCGTACAGCCCGGCCTGATCCGCACCGCCATGACCGAGGCGATGCCCCGGGCCGCCTGGGACGCCAAGCTCGCCGAGATCCCCCTGGGCCGCGCCGGCGAACCCGCCGAGGTCGCCCAGGCCGTCCTCTTCCTCGCCTCCGACATGGCGAGCTACGTCACCGGAGCCGTGGTCGAGGTGACCGGCGGCCGGTACATGTGACCTCCGCTTCCGCGCCGAGACGAAAGGCCTGCCCGATGCCCGCCCTCCTCCGTGACGCCGTGATCTGCGAACCCCTGCGTACTCCCGTCGGCGGCTACGGCGGCGTCCTGCGCGACGTGACGGCGGCCGAACTCGCCGCCACGGTCGTGCGCGCCGTGCTGGCACGCACCGGCATACCGCCCGCCGCCGTGGACGACGTCCTGCTCGGTCAGTGCTATCCCAACGGCGAGGCGCCCGCCATCGGCCGCGTCGCCGCCCTGGACGCCGGTCTGCCCGTCGAGGTGCCGGGACTCCAGATCGACCGCCGCTGCGGCTCCGGACTCCAGGCGATCATCACCGCCGCGATGCAGGTGCAGACCGGCGCGAGCGACCTCGTCCTGGCCGGCGGCGTCGAGTCCATGAGCCAGGCCGAGTTCTACACCACCGACGTCCGCTTCGGCGTACGCGGCACGGGCGCCACGCTGCACGACCGGCTGGCCCGCGGCCGCGTCACATCGGGCGGCGTCAACCACCCGGTGCCGGGAGGGATGCTGGAGACCGCCGAGAACCTGCGCCGCGCGTACGGCATCTCGCGCGAGGAGCAGGACCGACTCGCCCTGCGCTCCCACGAGAAGGCCGTCGCGGCCCAGCGGGAGGGCCGCTTCGCCGACGAGATCGTCCCCGTCACCGTACGCGGCCGAAGAGGCGAGACGGTCGTCGACACCGACGAACACCCGCGCCCCGACTCCTCGTTGGAGAAACTCGCAGGGCTTCGGCCCGTGCTAGGCCGCCAGGACCCCGAGGCCACGGTGACCGCCGGGAACGCCAGCGGCCAGAACGACGGCGCGGCGATCTGCGTCGTCACCCACCCCGAACGTGCCGCCGAGCTCGGCCTGCGCCCGCTGGGCCGCCTGCTCTCCTGGGCCGTCGTCGGCGTGCCGCCGGAGACGATGGGCATCGGGCCGGTGCCCGCCACGGCCAGGGCCCTGGAGCGGGCCGGGCTGAAGCTCGCCGACATCGACCTGCTCGAACTCAACGAGGCCTTCGCCGCCCAGGTGCTGGCCTGCACCCGCGAATGGGCCCTGACCGACACCGACTTCGAGCGGTTCAACGTCAACGGCTCCGGCATCTCGCTGGGCCACCCCGTCGGCGCCACCGGCGGCCGCATCCTCGCCACCCTGCTGCGCGAACTCGACCGCCGCCAGGCCCGCTACGGCCTGGAGACCATGTGCCTCGGCGGCGGACAGGGCCTGGCCGCGGTCTTCGAACGGCCCACGCACGCACCCCACGCCACTGGAGGACGCTGACATGGCCGGACTGATCGCATACGGCGCCCATGTGCCGTACCACCGCCTCGCCCGCGCCGATGTCGCGGCCACGCTCGGGACACCGGCGGGCCGCGGCACCCGCGCGGTCGCGGGCTACGACGAGGACACCACGTCCATGGCCGTCGAGGCGGCCCGCATGGCCCTGGCCCGCGACGGCCTGCGCCCCCGCATCGGCCAGCTCTTCCTGGCCACCGCGGCGCCCGCCTACCTGGACAAGACGAACGCGACCGCGGTCCACGCCGCGCTCCGCCTCGACGAGCACGTGCTCGCCGCCGACATGGCAGGCTCCGTACGCTCCGGTCTCGGCGCGCTGGTCACCGCCGCCCGCTCGCCGATACCCACCCTGACCGTCCTGTCCGACCTGCGCACCGGCCTGCCCGGCGGCAGCGACGAGATCGCGGGCGGTGACGGCGCGGCGGCCTTCGTCTTCGGCGGGCACCGCAACGGAGCCCCCGTCATCGCCGAACTCCTCGCCCACGACACGGTCAGCGACGAGATCCTCGAACGCTGGCGACTGCCCGGCGCCCCCGCCTCCCGGGTCTGGGAGGAACGCTTCGCCGAGGAGATCTATGTGTCCCTCGCGGACAAGGCGCTCACCGCCGCCCTCGAGCAGGCGGGGCTGGACCGCGGGGCGATCGACCACCTCGTCGTCTCCGGCCTGCACGCACGCGCGTGCGCGACGGTACGGCGGGCGGCGGGCACGCGTCCCGAGGCAGTGACCCCGGACCTCGCCACGGCGATCGGCAACGCCGGCACCGCCCAGCCGGGGCTGCTCCTCGCCGACGTCCTCGACCGCGCCGCACCCGGCGAGATCATCGCGCTCGTCGTGCTCGGCGACGGCGCCGGAGTCGTCCTGCTGCGCACCACCGACGCGCTCCCCGCGCACCGCAGCGTCCGCCCGGTCGCCGCGCAGATCGCCGCGGGCAGCGCCCCCATGGCGTATGCCACGTACCTGTCCTGGCGCGGCCTCCTCGACCGCGAACCGCCCCGCCGGCCGGACCCCGAACCGCCCTACGCCCCGCCCGCCCACCGCCGCACCGCCTGGAAGTACGGCTTCGTCGCCTCCCGCTGCGAGAAGTGCGGCACCCGGCAGCTGCCGCCGGACCGGGTGTGCGTCTCCTGCCGCAGCGTCGACGCCATGACCGACGAGCCGATGGAGCAGGTGCGCGGCACGGTCGCCACGTTCACCGTCGACCGGCTGGCCCACACCCCGAGTCCGCCGATGCTCGTCGTGGTCGTCGACTACGACGGCGGCGGCCGGTTCCGCTGCCAGCTCACCGACGCGACCGAGGCCGACGCGGTCATCGGCGCCCGGGTCGAGATGACGTTCCGGCGCACGGTGACCGCCGCCGGGATCCACAACTACTTCTGGAAAGCCCGGCCGGTGCGCACCGGCGGCGAGACCGAGGAGACACACGGATGAGCTCGCACGGAATCCGGGACCGGGTCGCCATCGTCGGCATGGGCTGCACGCCCTTCGGCGAGCACTGGACCCGTTCGGCCGACGATCTGCTGGTGGACGCCGTGGGCGAGGCGGTGACCTCGGCCGGCGTCACCCTCGACGACATCGACGCGTTCTGGTTCGGCACGCAGGCGTCCGGCGTGTCCGGCCTGACCCTGAGCCGGGCGCTGCGCCTGCCCCACAAGCCGGTCACCCGCGTGGAGAACATGTGCGCGACCGGCTCCGAGGCCCTGCGCAACGCCTGTTACGCCGTCGCGTCCGGGGCGTACGACGTGGCCATGGCCGTCGGCGTGGAGAAGCTCAAGGACTCCGGGATGTCCGGGCTGTCGGGCACCGCCATCCCCGGCGCGGGCGACGACAGCCGCGGCGAGATCACCGCCCCGGCCAACTTCTCCCTCCTCGCCCCCGCCTACGCGGCCAAGTACGGGCTCTCCGGCGAGGAGATGAAGGACGTCATCACCCGCATCGCCTGGAAGAACCACGTCAACGGGGCCCGCAACCCGCGTGCGCAGTTCCGCAAGGAGGTGCCGGCGGAGCGCATCCGGTCGGCCCCCATCATCGCCGGCATGCTCGGTGTGTTCGACTGCTCGGGGGTCTCCGACGGCTCGGCCGCCGCGATCGTCGTACGCGCCGAGGACGCCTACCGGTACACCGACAAGCCGATCTTCGTGAAGGCGCTGTCCCTCGTCGCCGGCCCGGCGGACGGGCTCCTCGACCCCGAGTACGACTTCACCACCTTTCCCGAGGTCGTGGCCTCCGCCCAGGAGGCCTACCGGCAGGCGGGCGTCACCGACCCGCGCGCCGAGCTCGCGCTCGCCGAGGTCCACGACTGCTTCACGCCCACGGAGCTGGTGCTGATGGAGGACCTCGGCTTCTCCGAGCGCGGCCAGGCCTGGAAGGACGTCACCAGTGGGGCGTTCGACCTGGACGGCTCGCTGCCGGTCAACCCGGACGGCGGACTGAAGGCCTTCGGCCACCCCATCGGCGCCTCGGGTCTGCGCATGATGTTCGAGGCATGGCTGCAGTTGCGGGGCGAGGCGCCGCCCGAGCGGACGGTGTCCTCCCTGGCGCAGGGGCGGTCGCTCGCCCTGACCCACAACCTCGGCGGCGGCCCCGGCGAATGTGTGTCCTTCGTGTCCGTCGTCGGCAGTCGACTGTCGGCCTGAGAAAGGCGGTTCGGCCATGGAGCGACTCCAGGGCAAGATCGCGATCGTCACCGGGGCCGCCTCCGGCATCGGCGCGGCGACCGCACGCCGCGTGGCGGCGGAGGGAGCGCACACGGTCGTCGCCGACCTGAACGCCGACGGCGCCGAGGCGGTCACCCAGGAGATCCGCGCCGCCGGAGGATCCGCCACTGCGCTCACCGTCGACCTGGGCGACGTCGACAGCGTACGGGCCATGGTGGCCGCAGCGGTCGAGACGTACGGCGGCCTCGACGTCCTGCACAACAACGCGGCGGCCACCCGCCTGGCCGCCCGGCAGGACCTCGCCGTGGCCGACGCCGACCCGGCGGTCTGGGACGACACGATGCGGATCAATCTGCGCGGGACCATGGTCGCCATCCAGGCCGCCGTCCCGCACCTGATCGCCCGCGGCGGCGGTTCGATCATCAACACCTCGTCCGGCTCCGGGCTCGCGGGTGACCTGCGTAATCCCGCGTACGGCGCCTCCAAGGCGGCCCTCATCAACCTCACGCAGTACGTCGCCACCCAGTACGGCAAACAGGGCGTGCGCTGCAACGCCGTCGCGCCCGGGTTCATCGTCACGCCGGCGAGCTCCGGCTCGGCGCACGGGGCGATCCGGGAGGCGATGCTGCGCCATCACCTCACGCCACGCCTGGGACGCCCGGAGGACGTCGCCGCGGCGGTCGTCTTCCTCGCCTCCGACGAGTCGGCCTTCATCACCGGGCACACCCTGCGCGTGGACGGCGGGCTGCTCTCCCACGCCCCCTATGTCGCGGAGCTGCGGGACGCCTGAACAACAGGACGGCTCGCCGGCGCCTCCGGTCAGGGAGGCGCCGGCGAGCCGTCCGCGCCGCTCAGGACAGTGTCTCCGGCTCCAGGTCGCCCAGGTACGCCGCCCTGACGGCAGGATCACGGCGTACCTCCTCGGGCGTACCGGCGCAGATCCGGCGCCCGAAGTCCAGCACGACGACCTGGTCGCAGACGCTCATGACCATGTCGACGTCGTGCTCGACGAGCAGCACCCCCATGCCCCAGTCCTCGGCCAGACGCCGTACCAGATGGGCCAGTTCCCGTGTCTCGTCGTCCGACAGGCCAGCGGCCGGCTCGTCGAGGAGCAGCACGGACGGGGAGGCCGCCACCGCGCGGGCGATGGCCAGCAGCCGCCGCTCCCCGTACGACAGATCGCCCACCGGCCGGTCCAGACCGTCCTGGAGACCGAACTCCCTTACGGCGACGAGCACATGGGAGGGCAGCGGGCGGCTGCCGGGACGGATCAGGTCCGTGAGCCACGCCCACCGGCCGGGGCGGTCGCAGGCCGCGTACAGGTTGTCCCGCACGGACATGTCCTCGAACAGCTCCAGCGACTGGAAGGACCGGCTGAGGCCGGCCGCGGCCCGCCGGTGCACCGGCATGCGGGTCACCTCCCGGTCGCCGAGGCGTACACCCCCGGACGCGGCCCGGGTGAAGCCGGTGACGGCGTCGATGGCGGAGGTCTTGCCGGCGCCGTTGGGCCCGATCAGCCCCACCACCCGGCCCGGCTCGACGTCCAGCGAGAGCTCGTCGACGGCGACGACACCGCCGTAGCGGACGGTCAGGTTCCGCACCCGGAGGGGGAGCGGCGCGGCGCGCGGCACGACCGTCTCCTCCGCCGTGGGCGCCGCGGCCGTGACCGTGTCGCGCTGCCGGAACAGCCGGCGTCGGACGGTCTCCGCCTGCCGGCCGGCCTCCTTGCCGATGCCGTCCTGGTTGCCCACCAGCGTCAGCACCAGGACGATCCCGCCGATCAGCGGCATCCACTCGCTCAGCCCTGGCAGCACCAGGTCCCCGAACCGGGCGCCCACCGTGCCCGCGGCGAAGGTCGCGCCGAACAGGGGGCCGACGAGGAAGCCGACACCGCCGATGACCGCGAGCCCGAGCGCGGTGATGGAGTCGAAGGAGGCGAAGTCGGAGAAGACCACCGAGGTGGACCGGAAGCCGGTGAGCACTCCGGCGAGCGCGGCGATGGCCGCGGAGAGGCCGAAGGCGTAGAGCTTGGCCGCGCGCACATCGATGCCGAGGGCGGCGGCGGCCCGCTCGTTCGCGCGTACGGCGACGAGCCGCCGGCCGGTGCGGCTGCGCCGCACGTTGGCGACGACGAGAGCGGCGGCCACGAACAGCGCGAGCACTACGGCGGCGTACCGCTGTGGATGGTCGACCCCGGAGATGCTGATCCCGAAGAGCGTCTGGTGGCCCACCGCGATGCCGTCGCTGCCCGGGGTCGTCGACAGGCCGGTGTTCTGGAAGACCATCGCCTCCAGGGTGGCGCCGAGCCCGAGGGTGATGATCGCGAGGTTGACGCCGCGGGTGCGGACCGCCGGGAGCGCGAACAGCAGGCCGATCGGCACCGTCCCCAACACCCCTGCCAACAGGGCCAGTTCGAACGGCCAGCCCCAGTCGGCCGATGCGTGCCCCGCGATGAAGGCACCCGTCCCGGCGAGGGCGTAGGCCGCCAGGGATACCTGCCCGGCGTACCCGGTGACCACGACGATCGACAGGATGATCAGCGACAGCACCAGCGTGTTGGTGATCGCGTCGGCCCACAGCGGCGTCGACACGCTCACCAGCGCCAGCCCGACCATGACGGCCACGGCCAGCGGGACGGGGCGCACCCTGCCGGTGCCCAGGGCCGGCAGCCGGTCCAGGAACGTGCCGCGCAGCGGCAGCGCCCGGCCCCGGGCGACCAGCGCCAGGGCGATGAAGAGGAAGGGCACCGACGAGGCGAGGCCGGTGATGTCGGAGCCGAAGCGGGTCAGCTCGGACTGCACGATGCCGATGACCAGACCGCCCGCCAGCGTGACGGGGAACGACGAGAACCTGCCGACCAGGGCGGCGGCCAGCGCGCTCAGCAGGAGGGTGGTCAGCCCGGTCACCGACAGACCGATGACCGGCACGATCAGGATGCCCGTCAGTCCCGCGAGCGCCGAGCCGAGCGCCCAGTTGCCGGTGGCGATCAGGTCGGGGGACCAGCCGAGGGAGGCGGCGACGCCCTCGTTCTCCGCGACCGCGGTGGTGCCCAGGCCGAACAGGGTGCGCTTGTAGAGGAGATGGAGGACCGCGGTCACGACGACCGCGATGCCGAGCAGCCACACCCGGTCCTCGGAGACGGTCGCCCCGGCGATCGTCAGCAGCCGGGCGGGCAGTTTGCCCGGCACCAACTGCAGGTCGCCGCCGTAGCGTTTGAGGGCGATCGCGGTGAGCACGATGAACACCGCCAGCGTGCCGACCAGCCGGGCGAGGGCGGACGCGCGGCGCAGCGGGCGCAGCACCAGCAGATGCGTGAGGACGCCCAGCACCGCGGAGGCGAGGACCCCGCACGCGGTGGCGGGCCAGTAGGGGACAGCGTGGTGGGCGGCCAGCTCCCACTGCACATAGGCGCCCGCCATCCCGATCGCGCCGTGCGCGAGGTTCAGGACCCCGGAGCCCCGGTAGACCAGCACGATGCCGTGCGCGGTGAGTGCGTAAAGGGCTCCGAGCCCCAGGCCGAGCAGTGCGAAACGCAGAACGTCGTCCATCTGTGGCACCTCCAGACAGACAGAGTAATTATTTAAATAATTGTGTCCAGAGTACTTCACTAACGAATGTCCCGGCTTCATGCTGTTCGGCATCTCGACGACGCCCATCGGGCTCCCCCAGATCTCGACTTCGCTCGATCCGGGGAGATCCCCACCGCCCCGCGGAGGAACCATGAACGACTCACGCCGACGCAGAACCACCGCAGCGAGCTGTCTCGCGGTGACCGGAGCCCTGCTCGCCGCCGGCTGCGGGGGAGAGGCGTCCGGCAGCTCCGCGGAGACCTCCTCCCTGAAGGGCACGCCGGTCAAGGTGATGGTCTGGAACCCGGAGGACACCCAGGGCAGCGCCCAGCCCGGCGTCCGGCTCACCGCCCAGGCCTACGAGAAGTGGATCAATGCCAACGGGGGCATCAAGGGCGGCCCGCTGAAGGTGCTCACCTGCAACGAGAAGAACGACCCCGACGAGGCCGAGAAGTGCGCCCAGCAGGCGGTCGCCGAGAAGGTCGTCGCGGTGGTGGGCTCGTACAGCCTCGCCGGCGACCGCTACATGCCCATCCTGCAAAAGGCCGGCATCCCGTACATCGGCGGCACCGGCGTCTCGGCGGCGGAGTTCTCCAACCCCCTGTCGTTCCCCGTCAACGGCGGCACCCCCGCGGTGTTCGCGGCCCACGGGCGGCAGCTGGTGGAGGACGGCTGCAAGAAGATCTCCGGCGTACGGTACGACCTCGCGGCCGCCGCCATCGTCTCGCAGTTCCTCACCCTCGGCGCCACCTCCGCCGGAGGCACGGCGCCCAAGGACCTCAAGGTGCCGGTCACCGCCACCGACCTCGCCCCGCAGGTCGCCGCCGCCACCAAGGGCAGCGACTGCGTGAGCGTCATCCTGGGCACGCACTCGGACCTGTTCGTGAAGGCGTACATACAGTCCGGCGCGAAGACCAGGCTCGGCAGCGTCGTCGGCAACCTCACCCCCGCACTGGCCGAGACCACCGGGGGCAGCGGCAGCCCGCTGGAGGGCGCCGCGATCACCGGCTACTACCCGCCGACCTCCGACGCCGTCTGGAAGGACTTCGTCGCTGCCGCCAAGGGCACGGACATCGACACGAGCAACGGCGCGAACGAGACGACCTGGGTGGCCTTCAAGGTCCTCACCGAGGCGGCCGGGAAGCTGACGGCGATCTCGTCCACGGCCCTGGTGCAGGAACTGAACACCACCTCCGGCATCGACACCGGCGGTCTCACCCCGCCCCTGACCTGGAACGCGTCGACCGCCCTGCCGATCAAGGGACTCGACCGCATCCACAACACCACCGCCACCGAACTGACCATCCGCGACGGGAAGATCGAGTGGGCGAAGGAGGGCTCGACCTTCGTCGACGTCCGCAAGGTGCTGACGGCCATGTCGGCAGGCTGACCGTCCGACGCACCGGAGCCCGAGCAAAGGAGAACGTCCGTGCACGACCCCGGGCCACCCCTGATCGAAGCCCGCGCCCTGTCCGCCGGATACGGCACCCAACCCGTCGTACGCGAACTCGACCTGGAGGTCCGCCCCGGCGAGATCGTCGCCCTGCTCGGCCCCAACGGCGCGGGCAAGACCACGACACTGCGGGTGCTCTCGGGCGACCTGGCCCCGATGACCGGCGAGGTGCGCTGGCTCGGCGACAACGGCCGCGCACCGCTGCACCGCCGGGCCCGCCAGGGCCTCGCGTACGTCGGCGAGCGGGCCGTCTTCACCCGGCTCGACACCGCGGACAACCTCCGCGTCGGCCGAGTGGCGACCCAGCAGGCCCTGGAGCTCTTCCCCGAGCTCGAGAAACGACTGAAGACCGGCGCGGGCATGCTGTCCGGCGGCGAGCAGCAGATGCTGTCGCTGGCCCGCGCGCTGTGCCGCGCCCCGAAGCTGCTCCTCGCGGACGAACTGTCCCTCGGTCTCGCCCCGATCGTGGTCGACCGTCTCCTGCGCTCGGTGCGCGAGGCGGCCGACCGCGGCCTGGGCGCGCTGCTGGTCGAACAACACGTCCGCAAGGTGCTGGACATCGCGGACCGTGTGTACGTCCTGCACCGCGGCCGCATCACCATGACCGGCACCCCGAAGGAACTGCGCGGCGATCTGGACGCGATCGAATCGTCCTACCTCGCCGCAAAGACAACCGCCACGACTGATTGAGGTGGGTGCTGTGCTCAGCGCACGCGAACAGATCCGCTCCCTGGTACGGTCCGCCGACCCCTTCGACCAGCCCGCCGACGACCTGAGAAAGCTGCAACTCGAAGCCGCCCGGGAGGCCTTCGCCGTCCACCGCGAGCGCATCCCGCTGCTGCGCACCAGGGCGCGGGAGAGCGGCGTACACGAGATCACAGGACTCGACGACCTCGTACCGCTGCTGTTCTCCCACACCAGCTACAAGTCGTACCCCGTCTCCCTCATCACCGCCGGCCGGTGGGACCGGCTCCTGCGCTGGTACACGACCGTGTCCGCGGTCGAGGCGGACGACGTCGACCTGGACGGCGTCCGCGACATCGACGAGTGGACCAGGCGCATCACGGCCGCCGGACACCGGCCCTACATCACCAGCGGCACCTCCGGGAAGGTGTCCTTCCTCAACTGCGACGCGAGCGACCTGAGTTTCCTCCGCGACATCCTGGAGCACCTCACCTGCTGGCCCGATCCGCTCCCGCCGAAGCCCACCCGCCGCGGTTACCTGCTTGCGCCGGCCGGCGGCCCGATGCGCTCCATCGACGGTTTCCGGTGGCACGCGGACGTCTTCGCCCAGCCCGGCCGGACCCGGCTGCTCACCGAGGACCCGATGCGGGTCGCCGAGCTGATGAGCAGTGCGCTGCTGCGCCGCCGGATGGCCGAAGGCACCGCGACCCCGCAGGAGATCAGCTCCTTCGAAACCGCGTCCGAGGCCCGTGAGGAGGAGTTGGGCGCGGCCATGGCCAGGATCGTCGACGACATCGCCGCGCACCGCGACGAGCCGCTGCTGATCGCCGGGATGAACAACCAGCAGTTCACGCTGATCCAGGCCCTGCGAGCCCGCGGCGTACCCGACGGGAGTCTGCACCCCGACACCCTCGTGCTCAGCGGCGGCGGCAACAAGGGCCGCGCGCTGCCCGACGACTACCAGGCGCAGTTCGCCGCCTTCTACGACGGCGTACGGCGCGTCCGCAGCTACGGCATGACGGAGCTCCAGGGGTCCTGTCCGGCCTGCGAGAAGGGCAACTACCACCTACCGCCGTGGGTGATCCCCCTCGTCCTCGACGAGCCGGGCGAGAGACTCCTGAACACGGAACTCGGCGTCGTGGAGGGCCGGTTCGCCTTCCTGGACGTCTCCCTCTCCGGCCGCTGGGGCGGGCTGATCAGCGGCGACCGGGTCTACGTGGACTTCTCCCCGTGCGACTGCGGCAGAACGGGACCGACGGTCCTGCCCGACATCCGGCGCTACGGCGACCTCGGCGGCGACGACAAGATCACCTGCGCCGCGACACTCGACTCCTATGTACGGGGGATGATCCACGGATGAGGCCCACGACAACGGCGGCGGACCCGGTGGCGGTCTCCCATGTGATCCGCGGCGAGGTCGACGCCGGCCCGCACACCGCCCACGGCCGCGCGGACGCCGCCTTCACCGCACCGGCGCTCGACCTGGACCGCCTCGTGTGGCCCCGCACCGAACCCGGCCCCGCCTTCCAGGTGCCCGTCGCGGAGATCGTCGACCTGCTGGTGGAGACCGGCGAGGCCCTCAAGGCGGACCGTGCGGGCCTGCTCGCCGAGGCGCTGGACCGCATGGCCCGGGTCAGCCCGCTCCCCGCGGAGGTGCTGGAGCACGCCTACGCCGTACTGTGGCGCACCTTCCAGCGCCCCGGCCTGTACGCGCAGATCGACCACGAACTCGGCGGCGCGGACGTGCTCGACGGCTGGCGCGAGGTGCGGCTGCCCGAGGGCCGCACCGCGGCCACCCGTGCGTTCCCGCCCCGTCTCGTGCACATCATCGCCGGCAACGCCCCCGGCGTCGCCGCGATGTCCGTCGTGCGCGGAGCCCTCACCAAGGGCGTCAACCTGCTGAAGCTGCCCTCCAACGACCTGTTCACGGCGACCGCGATCCTGCGCACGATGGCCGGCGTGGCTCCCGGCCACCCGGTGGTCCGCTCCTTCTCGGCGGTGTACTGGCGCGGCGGCGACGAGAGGGTCGAGAGCGTCCTGTTCCGCCCGCAGTTCTTCGACAAACTGGTCGCCTGGGGCGGCGAGGCCACCATCCGCGGGGCGCTGAAATACGTCGGTCCCGGATTCGAGCTCGTCTCCTTCGACCCCAAGACGTCCATCTCCCTGATCGGCCGCGAGGCCTTCGACTCGCCGGAGTCGCTGGCACGGGCGGCCGACGCGGGGGCCGTGGACGCCACGTTCTTCAACCAGCAGGCATGCGTCGCCAGCCGCTTCCAGTTCGTCGAAGGCACCGAGGAGGACGCCGACCGCTACGCCGCGCTGCTGTGCGAACGCCTGGGAACAGCACGGGAGTTCAGCTCGGCCGACGGCCCGAAGGTCCCCGGTGAGCTCCGCGAGGAGATCGACGTCCTGCGGTCACTGACGCCCGACTACCGGGTGTGGGGCGGCTACGACGGGCGGGGCCTGGTCATCCGCTCCCCGGAACCGGTGGACTTCCACCCCGACGGGAAGATCGTCAACGTCGTCCCGGTCGCCGTACTCTCCGAAGCCGTCACGCACGCCGGGGTGGCCACCCAGACGGTCGGCGTGTACCCCGACCCCCGCAAGGCGGAACTGCGCGACGCCCTCGCCTGCGCCGGCGTACAACGTGTGGTCTCCCTCGGCAGAGCCGGCGGCATGCCACCGGGCCTCTCCCACGACGGCTTCTACCCACTGCAACGGCTCATGCGCTGGGTGAACGACGAGTGATCCGGCACTGCGCCCTGATCTCGCCAGGAGGCTCGTGCACGCGGATGTCAGTCCAGCATGTCGGTGAAGTTGTTGTCGTGCTTCACTCGGAAGGGGTGATCGACCGTTGGTTCCCCAGCAGCAAGCTGTGCGGGGCCTGCGGCACGGTCCGCGAGAAGCTGCCGCTCAACGTCCGTGAGTGGACGTGCGACTGCGGCGCCGTGCACGACCGCGACGTGAACGCGGCACGCAGCATTCTGACCGCGGGCTGGCGGCGTCTGCCTGTGGAGACGGTGTAAGACCTCAACGGGAGTCCTCCCGGACGGGGCGGTCGTCGGTGAAGCAGGAAACCCAGCGGGCGACCGCTGGAAACCCCCGCCGCTAGGCGGGGGAGGAAGTCAACCTCGTCAGTTTCCCCATCGCCGGCTGCAGCCTGGCCGTGAGCGTGGCCGGGGGCCTGCGCGACCGCAAGCGCCCCTTCAGCCTGCTGCGGCTGACCGGCACACAGCTCGGGGTGCTGCGAAGGGTGGTACTGCTGGAAAGCGCGGTCCCGCTCCTGGTGGTCGCGGTGGTGGCGATCGGGATGGGCTTCCTGGCCGCCCAGCTGTTCGTCCAGGCACAGTTCGACTACTCCATCCGGGCACCTGGGATCCAGTACTACGCGATCGTGCTCACCGGGCTGGTCGCCTCGCTGGGGGCATCGCCTCCACGATGCCGCTGCTCAGACGGATCACGGGCCCCGAAGCGGCACGCAGCGAGTAGGGGGAGGGCGAAGCCGGTCGCCGGATGCCGCCCGATGTGTCCCTCGACCCACAAGGGCCGAGGGCGTTCCGGTGGGCGGCGGGAACAGCAGGTCCGGCCGTCGCTGTTGCACCGGCCGAGAGACCGGCGGCCGCGGTATGCCCGGTCGTCCGGCATCTGATACTGAGGGGCGACCGCTCATACGCAGGCCGCGGACTCGGTCCGAGGCTTTTTCCTACTGGAGGACTGTTTTCATGAATGACCGGCCCTTGACGCTCATGGCGGTACACGCCCACCCCGACGACGAGGCCACCGGAACGGGGGGCGTCCTCGCGCGGTATGCGGCGGAGGGCATCCGCACGGTCCTCGTGACATGTACCGACGGCGCTTGCGGCGATGGACCGGGGGGTGTCAAACCGGGTGATCCCGGGCATGATCCGGCGGCCGTCGCCCTGATGCGGCGTCAAGAACTCGAGGCAAGCTGCGAAGTCCTGAAGGTCGGTCACCTGGAGATGCTGGACTACGGCGACTCCGGGATGATGGGCTGGCCGACCAATGACGCGCCCGGATCCTTCTGGCAGACACCCGTGGAGGAGGGCGCTGCCCGACTCGCGGAACTCTTTCGGCGCTACCGGCCCGATGTGGTCGTCACCTACGACGAGAACGGCTTCTACGGCCACCCCGATCACATCCAGGCCAACCGCATCACGATGGCGGCGCTGGCGATGACCGAGCCGACACCGAAGGTGTACTGGACGACAGCGCCCCGCTCGATGATGCAGCGGTTCGGGGAGGTCATGCGCGAGTTCGGCGGCGAAGTACAGGAGCCGGATCCCGCCGAGGCCGCCGCGCTGGCCGAGATCGGGCTCCCCGACGAGGAGATCACCACCTGGGTGGACACCGCCGCGTTCGGCGACCAGAAGTTCGATGCGCTGGCCGCGCATGCCAGCCAGGGGGAGAACATCTTCTTCCTAAGGATGGGCCAGGCGAAGTTCACCGAGTTGATGGGCGTCGAGACCTTCGTACGCGTCCAGGACACCACCGGCGCGGCCCTGCCCGAGAACGACCTCTTCGCCGGACTGCGCTGATCCGCCCGCCCACCGACGGCCCTTGATCACGAGGGTGGTCCTCCCCGGTCGTGCGGCGGTCACGAGATCGCCGGCCCCCGCGCCCGGGCAGGGCCGTTGAGGCGGGTGCCCCACACAGAGCTGCGCGCCCCCCGAGTTGTCGTCGGCGACTTCGTCCTCGCTGTCGCCCTGCCCGGTCAGAGCAGGAAGTCCAGCAGTGCCTTCGTCAGGGGCTCCGGCTCCGGTACCTCTTCGGCCGGGAAGTGGCCGGAGTCGGGAAGGACCACGCCGGTGACGTCGGCGGCGACCTTGCGCATGTCCTCCGCCGGGGCCGTGCCGGTGCTGTACTCGCCGCCGATGGCCAGGATCGGGATGGTCAGCGGTCCCTGGTCCCTCCTGGCGAGAGCGCTCTGCAGAGTGAATCCACGAGCGCCGCCGCGCTGGGTTGCCGAGGGCGGGGGACATCATCGGCATTCAGCGAGAGTTAGCCCCTGCGAAACGGATAGACGCGGTACGGTGCGAGTGTGGCCCTGCGGCATCCCCCGTCCGTAGGGCCACACTGCTGTTCGCGTGCGTGAGTGTGCTGGTCAGCGACTTCGGCTCGCCTGCGCTCTGGCGACGGTCGTCGCGACGGCTGGTGCGGTAGCGGTGAGACGCGGAGGCTGCCGCTGGACGCTGGGGCTGAACTGCCGCGTGCCGGTGCCGTGCGCGAGTTCCTCGACCAGGTCGGCGATCATGGGGGCGGGCGCGCAGGCGGAGGCGAGGATCGTCCAGGGTGGGGCTTTCGGCGATCTGGCGTGGCCGGCGGTCGTCGGTGATGACGGTGGGGGTCTCCTTACTGCCCGGATGTCGGACGGGGACAGTGGGGTGAGGGTGGGGCGACCGGACGGCACCCCCGGTTGTCAGCGGTGGGCGGAGCGGTTCATCTCGACGATCTCCTCCAGGGCGGGCGCGGAGGCGAAGGCCGCGAAACGCTCCATCAGCCGGTCACGCGTCCCCGGGGCCTTGTCCCGCTCCGCCGCGGCCAGGGCAGCCTCCAGCTCCCTGAGGTCCAGCTCGGTGCAGTAGGCAGGCGTGCCCGGCTGCTGGCGCCAGGAGTCGGCCAGCGTTCCGGCGTCGAAGGCGTCGAAGCCGGTGTCCTCCACCAGCCCCATCGCCACGCGTCGGGCCTCGGCCGAGTCGGCGGCCACCGGTATGGCGATGCGCCCCGGCGTGCCCGCCGGTACGCCCTTGGTCTGCTGGATGCCGGCCAGGGCCGCGTTCCACGCCTTGACCACGGGGCGTCCCAACTGCTCGGCGTTCCACAGGCTTTCCACCTGGCCATGGTCGACCGCGTCGATGTTCCCGCTCAGCTGGGGGTAGTAGTTCGAAGTGTCGATGACCACCGTCTCGGCAGGGACCGCGGCGAACAGGCCGGCCAGCTCCCCGGCCCGCCCGAAGGGGATGGACAGGATGATCACGTCCCGGCCCTGGACGGCGTCGGCGAGGTCCGCCGCGCGGGCTCCGGACTCCAGCACCTCGGCCGGTACGGCCTCGGGGCCCCGGGCGCCCGCGACCAGTACGTCGTGTCCGGCCGTGGTGAGCTTGCGGGCGAGGTTGCCGCCGAGCGCACCCGCGCCGATAACAGTAAGTTTCATGATTTGTTCCTTCTGGGGGCGTGTTGTCCCCGGGTTTCTGGGGCAGCACGAGGTGATGGTTGGAAGCCGGCCGTCACCGACCAGGCCCGTCGGATCCCGGACAGGCCGGCAACCGGACGGTCAAACAGGTAGGGGCGCCCGGTGGCTTACGCCTGGCCGCCCCGTTCGCGGTAGCCGTTCTCCATGAGCGACCGCAGACGGTCCAGCGACTCCTCGTCGGTGGCACCCGTGCCCTTGACCCAGGCAACGGAGATCGCCGCGAGGAACAGGTCGTACCCCTTCACCGAGCGGCGTACGTACCCTGCGGACTGTGCCGCACCGACGTACGCGTCGGTGGCGGAGATGAGGATGTCGCAGGGGAGCGTGAGCGGGTTGTCCGGCGCGTGCTCCCTGGCCGCGGTCATGAGTGGCTCCGGCAGCCCGCTGAAGGCGCTGAAGTGCTCCTCCATCGCCCGCAGCCACTGCCTCAGCGCCTCGGAGGCGTCGCCGAGCTGCTCGATGTCCGCCTGGCGGGCCACCAGCTCCTCGGAACGCGTCTGCAACACGGCCGCCAGCAGTGCCTCCCGGGTCGGGAAGTGCCGATACAGCGTGCCGGGCCCGACGCCCGCCTCCTTGGCCACCGCCTCCAAAGACGTGCCGACCCCGTACTGCAGGAAGTGGCGCTGCGCCGCTTCCAGGAGGGCCGTGCGGTTGCGCTGAACGTCCGCACGGGGCTTGCGCCCCTGCTGTTCCTTGGCGTTCATAGCACTCTCACCTCGGACGGACCTGCGCATCCAATAAAACGGAGACTGCCTCCGTACTCATTCGAGAGTAAAACGGAGGCAGCATCCGGTCAAGTCGCAGGGTCCCTTGCCGTCGCCCGGCAAGGTGACGCGAGACGGCCGGAGCAGAGCATCGACGTCGGCACGATCATCCCCTTCGACGACGAGGGCGAGGCGATCCGCGTAGCCAACGCCAGCGACTTCGCGCTCGCGGCGACCCTGTGGACGACCGATCTGAGCCGCGCACACACCGTGGCGCGACGCGTCCGCGCCGACGCGGTGGCGGTCATCGTGGTCGTCAGTGCCCTGGGCGTCGACCACCCTGACAGCTGGTGAAACGGCCGTCCCGGTCAGTAGCGTCCGGTCGTGGTGAGTGAATCGTCGGGCTGTCATCTGTCGTCGATCCGGTCGAGAGGAAATCGACGTGGCGGTCGGCCGATTGGGTGTTTCGGGAGACCCGCTCGGTGAAGATCCGCAGGAACTCGTGATCACTGCCCCGCGACGTTGGCTGTGATCAGCCGGAGCAGTTCCTTGGCCGCGGTGTCCTGCTCGGCGGTCAGGCCCATCGCCTGGCCGATCGCGACAGGGACCGTGCGGGCTTTGTCGCGGAGTTCGATGCCGGCTTCGGTGAGGCGGACAGCCACAGAACGTTCGTCCTCGGGGCGGCGCTCGCGTCGCAACAGGCCCCCCGCTTCAAGGCGCTTGAGGAGCGGCGACAGGGTGCTGGAGTCCAGGTGGAGGGCTGCCCCCAGGTCGCTCACCGAGACGGAGTCCTGCTCCCACAGGACGAGCATCACCAGGTACTGCGGGTAGGTCAGACCAAGCTCGTCCAGAAGCGGCCGGTAGCGGGTCGTGACCGCCCGGGAAGCGGCGTACAGGGCGAAGCAGAGTTGGTCGTCCAGGAGGAGGGACCCTTGCGTCGGCTCTGCGGCGGCTTCCTTCACGGCGCGGCTCCCGGTGTTTGCGCTGATCACGGGCGGGTCGTTCGGTTCTCTTCATTCTATCGCGCACGAAGGAATCGCTAGCTAATGAGTTGTGCACGATCTAATCGCACACTACTCTTCCTGGTGTGCCACCGCTCCGAGCGGGGACTACCGTCAGGAGTACGTCCGCGGCACCCGCACCCAGGAGGTCGCCATGACCGACATCGCCGCCCGCCCCGTTCTCGAACCCGGCGCCCAGTCCTTCGCCGAAGCCACCGCGAACCCGCCGTACCTGTTCGACCTCGGGCCCGTCGAGGGCCGCAAGACCGTCGACGAGGTGCAGTCCGGTGACATCGCCAAACCCGGCGTCGACGAGGAGTGGGTCACCGTCTCCGGCGGACCCACCGGCCATGTCCGCGCCCGTGTCGTCCGCCCCGCAGGAGCCACCGGCACCCTCCCCGTGATCATCTACATCCATGGCGCGGGCTGGGTGTTCGGCAACGCCCACACCCACGACCGCCTCGTGCGCGAACTCGCCGTCGGTGCGCAGGCCGCGGTCGTGTTCCCCGAGTACGACCTCTCGCCCGAGGCCCGTTACCCCGTCGCCATCGAGCAGAACTACGCCGTTGCCCGTTGGATCGTCACCGACGGCGCTGCGAACGGTCTCGACGCCGCTCGCATTGCTGTCGCCGGCGACTCGGTCGGCGGCAACATGAGCGCCGCGCTCACGCTCATGGCCAAGGAGCGAGGAGACGTGCCGTTGGTGCAGCAGGTGCTGTTCTACCCGGTCACCGACGCGGCCTTCGACACGCCCTCGTACCACCAGTTCGCCGAGGGCTACTTCCTGCGCCGGGACGCCATGCAGTGGTTCTGGGACCAGTACACGTCCGACGAGAAGTCTCGCGACGAGATCACGGCGAGTCCGCTCCGCGCCTCGGTCGAGCAGCTGCGCGATCTGCCCCCGGCCCTCGTCATCACCGCCGAGGCCGACGTCCTGCGCGACGAGGGCGAGGCTTACGCCAACAAGCTCCGCCAGGCGGGCGTGCCCGTCACCGCGGTCCGCTACCAGGGGATCATCCACGACTTCGTGATGCTCAACGCCCTGCGCGACACCCATGCGGCCGAGGCCGCGATCAGCCAGGCCGTCGCCACCCTGCGCACGGCCCTTCACTCCGGCTGAACTCTCTTGCGTCAGGCTCCGGCCCAGGCATGAACCGGAGCCTGAGGGGCGTCACCTTTCGAAGGGCGACAGCCATACGGAGGGAACCTCGCGGCGCGGTGCTGGGCGCGCGGGCCGGTGCGGAGTAGGAGCTGGGGCCGGACGAACAGAAGCGGATCTGCCCGAAGGGCGCCTCTGGGTGTTCAGGATCCGCCTCGCGAAGGTGCCCGGAGAAGTCAGCCGAGGCCGTCCGCTCCCACCTGGACGGCGTTTTCGTCGAGCAGGGCGTCCGACACGCATTGCGGGTTTCCGTCGAGATCGCGGACCGGGGTGCCCTCTTTGTACCAGGACTCGATGACGGCGTTGCCCCAGAAGTCGCGGCGGCGGTCGTCATGCACGTTCCAGCGGTACGTCTCGTGGTCGGGGTCGCCGGTGCAGTAGTCGGAGGTGCAGATCTCCACGCGGTGGCCGTCGGGATCGCGGAGGTGGAGGTAGAAGGCGTTGGAGACGCCGTGCCGGCCAGGTGGTGCAGGCGGGGTCCGGCGCCGCCGGTGAAGGCGACGTCTCCTCGGCTTCGCCCGTCCCGGAGACCGGATCAACGTGCTCACCCTGGACCGGCTGGGCCGGAACATGCGCGAGACCCTGAATCTCGTGCACGACCTCACCGAAAGTGGCGTCTTCCTGCGCACGCTCGGCGACAAGCTCGCCGTGGACACCAGCGAGCCGGGCCCCGGCACCGGCATGGCCATCGCGCTGCTGGCGATGTTCGCCCAGATGGAGCGGACCTACATGCTGGAACGTGCCGCCGGCGCCCGCGCTGCCAAGGAAGCCCGCGGCCTGCCGACCGGCCGCCCCGCGAAACTCAACGCGACCACACGTGCCGGAGCCGCCCAGCGGATCAAGGACGGCGCGATCCCCGAACAGGTCGCCGCCGAACTCGGCGTCAGCCGCTCCACGCTCTACCGGGAACTGCGCAAGCACCGCGAAGGCGCCACTGCCGAACCCGTCGGGCAGGAAGGCCGATCAACGAGTCGGGCCACATCCGCGCAGGTCAGCGATATCCGTTGTTTATTCGGCGATTACTACGGGGACCCCGTCGAGGCCGACCTGTCGGCACGGGTCTGCCGAACTGGTCGTGGCCCTCCTGGGGATCTGGAGGCGGCGGGGCGAGAACTCAGCCTCAGGGCACGCCGGTGGCAGCGCACGGTCAAGTCACGTCGGAGCGTGCATCTGGTCTCCCGGCGGCGAACGCATCACTCCTCCGTGCCTGACGAGCCATCAGGAAAGTCGGCATTAAGTCAGCATCGGTCCTGGCGAAGCCGCCCGCAGATGCCCACACCTTGGAAACGCGGACAGCCTCGGAAGCTCCTGTTCGGGAGCCCGCCAAGGGGAGCGTGCCGCCAGAGATCGTCGTAGAAGGGCAGGCGGGGAGGCGGCCTCGAGTGCTCAGCACCGGCGGCCTGATTTCCCAGGTCAGCGCACCCTTCCGCGTGGTTTGAGGGGGGTGTCGGGCAGGGTCGGGGCGCGCAGCGGGGCTCCGTCGTAGCCCTTCACTTCGCCGAAACGGGTCCCCTGTGCCCAGTCCTCGCGAGCCTGCACGATCTCTTCCTGGGACCGGCCGACGAAGTTCCACCACATGACGAGCTCCTCCTCGAACGGCTCGCCGCCGAGCAGCATCAGGCCTGCGTCGGACTCGGCCCGCAGGGGCAGTTCGGTGCGTCCGCAGCCGAGGTAGAGCATCGAGCCCGGCAGGACGGGCACCCCGTCCACATGCACCTCGCCCGACATCGACAGAACGCCGTACTCGAAGTCGGGCAGGAGCGGCAGGCGTACGTCGGCGCCGCGGGCGAGCGCGAGATCGGCGCCCACGATGGGGGTGTACGCCGTGCCGGGTGAGGTGGAGCCGTCGAGGTCGCCGAGGAGCACGGTGGCCGTGAGGCCGGGGGCGGTGACGGTGGGCAGGTCGGCGTGGTGCTCGAAGTGGGGGTCGGTGTGCCGGTGGGCGTCCGGCAGCGCGACCCAGAGCTGGGCGCCGTGCAGGTAGCGGGCGTGCGGCCGGGGGCTCTCCTCGGAGTGGCTGATCGCCCGGCCCGAGGTCATCAGCCCGAGTTCCTTGGGCCGGATGGTCTGCAGGCTGCCGGTCGAGTCGCGGTGCAGCACCTCGCCCTCGTGCAGCCAGCTGACGGTCTGCAGGCCCATGTGCGGATGCGGCGGGACCTGCATGCCCGGCTCGTCGGCGATGTCGTCGGGGCCGTAGTGGTCGACGAAGGCCCAGGCGCCGATCATGCGCCGTCCGAGGTTCGGCAGCAGCCGGCGCACCTCGGTCGACTCGCCGAGTTTCACCTGCCGGGGGCTCAGTAGCTCGCGGACTGGTTCGGCGACGACGAATCCGCGGCCGCCGCACACACTCGGTACGGGCGCACGGTCAAGGTTGCTCATGCGGCACAACTTAGCGGTCGGATGTGGAGTTCCGCAGAAGGACCCGGTCAGGCCCTGGATTCGCCGTCCGCCGGCGCCTCAGCCGGTCAAAGTCTCGGCGAGTTCCGTGGTGGCGCGCACGATCTCGGTGTCCGGCTCGGTGAGCAGCTGGCGAAGCACGTCTCGCTGGGCGTGCACGGCGTCGCGGGCCGCGCGTTCCCAGCCCACGTAGTCGTCGGGGTGGTGGAGCAGCTTGGGGTACGCGGCGGCCGTGGTCTCCCACTGACGGGTGTCGGCGATGCTCTTCAGCAGGCGCAGGATCTCCGCACGGCAGGTGACCTGGGGGAGCCGGACGAGTTCCCAGAGGAACGGCACCGTCGCCGCCGTCGCCTCGTCGACGACGAAGCCGAACTGGCAGATTCTGCGGCGCAGTTGGCCTAGAGCGGACCCGGCGCTGTCGGCGTCGCCCCGGGCGACGGTGGTCAGCAGGATCGGGATGTCCGCAGCGGACCCGGTGGAGTCCTTGATCTCGGGCCACGGCACATGTCCCAGGTCCTTCAGCGGTGCGGTTCTCTTCGTGGCAGTCATGTCAGGTGTCAGCCGTCGGTCGGGGATCAGGGCTGTAAGCGGGTCGGCAGCATGGCCCAGACGGTCTTGCCCACGGGGGAGCGACGCGTCCAGCCCCAGTGCTGCGAGAGGGCCTCGACGATGTGCAGTCCGCGGCCGTGTTCCAGGAGGGTGTCGTCGGCGTGCGGGTAGACGGGCAGGCTGTCGCTCGGGTCGGTGACCGCGCACACCAGGTGGGAGCGGCGCAGGGTGAGTCTGAGCCGTACGTCGAACTCGCCGGCCGAGGGGTGGGGGAGGCCGTGCAGGACCGCGTTGGCGGCCAGCTCCGTGACGACCATCACCGCGTCGTCACTGCAGTGGCCCAGGGACCAGCAGTCGAGGGTGTGGTGGGTGAAGTCCCGTGCCTGGGCGAATCCTTCCCGGCTGCCCGTGAGGTGCAGGGCGGCGGTTCTGGGCGAGTCACGCACGGAGACGGACTCATGGCTCCGGATCTGCGCAGGTGATGACACGGTGCATCTCCCTGAAGCGACGTCAGGACGGGGCGCCAGAAGTGTGGTTGACGGCATGGTTATTATCCACGCTGACGATGTCCTCGTGCAATTTCACGGGAAATTGCGCGTACGAGCGAGGAGAGTGCAGTGCCGTCAGTGCCGAACGGAGTACGGGCGAGCTCGTTGGGCGTCCGCTGGATCAAGAGCAGCCACAGCAACGCCGAAGGCAACTGTGTGGAGGTCGCGGCCCTGGACGGGGGAGGCGTCGCGATGCGCAACTCCCGTGATCCCGAGGGGCCGGCCCTGGTGTACACGCCGGCCGAGCTGGCCGCGTTCGTGGCCGGGGCGAAGGACGGGGAGTTCGACCATCTGGTGTGAACGCCGCGTGGGGGTCGCGTAAGGATCGCGTGAGGGTCCGGGGCGGACTCGGCGGGCGTGCTCCAGGGGGCGACTCGTGGTGTCCCGATGGAGCCGATTGCCTTGCCGCGTGCGGCCGGAGGGCTTCGGATGCGATACTTCGGTCTGTCGTCTGCCGGTCCACGGGGAGTCAGGATGTCTGCCGAGTCGTCTCGCGTCTCCCGCCTCGAACCGTATCTGAACCGTGCCGAGCCCGCCCCAACCTTGCTGAAAATGCTGGTCGGTGTGCAGTTGGCGGGCATCCGGGAGGACGCCGGCCTGTCCCAGGACCAGGCCGCGCGCGCCATCGGTTTCAGCCCGGCGAAGCTGTCGCGCATCGAGGCGGGCAAGGGGCGCAGGCCGCCCGTCGAGGCGGACGTCCGCGCGCTCCTGTCGCTGTACAAGACCGACGACCATGAGGCTTCGGTGCTGCTCCGGCTGCTGCGGCAGGCGGGCGAGCCGGGCTGGTGGCAGCGCTACGACAAGCGGCTGATGCCCGAGTGGTTCGACCGCCTGGTCGGATTGCAGGAGGCGGCCACCGCGATCCGTACCTTCGAGATCCAGTACGTGCCGGGCCTGTTGCAGACTCCCGCGTACGCGCGCGCCGTCGTGGAGCGAGGGCTGCCGTCGGCGACGTCTCGGGAGGTCGAGCGCCGGGTGGAGCTGCGGACGCGGCGTACCGAACTGCTGCGGCGACCGGACGCCCCGCGGGTGTGGGCGATCCTCGACGAGTCGGTGCTGCTGCGGGTGCTGGGCAGCCGCGAGGTCATGCGCGAGCAGCTCGCCCATCTCGTGGAACTGGCCCGGCTGCCCCATGTCACCGTCCAGGTCGTGCCGTTGGACGTCACCCACGCCTCGGCGCCGGCCATACCGGTCACCTATCTGCGCTTCGGCGGCGCCGATCTGCCCGATGTCGTCTACCTCGAGCAGATCAGGAGCGCCACCTTCCTGGAGGACCAGGACGAGACGGAGGAGTACCGCGTCGCGCTGGACCGGCTGGCCGACGAGGCGCTCAACCCCCGTGATTCGCAGGCCCTCTTGGCTGCCATCGCGAAGCAGCGGTACGTCTGACCGCGTGCCCCTGCTGCGGACCCGACCCCGACCCCGGCCACGCGCACAGCCGCAGTCCTGGCCTCAGCCGCAGTCCTGGCCTCAGGCGCGGTGCTGGCCGAGGCGGCCCACGCCGCCGAACTCGATCCACTCCTGGGTGAGTTGGCGAGGAGCGACCTCGGTGTCGGGGCGCCAAGTGGAGACCTCCACCAGTCCCGGGTCGAGGATGTCCAGGCCCTCGAACAGTGCGGCGACGTCCTTCTCCTGGCGGACCCGGCCCCAGTGGCCCTGGGTGGCCTTGTCCATGAAGTCGGTGACGAACTCCCTGACCGCCGGGTCCTCACTGACCAGCTGACACATCACCAGATAGCTGCCGGGGGCGAGGCGTTCGGCCACCCGGCGGACAACCGCTTGCGGTCCGTCGGTGTCGCTGTCGGGGATGCAGTGGAAGACCGAGTTGAACAGCACGGCCACCGGCTGCGAGAAGTCGAGCAGGCGCTCGGTGTCCTCGTGGGCGAAGATGGCCTCCGTCTCCCGCATGTCGGCGTGGATGACGGTGGTCCGCTCGTCCTGCTCCAGCAGGGCCCGGCCGTGCACGAGCACCATGGGGTCGTTGTCGACGTAGACGACGTGCGCGGTCGGGTCGATGCGCTGGGCGACCTGGTGGACGTTGTCCTGGGTGGGCAGGCCTGAGCCGTGGTCGAGGAACTGCCGGATCCCGTACTCCTGGGTCAGGGTCTTCACGACCCGCTGCAGGAAGCGCCGGTTGTTCAGCGCGAGGGCGCGGGTGCTGGGGACGACCTTGTCGAGTTCCTCGCAGGCCGCGCGGTCGGCCGCGTAGTTGTCCTTGCCGCCCAGGTAGTGGTCGTACATGCGCGCGGCCGTCGGAACCGTGGCATCGATCGACGTGGACAGCTGTTTGCCAGGCTGCATCTCTTCCCCCAGATCCCCGCCGTGCCCCGGACTGGCGCGGCCGACAACACATCCTAGGGAAACGGCAATTGACGACACCACCCCTTGATCGACAGTTCCCCTGAAGGGGTCCGACCGAGAGCGGCATTGGACTGATGGTCCAGAGTCTGGACCCGTGGTCTAATGGGGGTTATGGATTACCGGGAAACCGAGCGGGACGCGACGCTGCGTGCGCTCACGCCATTCGTGGACGGGATCGCGGCCACCTTCGGGCCGGTGTGCGAGGTGGTGCTGCACGACTACCGGCGGCCGGAGAAGTCCGTCGTCGCCGTCGCCGGGTCGGTGACCGGGCGGACGGTCGGCGGGGCGATGAGCGAGATCGGCATGCGGGTCCTCGCCCGCGGCGACGACGCCCTCGACGAGCTGAACTACGTCACCCGCACCGGCGCAGGAAAGCTCGTGAAGTCGTCCACGATGGTGCTGCGCGACTCCACGGGCGCGGTGTTCGGCGCGCTGTGCGTCAACGTGGACGTCACCGAGGTGGACCGGGTGCAGGGGCTGCTGGCCGCGCTCGCCGGGACGCCCGCAGGGCCGGCCGACGCGCCCGTGACCACCTTCGGCGACGACATCGACTCCGTCGTCGACGCCCTTCTCGACGCCCAGCTGACGCGCCAGGACCAGACCTGGGCGGGCCTCGACCGGCCGCGTCGCCTGGCGCTCTTCCGCGGTCTGGACGAACGCGGGGTGTTCGCCGTGCGCCGCGCGATCGAGCAGGTCGCCGTCCGCCTCGGCATCTCCCGGGCCTCCGCCTACAGCTACCTCTCCCAGGCCAGAGCCTCCCGCACGACCGCGGCGAACGGCGCCGACGACACCCCCGAGGGAGCCCGTCCGTGACGACCGCACCCCTGCCGATCACCCTCGACGACGTGCGCGACGCGGCCGCCCGCCTCAAGGGCGTCGCGCACCGCACCCCCGTGCTGCGCTCGCGCACCCTCGACCGGATCGTCGGCGCCGAGGTCCTCCTGAAGTGCGAGAACTTCCAGCGCGTCGGCGCCTTCAAGTTCCGCGGCGCCTACAACGCGGCCTCCCGGCTGGCCCCCGATCAGCTCGCGAGGGGCATCGCCGCGTACTCCTCCGGCAACCACGCCCAGGCGGTCGCCCTGGCCGCACGCGAACTCGGGACCACCGCCGTGATCGTCATGCCCGCGGACGCGCCCCGCTCCAAGCGGGCGGCGACGGCAGGCTACGGCGCGGAGATCGTGACGTACGACCGCTATGCCGGCGACCGGGTGGCCATCGGAGAGGCGCTGGCCGCCGAGCGGGGCCTGGCGCTGATCCCGCCCTATGAGCATCCGCACGTCATGGCGGGCCAGGGCACTGCGGCCCTCGAACTTCTGGAGGAGGCGGGGGAGTTGGACGCCCTGCTGGCGCCGGTCGGGGGCGGCGGACTGATCGCGGGCAGCGCGACCGCGCTCAAGGGACTGCGGCCCGGCATCCGCGTCGTCGGCGTCGAACCGGAGGCGGGCGACGACACCAAGCGGTCGCTGGAGGCGGGCCGGCGGGTCGAGATCCCGGTGCCGCGCACCATCGCCGACGGCCAGGCCCTGCACACGCCCGGGGAGCTCACGTTCTCGGTGAACCGGCGGCTCGTGGACGGGATCGTCCTGGTCAGCGACGACGAGATCCGCGCGGCCATGCGGTTCGCCTTCGAACGCCTGAAGATCGTCGTGGAGCCCAGCGGCGCCACCCCGCTCGCCGCTCTCCTCGCCGGACGGGTCGACGGCCTGCCCCGGCGCGTCGGAGTGATCGTTTCCGGCGGCAACATCGACGCCGCTCGCTTCGCCGAACTGTGCAGCGGCGCCGGCTGACCGGGGCGCATCCTCCGATTGGCGGCGCCCGGGGGACGGGCGGACCATGGAAGGAGTGGGGCTCGGCCCTCGACCGACGACGCCCAGAGCCGCCGGGGAGACCGGCCCCGGCCGTGCTGAGGTACGGCCGGAAGGAGGGAGCGTCATGCTGGAAGTGAAGACGCTCGACAAGCCGGACGAGCGCCGCGATTTCCCCCGCGGCCACCTGGAGGCCGTCCACATGACAGGTCTCGACTTCGCCGTCGGGACCTTCGAGCCCGGGTGGCGCTGGTCGGAGTCCGTGGCGCCGATCGCGGGAACCAGCATGTGCCAGGTCCACCACAACGGCTATGTGGTCCAGGGGCGCATGCACATCACGATGGAGGAGGGCGGCGAGGGGGAAGTCGGCCCCGGTGACGTCTTCGTGATCCCGCCGGGCCACGACGCATGGGTCGTGGGCGACGAACAGTGTGTGGTGTACGACTTCGCCGGGACGATGGCGAACGTGTACGCGAAGGCCAAGGACAGCTAGCCGGTAGCCGGAAAGAGACAGCCGACCGGAAAAGGCGGTCAGCCGGAAAAGGGCGGCCAGTCGGACCGTAAACGCTAGACCGGGAGCAACCGGCCCACCAGGATGCCGAGTTGGTGGGCGTTGCGGCACTCGTGCATCGCGACCAGCTCGGCGTACTCGGGTGCGGCCGAATCGCCCGTGCCCCATAGGGTCCGGGGCTCGGGGTTCAACCAGTGCACATGCCGGGCCTGTTCGGCGATCTGACGGAGCGCGGCCAGGTTGGGGTCGCTCATGTTCGTGCGGGCGTCGCCGAGCACGAAGACCGTGGTGCGCGGGCCGACCGCGGCGTCGTAGCGCTGCACGAACTCGCCCAGGGCGCCCCCGTAGTCGCTGCTGCCGTGGTAGCCCGTGACCCGCGCCTCGCCCTGGATCCGGGCGCCGAGGCCCTCCGGGTCGGCGGCCCCGTGCTGGAGCAGCCCCGTCACCTCGTCGATCCGGTTGACGAAGGCGAACACGCGCACCTTGCTGAACTGGTCGTGCAGCGCCTGCACCAGCAGCATCGTGAAGTCGGAGAATCCGGACACCGAGCCCGACACATCGCACAGCAGCACCAGCTCGGGGCGGGCCGGACGCCGACGGCGCAGCACGGGCCGCATCGGTACCCCGCCCGTCGACAGGGAGCCGCGCAGGGTGCGCCGCAGATCGATCGTGCCCCGGGACGCCCGGCGGCGGCGCGCCGCCATACGCGTGGCCAGTCTGCGGGCCAACGGTTGCACCGTCCGCCGCAGTTCGGCCAGCCGGTCCCTTCCCGCGTACAGGAAGTCGACCCGGTCGGCGGTCGGCGCCACCGCCCGCCGGGCGATCTCGTCCCGCCCGCGCCGCTCCGCCACCCGGCGCCGCGCCTCCTGGGCCACCAGGGCCCGGAAGGCCTCGATGCGCCGCCGGATCTCGTCCTCCAACAGCCGGTCGGCGAAGCCGGAACCGCCGCCCCGGGCCCGGATGTCGTCCCGCACCCGCGCCAACAGCGTCTGCGGGCGCAGCCGTTCCAGGGTCTGATGCGACGACCAGCCGTCCGCGCCCGGTGAACTCCCGTATCCGCCAAGCCCGTCGACCGCCTCGATCGCCAACCGGCCCAGCATCGCCTCGTCGTTCGCGGCGAGCGCGGCGGCGAGCCGGTCGCGCAGGTCGTCCCGGTCGCCGGGCTCGTCCTGGGGAGCGCCGACGCCGCGCGGGAAGTACAGGTCGAAGACGGTGTCGAACAACCGCCGTTGGTCCGTCGAGTGCAGCAGCGTCGCGGCCAGTCCCTCGCGCAGCAGCACGCGGTCGGCGAAGCCCAGTGCCGCCGTCGCCTCGGCGGCGTCCACCGTCTCGCCGGTGCCGACGCGGACGCCGTGGGCGCGCAGCGCGGCGACGAAGCCGACCAGACGGTCGGCGACATCGGCGCTCACACGGCGTCCAGGTCGAGCTTCGCACCGGCCTTGAGGACGTCGTCCTGGTGCTTGAGGATCACGCCCAGACTGTCGCGTACGACGCTCTCGTCGAGGGTGGTGGCGCCGAGCGCGAGCAGCGTGCGCGCCCAGTCGACGGTCTCGGCGACGGAGGGCGCCTTGCGCAGATCCATCGCGCGCAGCGCACCGACCACCCGGACCACCGACTCGGTGAGCGCCGCGTCGATGCCGGGGACCTTCAGCCGGACGATCCGCCGCTCCAACTCCTCCTCGGGGAAGCCGATGTGGAGGAACAGACAGCGGCGGCGCAACGCCTCCGACAGCTCACGGCCGGCGTTGGAGGTGAGGACGACGAAGGGGCGACGGGTCGCGGTGATCGTGCCCAGCTCCGGGACGGTGACCTGGAAGTCGCTGAGCACTTCGAGGAGCAGTCCCTCCATCTCGACGTCGGCCTTGTCGGTCTCGTCGATCAGCAGGACCGTCGGTTCCTCGCCCCGGATGGCGGTCAGCAGGGGCCGCGGGAGGAGGAACTCCTCGCTGAAGACGTCGGTGCGGGTCTCGTCCCAGGCCTCGTCGCGGCCCGCGCTGATGCGCAGCAACTGCTTGGCGTGGTTCCACTCGTACAGCGCCCGGGACTCGTCCACGCCCTCGTAGCACTGAAGTCGTACCAGCCGGGCCCCCGCGGCCTCGGCCACCGCCTTGGCGAGTTCCGTCTTGCCGACCCCGGCCGGGCCCTCCACGAGCAGCGGCTTGCCGAGCCGGTCGGCGAGGAAGACGGTCGTGGCGACGGCGGGCGAGGCGAGATAGCCGGTCTCGGCGAGCCGGGCCGAGACATCGTCGACGGACGTGAACAACGGGGCCTCCGGGAGTCGATCGCGGCTGGACAGGTCCGATCACATATCTAAGCGCTTGTTCACCTCCCTTGTCGATGTTTGTCGATGTTTGTCGATGGTTGCCGATGCGGTCGGTGGAGGCGTTGTCAGTGGCGGCACGTACGGTGCACGCATGGGTGTCTATCTCGTGAGCGTGAGTCCACAGGACTGGTCGGTGCCGGGCGAGGACGGCTATGGAGACGTAGCCTCTGCCCTCGACACGGAGCTGGCGCGGCGCGGACTGCCGCCGTACGCACCGAAGGCCCCCGGGCCCCAGGGCTGGTTCGAGGAGAAGATCAGCCCGTCCATGGACGGCTTCGTCGAGCTGTGCCGGGCGCAGCTGTCACCGGAGGAGGGGCACACCCTCCTCGACTGGTCGCTCCTGGTCCCGTTCGCGCTGGAGGAGGCCATCGAGCTGCCCGTCGGCTCCGCGTACGCCGACGAGACCCTGGTCGTCGGAGCGCCGTACGTCCTCGCCCTCGCCGAGCGGCTCGCCGCGGCCCTCGGCCTGCCGCTGGACCTGATACCGGCGACCTTCGGCAACCTCGAACTGACCCTGTGGTTCCTGGAGGGCGAGGCGGAGCAGGCCGCGGCGCACCGGCCAGGCCCCTGGGCCGAGGACCTGGCCACCGCGTTCTACACGGCCGTGTACCTGCGGGCCGCCCAGTACTCCCTGCGCCACGGCTGCGCCCTGACCTACTGCTGAGCAGGCGCCGTCAGCGCACCAGGATCACCTCGAGCGTGCGGGGGCCATGCACTCCCTCCACCCGGTCCAGCTCGATGTCGCTGGTGGCGGAGGGGCCCGAGATCCAGGTCAACGGGCGTCCGGGGTCGAGTCGTTCGAGCCCCTGGGGGACGGACGCCACGACCTGGTCCGGCACCCGCACCACACAGACGTGGTGGTCGGGGACCAGGGTGATCCGGCGACGGCCCTGGTCGGGGCCGGCGTCCAGGACGATCGTCCCCGTCTCGGCGATCGCCACCGCGCACGCCGTGACCACGCTGTCGACCCGGTCGAGCTCCCGCGCGGTGCTCTCGGCAAGGTCCTCGACCCGCTCGGCATCGGTCTCGGCGAGCCACCGAGGGTCCAGACCCGGCGGCACGACCACCGACTTCGCCCCGCGCTCACCGAGCAACCGCCCGATCACGGAAGCCAGTTCGGCCTCCGGGCACCGGTGCACGAGCGCCCGGTAGTCCGCCAGGTTCTCCGCCAGCAGCTCCACCGTCTCCTCGACGCCCAGGCTGCCGTGCTCCCGCAGATAGTCGCGCGCGACGGCCTGCTCGTACTGGGGGTCCCTCCCAGGCCCTTTAGGCACTGGGGGAGTGTCGTCCTGCGGTACGTCGGCGAGCGCGCGCCGCACCCGGCCCAGGATCCGCTCCCTGCTGGTCCCGCTGTTCACGCTGTTCACGCTGTTCACCTCGTCGCTCCCTTGCCGGTGGTGCCGCCGTTCGTCCGCTGCCACCAGTCACGGAACGGCTCCGCGGGCACGGCCGGCAGATCCCGGGTGCCGCTCCACGCCTTGCCCGGACCGGGCAGGGTACGCGGGTGCAGGCGGCGCGTGCGGGAGGCGAGCCGCTGGCCGGTGCGCAGGGCGCCGGGGCTGCTGAACGCCCAGCGGGCCGCCCGCATCGCGGCTCGTTCGGCGGCATGGCCCTTGGCCGGCTTCAGGACCACCTTGTTGCCGTCCCGTGTCACCGGCCCGCCCTCGACGACCCGTTCCCGCAGGTGCACCAGCACCTCCGGGATGTCGATGGCGACCGGGCACACCTCGTAGCAGGCGCCGCACAACGACGACGCGTACGGCAGCGAGGCGTCGATCTCGCTCTGCGTGCCGCGCAGTTGCGGGCTGAGGATCGCGCCGATCGGGCCCGGGTAGACGGAACCGTAGGCGTGACCGCCGGCCCGCTCGTACACCGGGCAGACGTTCAGACAGGCCGAGCAGCGGATACAGCGCAGGGCCTGGCGGCCGACCTCGTCGGCGAGGGTGTCGGTGCGGCCGTTGTCCAGCAGCACGAGGTGGAAGGTATGCGGCCCGTCGCCGTCGGTCGTGCCGGTCCAGGTGGTCGTGTACGGGTTCATGCGCTCGGCCGTCGAGGATCGGGGCAGGGTCTGCAGGAACACCTCCAGGTCCCGCCAGGCCGGCACGATCTTCTCGATGCCGACGACGGAGATCAGCGTCTCGGGGAGCGTCAGGCACATCCGCCCGTTGCCCTCCGACTCGACGACGACCAGGGTGCCGGTCTCCGCGACCATGAAGTTCGCTCCGGAGATCCCGACCTTGGCCCGCAGGAACTTCTCACGGAGGTGGAGGCGGGCGGCCTCGGCGAGTTCGGCGGGCGTGTCGGTGAGGCCCTCGGGAGCCGGGCGCCCCCACTCGCTCATCTCCGCGCGGAAGATGTCCCGGATCTCACCCCGGTTGCGGTGGATCGCGGGGACGAGGATGTGCGAGGGACGGTCCTTGCCCAGCTGCACGATCAGCTCGGCGAGATCGGTCTCGTAGGCGCGGATGCCCTCGGCCTCGAGCGCCTCGTTGAGCCCGATCTCCTGGGTGGCCATGGACTTGACCTTGACGACCTCCCGCTCGCCGGTCTCCCTGACCAGCCGGGCCACGATCCGGTTCGCCTCGTCCGCGTCGGCGGCCCAGTGGACCGTGCCGCCGGCCGCCGTGACCGACTCCTCCAACTGGACCAGATACCGGTCGAGATGACGCAGGGTGTGGTCCTTGATCCGCTTGCCGGCCTCCCGCAGCTCCGCCCAGTCGGACACCTCGGCGACCGCCTTCGCGCGCTTGGCGCGGATGGTGTGCGTGGCATGCCGCAGATTGCCGCGCAGGGTCGGGTTGCCGACCGCCTCGCGCGCGGCCTTCGGAAACGCCGGCATCCCGACGAACGTCCCGCTCACAGCGCAGGCTCCCCTTCTGTGCTCGCCAGGATCTCCGCGATGTGCACCGGGCGCATGCCCGTCTTCAGCCGGGTCATGGTCCCGCCGATGTGCATGAGGCAGGAGTTGTCGGCCGCGCACAGCACCTCGGCGCCCGTCGACTCGGCGTTGCGCACCTTGTCGGCGCCCATCGCAGCCGAGACGTCCGCGTTCTTCAGCGCGAACGTCCCGCCGAAGCCGCAGCACTCGTCGGCGCCGGGCAGCTCGACCAGCTCCAGCCCCTTCACCGCCTGGAGCAGCCGCCGGGGCCGCTCCCCGAGCCCGAGACCGCGCAGTCCGTGACACGTCGGGTGGTAGGTCACCGTGTGCGGGTAGTACGCGCCGACGTCCGTCACCCCCAGCACATCGACCAGGAACTCGGTGAGCTCGAACGTCTTCGGGACCACCGGCGCCAGCGTGGCGGCGAGGGTGTCCCCCCGCCCCTCGGCCCGGGCCCGCTCGCCCATCCGCGGATACAGCTCCCGCACCATCGCCCCGCAGGACCCCGACGGTGTGACGATCGCCTCGTACTCCCTGAATACATCGGAGTAATGCCGGGCGAGCGGCTCGGCCTCATGGCGGTAGCCGGTGTTGTAGTGGGCCTGGCCACAGCAGGTCTGAGCCATCGGGAAGTCGACCTCGACACCCAGCCTGGTCAGGAGTTTCACCACGGCGCGGCCGGTGTCGGGATAGAGCGTGTCGTTGACACAGGTCAGGAACAGTGCGACACGCATCGCGGCTCCTCAGAGTTGGTCATCGGATGAGTGCAGGGTAGTCCGGCACAGCGGCTGAGGGGAGACCCCGTCTCACCGTGTGGCGAGCCGGGCCTCCGCCGCGCGCCACCGCTCGCCGCCGCCCTGCGGTTCGTAGCGGGTCAGGGGCTGCGTACGGGAGAGCAGCCGGCGCATCTCGGCGCGATCGCCGACCAGCCCGTGCGCCCGGGCCTGGACGAGCACGTTGCCGAGTGCGGCCGCCTCCGTCGGACCGGCCACCACCGGCAGCCCGCAGGCGTCGGCGGTGAGCTGGCACAGCAGCGCGTTGCGGGTGCCGCCGCCGACGATGTGGACGACGTCGACCGGGTGATCGGCGAGCCGCTGCGCCTCGGCTACGGCCCGCCGGTGGGCGAGGGCGAGGGAGTCGAGGATGCAGCGCGTGATCTCGGCGGGAGAGACGGGCACCGGCTGCCCGGAGGCACGGCACGCCTCGGCGATCCGCTCCGGCATCCGCCCGGGCGCCAGGAAGGCCGCGTCCCCGGCGTCCACGACGGACCGCAGCGCCGGCACGGCCGCCGCCTCCCGCAGCAGGGCGCCCAACTCCGGGTCGCCCCAGGCCCGTACGCACTCCTGGAGCAGCCACAGTCCCATGATGTTGCGCAGGTAGCGGACCGTGCCGTCGAGGCCCAGCTCGTTGGTGAAGTTGGCGGCGCGGCTCGCCTCGGTGAGCACGGGCGCGTCCAGCTCCAGCCCGGCCAGGGACCAGGTGCCGGTGCAGATGTAGGCGAACCGTTCGCCGACCGCGGGGACGGCGGCCACGGCCGAGGCCGTGTCGTGCGAGCCGACGGCCGTCACCGGCACCGGCCCGGTCAGCCCGGTCTCCTGAAGCACCTCGGCCCGCAGCAGCCCGGCCGGATCGCCGGGCCGGCGCAGCGGCGCGAACAGCTCCAGGTCGATGCCCAGCCGGGCGGCCACGTCATAGGACCAGTCGCCCGTGCGGGGATCGATGAGCTGGGTGGTGGAGGCGTTGGTGAGCTCGGTGCCCTGCTCGCCGGTCAGCCAGTACGTCAGCAGATCAGGAATGAGCAACAGCCGCCGCGCCTGCGCCAGTTGGGCCGAGGAGGCCGCGGCCGTCAGCTGGTACAGGGTGTTGAACGGCGCGTACTGCAGGCCGGTCGCCGCATACAGCTCGGCTGCCGGGACGGCCGCCCACACCTTCTCCGCGACGCCCTCGGTCCGGGCGTCGCGATAGTGCACGGGGTTGCCGAGCAGCGCCCCGTCGGCGTCGAGCAGGCCGTAGTCCACCGCCCAGCTGTCGATGCCGACGGAGTCCACCCGGCCGGCCGCCCGCAGCCCGTCCAGCACTCCCGCGTACAGCGACAGCACATCCCAGCGCAGCCCCTCCGGAACCCGGACCGGCCGGTTGGGGAAGCGGTGCGCCTCCGCGAGCTCCAGCGAGTCCGGGCTCACCCGGCCGACCATGACACGCCCACTGGACGCGCCGAGGTCGACGGCGGCGTACGACTTCACGGCCGTCACCGGAGGAACGCGGCCGCCACACCCGCGTCGACGGGGACGTGCAGTCCGGTGGTGTGGGTGAGCTCCCCGCCCGTCAGCGCGAACACGGCGTTCGCGACATGCTCCGGCAGCACCTCACGCTTGAGGATGGTCCGCTGCGCGTAGAACTCGCCCAGCTTCTCCTCCTGGACCCCGTACACGGCCGCGCGCTGGGCGCCCCAGCCGCCGGCGAAGATGCCGGAGCCGCGCACCACGCCGTCCGGGTTGACCCCGTTGACGCGGATGCCGTGCTCGCCCAGCTCGGCGGCCAGCAGCCGCACCTGGTGGGCCTGGTCGGCCTTGGTGGCGGAGTAGGCGATGTTGTTGGGCCCGGCGAACACGGCGTTCTTCGACGCGATGTAGACGATGTCGCCGCCCAGCCCCTGAGCGATCATCACCCGTGCCGCCTCACGCGAGACGAGGAACGAACCGCGGGCCATGATGTCGTGCTGGAGGTCCCAGTCCTTCGCGGAGGTCTCCAGCAGCGGCTTGGAGATGGAGATCCCGGCGTTGTTGACGACGAGGTCGACCCCGCCGAAGGCGAGCGCGGCGGCCTTGAAGGCGCCGGCGATCTGCTCCTCGGACGTCACGTCGACGGTGACGGCGACGGCCTTGTCCGGCCCGCCCAGCTCCTCGGCGACGGCGGCGGCGTTCTCGGCGTTGAGATCGGCGACGACGACACACGCGCCCTCGGCGACCAGCCGGTGCGCGATCGCCTTCCCGATCCCGCTCCCGGCCCCCGTCACCAGCGCCACCCGGGTGGCGAGCGGCTTGGGCTTCGGCATCCGCTGGAGCTTGGCCTCCTCCAGCGCCCAGTACTCGATGCGGAACTTCTCCGACTCCTCGATCGGCGCGTAGGAGGACACCGCCTCGGCCCCGCGCATCACGTTGATCGCGTTGACGTAGAACTCGCCGGCCACCCGGGCCGTCTGCTTGTCCTTGCCGAAGGAGAACATGCCCACACCGGGCACCAGCACGATCGCCGGGTCGGCGCCGCGCATGGCGGGGGAGTCGGGCTCGGCATGCCGCTGGTAGTAGGCGGCGTACTCCTCGCGGTAGCCGGCGTGCAGTTCCTTCAGCCGCGCGATCGCCTCCTCCAGCGGAGCGCCCGGCGGCAGGTCGAGGACCAGCGGCCGCACCTTGGTGCGCAGGAAGTGGTCCGGGCAGGAGGTGCCGAGCGCGGCGAGCCGCGGGTGCTCGGCCCGCGCCACGAAGTCCAGCACGGCGTCGGAGTCGGTGAAGTGCCCGACCTGCGGCTTGTCCTGCGAGGCGAGGGCCCGCACGTACGGCGCGAGCGCGGCGGCCCGCTCCCGCCGCTCGTCCTCGGGCAGTGCCTCGTAGCCGTCGATGAGGGGACCGAAGGGCTCGGCCCTCCCCTTCTCCGCGAGGAAGGCCTCGGCGGTGCGGATGATGTGCAGCGAGTTGCGCTCGCACTCTTCGGAGGTGGCCCCCCAGGCGGTGATGCCGTGTCCGCCGAGGACCACACCGATCGCCTGCGGGTTGGCTTCCTTGATCGCGGCGATGTCCAGCCCCAGCTGGAACCCGGGCCGCCGCCAGGGCACCCAGGCCACCGCGTCGCCGAAGCACTCGGCGGTGAGCTTCTCCCCGTCGGCCGCGCAGGCGAGCGCGATCCCGGAGTCGGGGTGCAGATGGTCGACGTGGGCGGCGTCGACGAGCCCGTGCATGGCGGTGTCGATCGACGGAGCCGCCCCGCCCTTGCCGTGCAGGCAGTAGTCGAACGCGGCGACCATCTCGTCCTCGCGCTCGACACCGGGGTAGACGTCGACGAGGCCGCGCAGCCGGTCCAGCCGCAGCACGGCCAGCCCGGCCTCGGTGAGCGTCCCGAGGTCCCCACCGGACCCCTTCACCCACATCAGCTCGACATCCCCGCCGGTCACAGGATCGGTCTCGGTGCCCTTGGCGGACGCGTTCCCGCCGGCGTAGTTGGTGTTACGAGGATCAGCGCCGAGCCGATGAGAACGAGCGATGAGCGCAGCGGCTTCGGGATGCGGTGCCATGACTGTCTTTTCCTAACTACGTGAACACGGGTGAGAGGAGCGCCCCAGAGGGGCGCGGGGAACTGCGCGACCGGCCACAACGGGCCCGCGGCCGACGACGGACGGACGACGGCGGACGCTTACGCGCCCCACCCCGCCTGCTCCCCGCCGACCCGCTCGGCAACGATCTTCTCGGCCCATCCCGACCGCCGGTAGGCCGCCATCGGCTCGGGGTCCAGCCCCATCTCCTCCCGTACCTCGCGAAGAAGGGGCCGCACGTCGGTGTTGTACGCGTCCATCACCACCGCGTTCGCCTCCAGCACATCCCCGGAAGCCTGCGCAGCAGCCAGCGCCGACCGGTCGACCAGCAGCGCCTTCGCCGTGGCCTCCTGCACGTTCATCACGGAACGGATGATCGCCGGGATCTTCGCCTCGATGTTGTGGCACTGGTCGAGCATGAACGCCACGTCGGACGTGAACCCGCCCCCGCGCACCACCTCGTACATGATCCGGAACAGCTGGAACGGGTCGGCGGCGCCGACCATCAGGTCGTCGTCGGCGTAGAACCGCGAGTTGAAGTCGAACCCGCCGAGCTTGCCCTCCCGCAGCAGCGTGGCGACGATGAACTCGATGTTGGTCCCGGGCGCGTGGTGCCCGGTGTCGACGACGACCTGAGCCTTCGGTCCGAGCTTCAGACAGTGCGCGTACGCCGTCCCCCAGTCCGGCACGTCCGTCGAGTAGAACGCGGGCTCGAAGAACTTGTACTCGAGCAGCATCCGCTGTCCGTCGCCCAGCCGGGCGTAGACCTCGGCCAGGCCCTCGGCCAGCCGGTCCTGCCGGCCGCGGAGGTCGTCCTGCCCGGGATAGTTGGTCCCGTCGGCGAACCACAGCTTCAGATCGGCGGAGCCCGTCGCGTCCATGATGTCGACGCACTCCAGCAGATGATCGAGCGCCTTGCGCCGCACGGCCGCGTCCGGGTGGCAGATGCTGCCCAGCTTGTAGGCGTCGTCCTGGAAGGTGTTGGAGTTGATCGCCCCGAGCTTCACGCCCCGGTTCTCGGCATGTTTCGCAAGTGCGGAGTAGTCCTCCACCTTGTCCCACGGAATGTGCAGCGCGACGGTCGGGGCGACGCCGGTGAACGCGTGCACCTGCGCCGCGTCGTCCAGCTTCTCCTGCGGGGTGCGCGGAACGCCCTGCTGGGCGAACACCTTGAAGCGGGTCCCCGAGTTCCCGTACGCCCACGACGGCGTCTCGACGGCCTGGGTCTTCAACGCGGCCTTCACCGCGGCGAGGTCGGTCACTTCGGGCTCCTGTGACATCGGTCCGGAACGGCTCCCGGATGAAACGATTCAGAACGGGAAGCTATGAGCCTGCGGGTGGAGTGTCAACCCCTCCGCCCAGGACCGTTGTCCGTGACCGCCGCGTGACCTTCGACTATCGAAAACTTTTCGAGACGTACCCATTGACGCGACATGCCCGTCATGCCTAACGTCCCGGCAATCCAGTTGAAACCTTTCACGACGTCGTGACGGCCCCTCCGGCTCTCGGTGGGAACGGTTCGCGGACGTCGTCGAGGAGCCACCCATGACCCACCCGTCCGACACGGGACCGGCCCCGGTGCTCGCGCTGAGGGACGTAGCCAAGTCCTTCGGCGCCGTACGCGCCCTGCGGGGCGTCTCCCTGGAGCTGTTCCCCGGCGAGGTGCACGCACTCGCCGGCGAGAACGGCGCGGGCAAGTCGACCCTCATCAAGACCCTCGCGGGGGTGCACCGGCCCGACGCGGGTCGGGTGCTGCTCGACGGTGAGCCCGTCGTCTTCCATGGTCCCGGCGACGCCCGCGACGCCGGCATCGCCGTGATCTACCAGGAGCCCACGCTCTTCCCCGACCTCTCGATCGCCGAGAACATCTTCATGGGCCGCCAGCCCCGGCGGGCCCTGGGCCGGATCGACCACAAGGCGACCCACGCGGCCACCGCCGCGCTGATGAAGCGCCTCGGCGTCGACCTCGACCCGGACCGACCCGCGCGCGGCCTGTCCATCGCCGACCAGCAGATCGTCGAGATCGCCAAGGCGCTCTCGTTCGACGCACGCGTCCTGATCATGGACGAGCCGACCGCCGCCCTCACCGGCAGCGAGGTCGCCCGCCTCTTCGGAGTCGTGCGCACCCTGCGCGAACAGGGCGCGGCCGTGCTCTTCATCTCCCACCGCCTCGAGGAGATCTTCGAGATCTGCCAGCGGGTGACCACCCTGCGCGACGGCGCCTGGATCGCGAGCGAGCCGATCGAGGGCATGGCCGAGGACGACCTGGTCCGCCGCATGGTCGGCCGCGACCTCGACGAGCTCTACCCGAAGCAGGACGTCACGCCGGGCGAAGTCGCCCTCAGCGTCCGCCGCCTCACCCGTGAGGGTGTCTTCACCGACGTCTCCTTCGAGGTCCGGCGCGGCGAGATCGTCGGCCTGGCCGGACTCGTCGGCGCGGGGCGCACGGAGGTGGCCCGGGCGGTGTTCGGCATCGACCGCTGGGACGGCGGCGAGGTCTTGGTGGACGGCCGTCCGCTCACCAACGGAGCCCCCTCCACCGCGATGTCCGCGGGCCTGGCCCTGGTCCCGGAGGACCGGCGCGCCCAGGGCCTGGTGATGGACATGTCCATCGAGCGCAACATCGGCCTCACCGGCCTGCGGACGACCGTCAGGGCCGGCCTGATGGACCGCGGCGCCGAGCGCAGCCGCTCCCTCGACTGGGCGGTCAAGCTCCAGGTGAAGTACGCCCGGATCGCCGACACCGTCAACACGCTCTCCGGCGGCAACCAGCAGAAGGTCGTCCTCGCGAAGTGGCTGGCCACCAGCCCCAAGGTGCTCATCGTCGACGAGCCGACCCGCGGCATCGACGTCGGTACCAAGGCCGAGGTGCACCGGCTGCTCAGCGAGCTGGCCGCCGACGGCGTCGCCGTCCTGATGATCTCCTCCGACCTGCCCGAGATCCTCGGCATGGCCGACCGCGTGCTGGTGATGCACGAGGGGCGCCTGACCGCCGAGATCCCCCGTTCCGACGCCACCGAGGAAACCGTGATGGCCGCAGCCACCGGGAGGGCCGCCGCATGACGGTGACCACCTCCCACGAGGCCCCCGTCGCCGAGGCGCCCAAGTCGGGCGGCACCCGGCTCGTCGACCGCGTCTTCAAGATGCGCGAACTGGCCATCCTGGTCGTCTTCCTGGCGATGATCGCCATCACCCAGGCGGGCAACAGCGAGTTCCTGTCCGAGCAGGGCATCAAGGACCTGCTGCTGAACGCGACGATCCTGGTCCTGGTCGCCACCGGCCAGTCCCTGGTCGTCATCACCCGCAACGTCGACCTGTCGGTCGGCTCCACCCTCGGCATCAGCGCCTTCGCGGCCGGCACCTATCTGCACGGTGGCGGCAACCCGGTGATCGCGATCGTGCTGGCCGTGCTGCTCGGCATCGGCTTCGGCCTGCTGAACGGCCTGCTCGTCAGCCTCGGTCAGGTGCCCGCGCTCGTCGTCACCCTCGGCACGCTGTACATCATCCGGGGCATCGACTCCATCTGGGTCGGCTCCCGTCAGATCACCGCGGCCGACCTCCCTGGCGGCTTCGTGGACTTCGGCTCCGGCGGCCTGTCCGCCGTCCCGTATCTCGCGCTCATCGCGCTGGCCGTCCTGATCGCCACCGCCTACTACCTCAAGCACTTCGGCAGCGGGCGCGAGCTGTACGCCCTCGGCTCCAACCCCGAGGCCGCCAGGCTCGCCGGCATCCCGGTCCGCAAGCGCATCCTCGCCGCGTACACCTTCTGCGGCGGCCTCGCCGGCCTCGCGGGCGCCATGTACCTGGCCCGGTTCGGCAACGTCGACTCCAGCACGGGCAACGGCTACGAACTCACCGTCGTCAGCGCGGTCGTGGTCGGCGGCGTCGTCTTCACCGGCGGCTCCGGCAGCGTCTACGGCGCCGCACTCGGCGCGCTGCTGCTGACGTCCATCAACAGCGTGCTGCCCGCCCTGGGCGTCAGCTCGGTCTGGGTGCTGGCCATCAACGGCGTCCTGCTCCTGCTGGCCATCGCGGTCGACCGGGTCGTCGCCCTGCGGGTGGCGTCCGCGCTGAAGAAGAAGTCGGCGTCCGTCAAGCCGGCCGTAGAGAAGGGGGAGGCTCGTGCCTGAGTCCCTCAACCGAGCGATCCGCTGGGACACCGTCGTCGGGGCCCTCCTGATCGTCCTGCTGCTGTTCTCCTTCACCACCGTGGACGGATTCGGCAACGCGCTGAACCTGTCGTTCCTGATCGGCAACACCCTCCCGATCGCGCTGATCGCCCTGCCGATGACGCTGCTGGTGGTGTCCCGGGAGATCGACCTGTCGGTCGCCTCCACGGCCGGCCTGTCCGGCGCGGTGATGGGCGCCCTGTGGAACCAGGGCCTCACCATCGAGGCGATCATCCCCATCTGCCTGCTGCTGGGCGTGGTCTGCGGGCTCGTCAACGGCCTGCTCGTCACCCGGCTCGGGCTGCCGTCCCTGGCCGTCACCATCGGCACGCTGGCCGCCTACCGGGGCATCGCGCAGATCGTGCTCGGCTCCGACGCGGTCACCGACTTCCCCACGCAGTACCTCGACTTCGCGGCCGGACGCGTCGGGGACAGCTTCCTCCCGCAGGCCTTCCTGCCCTTCGTCGTCCTGCTCGCGATCGCGGTGGTCGTCCTGCACGCCACCCCGTTCGGCCGCTCGCTCTTCGCGATCGGCGCCAGCGAGGAGGCAGCCCGGTTCGCCGGCATCCGGGTCAAGCGACAGAAGCTGATCCTGTTCACGGTGACCGGTCTGATGGCCTCCCTCACCGGCATCTTCTGGGCCCTGCACTACGCCAGCGCCCGCTACGACAACGCCACCGGCCTCGAACTCTCCGTCATCGCGGCCGTCCTCCTCGGCGGCATCGACTTCGACGGAGGAAAGGGCACGCTCGGCGGCGCGATCGCGGGAGTCTTCCTGCTCGGCGCGGCGCAGAACGTGATGAGCCTGAAGGACGTCTCCGCACAGTCGCAGATCGTCGTCACCGGCGTCCTGCTCGTCGTCTCCGTGCTCGGCCCCCGGGTCGCACGGCAGATCTCCGTCGCGAGGGCAGGCCGTAGAGCCGCCGCCTCGACCTCGACGGCTTGAGAAACAGCCCTCCTCGTAAAGGACCCACACCACCATGCGCAAGTCATCTCTCCGTCGTGCCTGCGCGGCCGTCGCCGCCGTCTCCTCCCTCGCCCTCGCCGTGACCGCCTGCGGCGGCACCACCAAGGAGGACGTGAAGAACGAGAGCACCGGCGCCGCCGCCTCCGGCGGCAAGGCCGACCCGAACGCGGCCACCAAGAAGGGCCTGACGGTCGGCTTCCTGCCGAAGCAGGTCAACAACCCGTACTTCACCTCCGCCGACAAGGGCGGCGAGGCGGCCCTGAAGGAGCTCGGCTCCAGCTACAAGGAGGTCGGCCCGTCCAGCGCGACCGACACCTCGGGGCAGGTGTCGTACGTCAACACCCTCACCCAGCAGCAGGTCGACGGGATCGCCGTGTCCGCGCAGGACCCGGGCGCCCTGTGCACCGCGCTGAAGCAGGCCATGAGCAACAAGATCAAGGTCGTCACCTACGACTCGGACACCAACCCCGAGTGCCGTAACGCCTTCGTCTCGCAGGCCTCCGCCGAGGACCTGGGCCGCACCGAGGTGCAGCTGCTCGCCCAGCAGATCGGCTACAAGGGCGAGATCGCGATCCTGTCGGCCGCGCAGACCGCGACGAACCAGAACGTCTGGATCGACTTCATGAAGAAGGAGCTGGCGGACCCGAAGTACAAGGACATCAAGCTCGTCAAGGTCGCGTACGGCAACGACGACGCCCAGCAGTCCTTCCAGCAGACCCAGGGCCTGCTCCAGCAGTACCCGAACCTGAAGGGGATCATCTCCCCGACCACCGTCGGCATCAAGGCGGCCGCGCAGTACCTGTCGGGCTCCAAGTACAAGGGCAAGGTCAAGCTGACCGGCCTCGGCACCCCGAACGACATGCGCACCTACGTCAAGAACGGCACCGTCGACGCCTTCGAGCTGTGGGACCCCTCGAAGCTCGGCGCGCTGGCCGCGCAGACCGCGGTGGCGCTGGCCTCCGGCCAGATCACCGGCAAGGAGGGCGAGACCTTCAAGGCCGGCGGCACCACGTACACCATCGGCAAGGACGGCGTGATCAGCCTCGGCAAGCCGACCGTGTTCGACGCCAAGAACATCGACCAGTTCAACTTCTGAGCCGGGAGCGGTACTTCATGCAGCGCGTCTGTTTCCTGCTCAAGGTCCGTCAGGACCGGCTCGCCGAGTACCGCGAACGCCATGCCGCCGTGTGGCCGGAGATGCTGGACGCTCTCTCGGCCACCGGCTGGCACAACTACTCACTCTTCCTGAGAGACGACGGCCTGCTCGTCGGTTACCTGGAGACCGAGGACTTCGCGGCCGCCCAGGCCGGCATGGAGGCCGCCGAGGTCAACGCCCGCTGGCAGGCGGAGATGGCGCCGTTCTTCGAGTCGCTGGACGGCGCCCGCCCCGACGAGGCCATGAAGCCGCTCACCGAAGTCTTCCACCTCGCCTGACACCTCCTGCCGTCCCCCTCCCCGCCGCCCTTCCCCGCCCCCCTTCCCCGCTCCCTCGCCCTTCTGCTCTCGCACGACAACGGAGTCCCCCGAGATGAGACGACGCACCCTGCTGGCCGGCGCCCTCCTCAGCGCCGCGGCTTCCCCCGTCCTCGCCGCCGGCACCGCACGCGCCGCCGACCCAGGCCCCTCGGTCACCAGGAAGACCACCACCCAGCTCGACGCGACGGCCATCTTCTTCGTCTCCTACGACGGCCTGGTCAACAACAACTCGTTCCAGAAGAACGGCCTGCTGACCTACAAGGGCTACCAGTACGCCACCTGGTACACCTCCACCGGCAACGCGGTCGTCGCCCGCCGCGTCCTCGGCGGCAGCACCTGGTCGACCGTGACCCTCTCCCACGTCCTCAAGACCAGCGACTCCCACAACGTCATCTCCATGGGCGTCTCCAAGGCCGACGGCCGGCTCCACCTCAACATGGACTCCCACAGCGACGGCTTCTTCTACGTGAAGTCGACAGCCGGACTCCTCGACAACCCGGCGACCACCTCCTGGACGTCCTCCGTCTTCGGCGCCGTGCAGACCACCCTCGACGGCCTCGCCCTCACCTCGCAGTTCACCTACCCGCAGTTCGTCTCCACGCCCGAGGGCAAGCTCCAGCTCAGCTACCGGGTCGGCATCTCCGGCAACGGCCGCAACGCCCTCGCCGAGTACGACGGTTCGACGTGGACGAACCTCGGCGAATGGTCCAGCTCCACCGGCACCTACACCAGCGAGCACGGCTCCAGCACGGCCCGCAACATGTACCTGCACGGCATCGACTACGACGTCAACGGCCGGCTGCACTCCTTCTTCACCTGGCGTGAGCAGAACGGCGCCGTGATGTGCTCCAGCGGCGGCATCACCAACCACGACACCGGCTACGTCTACTCCACCGACCGCGGCCGCACCTGGCGCAACAACGCGGGCACGCTCGTCGGCACCACCGGCACCTCCGACACGGTCGCCGTCACCGACTCCGGTCTGGTCGTCGACCCCCTCAACCCCGACCACTCCCTGATGAACCAGGAGAGCCAGACCACCGACTCCACAGGCCTCCCGCACGCCGTCATCAGCTATGTGCCCGGCCGCTTCGGTCAGTGCACCACGAACTACGTCAGCGACCGCACCGCCAACGGCCGCGCCTTCCATCTGCGCAAGAACTCCTCCGGCAGCTGGCAGAAGACGGAGATCCCCGTCGTCCTCGGCTCCAGCCAGCGCACCAAGCTTGTCCTGGACAAGTACGACAACGCGTACGCGATCTTCCCCTTCGGGCGGATAGCCGGCGCCTCGAAGTCCTCCGGCTACACGGACTGGACGGTGCTGTTCGACGGCAGCGGCCTGAACGCCTTCGGCGAGGTCGTGATCGACGAACTGCGGGTCAAGGCCGACAACACGCTGTCGTTCATGTACCAGGAGAAGTCGAGCGGGACGACCCCCTCGGCGCTCCACGTCATCGACTTCGCCCTGCCCGCATGACCCGCACACAGACAAGGACAGGGGCGCGGCGGCCTGACGGTAATGTGAAGGCCGTCCCGCCGTGCCCCGTTCACCTGGAGGTCCCCGCCTGATGGCCCATTCGGTGGGAATCAAGGACGTCGCCCGTGCCGCCGGAGTCTCTGTCGGCACGGTGTCCAACGTCATCAACCGCCCGGACACCGTCGCCACCGAGACCCGCGCCCGGGTGCTCTCGGCGATAGACCGGCTCGGCTACGTCCGCAGCGAGTCGGCCCGCCAACTGCGCGCGGGCCGCAGCCGGATCATGGGGCTGCTCGTCCTCGACATGGGCAACCCCTTCTTCGTGGACGTCGCCCGCGGCGCCGAGCGGGCCGCACGGGACGCCGGGCTCGGCGTGATGGTCTGCAACAGCGCCGAGAGCGCCGGCGAGGAGGCCGAGTACCTGTCGCTCTTCGCCGAGCAGCGGGTGCGGGGCGTGCTGCTCACCCCGGCCGACGCCACCGGCCGCAACATCGAGTCCTTCCGCCGGCACGGCATCCCGTTCGTGCTCGTCGACCGGGTCTCCGAGGGCACCACCGAGTGCTCGGTGTCGGTGGACGACGTGGCGGGCGGCGCGCTCGCCGTCCGGCATCTCATCGACGCCGGACACCGCTCCATCGCCTACGTCAGCGGCCCGCCCGGCTTCACCCAGGTCCGCGACCGCCGCACCGGCGCGCTGAACGCGCTCGCCGAGGCGGGCCTCGGCCCCGAGCACCTGCGCGAGCTGCCCACCGAACGCCTCGACGTCGCCGCCGGCCGGGACGCGGGCGCCCGGCTGCTCGGCCTCGCGGTCCGGCCGACCGCCGTGTTCTGCGCCAACGACCTGCTCGCCCTCGGCGTCCTGCAGGCCATGTACGCGGCCGGCGTCGGCGTCCCCGACGACCTCGCCATCGTCGGCTACGACGACATCGAGTTCGCCGCCGCGGCAGCCGTCCCCCTCACCTCCGTGCGCCAGCCCGCCGTCACCATGGGCGCCCTCGCCGCGGAGATGCTGCTGGAGGAGACCGAGGAGAGCGAGGAGAGGGGAGCGCACACCGGACGGCACGAACACCGGCGGGTCGTCCTCCAGCCGGAACTGGTGGTGCGCCGGTCCAGCCTTTCGGCGCGCTGAGCGGCGGTTCAGTACCCGCGCGGCGCGCCCGATCGGCAGGAGTCATGATCCCCCGGACTTCGGAGCCGCCCGGACATGTGCTGAACTGGGACGCGGTCCGCTTCACCGATCGCCCCGGGAGCCCCTGTTGTCCGTCAGCTACCGCCAGCCCGGCGTCGTCCTCACCGACCGCCGCTTCACCGTGCCCCTCGACCACGCCGACCCGGCCGGGGAGACGATCGGGCTCTACGCCCGCGAGGTCGTCGCGAGCGACAAGGCGGAGAAGGACCTGCCCTGGCTGGTCTACCTCCAGGGCGGCCCCGGCTTCGGCGCCAACCGGTTCGTCGGCAAACCGGCCTGGCTCGGCCGCGCGCTGAAGGAGTACCGGGTCCTCCTCCTCGACCAGCGCGGCACCGGCCATTCCACCCCCGCCAACCGCCAGACGCTCCCGCTGCGCGGCGGACCGGCCGCACAGGCCGACTACCTCACGCACTTCCGCGCCGACTCCATCGTCCGCGACTGCGAGCTGATCCGTCGCGAGGTCACCGGCGGCGCCCCGTGGACCGTCCTCGGCCAGAGCTTCGGCGGCTTCTGCACGGTCACCTATCTCTCCCTCGCCCCCGAGGGCCTCGCCGCCGCCGTCATCACCGGCGGCCTGCCCTCCCTCGACGCCCACGCCGACGACGTCTACCGCGCCGCCTACCCGCGCATGGAGCGCAAGGTCGCCGCGCACTACACGCGCTACCCGCAGGACGTCGAACGCGTCCGCCGCATCGCCGACCACCTCCTGCACCACGAGGTGACGCTCCCGGCCGGCTACCGGCTCACCGTCGAGGCCTTCCAGACGGTCGGCATCCTTCTCGGCGGCAGCGAGGGCAGCCACCGCCTGCACCACCTCCTCGAGGACGCCTTCGTCCCCACCCCGCAGGGCCCGGAGCTGTCCGACGCCTTCCAGGAGGAGATCCAGAGCCTCCTGTCCTACGCCGGACACCCCCTCTACGCCCTCGTCCACGAGGCCATCTACGGCCAGGACGCCCGCCCCACCGCCTGGGCCGCCGACCGGGTGCGCGCCGAGTTCCCGCAGTTCGACGCGGCGAAGACCCTCGCCGGCGACGGACCGCTGCTGCTCACCGGCGAGACCGTCCACCCCTGGATGTTCGACGCCGACCCCGCGCTGCGCCCGCTGCGCGAGACCGCCGAACTCCTCGCCGCCCGCACCGACTGGCGGCCCCTGTACGACCCGGCCCGCCTCGCCGCCAACGAGGTCCCGGTCGCGGCCGCGATCTACCACGACGACCTGTACGTCGACACCGCCCACTCGCTGAGCACCGCCCGCGCCGTCCGCGGCCTGCGCACCTGGGTCACCGACGAGTTCGAGCACGACGGCGTCCGGGCCGGCGGCCCCCGTGTCCTGGACCGCCTGCTCGCCCTCACCCGAGACGAGGCGTGACGCCGGCGTCACCGCCACTGCCACCTTCCCCGTCACTGTCACGGGCACCGGCTAGTCTGCCGAGATGACCGAGCCGACGACCGCCCAGCTCGCCCAGCTCGAGCCCATGCCCGAGGACTGGCGGCGTGCCCTGGCCGTGGTGGCCCACCCGGACGACCTGGAGTACGGGTGCTCCGCGGCGGTCGCCGCCTGGACCGACGCCGGCCGCGAGGTCGCCTACGTCCTGGCCACCCGCGGTGAGGCGGGCATCGCCACCCTCGCTCCCGCCGAGTGCGCCCCGCTGCGCGAGCGGGAGCAGCAGGCGAGCGCGGCCGTGGTGGGCGTGTCGACGGTCGAGTTCCTCGGCCACCGGGACGGCGTCATCGAGTACGGGCTCGCCCTGCGCCGGGACATCGCCGCCGCGATCCGCAGACACCGTCCCGAACTGGTCATCACCCTCAACCACCGTGACACCTGGGGCGGGGTCGCCTGGAACACCCCCGACCACGTCGCCGTCGGCCGCGCCACCCTGGACGCGGCCGGGGACGCCGGCAACCGCTGGATCTTCCCGGAACTCATCGAGCAGGGCCTTGAGCCGTTCGACGGCGTGCGCTGGGTCGCCGTGGCCGGCTCCGTGACGCCCACCCACGCCGTGGACGCGTCGGCGGGACTGGAGCGGGCGGTCGGCTCGCTCCTCGAACACCGCACGTACATCGAGGCGTTGACCGACGAGGAGCCGGAAGCGTACGCACGGCGGTTCCTGACCGGGGTGGCCCAGTCCGTGGGCGAGCGGTTCGGCGGGCGACCGGCCGTGGCGTTCGAACTGTTCAGTCGGTAGGGCGGTGCCGCAGGTCAGTAGGGTGGAGGGCATGCAAGAGACGACGGTGGACCGGAACACCCTGCACGGCGACTGCGAGAACTGCTTCGGCCTGTGCTGTGTGGCCCTGCCCTTCGCCCGCTCCGCGGACTTCGCGATCGACAAGCCCGCCGGCAAGGCCTGCCCCAACCTGGGCGAGGACCACCGCTGCGGCATCCACGCCCGGCTGCGCCAGAAGGGCTTCACCGGCTGCACGGTCTACGACTGCTTCGGCGCCGGGCAGAAGGTCTCGCAGGTCACCTTCGGCGGCCGGGACCCTCGTACGGCCCCGCGCGCGGAGGCCCGCCGCATGTCCGAGGTGTTCCCGGTCGTCCGGCAGCTCCACGAACTCCTGTGGTACGTCACCGAGGCGCTCGCCCTTCCTGCGGCCCGCCCGGTCCACGCCGAACTTCGCCGGGCCCTGGCGAAGACCGAGGAACTCACCGCTCTCACCCCGGACCAGCTGATCGTGCTCGACGTGCCGGCGCACCGCCAGGACGTCAATGTGCTGCTCCTGAAGACCAGCGAGCTGGTCAGGGCCGGGACCGGCGGCCGTAAGAAGGAGCGCCGGGGCGCCGATCTGATGGGCGCCCGGCTCAAGGGCGCCGACCTGCGCGGCGCGAACCTGCGCGGCGCCTGTCTGATCGCCGCCGACCTCACCGGCGCGGACCTGCGTCGAGCGGACCTGATCGGCGCCGACCTGCGTGACACCGACCTGACGGACGCCGATCTGACCGGCGCGTTCTTCCTGACCCAGCCGCAGCTGAACGCGGCCCGGGGGAGCGCGGGCACGAAGCTGCCGGAGTCAGTCACCCGCCCCGCGCACTGGACAGCGGGCCTCTGAGGGCGCCGCTGCCCCGCTCTCCTCGCCGGCCGCCCCGCTCCCCTCACCCGCCGCCGGGCCGCCCGGCGGCGGAGTACGCCGCTCCAGGTGCAGACGCAGCCCGTCCGGCATCAGCGTCAGCCGTTCCGTGACGCGCAGCCGGTACGCCGGGTCGGGCCGCAGCTCATAGCGGCGCAGCAGCAGGCCGAGTACCAGCGTGGCCTCGTGCAGCGCGAACTGCCGTCCGATGCAGGCCCGTGCCCCGGTGCCGAACGGCTTGAAGGTGTGCGGGGCGCGGGCGCGTACGGCCGCCGCGTCGAAGCGGTCCGGGTCGAACCGTTCGGCGTCAGGCCCCCACACCTCGGGGTCACGGTGCAGCATCGCCGTGAGCACCAGCGCCCAGCCGCCCCGCCGCATCGGATGCTCCCCGCCCAGGACGGTGTCGGTGCGGGCCTCCCGGGCGAAGGCGGGCGCCGTCGGCCACAGCCGCAGCGCCTCGTCGAGGACCCGGCGGACGTACCGCAGCCTGGCCACCTGGTCGTACCGGGGCACCGCCGCGTCCCCCCACACCTGGTCCACCTCGGCGCGGGCGCGGGCCGCGATCTCCGGGTGGAGCGAGAGGTAGTGCAGGGCGAAGGAGAGCGCGCCCGAGGTGGTCTCGTGGCCGGCGACCAGGAAGGTGATGACCTGCCGCCGCACGTTCTGCGCCGACAGCCGTTCGCCCGTCTCGGGGTGGGCGGTGTCGAGCATCCGGTCGAGCAGGTCGCCGTCCCCGCCGCCCTGCTCGCGGCGCGCCCGCACCAGGTCGTCGACCGTGCGGTCGAGGTAGGCGATGTCGGCCTCGTTGCGGCGCGTGGCCCGCCGCAGCAGCGCGGGGGAGGGCACGGTGTTGAGGCGCTGCGCGTAGCTGAGGGTGCCCACCATCGCCGTCACGAAGGGGTGCGGCCGGGTGCGCTCGAAGGAGCCGAAATCGTGCCCGAAGCCGGTGCGTGAGATCGTCTCCAGGGTCAGCTTGGTCATGTCCCCGGGCACGTCCACCGCCCGGCCCGCGGCCAGTTCCCGGTCCCAGTGGCCGGTGAGCCGCTCCGCCACGTCCAGCATCATCGGGTGGTAGGCCGCCATGGCCTCCCGGCTGAACCCCGGGGCCAGCACGTCGTGCGCGAGCTGCCAGTTCGGCTCGTGGTTGTACGCCGTGAACAGGGCGTCCCCGACGACGGGCCGCAGGTTGGCTATGCCCAGCCCCACGTGCTTGGCGAACCGCGTCTCGTCCGCCATGTCGGCGGCGAGCTTCGCGCCCCACACGAAAACGAACTCCCGGCCGAACGCCTTGCGCCGGTAGATCGGCCCGAGCTGCCCGGCGTAGCGCATGGAGTCCTGAAGGGGCGTGCGCCGGCTCGCGCCGAGGACGTCGCCGAGCAGCGGGAGCCGGCGCGGCGGATGCGGAATGCGCTCCAGCTCGGGCCAGCCGAGCTCCGCGCCGCGGAATCCTTTCGGCAGTGCTCCGGCCGTGCCCCCGGTGGCCGACCCCGTCGTTCCGGTCGTCCCCGCCGTCTCCGTCGTCCCCGCCGTCTCCGTCGTCCCCGTGGTCTCCGCCATGACGCGATCTCCCTTGATGCAGCGGCACGTTGAGCGTGTTGTACGTGGGTTCAATAACGCGGCTCAGTCTGGTCCCGCTGTTGAACCGGCGTCAAGTAAGGTGCGGGCATGGCCGCGAACCAGGGGGAGCGCACCCGGCGTCGACTGAGCACCGGGGAACGCCGGGAGCAACTCCTGTCGGTCGGTGCGCGGCTGTTCTCGGAAAGCCCCTACGACGAGGTGTGGATCGAGCAGGTCGCCGAGATCGCCGGTGTCTCGCGTGGGCTGCTGTACCACTACTTCCCCACCAAACGGGACTTCTTCGCGGCGGTCGTGGAGCGCGAGAGCGAGCGGATGCTGCGCATGACGGCGGCGGTCCCCGGCGTCCCGGTCCGTGAACAGCTCGCGGCGGGTCTGGACGCCTTCCTGGAGTACGTGGAGACCCACGCCCACGGCTACCGCGCCTTCCATCGTGCGGACGCGGCCGGCGACCAGGCGGTGCGCAAGGTCTATCAGCGGGCGCTGGTGGCACGGGAGCGCCAGATCCTGGCGGCCCTCGGCGCCGACCCCGAGTTCGGGCCGGTCTTCGAGCAGCGGCCCGACGTGCGGCTGGCGGTGCGCGGCTGGCTGGCCTTCACCACGGCGGTCTGTCTGGAGTGGCTGCGCGGGCCGGACCTGCCGCGGGATCAGGTGCGCGAGCTGTGCACGCGGGCGCTGCTGGGGGTCATGTCGGCTCCGGGGTGACTTCGGACAGGGAGCCTTGGGGCAGCGGTTGGTGCGGCCATGGATCTCCGATAGGTTAGGCAAGGCTTACCTGAGGAGGTTTTGGGATGGGTGACAGCCAAAGCTGGGCGGCCCTGCCGTCCGCCGCCGCGCAGGCCCGATCGGTGCTCGCCACCTCGTGGTCCTGCGCGGTGACCGCGCACGGCGGACGCGAGGAGTTCGTCGGCGCGCACACCGTCGACGAGGACGGCCGGGTGATCCTGCGGGCGCCCGAGGACAGCGCCCTGCGCACCGCGGCGATCTGCGCACCCCGCGGCGAGCCGTCCGCCGTGCTGGAGTTCGCCGACCCGGCGCCCGTTCCCGTACGAAGCCGTATCCGCGCCCGGCTCTGGCTGGCCGGCTGGTTCACCCCGGAGGGCGACCACCTCGCCTTCCACGCCACCCGCGTCGTGCTGAAACCGCCCACCGGCGCGGTCGTCGTCGCCCTCGACGAGTTCACGCAGGCCCGCCCCGACCCGCTCGCCACCGCCGAGGCCCAGCTGCTCACGCATCTCGCCGACGCCCACCCCGACGCCGTCGAGCGGCTCACCCGGCTCGTCCGAGGAGACAGCCTGCACGGCGCCGTCCGCGTCCAGCCGCTCGCCGTCGACCGGCACGGACTGACGCTGCGCATCGAGCGCGCCCACGCCCACGGCGACGTCCGCCTGCCCTTCCACGCGCCCGCCGACGACGTCGCACAGCTCACCGAGCGCATGCACGTCCTGCTCACCCAGGCCGCGGCCGCCTGCCCGCGCGCCCTACAGCGGCAGCGCACAGACGGCGACGGGTGACGCGAACGGCTGACCCGCGAGCCGCAGACCACCGTTCGCGCCGTCCACCCGGAACACGCTGACTGTGCCGGAGCGCTGGTTGGCGGCGAAGAGCAGGCCGCCGTCCGGGGAGAGGGCGATCTGTCGAGGGAAGTCCCCGTCCACCGGCACCGTGCCAAGCAGCCGCAGCCGGGCCCCGTCCGCCTCCACGGCGTAGCGCGCGAGGCTGTTGTCGCCGCGGTTGGCGAGGAAGGCGTACGCGCCGTCCCGCGTGACCGCCAGCTGCGCCGGGTAGTTGGTGCCCGCCTTCGAGCCCGTGGACTGCGGCTTCCCGATCGTCAGCCGGCCACTGGACGCTTCGTATGTGCAGACCGTGACCGTGTCGTCGGCCTCGTTCGCGAGGTAGGCGTACCGGCCGCCGGGATGGAACGTGAGATGGCGCGGACCGGCGCCCGCCCGGGTGTGCGCCTGCGCGACCTCCGTGAGCGTGCCCGCCTTCTCGTTCAGGCGGTAGCTGTACACGGTGTCGGTGCCGAAGTCGACGGCGAGAACATGGCCGCCGTCCGGAGCCGTGATGAACTGGTGGGCGTGCGGCCCCTGTTGGCCCTGCCGGGGCGCCGGACGGGTGTGCGTGTCCATGGCGGTGCGGTCGCCGAGCGCCCCCGAGGCGTCGATCGGGTGCACGGCCACACTGCCCGAGCCGAAGTCGGCGCTCAGCAGCCAACGCCCGCTGGGATGCACCGACACATGACAGGTGTGCGCCCCGCCCGTGGCCCGGCTGCCCAGCACCTTCTCGTCGGACAGCCGGACGGCCGTCACGGCGCCCGCCTCGCGTTCGTCCGCCGCGTAGAGCGTTCGGCCGTTCGGGTGCACCGCGAGGTACGACGGGTCCGGGACGCCGGTGATCGTGCCCCGGCCGGTGATCCGCCCCGAGCCGGGGTCGTACGAGGCGACGCCGATGCCCTTCCCGCCACCCTCGGCGGAGGTGTAGGTACCCACGTAGAGCGGCCGGGGGCCGGAGGGACTCGGCGAGGCCTGCGGCGTGGACGCCGTCGAGGCGGACGCTGACGGCTGCTGGGGCGGCGCGGCCTGCGGGGCCTGCTCGGCGTCCGGTGAGCCGCCGGCACTGCCGCTGCCGCACCCGGCCAGGGCCGACGCCGCCGCCGCGCCGCCGAGCACCCCGACGAAGCGTCGCCTGCTCCAGCGACCGTCGGCCGCGTCCGTCCCTCTGCTCATGCCCGCACCTCAGGTCGTCGTCCGCATCCTCCGTGACAGCCACCTTGACCCGGACCGGCCGTCGAACGCAAAAGCGGAAACCCGGTGCTACCAGTCGCCGTCCTCCACCGGCTTCCCCGGCGTGTCCTTGAGGTGGTGCACCTGGCCGGGGGCGGGCTGCTGCCACGGGTCCAGGTCGGCGCCGAGCCACTCGCCCACCGGCTGCACGCCGGCCAGGGTGTCGCTGGGCGCGACGTCGTGCGCGTCGTCGTCGTAGTAGTCGAACCAGGGCAGCCCGGCCTGGGTGTACGCGGCGCGGTCCACGGGGGACGGCGGGGGCTCCTCGCCCGTGATGCGCCGCCACTCCGGGGGCGTCACCAGATGCACGAACACCCGGGCGGCGGGCCGCTCCGTGTAGTCCGCGACCGGACGGACGTCCTGGTACACCTCCTGGCGCATCGAACCGCCCACGCCCAGGCCCATCGCGGCGGCCGCGCGGACCCGGGGCGCGCCGCCGGGAGCGGGGGCCGCGGCGGGCATCATCGGGGCCGCACCGGGCGGGGGCGGGGCGCCGTACGCGCGCACCGACTTCACGCTCCTCGTGTCCAGGGAGCGGAGGCGCTCCGCCTCCCGCCACTCGACGCGCTCGACCTCGTTCAGCGGGAACGACTGCAGCTGGACCCCGCCCCAGACCTCCTCGCCGGTGACCTGGCCCTCCACGGTCGCCCCGAGGCCCAGCGGCACCGCCACGAACTGGCGCACCGTGCCCCTGCCCGAGTTGATGCCGTCCAGCCAGGGCTGACGAGGCAGCGTGAGGTAGTTCTGCGGATCGCGGGAGAGCCGGCTGCTCCAGGGCTTCCCGGAGACCGCGCACACCTTGCCCGCGCCGACCTGCAGCGCGGCCGGCTCCGTCGAGCCCGCGAAGCTCAGCCACATCGCCTCACGCAGATACATCGGCAGCAGCACGCCACCCCGCGCCAGCCACTCGGCGGGCACGGTGCCGGCGTGGTCGGAGACCCGGCGGACCGGGAAGGCGCCGAGGCCGGGCGGCAGGTCGTGCGTGCCCTTCTCCGGCAGCCGCAGCGTCCGCATGAACCGCACCGCCACCCCGCCCGGCAGCCTCAGCGTGTCCCCGTCGATCCGTACGGTGGTGTCGGCCATCCGCGTGCTCCCCTCGTGTCCCGCGCCGGCTCCGCCGCGGAGCCTGTCAAGGAGAACGCCGGGTGATCCCCGTACGGTTCCGCCACAGCTCCTCCTGAACGCCGAGGCGCTCACGCAGGCGGGTCAGACGAGGCATGCGCTCGCGCTGTTCCCGTGACACGCGGTCCAGATCCTCCAGGAGCCGGCGGGAGCGGTGCTCGGTGTCGAGCTCGTCCAGGATGCGGTTGACCTCGGTGAGCACCGCGCCGTGCAGCTGCCACTGGCGGGCGTCGTGCTGGAGCTGCTCCAGCAGCAGCTGGGCGAGCTTGTCACGGGTGGCCGCGGCCTGCCGCAGCTCGGCGCTGAGCCGGGCCTCGGCGGCGTCCGCGTTGAGGCTGACACTCGTCGTGACCAGCACCCCGAAGCTGACCACCGCGTCGGCGAGCTCCGACAGCAGCCGCTCCACGGTCGCCCCGGTCTCCGGCGGGAACAACGGCTGCGGCTCGCGCTCCTTGGCGAGGTCGGTGAGCGTGCGGGCGAGCACCCGCAGCACGACCGTGCAGATCTCCAGCGTGTCCAGACCGGTGCGCAGCACCACCCGGTGCAGCAGCCCCTCGCGCACGCGGGGATTGAGCCGCAGGCTGTCCTCGGCCTGCCGCAGCGCCGCGTCCACCTCGACGATGTCGTGATCCAGCCGGCGCGCCTCGTGCAGCCGGGCTGCCGCCTGCTCGACGGGGGTGCGGCCGGCCGCCTCCTCGCCGATGCGCAGCATCAGCTGCCGCAGTCGGCGGGCCAGCCCCTCGATCGACTCGCCCGCCTCCTCCACCCACACCGGAGGCGGCAGCAGCACATTGCAGCCGAGCCCGACGACCGCGCCGATCAGCGTCTCCACCACCCGCGCCCACGCCGTGTCCCCGACGGTGGTCACCCCGAGCACCAGCATGGCGCTGATCGCCACCTCGGGGACGTACTCGTCGACCCGCACCAGGTGCCCCACCCCCAGCGAGGCCACGATCAGCAGCGCGAGGCTCCACCAGGTCAGACCCACCAGGAGGCTGAAGGCGATGGCCACGAGCACACCGGCCACCACCGCGTTCACCCGGCGGATGCCGTTGGTCAGCGTCGCGTACAGGGTGACCTGGACGACCAGCAGCGCGGTCAGCGGCGCCGTCAGCGGCAGTGCCTCGGGGCTCAGGCGCAGGGCGATGACATACGCGATCGTGGCCGCGGCGGCGGCCCGCAGCGCCTGGACGACCACGGGTTCCCGGTGGCGCTGCACCAACCGCACGAGCGGCCCCACGCGCTCACGTACATCTTGCATCCCCAGACCAGTTCCCCTTCCTCACCTGCCTCGAACGTTTCCAGCCGCGAGCGAGCCTAGATCGTCCCGGGCGACCGGGGAAGGGCGGTCCGCCGGATGGTCTCCCCGTGGGCGGGCGCGCGAGGCTCGGACCATGACTCGTCACCGGACCGGAACGGGCAACGGGATCGTCCTCACCCTGCCCGGCACGCTCTGCGCCACTGCCTCCGCCGCTCCCGCCGGGTTCGTCACGAGTGCCGCGTCTGTCACCGGCGCGGGGTCCGTCACGGGCGCGGGCAGGCGGTGGACGCCCGGACCGTCGTAGGCGCCCTCGTCCGCGCCGCCGCCCCCTCAGCGCCGTCGAACCCTGCGGCGACGCCGCCGACCTGCGTGCCCTGGACTCGATGACCGGCGATGCCACGGTGGTCGTTCTTCACCGGGGGGAGGCGGCGCGGTTGCGCGACGGCGTGGGGTGACCGGCGTGCCTTCCGTACCCTGTACCGGGACCGCACGCCCGGCGTCGCCGACCCGGCCGCCGGGGCATGGCTCAACGGGCTGATCGCGGACGGGTGGGACGCCGGCGACGGGTACGCGGCCGGCCGGAAGAAGGGGTGGGTACAAGGTGACGGACTCCTGGGCACGGGCCCGGAACGCGCTGGAGGCGGCGGGGATACCGCCCGACCGCCTGGCCGGCCTCGGACCGCTCGGCGGCGGCACGTACAACACCGTCGAGGAGCTCCGCCTCACCGACGGCAGCCGCTACGTCCTGAAGGTCGCGCCCACCGCGCCGGGCCTGCGCTACGAGAGCCGGCTGCTGCTCGGCGAGGCGGAGTTCTGCCGCGGAGCGGCCGAGGCCGGCGTGCCGGCGCCACGGGTCGTGGCCGTCGACGAGGCGTGGCTGCTGATGACGCTGTCCCCGGGCGCGCCCTGGGACGATTCGCTCACCGTCGCCGAACAGGCGGAGCTGCGTGGCGAGTTGGGCCGTCAGGTTGCCCGGCTGCACGAGGTGACCGGGCCCGGCTTCGGCTATCCCACCGGCGCCTTCGGCCCGCTCACGCCCGACTGGCGCACCGCGTTCACGGCGATGTTCGACGGCCTTCTCGCCGACGCCCGCGAGCACGGCGCCCGGCTGCCCCGTCCCGTCGAGGAGGTCGCCGCCGTCGCCCGGTCCGCGTACGACGCCCTCGACGAGGTCACCGTCCCGCGGCTGGTCCACTACGACCTGTGGCCGGGCAACATCCTGGTCGACCGTACCGACGGCCGGGCCCGGATCGGGGGCCTCATCGACGGCGAGCGCATGTTCTGGGGCGACCCTCTCGCCGACTTCGTCTCCCTGGCGCTGCTGGGGGACATCAGGAAGGACGAGGCGTTCCTGGAGGGCTACCGGGCCGCCGGAGGCCGGGCCGTGTTCGACCGGCCCGCCCGGCTGCGTCTCGCCCTCTACCGCGCCTACCTCTACCTGATCATGCTCATCGAGACGGTCCCGCGGGCGGTCGGCGCCGATCAGGAGCGCTGGGTGCAGCAGAGGGTCGCCCCGGAGCTCGTGGCGGCCCTGGACGAGATCGAGTCCGCGGCGGCGTGAAGGGGCGGCATGACGGGGTGACGTGACGGGGCGCGTGACGTGACGGGTGACTACTGCCGGTGCGGGCGCGCACCCCCACCTGCACACGCGTCGCTCCCGTCGGCCCGCCGCCACGTTTCGTCCGGCGGTCGGGGAGGTACTCGCGTGAGGCCCGGGCGATCGTCGTCCGGGGGAGCGCGGAGGGAGGACGTCATGGCCGCACAGCGCCGCGAAGGCCCCGGCGAGGACGGCGCGCCGGTCCCGCGTGACCTGCCGGACCAGCAGGCCGACGGGGGCGCGGACCCCTGGGACGCCGCTGCCCCCGAGTCGCCGGACGAGGCCGCGCAGGACGTCCCGGACACCGACGAGGCGGGCACCGGCCGACAGGGCGCCCCGCGCGCGGAAAGCGGACAGTCCGACCATCCCGTCCCCGACGAACCGTCCGCCTGAAGAGCCTTCTGAGAGCCTTGGTGGCCTCGACCTGGACACACCTGGACCTGGGGCCCCCCGCAGGGCCGGACGGCCGGTTCCCAGGCCCGGTGCTCAGGCCGCCTTGCGGCCGCGCATCGGCTCCGTGGCCTCGCCCTCCCCGCCGCGCAGGCCCTCGAGGAACTCCTCCAGCACCTCCGGCGCCGAATGCTCGGGGCGCCAGCCCAGTTCGACACGGGCGCGGGTGCAGTCCATCAGGGGAAGCCTGAGGACCGCGTCGAAGAGGTGCGGCGAAGCCGGCAGGAGGCGCAGGCCCCAGGCCGTGGCGATCGCCGAGCGGGCCGCCGTCCGGGGCAGCCGGACGGGATGGGCGTCGAACATCTCGCCGAGCAGCTTCGCGTCCACGGCGGGCTCGGCGGCCAGGTTGAAGGCGCCCCCCACCTCGGTGCGCAGGGCGAGCCGGTACGCCTCCGCCGCGTCGTCGGTGTGCAGCGCCTGCACACGCAGTCCCGGCACGTCCGGCAGGAAGGGCAGCCGCTCGGGGCGGACGAGCGGCCCGGGCAGGAACCTCCCGCCGAAGATGCGCCGTTGTTCGCTCGCCGACTCCCGCTTGAACAGGAACGCCGGCCGCATCCGCACCACCCTGGTCTGCGGGTGGTCCCGCTCGAAGGTGTCCAGGGCCCGCTCCAGGTAGGCCTTCTCCCGGCAGTACGCGGCGTCCGGCCAGCCGTGCGTCGGCCATGACTCGTCCACCGCCCGGTCCTTCGGTCCCGGCGAGTACGCACCCACCGACGACGCGTGCACGAGGACGGGCACGTGTGCGGCGGCCACGGCCTCGAAGACCCGGATGCTGCCCAGGACGTTCGTACGCCAGGTCGCCGCCGGATCGTGCGTGGGCTGGAACGCCCAGGCCAGATGGACGACAGAGGCCGCCCCCTCGAAGATCTGGGCGAGGTCGGCCTGCTCGTCGGCCAGGTCGACGGCCGCCCACTCGGTCTTCGGCGGAGACCAGTGCGGGACCCGCCGGGCCAGGCCCCGCACCGAGGCGACGCCAGGATCCTGCGACAGAAGACGCACCACGCTCGTGCCGACGTTGCCGGTGGCGCCCGTGACGACGACGTTGCTGCCTGTTGCGCTGCTCACCTTCGGCTCCTCTCGGCGTTTCCTCCGGGGAACCGACCGAGTACCCGGCCGGGGGCCTGCGCACGCGGAACACCCCCGGCCGCGGCCGCGCCCTACGAGCCGAACGCGTTCACGCCGGTCAGCTCGGCCGACAGCTCCCACAGCCGCGCCGCCTGCTCCGGGTCCGTCGCCCAGGCCTTGACGCCGGAGCTCTGCTCGCCGTCGACAGCGGGCTCGGCGATGTCGCAGTCCTCCAGGTAGACGCCGCCCATCCCGGCCAGCTGCGGCGAGGTCGCCGCCCACACCTGGGTGGCCGCGCCCTGCTCGGGGGTCTTGAAGCCCGCCGGGTTGAGCACCTTGCCGTCCTCGTCGATCCAGCCGCGCTCCACCATCTCCTCCTTGGGGAGGTGCCGCTGGAGCGGCGTGATGATGCCGCCGGGGTGCAGGGCGAAGGCGCGCACGCCCCGTTCCCGGGCCAGCCGGTCGAGGTGGACGGCGAACAGCACGTTGGCGGTCTTGGCCTGCCCGTAGGCCTCCCACTTGTCGTAGCCCTGCCGCCACTGGACGTCGTCCCAGCGCATCCCCGAGAAGTGGTGGGCCCGCGAGGAGACGGACACGACGCGGGCGCCGCCGGGCTCGATCGCCGGCCACAGGCGGTTGACGAGGGCGAAGTGGCCGAGGTGGTTCGTCGCGAACTGCGCCTCCCAGCCCGGTCCGACCCGGGTCTGCGGGCAGGCCATGATCCCGGCGCTGTTGATGAGGAGGTCGATGCTCCGGCCGGAGGCGAGGAACCGCTCGGCGAAGGCGCGCACGCTGTCCAGGTCGCCGAGGTCGAGCTCGTCCGTCTCGACGCCGTCGAGGCCGGCGAGGTTCTCGCGGGCCGCGTCCGGGCGCCGGGCGGGGACGACGACGTGGGCGCCGGCCTTGGCGAGGGCACGGGTGGTCTCCAGGCCGAGCCCGGAGTAGCCGCCGGTGACGATCGCGAGCCGTCCGCTGAGGTCGATGCCGGCGAGAACGTCGTCGGCGGTGCTGTGGGCGTCGAACCCCGAACCGATCTTGTGCTGTGCAGTGCTCATGTCCCAGACGTTACGAATTGGAGTGCGCTCCAAGTCAAGCGCGCACCGCACGCCGAGAGCCCGGACAGAAGAAGGCCCCGACCGGACGGGGGAATCACGGTCGGGGCGGCCAAGCGGTGGGCGCGGATGGCGGTCGCCTCTCGGCGAAACGCTCCACAGGGCTTCAGCCGAACGATCGTCCCTGTGGGCAAAAGGTGAGGCCCGGGGACACTGTCCCATCCGCACCCACGGTTGGTTCAACTGGCAACCACCTATGGGTGTTCCCCGCCCGGCAGCAGCGCGCCGTGACGTCCGTCACCCGGGGGTCCGCCTCCCGCGGCTCAGGCCAGCGGGCTCGCCGACAGGGATGCCAACAGGTCGGCGGGGTCGTCGTAGACGGCTTCCGCGCCCGCGTCGAGCAGGTCGGCGCGGGGGATGCCGCCGGACAGGACGCCCACACAGCGCACCCCGGCTCGACGGCCCGCGCGCATGTCCCACACGGTGTCGCCGACGAACACGGCGCCTTCGGCGGGCGCCCCCGCCAGTTCCAGGGCGTGCCGCACGGGCTCCGGGGCGGGCTTGCCCTCGGCCACGTCGTCCGCGCTCGCCGTCGCGGCGATGGCGTCGTCGGCGTCGATGGCGCGCCGCAGCGCCGACAGCTCGCCCCCGCTCGCCGAGGTGGCGAGGACGACCGTCCAGCCGTCGTCGCGCAGCCGCCGCAGCAGCGGGCCGGCGTCCGGCAGGGGCGGCAGCCGGTCGAAGTACTGTCCGTAGAGGGCCTTGTGGGCGGCGCTGAGCTCGGAGTCCTCGTCCTTGTCGCGCTCGTCGCCGAGCAGGTGGGCGATCAGGTCGTCGGAACCCAGTCCGACCGCCCGGTGCACGGCGTGCATGGGTACCCGGTGGCCCGCCTGCCGGAAGGCTTCCCACCAGGTGGTGACATGCAGGTGGTTGGTGTCGACGAGGGTGCCGTCGACGTCGAACACGGCGGCACGGGTCATCGGGGTTCCTTTCTCTTCGAGTCCCTGAGGACCAGGACCATCCAGGAGCGCCCAGGACCGTCCAGGACCGCCTCAGCGGCCTGCTGTATCAGGTGTGCCTGCCGGTACCCGCCCCTCCCGGGTCCAGGCCAGCAGCTCGGCCAGCGGCCAGGTGGTCACGATCCGTTCCGCGGGCACCGCGCACTCCTCGGCCCGCGCGCAGCCCAGGATCTGCCAGTCCAGCTGGCCCGGCGCGTGCGCGTCGGTGTCGACCGAGAACAGCACGCCCGCCGCCACGGCCCGGCTCAGCAGCGGGCGCGGCGGGTCGAGCCGCTCCGGCCGGCTGTTGATCTCCACGGCCGTGCCGGACTCCGCGCACGCCGCGAACACCTCGTCCGCGTCGAACTCCGACTCCGGCCGTCCCCGCCCGCTCACCAGCCGCCCCGTGCAGTGGCCGAGGATGTCGGCGTGAGGATCGCGCACCGCGTTCACCATGCGGCGCGTCATCGCGCGGGACTCCATGCGCAGCTTGGAGTGCACGGACACGACCACCACATCGAGTTTCTCCAGCAACTCCGGCTCCTGGTCCAGCGAACCGTCGTCGAGGATGTCGCACTCGATCCCGGTCAGCAGCCGGAACGGCGCCCAGGTCGCGTTGAGCTCCTCGACCACCTCCAACTGCCGGCGCAACCGCTCGGGGGACAGCCCGCGGGCGACCGTCAGACGCGGCGAGTGGTCGGTGAGCGCGGCCCACTCGTGGCCGAGCGCGGCCGCCGCCCGGCCCATCTCGTCGATGGGGCTGCCGCCGTCCGACCAGTCGGAGTGGACATGGCAGTCTCCGCGCAGCAGCTTCCGCAGCCGGGACCCCGCGCCGTCCGTGAGCGGCCGGCCGGCCTCGCCCTCCAATGTCTCCAGATAGGACGGCACGTGCCCGGCGAGCGCCTCGCGCACCACCTGGGCGGTCTTCGGGCCCACGCCCTTCAGCGACTCCAGTGTCCCGGCCGCCGCCCGCTGCTCCACCTCCGCCGCGGGCAGCCGCGCCAGCACCCTGGACGCCGTACGGAAGGCGCGCACGCGATACGTCGGCGCCAGGGACCGCTCCAGCAGGAAGGCGATCCGGTCCAGAGCCTCGACGGGATCCATCGCCACCTCCTGGATCCAGAGTTCCCCACCCGCGCGTGGACCGCATGGCGGAGGTCGCCTTCCGCGGAAGACGTCCCCTTTCGGTGGTGATCTGATGATTCATACCGGCGGGTTGCGTTCTACCCTCTATGTCATGACCGAAATCGCTGGCCTCCGTATCTCCCGCCCGCGGATCATGGTGCTCGGGGTGCAGCCGGGTCCGACGCCGTTCCGCATCGTGGAAGTCGACGGTCAAGTGGTCGGTGAGGCAAGGGCCATCATCGACGTCCTCGAGATCGCCGCCGCGTTCGGCGTCACGGTCCATGACCTCGACGACCCGGACGTGGTGCGCTGGGTGGGCGGGGACAGATACACCTGGGCCCCGCACTGACGGTCGCGGCCCGGTCTCCTGTCCCGCGCCCGTCACAGGCGCCGCTCCCGCGCGTGCACCGCACGGCTCACCCTGCGCCCCAGGAGCAGGTAGCCGATCAGCGCGCCCGTGGTGTTGAGGATGACGTCGTCGACGTCGAAGGCCCGCCCGGCCACCAGCGCTCCCTGGGCGAACTCCACCAGCAGCATGACCGTCGCCGTCAGCAGCAGCACCCGCAGCAACCCGCGCGCCCGGGGCGCCACGACCGGCACCAGGATCCCGAAGGGCACCCCGAGCAGCAGGTTCCCGCCGATCTGCTTCACGGCGTCGCGCAGCGCGGGCTGGTCGAGGTAGGCCCGCAGGGAGTCGCCGGGGCGCAGATTGGAGTGCACCAGAGACTCGGAGGCGGGCGACGGCTCCAGCGTGAGGCGGGCGAGCACGACGGCGAACGCCACCATGAACGCGAAGGCGAACAGCATCGCCAGCAGCCGCAGCGGAAACGGCAACGGCCGCTGCTCGGCGCGCGCCGCCTTCTTCGCCCTCTTCGCCGTGCCGCCCTTCCCGGCCTTCGCATCCTTCCCGGCCTTCGCGACCTTCCCGGCTTTCCCGGCTTTCCCGGTCTTCTCGGTCGGGTTCTCCGGTACGGCGGGTTTGGCAGGCCCCTTCTTCGGGTTCTTCGGGCTCTTCGGGTTCTTGAGGTTCTTCGGGTTTGTCGGCTTGGTCGCGGTGGCGGGCTCCTCGTTGCTCTTGGCGGCACGTGGGCGGAACAGGGCACGCGGACGTAAGGCTGCACGGGCCATGCGGTCCTCCAGTCTTCAACCTCCCTGCGTAGTAAGGCGATTACCCGTAAACCGGCCGGGGATGCGGCGGGCCGGCCCTCGGTCCGCGTTTCCGTTCGTGCTGCCGGGGCACTCCGGGCTGTGGCCCGCGCGTGCCGTCGCCCTGCCTCGCACGGGCGGTGCTTGGATGCCGAAAGCGTCACAAAACGACGGCCTGGGGGAGGAGACTGATGCATCGGCGCACCGCGCTGCTGACCCTGGGTGAGCTCCTGGCCTGGTGGGTCGCGCTGACCGCGCTCTGGCTGGTCCTCGTCAGCACCGTCGACGCGCTGGAACTCGCGGTGGGCGCCGGCTCCGCCGCCCTCGCGGCACTCGCCGCCCGGGCGGGGCGGCGGGCGGCGAGCGACCGGTGAACGGCTGGCTGCTCGCGGCGACCGTCGTCCTGGCCGGGGGAGTGGGGGCGACCCTGTGGGGTGTGGCCACCGGTCCGCTGCGCCGCCGCGTCGTCGCCCAGAACCTCTCCACCGCGCTGGCCTGTCCCGGCCTGCTTCTCCTTGCCCAGGGCTACGACCGCCCCTCCTACGTCGACCTCGCCCTCGTCCTCGCGCTCCTCGGCCCGGTCGGCACCCTCGTCTTCGCCCGCCTCCTCGCCGACGACCTCGCCGGGGACCCGCCGCGCGCCAGGGCCCTCACCCGGGCGGTCGCGGGCCTCGGGGCGGCGGTGGTCCTCGCCGGGTGCGTGGCGACGGGGCCGGGCCGGGCGATGGGCAAGCTGCTCGTCGTGGGCGCGCTGCTGATCGGCGGCAACCTCATCGCCTCGCGGGCCCTGTCCGGCGGGCTGGACGGGGTGCGCCGTGACTGACGTACTGATCGTCGTCGCCCTGCTGCTGGTCGCCGGCGCCGCCACCGTGGCCGTCGTCACCCGCGATCCCGTTCGGCAGGCCCTGGTCCTGGCCGTCCTCGGTGTCGCCCTCGCCGTGCTCTTCACCGTCCTACAGGCCCCCGACGTCGCTCTGTCGCAGCTGGCGGTGGGTTCCGCCCTGACCCCGCTGTTGCTGCTGCTGACGGTCCGCAAGGTGCGGCGGCGGGCCCGGCGGAAGGAAGACGCGTCGTGAACCCCCGCCACCGGCTCTGGCTGGTCTGCGTCGGCGGCGGGGGCCTGGCCGCGCTGCTCACCGCCGCCTGCCTGGACCTGCCCGGCTTCGGGGGCGACCGGCACCCCTACGGCGACCGCGCCGTCCGCGCCTCGCTGGCCCGGCGCACCGCCAACACCATCGCCTCCGTCAACTTCGACCAGCGTGCCTTCGACACGCTCGGCGAGATGACCATCCTGTTCGCGGCGGTGCTCGGCTGCGTGGTCCTGCTGCGGCAGACCCGCGACGAACACCGCGCCCGCCCCGAACCCGCCGACGTCGCCCCGCCCGTACGCCGCTACGCCCTCCTCGTGCTGCCCGTCGCCCTGCTCACCGGCCTCTACATCGTGGCGCACGGGCAGCTCAGCCCCGGCGGCGGCTTCCAGGGCGGCGTCGTCGCCGCGACCTCCCTGCACCTGCTCTACCTCGGTGTCGACTACCGGGCCCTGGAACGCGTACGGCCCCTCGGCCGCTACGAGGTCGGCGACGCCCTCGCCGCTTCCGCCTACGTCGTGACCGGACTGGCCGCGGTCCTCGCCGGCACCGCGTTCCTCGCCAACACCCTGCTGCCGTACGGCACGTTCAACACCCTGTCCTCCGGGGGCACCGTCCCCCTGCTGAACGCGGCGATCGGCATGGAGGTCGCCTGCGCGGTCGTCGTCCTGCTGGCCGGATTCCTGGACCAGGCCGTGGAGATCGAGGACGAGAACGGGAGCTGAGGTCGCTGTGATGCATGTCCTGCCCTACCTGGTCGCCGTCTGGATCTTCCTGGTCGGCTGCTACGGCCTGGCCACCAGCCGCAACCTGATCCACGCCGTCGGCTGCCTCGCCGTCTGCCAGTGCGCCACCTACGTCCTGCTGCTGGCCGTCGGCTACCGCGACGACGCCACCGCGCCCGTCTTCTCCGACCTCCGGCCGGGCTCGCGACCGGTCGTCGACCCCGTCGTGCAGGCCCTCGCCCTCACCGACGTCGTCGTCGGCGCCACCGTCACCGCGCTCCTGCTCGCCCTGGTCGTGCAGGTCTCCAAACGACACGGCACGGTCGACCCCGACGAACTCCGCGAGCTGCGCGGCTGATGAACCACCTCCTTCCGCTGCTCGTCGCCGTCCCGTTGCTCGGAGCCGCGCTGCTGGTGGCCGGTGGACGGCGGCTGCCCCGGGTCGCCGCCGAGTCCGTCGGCTGCGCGGTCTCCGTGGGAACCGCCGCGCTCGCCCTCGTCCTGCTGCTGAACTCCTCGCCCCCGATGACCGAGTGGGTCGGCGCCCGGATCCCTGTGAACGGCCACAGCGTCGGCATCGTCGTGATCGGCGACGGCCCCGGCCTCGGCATGGCCGCCCTCGCCTCGCTGCTCACCTCGGCCGCACTGGCGTACTCCTGGCACTACTTCGACGAGCCGCCCCGCCGCCACGCGGGCTCCTTCCCCGCGCTGCTGCTGGTGTTCCAGGCGGGCATGTGCGGCTTCGCGATCGCCGGCGACCTGTTCAACGCGTTCGTGTTCTTCGAGCTGATGAGCGTCGTCGCCTACGCGCTCACCGGCTACCGCATCGACGATCCCCGGGCGGTGCAGGGAGCGCTGACCTTCGGGGTGATCAACTCGCTCGGCGCGTACGCGATGCTGATGGGCATCGCGCTGCTGTACGGGCGTACGGGCGAGCTGGGCATGACGCAGATCGGGCGGGGCCTGGACAGCGAGGCCGTTCACGGCGGGCACGGCGGGCCGGACGCGCTGGTCCTCGCCGCCTTCGTCCTCGTGCTGACCGGTCTGCTGGTCAAGGCCGCCGTGGCGCCCTTCCATTTCTGGCTGCCGGACGCGCACGCCGTCGCACCCACCCCCGTGTGCATGCTGCTGTCCGGCGTGATGGTGGAGCTCGGCGTGTACGGCGTGTGGCGGGTGTACGCGACCGTCTTCTCCGGGCCCGGCGGGATCCCGGCCCCCGATCTCGAACGCGCCCTGGTCGTGCTGGGCGCGCTGACGGCGGCCGTCGGCGCGGTCATGTGCTGGTACCAGCGGCACATCAAACGCCTGCTGGCCTGCTCCACGATCGCCCACACCGGGCTGTTCCTCATCGGCATCGGCGTCCTGAAGCCCGAGGCCGACGACGGCGTCGCCCTGTACGTCCTCGGCCACGCCGGGGTGAAGGCCGCCCTGTTCGCCTGCACCGGCATCCTCCTCGACCGCTACGGCAGCGTCGACGAGCACGCCCTGTACGGCCGCGCCCGCAAGCTGAAGGGCGTGGCCGTGATGTTCGCCGCCGGGGCGTTGGGCCTTGCGGGGCTGCCGCCGTTCGGCACGGCACTGGGCAAGTCCGTCACGGAGGAGGCCGTCGGCCACCCGCTGACCGTGCTCTACGTCGCCGTCTCCGCGGTGACCGCCGGAGCCGTGCTGCGGGTCGCCGCCCGCGTCTTCGTCGGCCTCGGCCCCCGCCCCGAGGAGCCGCGCGAGAGCGAGGGATACGAGACGACGGGCTCGGGGGAGCGGCCCGAGACCCGGGAACGGCTGACCCGGATCCCCGACACCATGACCGTGGTCTCCGCGCTGCTCCTCACAGCGGCCGTCGCCGTCGGTGTGGCCCCCGGCCTCGCTCACGTCGTCGCGCACGCCGTGAACGAGACCGGCTCGGGAGGCGCGCTCGCCTCCGTCCACTGGACCTGGGCCGGGGCCCTCCTGGGCCTGGCCTCGACCGTGTTGGCCGTGGGCCTGGCGGCCGTCGCCCTCACCCGTCCGCGGCTGCTCGCGGCCCCCGGCCGGGCGCTCGTGCTGCGCCGTCTGCAGTCCGGTCACATCGGGGACTACGTGGCCTGGCTGCTGGTGGGCGCCACGCTCCTGGGCGCACTCGCGCTGCCGGGGACCCTGGGTCATGTGCCGTAGGAGACCCGCACCTCCTTGAAGCCGAGGGAGTGCAGCAGTCCCTGGAGCATGCCGGTGGTGTTGGTCTCGGCACGCGTGGTCAGCTCGCTCGCCTTCGCCGCCTCCCCGATGTGCTTCACCGCCAGCTTCTGCACGGCCTGCTCACTGCCCGGGTTGTCGGAGAAGAGATCGCCGAGGCGGTCGAGGAGACCGCGCTGCTTGGAGACCGCGTAGGAGCGGTCTGGGTCGAGCGCCGGCTTGCCGAGCTGGGCGTGCGGCAGCCGGAGCGTGGCCGAGGTGCGGTCGTCGTTGACCGTCACATCCTTGTCGCCGATCTTGCCGAGGTCGACGAAGGCGTCCACGGTGCCCGCCCCGACGTACAGGGTGCGGGTGCCGCGGATCGCGTCGGGGAGGAACTTCGCGTCCTTCTCCAGGTCCACGACGACCTGGAAGTTTCCGGTGGCGGCGTCGTAACGGCTCATGTCCTGGATGGACTGGAGCAGGGCCGGACCGGAGCGGTCGTGGGTCTCGGTTCCGAAGAAGTCGCGCAGTCCCGGCAGCAGGCTCAGCCGGATCCCGGCGAACATCACCACGAGCACGACCACGACGGCGGTGAGCGCCTTCGCCCAGCCGGGCATCCGCTGGGGGAGACGCTTGACGGGCTTGTCGGGCTTGATGGAAGTCGTCATGCGGACGGTCCTCCTTCCTACTGACCGGATGCCCGCCAATCCCCTTGTCAGACCGCCTTGTTGACGATCTGTGACAGGAACGTGCAGATACCGTGGACGCTCAGCCGCCCGGCCGCACCAGCCCGTGGCCGAAGGCGAAGACGACGGCGGGCACCCGGTCACGCAGGCCCAGCTTGTCCAGGACCCGGCCCACGTGCGTCTTCACGGTCGCCTCCGTGTCCGGCGGCGGTTCGACGGCGGTTCGACGGGGCTGGCGCGGGCGAACTCGGCGAGCAGCCGGCGGGTGACGGACGGCCCAAGAAGCGCGTCGCCCGCCGCGAGCACGCGGATGCCGTCGAGCGGGGCCTCCGGGGGGCTGAGCTGGCGGTGACCGGATTCCTCGGCGCCTGAGCGGCTCAGGGGAGCCCGGGGGGCTTTGGCGCTGCGAGGGGCTCCCGGGACTCCGGGACGCTCCTGAGGGTGGGCAAAACGGACGTGGTCCGTAGCATGAGAGCTCCCGCCCCAGCCGGACATGATCAGCGAGGAGCCGATCGTGCGAGACATCTCCGTGTTCAGCGGCAGTGCCCACCCCGAGCTGGCCGCCGAGGTCTGTGCCCACCTCGGCGTGCCTCTGAGCCCCACCCGCCTCAGCAGGTTCGCCAACGACTGTCTGGAGGTCCAGCTCCAGGCCAACTGCCGGGAACGGGACGTCTTCCTGGTCCAGCCCCTGATCCGGCCCGTACAGGAGCATCTCGTCGAGCTGCTGCTGATGTGCGACGCCGCCCGCGGGGCGTCGGCCGGCCGGATCACGGTCGTCATGCCGCACTACTCCTACGCCCGCTCCGACAAGAAGGACGCGCCCCGGATCTCGCTGGGCGGCCGTCTGGTCGCCGACCTGATGGCGGCGGCCGGTGTGCACCGGGTCCTCGCCATGACGCTCCACTCACCTCAGGTGCACGGCTTCTTCTCGATGCCCGTCGACCACCTGCACGCCCACCGGGAGCTGGCCGCGCACTTCCGCCGCTACGACCTCACCCGCACCACCGTCGTCTCACCGGACCTCGGCAACGCCAAGGAGGCCGCCGCCTTCGCCCGGATGATCGGCGCCCAGGTGGCGGCGGGCGCCAAGCAGCGCTACGCCGACGACCGGGTCAGCATCAGCGCCGTCATCGGCGAGGTCGCCGGGCGGGACGTCATCGTTCTGGACGACGAGATCGCCAAGGGCAGCACGGTCCTGGAACTGCTCGACCGGCTCAGGGAGCTGGAGCCGCGCTCGATACGGGTGGCGTGCACGCACGGCCTGTTCGCGGCCGGCGCGCTCAAACGGCTCAGCGAGCAGCCCGACGTGCTGGAGATCGTGTGCACCAACACCGTGCCGGTGCCCGAGGAGGAGCACACGGACAAGCTGCGGATCCTGTCCATCGCCCCCGCACTCGCGGAGGCCGTGCGCCGCATTCACAACGGTGAGTCCGTCAGCGCCCTGTTCGACGCGGCGCGCGGTGAGTAGGCGGTAGCCCTTCGGGGCGCCGTCATAACGTGCCGGACGTGGCCTCGGGCCGTTCCAGGGCCGCGTCCAGCGTCGTGGCGGGCGGCAGCAGCCGGGACAGTCCGGTGGCCCGCAGGATCCGCAGGGTGAGCGGATGGGCGCAGACGAGGTGCAGCTGCCCGCCCTGGCCCAGGACCCGGGCGCGCGCCCGGTACAGCAGTCGCAGCCCGGAGCAGTCGAAGAACTCGATCCGGGTCAGGTCGATCACGATCCGGGGGCCGGGACCGGCGGTCGCGTCGTCGAGACGCGGGCCGATCTCCGTGGCCGCGACGATGTCGATCTCACCGCGGAACTCCAGCACCGTGTACCCCCGGTCCTGGCGGATGTGCAGGTGCGGGGTGTCCGCCGTGGGTTCCTGCTGCACGACGACATCGCCTCCAACCCGCTCCACCGGTCGGGAGCTTCCAACGGTCGGGGCACGCGCACCAGTTCCCCGCCCCAGCAAGTTACCCCCGTTGGAGTGAATTCCAGCATGTTCGATTGACATATGTCTTCGAAATGCAACCGACCGTGTCCGAGTTTTTTCGCCTGGTGAACGAAGTGCCGGCCGAAGGGGCGGGCCGAGGCTCGCGGCGTCCTAGGAGAGCGCGTGCCACGCCTTGGACAGGGCGGTGCGGAACTGCTCCTCCTGGTGGGTCGTGAGCTCCCGCACCATGCGTTCCTCCAGCTCGCGCACCGGCCCGGCGTGCCGCTCGAGCAGCCCGCGCCCCTCCTCGGTGAGCAGGATCAGCAGCTCGCGCCGGTTGCGCGAATTGCGCTCGCGGCGGATCAGGCCGCGCCCCTCCAGGGAGCGCACCAGGTCGGCGATGGACTGGGCGGTGACGAAGGAGTCCCGGGCCAGCTGGGCGGCCGACAGGCCGTCGTGTCGCTCCAGCACGGTGAGCGCCGTGTACTGCAGTGCCGTGATCCCGGACGGCTTGACAAGCTCGTCCAGGTGGGATCGCGCGACCAGCTCCACCTGCTTCACCATGTAAAGCAGGGACGGGGGCGCCCGGTGAGGCTGAGGTGCGGACGCTGCTGCCTTGGTTGTCTGGGTGCCGGCCATGAGTCCGAGCGTAGACCATTGACAGGAAACCTGTCTGTAATGAGACTGCGGACCAACAGGAATCCTGTTTGTTGAAATCTTGGCGACGATGCTGAGGAGCGGTGATGACCACCTTCGAGATCGACCCCGGTCGACTGTTCATCGGGGGACAGTGGCGCGAGGCCGCGGACGGAGCGCGGACCGAGGTGGTCGACCCGTCCCGGGGCGTGGTCGTCACCACCGTCGCGGAGGCGGGCGCCGCCGACGTGGACGCGGCGGTACGGGCCGCGCGGGAGGCCGCTGACGCCGGATCGTGGTCCGGCCTCAGCGGCCGGGAGCGCGGCCGGATCCTGCTCCGGGTCGCGGAGCTGATCCGCGCGGAGGCCGACGAGATCGCCCGGCTGGAGAGCCTCGACGTCGGCAAGCCGATCACCCTGGCCCACGCGGTCGACGTCACCAACGCGGCCAACGACTACGAGTACTTCGCGTCCCTCGCCTTCTCGCTGGACGGCGCGCACCGTGACACCCCGATGAACGCCCACGCCTACACCAAGCGGGGCCCGATCGGTGTGGTCGCCGCGATCACCCCCTTCAACTTCCCGCTGATCCTGGCCGGTTCGAAGCTCGCCCCGGCCCTCGCCGCCGGCAACACGGTCGTGCACAAGCCCGCCGACGAGACCCCGCTCAGCGCCCTGTACATGGCGGGGCTGCTCCAGCGGGCCGGCGTCCCCGACGGCGTCGTCAACGTCGTCACGGGCAGCGGTCCGGTCGCCGGTGAGGCACTGCTGCGCCACCCGGGCGTCGACAAGATCGCCTTCACCGGCTCCACCGCGATCGGCCGGCACGCGGCGAGCGTCGCGGGCGAGAACCTCAAGCCGGTCACCATGGAACTCGGCGGCAACGCGGCGCACCTCGTCTTCGAGGACGCCGACCTGGAGAAGGCCGTCGGCGCGATCATCAAGGGATTCGTCTTCAACACCGGCCAGTTCTGCATGGGCGGCCCGCGCCTGCTGGTGGCCCGCCCGGTCTACAGCACCCTGCTGAACATCCTCGCCGACGCCGTGCCCGGCGTGCCCGTCGGCGATCCCCGGCAGGTGGAGACCGTCGTCGGCCCGATGGCGGGAGAGAAGCACCTGCGCAAGGTCGAGGAGTACGTCGACATCGCGCGCAAGGAGGGCGCCCGCATCGTCTGCGGCGGCGAGCGACTCGACCTCGACGGCGGCTACTACTACAAGCCCACGGTCATCGCCGACCTCGCGAACGACTCCCGGGTCGTCCAGGAGGAGGTCTTCGGCCCGGTCCTCACCGTCCAGCCCTTCGACACCGAGGACGAGGCCGTGGCCCTCGCCAACTCCACGCCGTACGGCCTGGCCGCGGGCGTCCAGACGGGCAACCTGGCCCGCGCGCACCGCGTCGCCGACCGACTCCAGGCCGGCATCGTCTGGGTCAACGACTGGGCGATGCTCGACCCCGCCGTGCCCTTCGGCGGTGTCAAGGACTCCGGCTTCGGCCGCGAGTACGGCCCCGAGGCGCTCCACTCGTACACCCAGGTCAAGTCCGTCGTCGTCTCGCTCGACTGAACGCGCCTCCAGGAACACCTGTAGGAACAAAGGGAGTTCAACCGATGTCCACCATCACACGCGCCGCCGTCGTCGAGTCCGGCGGAGCCCCGTTCACCCTCTCCGACGTCGTCCTGGACGACCCCGCGCCGCACGAGGCGCTGGTCCGCCTGGTGGCGGCCGGGGTGTGTCACACCGACCTCGGCGTCGCGAGCGGCGGACTGCCCTTCCCGCTGCCCGGAGTCCTCGGTCACGAGGGCGCGGGTGTCGTGGAGGCGGTCGGCTCCGCCGTCACCGGCGTCGCCCCCGGCGATCACGTCGTGCTGTCCTTCACGTCCTGCGGCGACTGCCGCAACTGCCACGGCGGCCACCCCGCCTACTGCGCGACCTGGCTGCCGCTGAACCTCATCGGCGGGCGCCGCGCCGACGGCACCAGCACCATCAGCCGGGACGGCGAGGCCCTCGGCGGCCACTTCTTCGGCCAGTCGTCCTTCGCGGAGCGGGCGTTGGTCGACGAGCGCAGCCTCGTCAAGGTCGACCCGGACGTACCGCTGGCGTCGATCGCCCCGCTGGGCTGCGGGGTCCAGACCGGCGTGGGCGCCGTCTGGAACGTCCTGACGCCGACGACCGGCAGCACGATCGTCGTGCTGGGCGCCGGAGCCGTCGGCCTCTCGGCGGTGATGGCGGCCGCGCTCACCCCGGCCACCACGATCATCGCCGTCGACAAGGTCGCCGAACGCCTCGCCCTGGCCAAGGAGTTGGGCGCCACCCACACCGTCGACGCCGGCCGGGCCGCCCTCGGCGAGGCCATCGCGGAGATCACCGGCGGGCAGGGCGCCGACGGCATCGTGGAGACCACGGGCAGCACGGCCGTCCTGCGGCAGGGCGTCGACGCGCTCGCCGCCCGCGGCACCCTCGTCGTCGTGGGCGCACCGCCCTTCGGCACCGAGGTCGCCCTGGACGTCAACGGACTGCTGGGCGGCAAGCGGGTCGTCGGCCTCACCCTCGGCGACGCCGAGACGCAGACCTTCATCCCGGCCCTGGTCAAGCTGGTCAAGGAAGGCCGGCTCCCGCTGGACCGCCTGATCGGCACCTACGCCTTCGCCGACATCGGACAGGCGGTCCAGGACATGATTTCGGGCAAGACCATCAAGCCGGTCCTGACCTTCTGACCTACGGTCAGTGGACCGTCAGGACCAGCTTCCCGCTGGTCCGGCCGGTGCCGCCGAGCCTGTGCGCCTCGGCGGCACCGGCGGCGTCTTCCTTCGTCAGCCGGCACCTGCACGCGGCCATCGGCGTCACCCCGCCGGCGTACCGCAGGACGTTCCGGACGGCCCGCTGAACGTCGCGGTCCGCGGCGGACATGATCATCGAGAACGGTCCCGTGTCGAGCCCGTACGGCGGCCCGCTCCACATCGCCACGAAGCAGGTGGACGAGGACACCCCGGCGGCCATGCTCCTCACGGACGACCGCACGACGGCCTACGTCCGCACGAGCGACGGCGTCGAGGCCTGGCCGCCGGCGAAGGACGTGGTGGCCTGCGCGTGAGGGCCGCTCAGCGGCTCAGCGGCTCGCGTGCAGCGTGACCAGCAACTGCCACACCTGGTCGGCGATCTCACCGGGCGTGCCGTCGAGATCGCCGTGCAGCCAGTCCGCCAACACCCCGGCGAAGGTCGCGGCGACGGCGGAGGCGACCAGTGACGCGTCCGCCGCGCCCGCCCGCTGCCGCTCGCGCAGGCTGTAGGCCCGCAGGTCGCGGTGCAGCACCCGGCCGAGCGGGCCCCCGCCGCCCGGCGCCAACAGGGTGCGGTACAGCGAGGCGTGCGGGGTCAGCGAGCCGAAGAACTCCGCCAGCGCGGCCGGCGCCCGCACCGGGTCCGGCCGCCCCTGCCAGGCGTGCAGCGCCTCCACCGCCTCCCGTACGACGTCCGCGCAGGCATCGACCGCGAGGGCTTCCAGGTCGGGATAGTGCACATAGAACGTGGCCCGCCCGACCCCGGCCCGACGCACCAGCGCGGCGACGCCGACCTCCTCCAACGGCCGCTGCGCGCACTCCTGGAGCAGCGCGGCCCGCAGCCGCGCCCGGGTGCGGGCCGCCCGCGGGTCCTCGGGCGCGCCTCGCGTCACTGCGCGATCAGGACGGCGGCCAGGGCGAGCGCGCCGGGCAGTGCCTGCGCGACAAGGATCCGGCGGTTCGCCGTGACAGCGCCGTACACACCCGCGACGATCACGCAGGACAGGAAGAACACCTGCGCCCGGAACCCGGTCGGGTCGGCCGCGATCAGCCCCCACACCAGGCCCGCCGCGAGGAAACCGTTGTAGAGCCCCTGGTTGGCGGCCATCGGGGCGGTCCGCCGTGCCATCTCCGCGTCGAAGCCGTGGAACGACATCCCCGGCTTCTTCTGCCACAGGAACATCTCCATCACCAGGATGTAGAGATGCAGCGCGGCCACCATAACGACCAGCACGTTCGCCAGGATTTCCATGGTCTCCCTCAACTTCTTGGACAGGTGTCCACTATAGCGGGACACTCGTCCAGGAAGTACAGTCCGCTGCGGAGGGGGTGGGCTGTCAGTGGGGACCGCTGGCCTGCGGCACATGACTGATCACGAGGTGACCGACCGAGCGGTGACCGACCGAGCGGTGACCGACCGAGCAGCGACCGTGCGGGTGGCCCGCGCCGAGGACATACCGGGCCTCGTCGCCTCCAGCGTGGGACTCTTCGCCGAGGACGCCGGCACCCGCGACCCCGCCGTCAACGCCGACTGGCCGCGCGAACACGCCGCCGGGGCCTTCGCGACCGCCCTCGAGGATCCCTCCCGCCTCGTCCTCGTCGTCGAGCACGAGGGACAGGTGGTCGGCCACCTGATGGGGTCGCTCACCGAGCCCTCGGCGTTGCGGCCGGTCAAGTCCGCCACCCTCATGAGCCTGTACGTCCGCCCAGCCCACCGCCGGGACGGCGCCGGCGGGCGACTCGTCGAGGCCTTCCTCGCCTGGGCCGCCGAACAGGGCGCCGGCCAGACCGAGGTGACCGCCTACACGGACAACACCGACGCCCTGCGCTTCTACGCACGCCACGGCTTCGCCCCGCGCCTCGTCACCCTCCGCCGGTCCTTCTGACAGCCGGGCAGGTGAAGGTCACACTGGAGACATGACGTCAGCACTCGCACGCCCCGCGAAGCAGCGCAAGCTCGACACGCTCCACCGGCTGGAACACGACGTGGACGCCTGGGTCGCCACGGCCGCCGAGGACGGCGCGGCCCCCTACCTGGTCCCGCTCTCCTACGTCTGGGACGGCGCGACTCTCCTCTTCGCCACCCCCGCCGCCAGCCCCACCGGCCGCAACCTGCTGGCCACCGGCATCGCCCGGGTCGGCGTCGGCCCGACCCGGGACGTCGTCATGATCGAGGGGACGGCGGTGGCCGTGCCGCCTGCCGAGCTGCCGGAGGAGGACGCCGAGATCTTCGCCGGCAAGACCGGCTTCGATCCGCGTGAACTGTCCGCGCAGTACCTGTACTTCCGGGTCCTCCCGGGCCGGATCCAGGCCTGGCGTGAGGCCGACGAGCTCCAGGGGCGCGAGCTGATGCGGGACGGGGAGTGGCTGGTGGCCGACTGAAACGGGGGTATCCGCAAGGTTCGGGGACGGGACTGGCTCGCCCCCGCCCGGACCTCGCGGAGGGGAAGACGACATGGCATTGGTGAAAGCGGGCGTCGTGGTGCTCGACTGTGCCGAGCCCGAGAAGCTCGCCGAGTTCTATGTGGGGCTGCTGGACGCCGAGGAGACCGACTCGACCGCCAACCGTGTGGAGATCAGGGGCGCCGACGGCACCCGTCTGGCCTTCCGGCGCGATGTGAACGCGACCCCGCCGAGCTGGCCGCGCCCCGAGAACGCCCTCCAGGCCCACCTGGACTTCCTCGTCGACGACCTCGACGAGGTGGAACGCAGGATCGTGGGCCTGGGCGGCCGGCCCCTGGAGACCAAGGGTGCCTCCGGCCCCCACGAGGAACGCGGCTACGCCGACCCGGCGGGCCACTCCTTCACCCTCCGCCTCGAACCTTCCACAGCCCCGAAACAGGGCTGACCCCGAGACACCCCCGGGACGAGACACCCCCGGGACCCCCGGCCGCCGGAACCCGGCACCACAGCGGCCGTCGCCCCGACCCGCCCAGCCCCCGAACCCGGGCGACCAGCGCCCGCCGGCCACCTACCTGCCGCAGAGCATCCCGCGTCCCGGATGTCCCCGACGCCACGGGGCCGTCCGGGAGCCGATGCCCCGGCAGTCGTCGGCCCAGGGCCGCCCGACGGCCCGCGAACGCGGGCGACCCGCGTCTGCCCGCCCGCCTGGTTGCCGCAGGGCGTCCCGCGTCCCGGGTGTCCTCGACGCCACGGGGCCGTCCGGGGCCGACGCCCCGACAGCCGACCGCCCCGGACCTCCCGACCGCCCCGGACCTCCCGACCGCCCCGGACCTCCCGACCGCCCCGGACCTCCCGACCGCCCCGGACCTCCCGACCGCCCCGAACCCGGGCGACCCGCGCCTGCCCGCCCACCTGGCTGCCGCAGGACATCCGGCGTCCCGGATGTCCTTGTCTGGGCGGGCCGGGCGGGTTCAGTCTCGGCCGCCCTTTTCCTTGGCCGGCCAGACTCCCGTGGACCGTTCGATCGCCTTGGCGCCGGTGCGGTCGGCGGCGCTGCGGGCCGCTGCGAAGATCGCACCCTGGACCGCCGCAGCCAGCAGGATCTCGCCCCAGCCGCGGTCCCGGTCCAGGGCGTCGGGGGCGTCGTCCTCGTGGCGTATCGCCATCCACACCTTGCGGAACGCGAGCCCGGCCAGGGCGCCGCTCGCCCAGCCCAGCACGAAGCCGACGGGCTGGTAGACAAGGGGGAGTTTCCTCTTCTTGGCCACGGTTGCCTCACTCCTTCTCTCGCAGGCTCTGTCAGGCTCTGTCAGGGTCGCCCGCCGGCCGGAACCTCTTCGTCGGCGGGCACCGGGCCGGGCGGGGTGCCGTCGCCGAAGGGGCGGCCGCCGAGTTCCTCGCGGTGGTGCGGGGCGAGCCAGTCGGCCAGGTCGGGGCCGAGGGGGACGATCCGGGTCGGGTTGATGCCGGTGTGCACCCGGTAGTAGTGCCGCTTGATGTGGTCGAAGTCGACGGTGTCACCGAAGCCGGGCGTCTGGAAGAGGTCCCGGACGTAACCCCACAGGACCTGATTCTCCGTCACCTTCCAGCGGTTGCACTTGAAGTGTCCGTGATAGACGGCGTCGAAACGCACCAGCGTGGTGAACAGCCGGATGTCGGCCTCGGTGATCGCGCTGCCGACCAGATACCGCTGCCCGGCCAACCGGTCCGTCAGCAGCTCCAGCCGCCGGAAGACCCCCGCACACGCCTCCTCGTACTCGTCCTGCTCGTGCGCGAAACCCGCCCGGTACACCCCGTTGTTGACGTCCTTGTACACGTCGGCCATGACCGCGTCGATCTCGTCGCGCAGCCGGTCCGGGTAGAGGTCGGGGGCGCCGGGGCGGTGCAGGGCCGTCCACTCGGTGGCGAGGTCGAGGGTGAGTCGCTGGTAGTCGTTGGTGACCAGCTCGCCGCTGGGCACGTCCACGACCGCCGGCACGCTGACCCCGCCGGGGTAGTCGGTCTCCCGTCTGTCGTACGCCTCGCTGAGATACCGGATGCCGAGCACCGGGTCGCGGTCGTCCGGGTCGAGGGTGAAGCGCCAGCTGCGGTCGTCCTGGATCGGGTCGGCGATCGCCATCGACAGCGCGTCCTCCAGCCCCAGGAGCCGCCGGGAGATCACCGCCCGGCTCGCCCAGGGGCAGGCCCGGCTGACCACCAGCCGGTAGCGGCCGGCCGTCACGGGCCAGCCGTCCCTGCCGTCCGCGGTGATCCGGTCCGTGAAGTGACTCCTGGACCTCGTGAAGGGCGTGCGCCCGTACGCGCTGTTGCCGTCGCCCCCGCCGCTCATGGTTCCTCCCGCTGCTCGCCGCGGTACGTGTATGTCCTGCTACCGCGTTCCCCGATTTCCGCCGACGGCACGGTGTGATCCCGACCCGCAGGGGCAGTCGGCGAAGGTGAGTACAGCCGACCGCACAAGCGAGCACACGACCGGCCACACGTCCCAGCACACCACCGGCCACACGTCCCAGCACACGTCCGACCGCACGACCGGCCGCGCGGCGGATCGCAGGACACGTCTCACCGTCCTGCTGGCGCTCGCCGCCAACCTGGTCATCGCCGTCGCCAAGGCGGTGGGCGGCGTGATCGCGGGTTCGCCCGCGCTGCTGTCGGAGGCGGCGCACTCCGTGGCCGACAGCCTGAACGAGGTCTTCCTCCTCGCCGCGCTGCGCCGCAGCCGACGCCCGGCCGACGAACGGCACCCCTTCGGCTACGGCAAGGAACGCTTCTTCTGGTCGCTCCTCGCCGCCGTCGGGATCTTCGTGATGGGCGGCTGCTTCTCCGTCTTCCAGGGCGTCGAGGCCCTGCGGACCGGGGCCGACGAGACGTTCAGCGGCTATGTGGTGGGCCTGATCGTGCTCGGCGTCGCCTTCCTCGCCGAGGGCGTGTCACTGCTGCGGGCCCTGCACCAGGTGCACCGGCAGGGCGGCGGCCTCGCGGGCCTGCGCGACCCGGCCCTGCGCACGGTCGTCGCCGAGGACGGCACGGCGGTGCTCGGCGTCACCCTGGCGGCGATCGGCATGGTCCTGCACATGGTTACCGGGCAGGTCGTCTGGGAGGCGGGCGCCTCGCTGGCGATCGGTGCGCTGCTCGTCTACGTCGCCTACGCACTCGGTCGCGCGGCCCGTGACCAGCTCATCGGCGAGGCGGCGGACCCCGAGACCGGCGCGCGGATCCGGGCGCTCCTCGACGCCCAGCCCGAGATCGACAGCGTGGAGGCGCTGTTCACGATGAAGACGGGCCTCGACTCGACGCTGGTGGCGGCCCGCGTCGACCTCATGCCGGGCCTGGACAGCGAGCGGGTCGAAGAGGTCGCCGTCCGCATCAAGCGCTCGATCGCCCGCACGACCCCGGAGGCGGCCCCGATCTTCCTGGACGTGACCGACCGCCCGGCGCGCGAGGGACGTGAAAGCCCCGCCGCGACGGGGGAACGCGGCGGGGCCTGACTTTCGGCTGCCCGGTGCGCGCCCGTTCATGCGCACTCACGGCAGATTTTTCTACGAAATTCCTGGAGGGCGTTCCTCCGTTCAGGCGCCGGCGCCCGGTTCCACGACGAACACCGGGATCTCCCGGTCCGTCTTCTTCTGGTAGTCGGCGTACGGCGGAAATGCGGCGACGGCACGCTCCCACCACTCGGCCTTCTCCGCGCCGGTGATCTCACGGGCCGTCATGTCCTGCTTGTGGGGCCCGTCCTGGAGTTCCACCTGGGGATCGGCCTTGACGTTGTGGTACCAGACGGGATGCTTCGGCGCCCCGCCCAGGGAGGCGACCAGGGCGTACCGGCCGTCGTGCTCGACCCGCATCAGCGGCGTCTTGCGGAGCTTCCCGCTCTTCGCGCCCCGGGTCGTCAGCAGGATGACCGGCAGCCCCGTGTCCTGCAGCGTCGTCCCCTCGGTGCCGCCCGAGCTCTCGTACCGCTCCACCTGCTCGCGCACCCACTGCGTCGGGCTGGGCTCGTACTCGCCTTCGAGAGGCATGACATCCGTCCCCTTCGTCCTGTCGACATGTCGTCGCATCGCCGTATCGATGTGTGGCCGGCGGTCCGGGTCACACCCATCCGACGCGCACCTGCTTCAACACTGGTACCCGCGTGATTCATCCTTGCGGCAGTGCACAGTGCACGCCTACCCCGTCATGCGCACGGCCAGCACCGTCATTACGCCGCTCGATACAAACGCCGTCACCAGCCGCCCCGGGCGACCGGTGAGCGTCCGGCCCAGCAGCGCGCCGCCCCCGGCGAGCAGCAACTGCCAGCTCGCCGAGGCGACGAAGGCCGCCGTCACGAAAACGCCCTGGTCCAGGGGGTGTACGGAGTCGCCGGTGCCGGCGCCGAGGACCAGCGCGGCGAAGTAGACCACGGTGGCCGGGTTGAGGAGGGTGATGCCGAGCAGGCTCAGGAAGGCCCGGGCCGGGCTCGGCGGGGGCGGTGCGGTATGGGCGCTGAGCCGGTGGGCCCGGTACCGGCGCACGGCCGTCACCGCGCCTCGTGCCGCCAGCGCCAGCAGGACCAGGGCGGAGGCCCAGCGCAGCGGCGTCAGCACCGGTCGTAGCGCGGCGGCGACGGCTGTGCCGCCGACCGTGGCGACCAGGGCGTAGAGCCCGTCCGCCGTGGCGACGCCGAGCGCGGCGCACACGCCGGTGCGCAGGGAGGTGCGGGCGGTGAGGGAGACGAGGTAGGTCGCGACCGCGCCGACGGGCACGGCGATGCCGTATCCCGCGACCAGGCCCGCGACGAGCGCGGCCGTCACGGTCGGACGGTGTCGCGCCTTCGGTGACGGCCGGGCTGCTGCTGGACCAGCGCCACAAGAGCGGCGGCGGACATCAGCGGCAGCGGCAGGCGGGCATCGCACATGGACATGGCCGGATCCTGCGGCCGGCGACCGGCCGGCGGCAACCGGTTTTCCGCCGCCGGTCCCAGCACGCCGTCACGGCTCGGAACGACCCGCCGGAGCGAATGATTCCGGCCGGATCGCCCCATTCGTCGATCTGGCCGAACTGTACGTCGCCCTATAGGTGCCCGGGGCATCTAATGAAGATCGGCACGACGCATCCATCGTCTGCGAGGTCACCCATGACGGACACGACGGAAAAAACGGACCCGACGGAAACAACGAACACGCCGAACGCGGTGAACACGGCGAACGCCGTCGGCATGACCGGCGCGGAAGAGCGGACGGGCGGGACGGATACCGCGCGCAGCCCGGCCCCGGCCCCGACCTCCGTCGCCTTCCCGCAGGACCGCACCTGCCCCTACCACCCGCCCACCGCCTACGACCCCTTGCGCGCCTCCCGTCCGCTGGCCCGCGTCACCCTGTACGACGGCCGGACCGCCTGGCTGGTCACCGGTCACGCCGAGGCCCGCGCCCTGCTCTGCGACCCCCGTCTGTCGACCGACCGCACCCGTCCCGGCTACCCGGCGACCGCGCCCCGCTTCGAGGCGCTGCGGGACCGCCGGAGCGCCCTGCTCAACGTCGACGACCCCGAACACCACACCCAACGCCGGCTGCTGGTCGCGAACTTCACCCTCAAACGAGCCACCGCCCTGCGCCCGGCCATCCAGCGGATCGTCGACGAGCGGATCGACGCGATGCTCGCCCAGGGCCCGCCCGCGGAGCTCGTGAACGCCTTCGCGCTGCCCGTGCCGTCCACGGTGATCTGCGAACTGCTCGGCGTCCCCTACGCCGACCACGAGTTCTTCGAGGAACAGTCGCGACGGCTGCTGCGCAGCAGGATGCCGCAGGAGGTGCGCGACGCGCGCGACCGGCTCGACGGCTACCTCGGCGCGCTGATCGACCGCAAACTGGAGGCGCCGTCCGGCAACGGTGTCCTCGACGCCCTGGTCCACGAGCAGCTGCGCGAGGGCACCGTGGACCGGGACGAGGCGATCGCCCTGGCCACGATCCTGCTGGTCGCGGGCCATGAGACGACCGCCAACATGATCTCCCTCGGCACCTACACCCTGCTCAGGCACCCCGAGCGGCTGGCCGAACTGCGCACCGACCCGTCGCTGCTGCCGGCGGCCGTCGAGGAGCTGATGCGGATGCTGTCCATCGCGGACGGGCTGCTGCGCCAGGCCACCGAGGACATCGAGGTGGCCGGGACGACGATCCGCGCCGGGGAGGGCCTGGTCTTCGCGACCTCCGTCATCAACCGCGACGAGCGCGTCTATCCCGCCCCGGACACCCTCGACTGGCACCGCTCCGCCCGCCACCACGTGGCCTTCGGCTTCGGCATCCACCAGTGCCTCGGCCAGAACCTGGCCCGCGCCGAGCTGGAGATCGCCCTGGGCGCCCTCCTCGAACGGCTCCCCGGCCTGAAGCTCGCGATCCCGGCCGACGAGGTCCGCTTCAAGCCCGGCGACACGATCCAGGGGATGCTGGACCTCCCCGTGACCTGGTAGGAGGCCGCATCCATGCCCAGTGACACGCGGATTCACATCGACACGGACGTCTGCATCGGCGCCGGTCAGTGCGCTCTGGCCGCGCCCGGTGTCTTCACCCAGGACGACGACGGCTTCAGCGCCCTCCTGCCCGGCCGCGAGGACGGCGGCGCGGACCCGATGGTGAAGGAGGCCGCGCGGGCCTGTCCCGTCGGCGCGATCAAGGTGTCCGAGACGGTGGTCTGACCCCCGCCACATACGCTTCTCAGCCCAGCAGCAGCCGTGCCGCCTCGCGCGCCTCCACCGCCGGGGCGGCGCCGCCGCCGATCCCGGCCGTCACCATCGCGCCCTCGGCCGGCAGGAACAGCGGGCCGGTCAGCGCGGGCGGCAGGGCGGCGTCGGCGACCAGGCCGCCGAGGACGCCTGGAACACCCGCGACCCGCACAAGGCCGTGCTCGCCTACTCCGAGGACCACGTGCCGATCGAGGAGGCCGACCGCCGCATCCACGGGCCGCGCCCCGACGCCGAACGAGGGCTGTCCTTCCCGCTTGAGTAGGGTTCCCGGGTGACCGAACAGGACGAGCAGTCGCCCTTTCTCTACGTCGTCGTCTGCGCCGCCGGCATCGCCGCGGACGTCGGCAGGCTGATCACCGCCGCGCAGGAGCGGCAGTGGCGCGTCGGCGTCATCGCGACCCCCCTCGCCATGAACGGCTTCTTCGACGCCGCCGCCGTCGAGGCGCAGACCGGCCGCCCGATCCGCTCCGCCTGGCGGCGCCCCGGCGATCCGCGGCCCTTCCCGGAGCCCGACGCGGTCGTCGTCGCCCCGGCCACCTTCAACACGATCAACAAGTGGGCGGCCGGGATCGCCGACACCCTCGCCCTGGGCACCCTGTGCGAGGTCTCCGGCCTCGGGATACCCGTCGGCGTCCTGCCCTGCGTGAGCGAGACCCTCGCCGGGCACCCCGCCTACCACGACAGCCTGATACGGCTCCGCGGGATGGGCGTCCGGTTCGGACATCCGTACGACGGCGCGGAGAGGGCGGGGTTCGGGTGGGAGCGGGCGCTGGACCTGCTCGGCTGAACCACCCGGCGGGTCGTGCGACCGGCCCGCGAACCCCTCCGCCCCGGGAACCGTGTCCCTCGCGCTCCGCGCGGCGCCCTTCCTAATGCGGGCCTTGCGGCGCAAACTCCGTACCGCACGGCCCGGCCCCCTCGCTGACCGCCAGTGCCACCGGTTCCCCGCTCATGGACACCGTCCGGTAGTACTGCCCGATCCGCCGAGCCGAGAGCCCGACATAGTGCCCGATGAACGACCGCCGGAACCGGTCGACGGTCCGGTTGGGCTGCGATCCGTGCACCAGACTGCCGTTGAAGAACAGAACGTCCCCCGGCGCCATGTCGACCGGCACCGCCGAGACCCCGGGCGGCGGCGGCACGTACTCCCGGGCGAACGACACCTCCGCGTCCGCCTCCTCCGGGCAGAACAGATCCATCCGGTGCGTACCCGGCACGACCTCCAGGCCGCCGTTGTCCCGGTCGATCACGTCACAGGCCAGCCAGGCCGCCACGCAGGTGCCGGGCTCCACCCGCAGATAGAAGTTGTCCTGGTGCAGCGCCTGGCCCCGCGCGCCCGGCGGCTTGAAGTAGAACATGCTCTGCGCGGCCAGCACCTCCTCGCCGAGCAGGTGCTCCAGCACGCCCCGCAGACGCGCGTCCAGCAGCACCCGCCGGGCGAGGGGACTGATCTCGTGCGGGTGCATCACCCTCGGGTACCGGTCGAGCGGGTCGTCGCCTGCCCGCGGCTCGAAGTGTCCCGGCACTGCCTCGCCGGTGGCCTGCAGCGCGGCGAACTCGGCGCGCAGACGGTCGACTTCGTCGGCCGTGAACAGCCCCCGGACGACGGTGAAGCCGTCCTCCTCGTACTGTCGCAGCGCGGCCGGGGTCAGGCCGAGGTCCTGGACGGTCATGTGTGCCTCCTTGGTCGACCCGCTCATCTTGTGCCGGACCCGGCGTACGGAGGATGCCCATGCGTGCTGACGACCTGCCCAGGACTGCCGTGCCCGGGGATCCCTCGCCGCCGCCCGGCCGGGTGGTGGTCGGTCACTTCGACGAGGGCGTGGGGTACGGCGTCGACCGGCCGCGGGGTTCGGACAGTTGGCTGTTCATCTGGACGACGGACGGGTGCGGCCGGGTGCGGCAGGGCGGCAGCGAGGTGCGGGCGGGCGCCGGGGACCTGGTGGTGCTCGCGCCGCGTGTCCCGCACGCCTACCTCGTCGAACCCGGCGCCCGCCGCTGGCAGTTCTGGTGGGCCCACTGCCAGGCCCGCCCGTCCTGGACCCCCTGGCTCCGCCCGTACGACGCCGGGGACGGCCTGTATGCCGCCCGACCTGTCCCGGCCGCCCTGCGCGACCGGGTCGGGGCGGCCTGGCGGCGCATGTCCGCCGACGCCCGCCGTCCAGGCGCCGCGGAGGCGGCCGGGGGCACCGGGATCGTGGTGGCCGAGGGCGCAGCCGCCCGCGAACTCGCCCTGTGCGCGCTGGAGGAGGTCGTCCTGCTGGTCACCGCGTCGGCGCGCACTCCCGCGTCCCCGGCCGGTGTCGACGACCGCGTCCACCGGGCGCAGGCGCGGATGGCGGGCGACCCCGGCGCCCCGCACACCGTCCGCTCGCTCGCCGAGGAGGTCGCGCTCTCGCCCTCGCGCTTCGCCCACCTGTTCGCCGAGCAGGTGGGCCAGTCTCCGATGCGGGCCCTGCGCGAGGCCCGACTGCGCCATGCCGCACGGCTGTTGGAGAGCACCGACCTGCCCGTGGAACGCGTCGCCGCGGCCTCGGGCTTTGCGAGCGCGTTCCACTTCAGCCGTGTCTTCCGCGCGCGCTACGGGACACCACCGGGCGCGTACCGGGACGGAATGTACACGTAATCACCGTCCCGAAAGGCACCTCGAAGACATCTCCCATCCAGGATTGACGTTTCGTCAAAATTATTCGAGTCGCACGCATGCATGAAACCGAGAGATCCCTTGTTCCTCCTGGTCCGGCTGTGCGAAGGTGTGCCTTGTCGGCGCACGGACAACGTTCTCCACTGCGCGCGAGGCGCCTCCCGTTCTCTTTCCCCCGCGCTTCAAAAGAGCTGTCCCCCCACGGACGTCAGGGGTGCCGAATCCTGTGCTGGTCGACCTCGCCTCGTGGGCGAGGTCGCATACCGGATGGTATGGACTTTATGCCGCATATCCCCGGAAGGAATGCAGACCGTGAATGACGCAGGCCTGTCGAATTCCCCTTCGGCGCGCCGCTACGAGGCGACGGACGAACAGCTGAGCGCGGAGCTGAAGAAATGGACGGGGGCGACGCCCGCGCCGCATCCCGTCGGCGAGCTGCTGGACCGGCACTGGGAGGCCGCCTTCGCCTACGCGCGGCTGTGCACCGACGGTGAGCGCGCGGCCGGCATGCTCACCACGGCCGCCTTCACCCGCCTGTTCGGCGAGACCCTGCGGCAGAACGGGCCGACGGCCGCCTGGCGCCCCCATCTGCTGGTCACCGTGCGCCGCATCGCCGCCGAGTGGGACGCCGACGGCCGCCGCGACCTGCTGCATCCCGCGCTGCGCTCCGAGGGCGAGGACGGCGACCGTGCGGCCGCCCGGCTGCTGCCGCCCGTGCACCGGCGCATGCTGTCCCGGGCGTTCCAGCGGCTGCCGCAGTCCGCCCGCTGCCTGCTCTGGCACACCGAGGTCGAGGCCGAGCCGCTGGCCGTCCCGGCCGGTCTGCTGGGCCTGGAGGACGACGGCGCCCGCGCCGAGCTGGCCCGGGCCCGGGAGCGGCTGCGCGAGGAGTGCCTCCAGGTGCACCGCGAACTCGCCACCGACGACGAGTGCCACCGCTACCACCGGCTGTTGGACGTCACCTGCCGCCGCGGCGGCGTCGACCTCGACCCCGACCTGCGCGCTCACCTGGAACAGTGCCGGCACTGCGCCCACACCGCCGACCAGTTGCGGCAGTTCGAAGGCCTGCTCGGGGCCGCGCTGGCCGAGGGGGTCCTGGGCTGGGCCGCCGCGGCCTATGTACAGGTCCGAGTGGCCGGCGACGGCGAGAGCGCCGACCCGGTCGCGGAGCAGCCGCCGAGTTACGCGGGGGAGGCCTTCACCGACGGTAACCCCGTCCCCGCGCTGCCCGGCGGCCCGGTCGACGCCGGCGCGGGCTCCCGCGCCGGAGTGCGAGCGGGCGCGCTCTCCCGGCTCGGAGCGCGAACCGGCGGCCCCTCCCGCACCCGGCCCGTGCCCGGCGCCGACTCCCGTGCCGGATCGCGCCGTTCGGCCCACAAGGCGGCCCGTCGTGCCGCCCGCCGCCGCAACCTCACCGCCGCCGTGCTGACGGTGAGCGGGCTGGTCGTCCTGCCGCTCGTGGTGTGGGCCGCCACCGGCTCCGGGGACGCAACCGCCCCGGCCGCGAACAGCGGGTCGGCCAAGACCCCGGCGCCCGGGACGGACGCGGCCGCCTCCGACCCGTCCTGGATCGACAGCGGCGAGGACGCCCAGGGCACCCTGCGCGGCCGGCTGCACAATGTCGCCTCCGGGCTGTGCATCGGCATCGTCGGCACCAAGGCCGTCAGCGGCGCCGAGACCGAACTCGCCGCCTGCTCCTCCGCGGCCGGCCAGCAGTGGTCGTACGCACCGGACGGGCTGCTGCGCAGCGCTGCCAACGCCGACCTGTGCCTGGACTCCCACCTCGGCTACTCGGTACGGCTGGCCCCCTGCGCGGGCGCCTCCCAGCCCGACCCCAAGAACGTCCGGTACGACTTCACCCTCCAGGGCACGCTCGTTCCGCGCTCGGGCCAGAACCTCGCGCTGGCGCCCGCCGCCACCGACGGGTCTGGCGCCCTCGTCCTGAAGAACCGGGTGGACAGCGCCGCACAGCGCTGGGTGATCGACACCTCGCAGCCCGACGCGCAGATGCAGTTCGTCAACTGGGGCGCCGACAGCACTCCCTCCGACACCCCGGAACCAGCTGCCACGCCCAAGGCCGCCAAGCCCCCGGCGCCCACGCCCGCGCCGACGCCGTCCGCCACCCCGACGGCCCCGCCGTCGACGAGCCCCTCCTCGGGCGCGAACAACACGTCCTGCTCGCCCGCCAACTGGTCCTCCTGCTCGTGGGGCGGCGGGCCGGGCTCCTCCGGCGGCTCCGGATACGGCTACGGCGGCTACGGCGGGGGATACGGCTACGGCGGAGGATATGGCGGCTCCGGCTTCGGCGGCGGGCGCCCCTGAGGACCGACCGCTCAGACGCCGACCAGCTGCAGCGACGCCCACAGCGCGACGACGGCCGCGACCAGCGCGGCCGGCACCGTGAGCAGGCCGAGGCGGGTGAACTCGCCGACCCCGACGTGCTGCTCGCGTGCCTGGACCACGCGCCGCCACAGCAGCGTCGCCAGCGATCCCGCGTACGTCAGGTTCGGGCCGATGTTCACCCCGAGCAGCACCGCGAGCACCGCCCCGGTCCCGGCCGGGGCGGCGAGCGGCACCAGGACCAGCACCGCGGGCAGGTTGTTGATCAGGTTCGCCAGGACGGCGGCCAGCGCGGCCACGGCGAGCAGGGCGAGCAGGCCCGAGCCGTCGGGCAGGACATGCCGCAGCGCGCCGGCGAGCCCGTTGTCGACCACCGCGCGCACGATGATCCCGAGCGCCAGCACGAACGCCAGGAACCCGGGCGCGGCGGCCCGCACCACGGCGACCGGCGTCACCCGCCGCCGCACCAGCGCCCGCCCCGCCATCACCAGGGCCCCCGCGCACGCGGCCCACGCCGGTTCGATCCCGACCGCGGAGGCCACGACGAACCCGGCGAGCGTGCAGGCGACGGTGACCAGCGCGAACAGCGGGAGCTCGGGCGCCGGGCCGTCGTCGGGGGCGGGTTCGGCGGCGGGCAGGTCGTCGGCGAAGAAGCGCCGGAAGACCAGATATTCGGCGCCGACCGCGACCACCCAGGGCAGCGCCATCAGCGCGGCGAACCGGCTGAAGCTCAGCCCGCTCGCCTCGAACGCCAGCAGGTTGGTGAGGTTGGAGACCGGCAGCAGCAGCGAGGCCGTGTTCGACAGGTGCGCGGTCGCGTAGACGTGCGCTCTGGCGCGGACCCCCATGCGGGCGGCGGTGGCGAACACCACCGGCGTCAGCAGCACCACGGTCGCGTCCAGACTGAGCACGGCCGTGACCACCGAGGCCAGCACGAACACGGCGACCAGCAGGCGCCGCGGCCGCCCCGCGGCACGGCGGGCCATCCACGCCCCGCACGCCGTGAACAGTCCCTCGACGTCGCACAGATGGGCCAGCACCAGCACCGCCGCGAGGAAGCCGATCACCGGCCCGAGCCGTTCGGCCTCCGCCAGCGCGTGCTCCGGCGAGACCGCCCCGAGGGCGACCGCCACGGCCGCCGCCGGAACGGCGACGACGGCCTCCGACCGTCCGGCGGGACGCAGTACGGCCCACCCCAGAGCGGCGGCGAGCAGGACGACGGACAGCGTTTCGGCGAGCGGGGCGTTCAGGGGAGTTCTCCGGGAGCAAGCAGGTGCAGTGGCGCCCGCCCATCGAACTGGTCCGGGTGTCCGTCCATGAAAACACGGGCGGGTAAGACACCCGTCAAGTGGTCCGCGGGCCCGTTCACTCCTCGTCGAGAAGGCTCAGCTCCGCCCAGATCGTCTTGCCCTCGGGGGTGTGCCGGCTGCCCCAGCGCTGGGTGAGCTGGGCGACCAGGAGCAGGCCCCGGCCGCCCTCGTCCCAGGTCTTCGCCCGGCGCAGGTGCGGGGCGGTGTGGCTGGTGTCGGAGACCTCGCAGATCAGCGTCGTCGCGTCATGGATCAGCCGCAGCCGGATGGGGTGGGAGCCGTACCGGATGGCGTTGGTGACCAGCTCGCTCACCACCAGCTCGGTCGTGAACGACGCGTCGCTCAGCTCCCAGTCGCCGAGCTGGCGGACGACCTGGCTGCGGATCGGCGAGACCAGCGACGGGTCGGCCGGGATGTGCCAGGTCGCGACCTGGGAGGCGGGCAGGCCCCGGGTGCGCGCGAGGAGCAGCGCCACGTCGTCGGCGGTGCCGCCGCCGGGCGGGAGCAGGGAGTGCAGGATCCGGTCGCAGGTCTCGTCCAGGGAGTCCGAGTACGCCGCCAGGGCCTGGCTCAGCAGCCGGTGACCGGCGTCCACGTCCCGCTCACGGGACTCGATCAGGCCGTCGGTGTAGAAGGCGAGCACACTGCCCTCGGACAGCTCCAGCTCGGCCGACTCGAACGGCAGCCCGCCCAGGCCCAGCGGGGGACCGGCGGGCAGCCCGACCCGGCGGGGCGCCGCGCCCGGCCGGAGCAGCACGGGCGGGGGATGCCCGGCCCGCGCCAGGGTGCAGCGCCGTGACACCGGGTCGTACACCGCGTACAGGCAGGTCGCCCCCGCCTCGCCCGGGTTGTCCTCGACCCCGGCCTCCTCCGACAGCCGGACGACCAGGTCGTCGAGGTGGGTGAGCAGTTCGTCGGGGGCGAGGTCGATGTCGGCGAGGGTGCGCACGGCGGTGCGCAGCCGGCCCATGGTGGCCGAGGCCTGGACGCCGTGCCCGACGACGTCCCCCACGACCATGGCGACCCGCATCCCGGACAGCGGGATCACATCGAACCAGTCGCCGCCCACCCCGGCGCGGGCGGCCGGCAGATAGCGGGAGGCGGCGTCGACGGCGGCGGTGCGCGGCAGGGTGCGCGGGAGCAGGCTGCGCTGCAGCGCGAGGGCCGTCTCACGCTCCCGGGAGTACAGGCGGGCGTTGTCGATGCAGACGGCGGCCCGGGCGGTGACCTCCTCGGCCAGCAGGACGTCGTCGGGGGTGAACGGGTCAGGCCGGCGGAACCGGGTGAGGACGGCGACGCCGAGTGTCACGCCCCGCGCCCTGATCGGCACGGACATCGTGGAGTGGACGCCGAGCTCCCGCACCCGGGCGGCGCGTCTGGGGTCCCAGGCGAGCCACGCGTCCAGACCGCCGCCCGCCACGGAGGCGACGATGGTGCGCCCCGCGACCAGCGAGTCGGCCTGCGGCGACCCGGTCGGATAGTCCTGCGCCTCTCCGGGCTTGGCCACCGCCTCCGGGCTGCCGGGGTTCACCGAGTGGTGCGCGGCGCGTCGCAGGCTCAACGGCGGGTCGAAAAGGCTCGGGGGGTCGCCGCCGTCCCGCGGGTCGAGCAGGTCGACGCTGACGAAGTCGGCGAGCGCGGGCACGCAGACCTCCGCCAGCTCCTGGGCCGTCCGGGTGACGTCGAGGGTGCTGCCGATGCGTACGCTCGCCTCGTTGACCAGCTGGAGCCGCTCGCGAGCGAGGTAGTTGTCGGTGAAGTCATGGGCGGCCAGACACACGCCCCGCACCCGCCCGGCGGCGTCGGTGACCGGCGCCATCCGGGCCAGCCAGGCGTGCGCCCGGGTCTCGCCGCCGGTCTTCGTGTACATCTGCACGTCCTGCGCCCGGCCGCTGGCGAGCACGCGCAGCATGTGCGCTTCCAGCTCCGCGCTCTGCGGCCGGCCGCCGATCTCGGACAGCCGCAGGCCCCGGATCCGCTCCTCGGGCAGTCCGATCACCTCGCCCATCGCCTCGTTGATGTGGCTGAGCCGCAGGCGTTCGTCGTAGACCGCCACGGCACAGGGCGACTGGACCAGCGCCGCGGTGGCGAGGGGGCCGTCGGGGGACTCGGAGCCGCTTTTGGCCAGCGGGGTGACGACGAGCCACTGCCCCGGGTCGTCGTCCCGGGCCTCGGAGTGGTGGGCGAGCAGCCACACCCGTACCGGACGGCCGTCACGGTGGCGCAAAGTCACCGTTCCGTCCCAGCGGTGGCCGGTCAGGGCGATCGCTTCGCCGGCGAGCAGTTCCGCGGCGGGCCGGCCCACGACATCGGCCGGGGACCAGCCCAACAAGGTCCGCGCTCCCTCGTTCCATCCGACGAGCGTGCCGGCGTCGTCGACCAGAGCCCGGGCCGTCGCGGCCTCGTCGAACGGATACTCCGGGCTCATCTCGCCACTCCATCGCGGACACCCACAGTGAACGGACAGGACACTTCCGTCCAGCCTAGTGCGTCCGCCGCGCGCACGGACGGGAACCCCCACGGCCCGAAGAGACAGCGTTGTCCCGCCGAGGTCAAGGGGTAAAACCGGCCTATGTCATGCCAGGGGGCCCGGGGACGCATGAGGGCGGGAGGACACCTCCGGACCCCTTGACGGGCATGAGTGGCCCGTCGTCAGATTCTGTTTGTTAACGATCAGTTGTGAGTACTTCTGGTTCCTGATGAGGGAGAGCCGGCCATGACGGTCACTCGCAGATCGGTCCTTCTCGCCTCCACGGCCGCACCGGCCGCCGGAGCACTCCTCGGCCCATCGGCGCAGGCCGCCGAGGCCGCCGCGCGCGCCTCCGGTCGCCGCACGGTCGCGCTGCGCGACGGCTGGCGCTTCGCGCTGGTCAACCCGGGCGGGATCACCGACCCCACCGGGCAGTACGCGGACGCCGCCGCCCCCGGCTACGACGACTCGGCCTGGCGCGAGGTCGCGGTGCCGCACGACTGGAGCATCGAGCAGACCCCGACCACGCAGAACGGCACGACCAGCGGCACCGGCTTCTTCCCCGGCGGCCTGGGCTGGTACCGCCTCGCCTTCACCCTGCCGCCCGCGCAGGCCGGCAAGCGGATCTCGGTCGAGTTCGACGGCGTCTACATGGATTCCTCCGTCTACTGCAACGGCGCCGAGGTCGGCCACCACCCCTACGGATACACCGGCTTCGCCTTCGACCTGACCGGCCTGCTGCACACCGACGGCGTCACCGAGAACGTGCTCGCGGTGAAGGTGCAGAACCGGCTGCCGAGCAGCCGCTGGTACTCCGGCAGCGGCATCTACCGCGAGGCCCGCCTGGTCGTCACCGAGCCGGTGCACGTCGCCCGCTGGGGCACGTACGTCACCACCCCCGAGATCACCGGCGAACGGGCCGTCGTCCGGGTCGAGACCACCGTGGTGAACGCGTCCGGTACGGGAGCGGACGTCGAGGTCGTCTCCCGGATCCTCGCCCCGAACGGCCGCACCGTCGCCCGTACGTCCTCCACGGTCGCCGTCGCCGACCGGGCCACCGCGATCCACGAACTCACGGTGGCCGATCCACAGCGGTGGGACTTCAAGACCCCGCACCGCTACACGCTGGAGACCGAACTGCGCGTCGCCGGGGAGCGCACCGACACCTACCGCACGCCGTTCGGCATCCGCACCTTCCGCTTCGATCCCGACGAGGGCTTCCACCTCAACGGCGCCTACGCCAAGATCAAGGGCGTGGACCTCCACCACGACCTGGGCGCCCTCGGGGCCGCGGTCAGCGTCGACGCCATCCGCCGCCAGATGACGATCATGAAGTCGATGGGCGTCAACGCCTTCCGCACCTCCCACAACCCGCCCTCCCCGGAGATGATCCGGGTCTGCGAGGAACTGGGCATCGTGATGCTGGTGGAGGCCTTCGACTGCTGGAAGACAGGCAAGACCCGGTACGACTACGGACGGTTCTTCGACGAGTGGTGCGAGCGGGACGCCACCGAGATGGTGCTCGCGGCCCGCAACTCGCCCGCCGTCCTGCTGTGGTCCATCGGCAACGAGATCACCGACTCCACCTCCACCGCCGGTCTCGCCATGGCGGACCGCATCATCGCCGCGATCCGCGCGGTGGACGACACCCGGCCGCTCATCATCGGCTCGGACAAGTACCGCACCCCGCCCGCCAAGGGCTCCGCCGCCGACCTGATGCTCGCCAAGCTGGACGGCCTGGGCCTGAACTACAACACCGCCAAGTCCGTGGACGCCCTGCACGCCACCTACCCGCACCTGTTCCTCTTCGAGTCCGAGTCGTCCTCGCAGACCTCGACCCGCGGCGCCTACCAGGAGCCCGAGCACCTCAACACCGGCGAGAACCACACCCCCGGCAAGCGGGCCACCTCGTCCTACGACAACAACCTCGCCTCCTGGACGATGAGCGGCGAGTACGGGCACAAGAAGGACCGCGACCGGAAGTGGTTCACGGGTCAGTTCCTGTGGTCCGGCATCGACTACATCGGCGAGCCCACGCCGTACAACGTCTTCCCGGTGAAGGCCTCCTTCTTCGGCGCGGTCGACACGGCCGGCTTCCCGAAGGACATGTACCACCTCTTCCGCAGCCAGTGGGTCGAGGAGCCCATGGTCCATCTGGTGCCGATGACCTGGAACCACGAGGCCGGCGACACGGTCGAGGTGTGGGCGTACTCCAACGTCGACACGGTGGAGCTGTACCTCAACGGAAAGTCCCTGGGCGTAAGGAAGTTCGACACGAAGAAGACCCTCGACGGCCGCACCTACCTGGAGACCACCGAGGCCCCCGGCGACGACAAGACCTTCACCACCGGCCCCTACCCCGGCAGTTACACCAGCCCGAGCGGCAGCGCGGGCAAGCTGCACCTGACGTGGAAGGTGCCCTACACGCCGGGCGAGTTGAAGGCGGTGGCCCGCCGGGGCGGCAGGACGGTCGCCACCGACGTCCTGCGCACGGCCGGCGCCCCGCACGCCGTACGGCTCACCGCGGACCGCACATCCCTTCCGGCGGACGGCCGTTCCCTGGTCTTCGTCACCGCCGACGTGGTCGACGCGCGGGGGACCGTCGTGCCCGACGCCGAGCATCTCATCTCCTTCGAGGTGAGGGGCGGTTCCCTCGCCGGACTCGACAACGGGCGGGAGGAGAGCGCCGAGCGCTACCAGGCCAGCACCCGCACCGCCTTCCACGGCAAGGCCCTCGCCATCGTGCGCTCCGGCACCGAGGCGGGCGCCCTGAAGGTGACCGCCCGCGTGGACGGCCTGCGCAAGGGCACCGCCACCGTGCGCACCACACACGCCCGCTCGGCTGCGGCCACCCCGGCCGCGGCCTTCGCTCCCGAGCACCCGGAGCCCGTGACCTACCCGTACGCGGACGCCAGTTACTCCGGCCGCCCGGACACCCTGCCCGCCGCGCTGCTGGACGGCGACCCGGCCACCGGCTGGTCCAACGCCTTCGCCAAGGCCGCCACCGCCCTGCTGCCCGCCTTCAGCGGGGCCCGGCCGAAGGACTGGGTGGCGGTGGACTACGGGCGCACCCGGGACTTCGACCGGGCGGAGGTGTCCTTCACCGTCGACGCTGCGCACAGCCTGCCCGCGTCGATCGAGGCCGAGGTCTGGGACGGCGCGCGGTACGTGCCCGTCACCGGGGCGGCCGTCGACTGGGCCACCGCCTCCGACGCGCCGACGGCGCTCACCTTCGACCCGGTCCACGGCTCCAGGCTGCGGCTGAAGCTGACCAGCGGCGCACCCGGCACGGTCCAGGGGGCGGTCCGCATCAGCAGGCTGGAGGCATGAGCGGCTGACCGGAGGGCCGCCTCGGATCCTTCGGTGCTCGGGCGCCGCCGCGCCCGGGCCCCGCCTTCCCGGCGGCCCCGCCTTCCCGGCGGCCCCGCCTTCCCGGCGGCCCCGCCTCAGCCCGCGTCGGCCGCCGCGAACGACACCTTCGCCGTGTCCACCGTGCCCGCGCTGCGACCGGGTGCGCTCTGCCCGGCCCAGTACAGGTTGGTGTGGGCTATCACCTGCTCCGGCGCAGGAGCTCCGTACGGGGTGAGGTCCTCCGTGGTGTGCGCGTCGGCGACCAGCGTCACGTCGTACCCCCGCACGAGGGCGCCGTGCAGCGTCGAGCGGATGCACGCGTCGGTCTGCGCCCCCGTGACGACGACCCGGCCCACCCCGCGCTCGGCCAGTACCGCCTCGAGTTCGGTCTCCTCGAAGGAGTCCTGGTAGGTCTTGTGGACGAGGGGCTCGCTGTCGAGGCGGACCAACTCCTCGACGTACTCCCAGCTCTCGCTGCCGCGCACGAGGTCGTCGTCGGAGTGCTGCACCCAGATGACCGGCACATCCTGCGCGCGCGCCGCGTCGACCAGGGTGTCGATGTTCGCGATCACCTCCTCGCGCCGGGGCGTGCCCGCCACCACGCCCTTCTGGACGTCGATGACCAGCAGTGCGGTGTGGGGCCGGTCGGCCAGGGTCGTCATGGATCCTCCTGTGAGTCGATCCATCGGTCCACGGACGACCCACACTAGAACCCACCACTGACAACGGCCCCGAGGTCTTCTCGCGCTCATCTCGTCCGGACCGTTGACGGGGTGTCATGAATCCAACAAGCATGTCCTCCGACCCCTCCCTGGGAGCGCTCCCATACGCACCTCGTGGGAAGCGTCCCGCACCTCCCCGAGGAGCCTGGACGTGAAACGACGCAGAACCGCCCTGCTGTCCCTCGCGGCCCTGCTGGGCGCGGCGCTCACCGCGCTGCCCGTGCAACAGGCCGGCGCCGACGAGGTCGAGCAGGTCAGGAACGGCGGCTTCGACACGAGCGCCGACCCGTGGTGGACCAGCAACGTCACCGCCGGCCTCACCGACGGCAAGCTGTGCGCGGACGTGCCGGGCGGCACCGTCAACCGCTGGGACTCCGCCGTCGGCCAGGACGCGATCACCCTGGTGAAGGGGTCGTCCTACCGGTTCTCCTTCAGCGCCTCCGGGGTGCCCGAGGGGCATGCGGTGCGGGCGATCGTGGGCCTCGGAGTGTCCCCGTACGACACCTGGTACGAGGCGACCCCGGTGCTCAGCGCGTCGGGGGACTCGTACTCCTACACGTTCACCTCGCCGGTCGACAGCGCCCAGGGGCAGGTCGCCTTCCAGGTCGGCGGGAGCGCCGAGCCCTGGCGGTTCTGTCTGGACGACGTGTCGCTGCTGGGCGGGGTGCCGCCGGAGGTGTACGAGCCCGACACCGGGCCACGCGTGCGCGTCAACCAGGTCGCCTATCTGCCCGCCGGGCCGAAGAACGCCACCCTGGTCACCGACGCCACCGCGAAGCTGCCCTGGCAGCTGAAGAACGGCGCCGGGGCGACGGTCGCGCACGGCTGGAGCGTGCCGCGCGGCCTCGACGTGTCCTCCGGGCAGCACGTCCACTCCATCGACTTCGGGGCCTACCGCAAGCGCGGCGCCGGCTTCACCCTGGTCGCCGACGGCGAGACCAGCCGCCCCTTCGACATCGGCGGCGCCGCCTACCAGCGGCTGGGTGTGGACGCGGTGAAGTACTACTACACGCAGCGCAGCGGCATCGCGATCCGCGACGACCTCCGTCCCGGCTACGGCAGGCCGGCCGGCCATGTCGGCGTGGCCCCCAACAAGGGCGACCTCGCCGTCCCGTGCCAGCCCGGTGTGTGCGACTACCGCCTCGACGTCACCGGCGGCTGGTACGACGCCGGCGACCATGGCAAGTACGTCGTCAACGGCGGCATCGCCACCTGGGAGCTGCTGAGCACCTACGAACGCTCCCTCCTCGCCCGTACCGGACACCCGGCCCGGCTCGGCGACGGCGCCCTCGCCCTCCCCGAGAGCGGCAACAAGGTGCCCGACATCCTCGACGAGGCCCGCTGGGAGCTCGACTTCCTGTTGAAGATGCAGGTGCCGGACGGGCAGCCCCTCGCGGGCATGGCCCACCACAAGGTGCACGACGCGCAGTGGACGGGCCTGCCGCTGCTGCCGAGCGACGACCCGCAGCAGCGCGAACTGCACCCGCCGACCACCACGGCGACCCTCAACCTGGCCGCGACGGCCGCCCAGGCGGCCCGTCTGTACCGGCCCTACGACAAGGCGTTCGCGGCGAAGGCGCTGACGGCCGCGCGCAAGGCCTTCGCGGCGGCCCTCGCCCATCCGCATGTCTACGCCGACCCCAATGACGGCACCGGCGGCGGCGCCTACAACGACGACAACGCGACCGACGAGTTCTACTGGGCGGCCGCCGAGCTGTATCTCACCACGGGGGAGAAGCAGTTCGCCGACCAGGTGCTCACCTCCCCGGCGCACACCGCCGACCTCTTCGTCCCCTACGGCTTCGACTGGTCCCGCACCGCCGCAGCCGGGCGCCTCGACCTGGCGACCGTCCCGAACAAGCTCCCCGGCCGCGACCAGGTGCGCCGCTCGGTGGTGCGGGGTGCCGACACGTACCTCGCCACGCTCGCGTCACAGCCGTACGGCATGCCCTACGCGCCCGACGGCAACCGCTACGACTGGGGCTCCAGCCACCAGGTCCTCAACAACGCCGTGGTCATCGCCACCGCCTATGACATCACCGGCGCCTCGAAGTACCGTGACGCGGCGGTCCAGAGCATGGACTACATCCTCGGCCGCAACGCGCTGAACCTGTCGTACGTCACCGGCTACGGGGAGGTCGACTCCCATCACCAGCACAGCCGTTGGTATGCCCACCAGCTCGACCCGAGCCTTCCGCAACCCCCGGCGGGGACCCTCGCGGGCGGCCCGAACTCGAGCATTCAGGACCCCTTTGCGCAGAGCAAGCTCCAGGGGTGCGTGGGCCAGTTCTGCTACATCGACGACATCCAGTCCTGGTCGACGAACGAGACCGCGATCAACTGGAACGCGGCGCTGGCCCGTATGGCGTCCTTCGTGGCGGATCAGGGATAGGCGCGAATCCGGTCAGGATCGTGCAGGGTCGGACCAGGGTCGGACACCCTCCGGTACCGCGTGGTCATTAGTTTGACCTGGGGATATTTACGAGTAAGTACCCGCGCGGTACCGTGAAGGGCATGCCAGCCCTCAATGTGGAATTCAGCGATCGTGAGCTGGAGGACCTGCGACAGATCGCCAAGGAACGTGGCACGTCGATGAAGGCACTCGTACGGGAGGCCGCCGCGGCCGACATCGCCCGGCACCGGGCGCTCCAGGAGGGCGCGGAGGCGTTCCGCACGTTCTTCGCGTCCCATGCCGACGAGTTCGCGGCCGCCTTCCCCGATGACGAACGCTCCGCCAGGGGCGAGGGGCGGGTCGCCTGACCGATGACAGCCGTCATCCACATCGACGTGCCCTGGCTGCTCCAGCGCCACGAAGAGGTCCTGCCCGAGCAGCCCACCATCAACGACTTCTCGGCGCTGGTCGCCGCCGTCGCCCGGCACCGGGTCGATCCGCCCAAACTCGGCGTGGACTCCGACCCCGCCTGGCGGGCCGCCGCGCTGCTGCACACGCTCACCCTGCTCAAGCCCCTGCCCTCGGCCAACGCCCGCTTCGCCTGCGCGACCGCGGTGGCGTACATGTTCACCAGCGGGGTCGGCATCGATCCGCCCTACGGCGCACTCGTCGACCTCGCCCGGGACCTGATCGACGGCAAGACCGACGTCTACGGGGCGGCGGACCGGCTGCGCTCCTGGCAGATATAGCCGCTCACGGAGCGGTGGGCCGCCGGCCGAGGGCGGGAGGAGCAGGGCCGGCGGCCGTTTCGCGCAGGAGTGCCGCCGTCCTGCGCGGGGCCTTCCGAGGAGTGGCCGGGTTTCAGCCAACTACGCGTCCCGATGGGTCGGGAGCGTGCGCGTCGCTCTGCTGCGTGTGCGTGTTTCACACGGGGCGCATGGCATTGCTTATCGACATTCTTTCAACAAAGGGCAGCTTCAGCTGCCGCCTTGTTGTGCGCGACTTAGTTGTGCAAAGGTGAACCACCCGTGCGGGGGGTCATGGCCGGGTCCCCTGCGTTCGTCGGCGGAGGCGAATTCGCGCTCCCTGCCGCACCGAACAGGTACGTACCAAAGGAATTCGCTCAGTGCCCACCGCTCAGCCTCCTCTTCCGCCCTACCCTCCGCCGGGCGGGGGCCCAGGAGAATCCGACGAGTCCCTCGCCGCCGGGATACGCGGCGGCGCGGACAGCGAGGTCGCCCAGTCCACCGCCATGCTGATCGCCCGGCACTGGCGACCGGTGCACGAGTACGCGGTCATCTGCCTAGCCTCCTCCGGGAGCGTCGCGTCCATGATCACCGCGGCTGCCTTCCACCAGGTCTTCGACCGGCTCAAACTGGGCGAGCCGGGTACCGCGCTGCGTCCCCGACTGCTGGTGACCGTGCGGGACATGGCCCGGCTGTGGTCCGCCGACGAGGGGCTGTCCGGCGTCCTGCCGGTGCTGCGCAAGCCGGCCGGGGCCCGGGGCATGCGGAGCGCGAAGTCCATGACGCCGGAGAACCGGGTGCTGGCGGAACGCTCGTTCCAGGGCCTGCCCGCGGTCGCCCGCTGCGTCCTGTGGCACGTGGAGGTCGAGGCCGAGCAGATCACCGTCGCCGCCGGGCTGCTCGGCATGGACACCGACACCGTGTCCGCCGCCCTCGAACAGGCCCGGGACAAGCTCCGCGAGGGCGTCGTCCGCGCCCATCGGGAACTCGCGCCGAACAAGGACTGCCGGTTCTACAACCGGCTCCTCGACGCCCCCATCCGCCGCGGCGGCGACCTGTTGCCCGACGTGCGCCAGCACCTCGACGCCTGCCGTTACTGCCGTTCCGCCGCCGAACAGCTCGGCCACTTCGAGAACGGCCTCGGCGTGCTGCTCGCCGAGGCGGTGCTCGGCTGGGGCGCCCGCCGCTACCACGACACCCGGCCCGGCCGCGGCAAGCAGCAGACCGTGCGCCTCAAGGGCTCCGCCCGGCACCGCGGCGGCGGCACCCGCGGCCGACGCGGCAACCTGCTCTCGCGCATCCCCTCGCCCCGCCGCCGGGAGTCCGGGGCGGCGCGGTCGCCGCGCGCGCTGTTCACCGGCGTCGGACTGGCCTCGGCCGGCCTGCTGACCACCCTGCTCGCGGCCGGGATGTGGTCGGACAGCGGCGGCGCCGACCCGGCCGCCTCCACCAGCGGCAGCGCCCCCGGCACCGACTCGCAGGCCGCCACCGCCTCGCCCACGGCCCCGGGCAGCGCCCAACTGCCCAGCGGACCACGGCAGACGAGGCTGCGCAACGCCGCGTCCGACCTGTGCCTGGACGTCCGGGGCGAGGCCGAGGCGGGCGCCGCCGTCGAGCTCGCGGACTGCTCGTCCGACGGCACACAGCAGTGGTCCTACAGCGACGACGGGCAGCTGCGCAGCGCGGCCCACCCCGAGTTGTGCGTGGACTCCCACGCGGACGCCGGCGTGGTCATCCTCGGCGCGTGCGCCGACGCCGGGAACTCCCGGGGCGACGACGTCCGCTACGACCTCACCGTGCAGGGCGAGTTGCTGCCCCGCTGGGACGACGCGCTCGCCCTCGCGACGGCCGGTGCCGAGCCCGGTGCCGACGTCGTCGTGAAGGTCCGCGACCACTCCACCGGCCAGCGCTGGCTGACCGACGTCGCCAACGCCACCCCCGGTTCCCTCGCGGTCACCGGCACGGACGCACCTCCGTCGGCCCAGCCGGTCGACCTCTCGGACGGAACGGCCTGAGGGCCGCCCCCGGTAGGCGGGGCCCGCCGCCCACGGGCCGCCGGCGAGCCGGTCGCCCAACGGCAACGCGGTCAGAGGCCCTGGGGGAGTGCTGTCGGGGCCCGGCCCGCGAGCCCGGCTGATCCGCGCGGCGGGCGTCGGCCCCCGGGCGGTGGCCGGTCGGCGCGGCGGTGTCGCGGTGAGCGATGGCTGCGCCGGGCGCGACGACCGGTCACGCGCGGGGTGCCCGGCCGACCTGTGCCCGGCCGACGGACCCCGCCAGGGCTATCCGGCGTCCTCGACGAGGTCCGCCGGGCCGACCGTCGCCGGGGTGGCGTGGCCGGACAGGGCCAGGGTGAGGTCGAACTCGGCGAGCAGACAGCGGATCACGTGCTCGACGCCCGGCTGTCCGTCCAGGCCCAGTCCGTACACGTAGGGCCGGCCCAGCAGGACCGCCCGCGCGCCGAGGGCGAGCGCCTTGAAGACGTCGTCTCCGGTGCGCACCCCGCTGTCGAACAGCACGGTCAGCCGGTCGCCGACCGCCCGCGCCACCCCGGGCAGCGCGTCGGCGGCGGCGACCGAACCGGCCACCTGCCGGCCCCCGTGGTTGGAGACCACCACCCCGTCCATCCCGGCGTCGGCGGCGAGCCGGGCGTCGTCCGGGTGCAGGACGCCCTTGAGGACGATCGGTCCGTCCCAGTTCTCCCGCAGGAACGCCAGGTCCGGCCAGGTCTTTCCGGGGTCCGCGAACAGGCTGACGAAGTGCAGGACGGCCGCGTTCGGGTCCTCGTGCACCGGCTTGGCCAGGCCTGCGCGGAAGGCCGGGTCGGTGAAGTAGTTGGCGGTGCCGACGCCGTGCAGGAACGGCAGGTAGGCCTGGTCGAGGTCGCGCGGCCGCCATGCCAGCAGCGGGGTGTCCAGGGTGACGACGAGCACGGCGTATCCGCTCGCCCTCGCCCGGCCGAGGAGACTCCGCGTCACCTCCCGGTCCTTGGACCAGTACAGCTGGAACCAGCGCTCGGCGTCGCCCATCGCCTCGGCCACCTGCTCGATCGGCGTGCTGGACGCCGAGGACAGGATGTACGGCACCTGCTGCGCGGCCGCGGCCCGGGCCGCCGCCGATTCCGCCTCCGGGTGCATGATCGACAGCACGCCGACCGGCGCCAGGGCCAGCGGAGCGGGCAGTGAGCGGCCCAGTACCTCGACCGACAGATCGCGTTCGTGCACGTCCCGCAGCATGCGCGGCACGATTCGGCGGCGCTCCAGAGCCGCGCGGTTCGCCCGTGCCGTGCTGCCGTTCCCCGCGCTGCCCGCCACATAGCCGACCGGACCCGGCCCGAGCCGCTGCTCGGTGAGCTCCTCCAGCCGGGTCAGATCGGTGGGCAGCCGGGGGACCGCGCCCGTCATCCCGTTGAGGTAGATCTCGTACTGGAAGTCCGCCCAGTGCTTGGCCATCCGTCCGTGCCGCCTCTCGTCGTCCCGTGGTCGAGCGTGCGTGGCAGGGCGACGATACCGGTGGGTAGGTTCGGGGCGGTGAGGGCCTGTCCCGGGACCTCCCACGCGTCCTTATTCGGCGTCATGAGCGGGCGGATCCGCCACCCCCTTGTCCTCCTGGGCGGTGTCCTGCTCCGCGTCCTGCTCCGCGTCCGGTCCCTGGGCGCGCACCCGTTGGACGTGTTCGAGGGAGTCCCGCAGTTCGGTGAGCCAGTCGTCGGTGTGCCGCTGGACCAGCCGGACGCACCAGGCGAGGGCGTCGCTGCGGCTGCGGGCCACGCCCGCGGCGATCAGCGTGTCGAGGACCTGGCGCTCGGGCTGCCGCAGCCGGGTCATGACCGGCGCGGCCACATGGGTGAACAGGGCGCGCTCCCCGTCGCACACCACACCCCAGGACACCTTCCGCCGGAAGCGGTGCTCGGCGTCGCGGGCCACGGCCATCCGGGTCTCGCGGGTGCGCTCCCGGAACTCCTGGATCCGGGCGGTGACGGCAGCCTCCCGCTCGGCGGCCGGGGCGTCCTCGCTCAGCCGGGGCGCGGGGACGCGGCCGATCACGGTGATCTCCTCGCGGTCGACCGTCACCTCGGTCAGTTCCTCGAAGAGGTCGTCGGGCAGCCGGCCCGCGAACCAGCCCCTCAGCTTCTCTCTCTGCTCTGTCGTAATCATGTAATCACCATTACTCCGCAGGCAGGTGAACACAAGGGATCGCCCAGGAGTCCGCCGAGAGCGGAACGGGAGGAGGGCCGGGGTGGCCCGGGGGCCGGAGCGGAATGTTTCAGGCCGATTAACGAAGCTATGAAAACCGGTCACCGGGCGGACCGAAGGGATCATGAAGCGCTTGCTTCCGGCGTTGAAGCGTTCGAATTCCGTGACTTCACGCCACTGATTCAATACGCAAGGTTACTGAAATCGATGGGGTCGAGGTGATATTCGGCGGCGGACTCGGCAGACTCGCGCTCGCCGCGTCCGGCACCGACCGAGTCGGACCGGCGCACCCCCGAATCGAGCGGAAGGATGCACACAATGCGGAACACCGCGCGCTGGGCAGCGACCCTCGGCCTCACGGCCGCCACCGTCTGCGGATCCCTCACCGGATCCGCGCTCGCCGCCCCGGCCGCAGCGCCGACCTCCCTCTACGCCCCGTCGGCCCTCGTGCTGACCCTGGGCCACGGAGACAGCGCCGCCACCGTCGACGCGGCCAGGGCAGTGACCCTGAGCTGCGCACCGACCCCCTCCGGCACCCACCCCGCCGCCGCCCTCGCCTGCGCCGAACTGCGCGCCGCCGACGGCGACTTCGACGCCCTGGCGGCCCCGGGCGACGCCAGGTGCACCAAGCAGTACGACCCGGTGGTCGTCACCGTCGACGGCGTCTGGCAGGGCAAGCGCGTCTCCTACGAGCGCGCCTTCGCCAACGCCTGCGTGAAGAACGCTGCCGGGAGCAGCCTCTTCACCTTCTGAGACCGGGATCGGGTGGCCCCCCGTGGACGCCGAGAGAGGCTCGTGACGTGGGGAGTGCGAGTCCCTGACACGGGACCACCGCGATCCCGCACCCGGAGGCCGGACGGGCGGAGTGGGGCCGCCCGCCGGCCTCCGGGCTCATGTGACGACGCACGAGCCGTCGGGTCGACACGGGTGACGGGCGACCTGCTGCGGCGCCCGGCCGTGGTCGCCCAGGTCGAGCCCGAGGACAAGTCGAGCCCGAGGACAAGGTGAGCAGGCCCGCCGTCGCACCTGGAACCGATCATCCAGGGAACCGGGAGGCGCTCTGGTGGCGGACCGCCGAGATCAGTCCGCCGGGCCGTTCCTCGCCCCGCGGCGGGGTGCTGATCGGGCGGCCGTAGGCGGCAGCGCGTTCGCGCAGGGTGTGGCAGGCGGCCTCCCAGCCGTGCCCGGCCAGCCAGCCCACCGGGTCGTCGGGCATCTCCGAGACCCACATGGACGCCGCCGATCCCGGCACGGCGTCCGCGCCGAAGCGCTCGATCACGCCGCGCGAGCCCAACGTCAGCCCCATCCGACTGCCTGCCGCCGACTGCGCGCTGATCCGGGCCAGCAGCAACTCCACCGCGTCCTCGGGCAGATAGATCAGCAGTCCCTCGGCAATCCACACGGTCGGCAGCGCCGGGTCGTGTCCTGCGGCGGTCAGCGCGCCTGGCCAGTCCTCACGCAGATCCACCGCTACGGTGATCCGCTCGCAGCGTGCGACGGCCCGCTCCTGGCGCAGCACCGAAGCCTTGAAGTCCAGTGGCGCGGCGGTGTCGACCTCGAACAGCCGGGTGCCCTCGGGCCAGTCCATCCGGAAGGCCCGGCTGTCCATGCCGGCGCCGAGCAGCACGACCTGCCGGATCCCGGACGCGGAGGCCTGCTGCAACAGGTCGTCGAGGAACTTCGTCCTGATGACGATGGAGAACGCCACGCCCTGCCGGCGGCGTCGCGCGGCCTCGTCACCGGGCGGCGGCGGCGAGGAGGGCCCCAGGCCGCCGGCGGTGGCGAAGGCCTGTGCCAGTGGGTCGCGGAACAGCGCGTCCTCCCGCTCGGTCTCCAGCGCCCGCACCCTGGCCACCCCCACCGCAGTGGCCCACACTCCCGACGGCTGCACCCGCTCCTGCTCACCAGTCACCGCGCCAGCCTAGATGATCGATTCCAGGGGGCCGATGAGTGAGCCGGGTTCCTGCGCGGCCGGCCGGTCATCCATGTCCGTCACGCCATCGCTCAGGTCGGCTCGATGAGTCAGGTGCTCAGTGTTGTGCCAGGCGCAGGGGGAGCGGATCCGGGGGCGCGTCCTCGTCGGGGAGCCGGGTGAGGTCCGCCCACCAGGAGGGGCCGTCCTCCAGGTGGCGCAGCATGACGCCCTCGCGGATCGCCCATGGGCAGACGGTGACCGCGGTCAGCCCGGTCAGCTTCATCGCCGTGTGCCCGACCACCGCACCGGCCAGGCTCTGTGCGGCGCGCGGCGCGGAGATGCCGGGCAACCGGGCGCGTTCGGCGGTGGACAGCGCGGCCAGCGTGTCGACGGCCTCGCCCAGGTCGCGGCGGCGCAGGGTGCGGTCCATGAAGGGGCCGTGCCGTCCGGGCGGCGCCCCGCACAGCCGTCCCAGCTGCTGGAACGTGCGGGAGGTGGCCACCGCCGTGCGCGGACCCTCCCAGCGGATCCGGGCGGCCACGTCCCTGAGCTGGTGGCGGATCCTGCGCCGGACCGCGCGGACGAGCTCCGGGGGCGGCGGGTCGTGGTCCGCGAAGAAGTCGTGGGTGAGGCGGCCGGCGCCGAGCGGCAGCGAGGCGACGAAGTCCGGCAGCCGGCCCCGGCCGAAGGCCACTTCGAAGGAACCGCCCCCGATGTCCAGCAGGGCGAGCGGCCCCGACCGCCAGCCCATCCAGCGGCGGGCGCCGAGGAACGTCAGCTCGGCCTCCACCTCGCCCGGCAGGGTGCTCAGCGCGACGCCGGTCCGGGCCCGTACCGCGCGCAGCACCTCGCCGCGGTTGGGGGCGGCGCGCACCACGGCGGTCGCGAAGGCCAGCGGGCCCGCCGCGCCCCACCGGTCCGCGGTCCTGGTCGCCGCGGCGACCGCTGTGACGAGCCGTTCCACGGCCTCGTCGGGGATGGGGTCACCGGGCCCGACCTGCTCGGACAGTCTCAGCCGCCACTTCGCCGTGTGCACCGGCAGCGGCACCCCGCCCGCCGCGTCCGCCACCACCAGCCGCACCGTGTTCGACCCCACATCCAGCACGCTGATTCTCATGGACCGTCGAGTACCCAGGCGTAAACCTCCGGCCGCGCACCCTGTTTCGGGCGACCGGTCCCACCTTCCCCGCGCGGCACAGAGGGGCCGCCGTCCCTCGTGGACGGCGGCCCCTCTCCCCGGTGCGGCTCCGAACCGAGGGCCCGTCACATGTGGATCACCGGTGCCGCGTCGGCGTCCTGCTGCGGCACCCCGCGGCGGAAGAGCAGGAACGCGATGAGCGCGCCCGCGGCGAAGAAGCCGGCCGACCACCAGAAGGCGGTGGTGTAGCTCTCGATGGTCGCGTGTGCCTGGACCAGCTTGTTCGTCGGGTCCTTCCCGGCGAGGTAGTCGGTCGCGGCGCTCGCGGCGAGGGTGTTCAGCAGGGCCGTGCCGATCGAACCGCCCACCTGCTGCATGGCGTTGACGGTGGCGGAGGCCACACCCGCGTCCTCGGCGGCGACCCCGCCGGTGGCCATCTGCATGGCGGGCGGCATGACCAGACCGAGGCCGATACCGGTGATCACCAGCTGCGGCAGCACCGCGCTCAGGTAGTGGGAGCCGACGTCGATCCCGGTCAGCCAGGCCATGCCGCCCGCGGCGATCGCGAAGCCCAGCGGGATGACCGCCTTCGGGCCGAGCCGCGGGACCAGGACCGTCGTGCCGACCTGTGCCGCGACCATGAGCGCCCCGACCATCGGCAGGAACGCCACACCCGTCTTCGTCGGGCTGAAGCCGAGGTTGAGCTGCAGGTAGTAGGTGAGGAAGAGGAAGACGCCGAACATGCCCGCGCCGGAGATCAGCAAGGCGAAGAAGGAGGCGGCGCGGTTGCGGTCGAGCAGGATGCGCAGCGGCAGCAGCGGGTGCGCGGCACGTGTCTGCCACCAGGTGAAGGCCGCGAGCAGCACGCCGCCCGCGATCAGGAAGCCCCAGGTCTGCGCCGAGCCCCAGTCGTGCGTCTCGGCGTTGGAGAAGCCGTACACCAGGGAGAACAGACCGGCGGCGACCAGGACGGTGCCGGGCACGTCCAGCTTGGAGTTCTCGGCGTCGCGGTGGTTGGACAGCAGCAGCCAGCCGCCCGCGAAGGCGAGGACGGCGATGGCCACGTTGACGTAGAGCGTCCAGCGCCAGTCGAGCGCGTCGGTCAGGATGCCGCCGAGCAGCAGGCCCACCGCACCACCGGCGCCGGCGATGGCGCCGTAGACGCTGAACGCCCTTGCGCGTTCCTTGGCGTCGGTGAACGTGGTGTTCAGCAGGGAGAGCGCGGCCGGTGCGAGGAGCGCGCCGAAGGCGCCCTGCAGCGCGCGGGCCGTGACGAGCATCTCGAAGTTGGTCGCGGCGCCGCCGAGTGCGGAGACGGCGGCGAAGCCGATGACGCCGACCAGGAAGGCCGTCTTACGGCCGAAGAGGTCGGCTATCCGGCCGCCGAGCAGCAGCAGGGAGGCGAACGCCAGCGCGTACGCGGTGACGATCCACTGCCGGTTGCCGTCGGAGAAGCCGAGGTCCGCCTGCGCGGAGGGCAGGGCGATGTTCACGATGGTGGCGTCCAGCACCACCATCAGCTGGGCCAGTGCGACGACCGCGAGGATCCACCACTTCTTGGTGGATGGTGCGGACGGCGGCTGTTCGGTACCCGTGCGGGTGCCGTCCGTCAGGGTCTTCGAGGACATGGGGAACCACTCCAGGGACGTGAGGGCAAAGAACACGTAAACGAAACGGTTTCGTACACATCGAGCCTAGACGAGTTTCAGCGAAACGGCAACGTTTCGCTAGCGAGAGCGTCCGGACCTGCGCGTCGCCCCTGTGAAGTTCCTGACGAGAAAGGACCGATCCGCCATGCCGACCGACCTGACCGGCACCTATCTGACCCTGGACGACGGCCGCCCCGCCGTCCGCTTCACCCGCGCCTACGCCCATCCGGCCGACCGGGTCTGGCAACTCGTCACCGACCCCGGCGAACTGGCCCACTGGTTCCCGTCCCGCGTCGAGATCGAGCTGCGTCCCGGCGGCACGATCCGGTTCAGCGGCGACCCCAACCTGCCCGAGTCGACCGGCCGGGTCCTCGCCGTGGACGCGCCCCACCGGCTGTCCTTCGCGTGGGGCGGCGACGAACTCCGCTTCGACCTGGAGGCCATGGCCGGCGACCGCACCCGCCTCACCCTCACGGACGTACTGCAGAGCGCGGACACCGCCGCCCGCAACGCCGCCGGCTGGGAAGTGTGCCTGGCCGCCTTGGACGCCAGGGCCGACGCCGCCACCGCCGAAACCGGCTCCTGGGAGGCGTACTACCGTGCCTGCGTCGAGGCGGGCTTCCCCCACGGCGCACCCGTCCCCGGCGCCGCCCCCGCCACCGAGCCGGACGACGACGCCCCCGCCACAGACACCCACTGAGGCCTCCAGGGCGTGTTTCGCCCGCGGGTCAATACACCTAGGCCAACTGCCGTCGTACCAGCTCGTGGAGGCGTCCGCCCGTGTCCGCGAGGAGCTGGGCGGGCGGGCCCTGCTGGGCCACCTTGCCGTTCTCCATGACGACGACCCGGTCGGCGTCCATCACCGTCGACAGGCGGTGCGCGATGACGACCCGGGTGGCGTTCAGCTTGCGGGTGCTCTCGATGACCGTGCGCTGCGTCTCGTTGTCGAGGGCGCTGGTCGCCTCGTCGAAGAACAGGATGCGCGGCCGGCGGATCAGCGCCTGGGCGATCATCAGACGCTGGCGCTGGCCGCCCGAGACGGACCCGCTGCCCGAGACGATCGTGTGCAGCCCCATCGGCATGCGCTTGATGTCCTCCGCGAGCCCCGCCAGCTCGGCGGCCGCCATCGCCTCCTCCGGCGTGTAGGCCTCGGTGCCGCAGATGACGTCCAGCAGGGAGCCGGTGAACGGCTGGGCGTGCTGGAGCACCACCCCGCACTGCCGGCGCACGGCCGACTGGTCGAGCGCGGCCAGGTCCTGGCCGTCGTACAGCACACTGCCCGAGACCGGTTTGTCGAAGCCGATGAGGAGCCGCAGAAGCGTCGACTTGCCGCAGCCGCTCGGGCCGACGATCGCCACGAACTCGCCCGGCCGCACCTCGAAGGAGACGTCGTCGAGGACGAGGGGACCGTCGTCGGAGTAGCGGAAGGAGAGACGCCGGGCCTCTAGGGCGCCCGTCAGCGGGCCCGGGCGGGTGTTCCCCGTGCGGACCTCGGGCGTGGCCTCCAGCACCGGCCGGATCTCCTCGAACAGCGGCAGCGCGGCCACCGCCGACACGAACGCGCCGGTCAGCGAGGTGACGGAGGTGAGCAGCATCGTCATCGACGTGTTGAAGGTGAGGAAGTCCGCCGCCGACAGCGCACCGCGGGCCGGACCGGCCAGCAGCATGAACATCAGCAGCGAGCACAGCGGCAGGTACACCGAGCCCAGCACCGTGTTGAGGTTCTTGATCCGGCCGAGGCGCTGCTGGAGTTCACGGCTGCGCGCGAACTGCGCCGCCCAGGCCGCGTACGCGTAGTTCTCGGCGGCCGCCACCCGCAGCTTCGGCAGCCCGCGCAGGGTCTGGAACGCCTGGTTGTTGAGCTTGTTGGAGAGCACCACGAGCCGCCGCTGCCAGCGCACCTGCCACAGGCCCAGCGCCAGGAACACGGAGGCGATGACGACGAGCATGCCGATCGCGGCCAACGCCATCGGCACGCTGTACCAGAGCAGCAGCCCCAGGTTCATCGCGCCGATGGTGACGGACTGCGCTACCGACGGCCCGAGTCCCGCCAGCAGCCGGCGGATCGCGCTGATGCCCATGGCGGCACTGGCCAGCTCGCCCGTGGAGCGCTCCGCGAAGAACTTCGTCGGCAGCCTGAGCAGCCGGTCCCACACGGCCGGCTGGAGCGTCGCCTCGATCCGGCCCTCCAGGCGCAGGATGGTCAGGTTCTGCAGCAGCATGAACGCCGCCGCGACCACACTGCTCACCATCACGGCCAGACACACCTGCACGATCAGCCCCTGCTGGGCCCTCGGCACGAACTCGCCGAGCACCTTGCCGGTGGCGATCGGCACCAGCGCCCCGATCGCCACCGTCACCAGCCCACTGAGCAGCAGGTTCCTCAGGTCCCCCGCGGTGCCCCGCATGCTGAACCGCAGCAGGCCGAGCGGGCCCGACGTGCGTTCGGGCAGCGGGCGGTAGAACATCACGGCCCGCGGCTCGAACTCCTCCGCGTTGGCCTTCTCGACCGGGGTCTCCCGCCCGGTCGCGGGATGGACGGCGACATAACCGCCGCGCCGCCACAGCAGGGCGACCGGCGCGCCGGACAGGGCCCGGTGGCCGACGAGCGGCCCCACGTCGTCCCGCCACCAGCGGCCGTCGAGGCGGACGGCCCGGGCGCGCACCCGGGAGGCGAGCGCAATCCGCTCGACCGGGTCCAGGCGGTCGCTGTCGGCGCCCATCTCGGCGGGCTCGGCGAGGGTGATCCCGGCGGCCCGGGCGACCAGCCTGCAGGCGGCGAACGTCGCGTCGGCGTCGGCGGACGTCGTGCGCTGCCCCGACTTCTTGCCGATCGACGCCAGCAGCGTTCGGTCGGCCTGTGCGCGGACCGCCTCACCCGCCTTGATCCCGGCGGCCGTACGCGTCTCGTGGGAGTGCTCCAGCTGCTCGATCCAGCGGTCCAGGGTGGTCAGCAGCCGGTACTGCTGGTCGACCATGGACTGCCACACCGCCGGGTCCATCAGCAGGTCGGCGGCCGCCTCCGCGCCGTACAACTGGCCGTACTGGACGCTGCCCGGCGGGACCTGCATCCAGAACACGTCGTCGTCATTGACTTCCGCCGCCCGCTCGGTGGCCATCGGCGCCTGGAAGAGGATCGACAGGCCGCGGCCGACGCCGAGGGCGAGCGCGTACTCCAGGGGGCTCGAAGTCGGCGGCACGTACTGGGGGTTGCCGTACTCGTCGTAGGACCAGGTCTGGGTGCTCGCGGGCTGGTACAGCTCGCGCAGGCCGACGCGGTGCACCACGCAGTCGCGCAGTGGGCGGGCGACGAGGGTGTGCTGGGGTCCGGCGACCGGGCCCAGCAGCAGGGACCCCGCCTCCAGGCGGCCCAGGTGGTGCCAGTGGCCCTGCTGTTCGGCGTCCACCGCGAACAGGTCCAGGGCGCCCGACGCGACCAGCCACAGCACCTGCGGGCCTTCCAGGTCGAGGCGGCTGAAGCCCGCGCAGTCGATCCGCGAGCCCATCTGCCCCAGTGCGGCGATGACGACGTCGCCCTCGGGTACGGCCGTCATCTCAACGCTCCCTGACCAGGGCCGCGTACGAACCGCCGCGCGCCACCAGTTCCTCGTGCCGCCCGCGCTCCACGACCGTGCCGTGCTGGAGCACGACGATCTCGTCGCTGTCGCGCACCGTGCTGAGCCGGTGGGCGATGACCACGCACGCGCAGCCTCGCTTGCGCAGGTTGTCCATCACTGCCTGCTCGGTCTCCGCGTCCAGCGCGCTGGTCACCTCGTCCAGCACGAGGATGCTGGGCCAGCGCACCAACGCCCTCGCGATCTCCAGGCGTTGGCGCTGCCCGCCGGAGAAGTTGCGGCCGTCCTGCTCGACCCTGCTGTGGATGCCGCCGGGCCGGCGCATGACGACGTCGTAGAGCGCCGCGTCCCGCAGTGCGTCGACGACGGCGTCGTCCGGGATCGAAGGGTCCCACAGGGCCACGTTGTCGCGGACCGAGCCCTCGAACAGGAACACCTCCTGGTCGACGAAGGAGACGGAGGAGGCGAGCGCCCCGCGCGCGATGTCCTCCAGCCGCTGCCCGTCGATGCGGATCACGCCCTCCCAGGGCGCGTACAGGCCGGAGATCAGCCTGGACACCGTGGACTTGCCGCTGCCGGAGCCGCCGACCAGCGCCACCTGCTGCCCGGGGCCGACGGTCAGGTCGAAGCCGGTCAGCAGCGGCTTGTCCAGCGGGCTGTACCCGAAGGTGATGTTCTCCAGCTCGACATGACCGTGCAGCCGGCGCGTGGAGTCTGCGCCGGAACGGCGGTCGTAGAGAGGGTCGGCGCGGAAGTTCTCCACGTCCTTGAGCCGGGCCACGTCCGCCGCGAAGTCCTGGATCCGGCCCGCGACGCCGTTGAGACGGCTCAGGGGCGCGGTGAAGCGGGTGACCAGCGCCTGGAACGCGACCAGCAGGCCCACGGAGATATGGCCCTCGATGGCCCGCATGCCGCCGATCCACAGGATCAGCGCGCTGTTGAGCGAGGCGAGCGTCGGCGCGACCACGCCCAGCCAGGCGCTCGGCACGCCCAGCCGCTGCTGCTCCTCCAGTGTGGTGGCGTGCTGCCCCGCCCACTTGCGGAAGTAACCGTCCTCACCGCCGGTCGCCTTCATCGTCTCGATCAACTGCAGCCCGGTGTACGCCGTGTTGGTCAGCCGCGCGTTGTCCGCGCGCAGCTTCGCCGTCCGGGTCGCGCGCATACGGATGACGATCCGCATGGCGACGATGTTGAGCAGCGCCACCCCGACGCCGACGTATGTCAGCTGCGGATCGTAGGTGTAGAGGAGGATCGCGTAGAGGACGACGACCACCGCGTCCACGCCCGCCGACGCCAGGTCGCGGGCCAGGGTCTCGGCGACCGCGTCGTTCGACTGCAGGCGCTGGACCAGGTCGGCGGGGCTGCGCTGCGAGAAGAAGGTCACCGGCAGCCGCAGCAGATGGCGCAGGAAGCGGGCGCTGGAGAGCGTGGACGAGATGATCCGGCCGTGGTGGAGGTTGGCCTGCTGGAGCCAGGTCAGGGCGACCGTGAGGGCCACGCAGGTGCCCATCGACGCGAACAGCACGGTCAGCAGGGAGGTCTGCCGGCCGATCAGGAACATGTCGATGTAGGTCCGGCTGAGGGCGGGTACCGCCGCGCCCACCACGACCAGCAGCAGGCTCGCCAGCACGGCCGCAGGCAGGGTGCCCGCCGTGCCGCGCAGCCGGGCCGGCATCGCGCCCAGCACACCCGGCTTGCGGCCGCCCCGCTCGAAGTCCTCGCCCGGCTCCAGCACCAGCACGACACCGGTGAAGCTGCCGTCGAAGTCCTCCATCGGCACGAACCGCCGGCCCTTGCCGGGATCGTTGATGAACACACCCCGGCGGCCGAAGCGCCGGCCGAGGCCCTCGTAGACGACGTAGTGGTTGAACTCCCAGAAGAGGATCGCGGGCGTCTTGACCCCGGCGAGGGCCGCCAGGTCCATCTGCATGCCCTTGGCCGTCAGGCCGTAACTGCGGGCCGCTTTCAGCAGGTTGCTGGCGCGCGAGCCGTCGCGGGAGACGCCGCACGCGATGCGCAGCTCCTCCAGCGGGATGTGCCGGCCGTAGTGGCCGAGGACCATGGCGAGCGAGGCGGCCCCGCACTCCACGGCCTCCATCTGGAGCACGGTGGGCGTGCGGACGGTCTTCACGCTGCTCTTGGGGACCGTGCGCCGGGGCGGCGCGGCCCGCCGTCGGCCGCGGGTCTGCTCGGTGGCGGTCACGGGAGCAGCCAATCGACGGGACGCTGGTCGGCCAGCCGGATCGAACCGGTGGCCATGGTCATGGAGGTGAGCGCGTACGGCGGTCCGTCCGCGGACGACCACCTGTAGCCGCTCTTCGTGCCCGCCGCCTTGTCCAGCTTCACCAGCACCGCCACCGGGCGGCCCTCCTTGGTGAACTGCCCGCCCAGCTGGCTGTCGCCGAGGAACGCGGCGATCTGCTGGGCCGACTGGGCCGTGCGGTCCACCGACTTCACATGGCCGCGCAGCACGCCGTACTCCTGCGAGGGCACGGTCTGCACGGTCAGGTCGACGGCCGCGTCCTGCGGTATGGAGGCCGCGTTCTCCGCCGGGACGTACACCGTGGCGTACAGCGGGTCGTCGGCGCCCGCGACCTTCTCCACCGCGGCGACGTTCGCGCCGGTGGAGATGATCTGTCCGATGGTGGCGGCGAGCGCGGTGATCCGGCCCGCGGCGACCGTGCGCACCACGGCGTCGCCCTCGGCCGTGCGCACCTTCAGCACGGGGGAGTTCGCGGGCAGCCGCTGGCCCTCCTTCACGAGGACGGCGGTGACCTGGCCCGCGGCGGGGCTCTGCAGGATGTAGCTGCCCTCGCCGTGGGTGAGGACGGCGGGCGCGTTCACCGTGGAGGCGACCGATCCGGTCACCGCCCATACGGACGCGGCCGCCATGACGACCACGGTCACGGACAGCACCAGCCAGCCCTGGGGGCGCGCGAAACGCACCGGCAGGTCGAGCTCCTCCGGCGACTGGAGCTTGGCGAGGGCCTGTTGGCGGAACTGCACGGGGCTTCCCTCGGGATTTTCAGGGCACCGATGAGTCCCGGAGCCGGGTGACGGCTCCGGGACTCACAGGGGGTCACAAGGACGCGATCAGAGACCGGCGACCAGGTTGGTGACCGGGGCCGTGTTGAGGCCGGTGACACCCTCGACGGTGCCGACGACCGTGTCGACCAGGCCGGAGACCGGGGCGACGCCGTCCACCAGGCCCGTGACGGTGCCGAGGGCGTTCAGGGACAGACCGCCGGAGACGTTGTCCAGCTCGGCGTCGGAGATCTCGACGGTCTCAACCTGGGGGGTGGAGTTCATGGTGGAACTTCCCTTCACATGGATTTCATAAGGGGGAGCGGCCCCCTCTGGGGACAGATGACGGCCGCGACCGCCGGTGCCGGGCACCCGTTTCCGGAAGCCGTGCGGCCCCTGCGGTGCGATGGATCAAAGCAGGTTTACGGCCGGCGCAGCCAATCAATCCCCCGTCCCACCTGGGAACTTGCGTCACAGGAACGTTAAAGCGTGCAGGTGCGCCCACGGCTTGTCGGCGACTTCTTCACACGGCGGGCGGGTTTCGCTCGAATGAGCGCCGCGCCCCCTCGCGGCGAATCCGACACTCCCGCCTCAATGGCGTGGCCGGGGTCGGCGAGTTGTGCAGAACCCCTGCTTCCGGTGACCCGCTTGGGCAGTCGATGTGCAGATTCTCTGAAGCAGGGATTCCGCTCTCCGATCGGAACGGATCGTCACCGACCGACCGCGAACGGTGTCGATCGGCAATGGGCTCGGAGTGTTTCAGCCCAGCAGGGCGTAGACCGTGCCGGCCCGCGCGGCCAGTTCGCCCGTCCGCTCGGCCGTCATGGTGATGTCGGCGAACGCCGTCCGCCGGCCGAGCTTCGTCAGCACCGCTTGGATCAGGACATCCGAATCGGCCACCGCCCGCTGGAACGACGTCGACTGCTGAACCGTCGTCATCGGTTTGTAGGCCCCGCGGGCGGCCGACACGGCGATCGCGGCGGCGGTGTCCGCGGCCGCCATCAACGCCTGCCCCGAGAGCGCTCCGCCCTCCCGCGCCAGCTTCTGTGACCAGGGGAGACGCAGAATCGCCCGGTCCTCGCCCAGGGCCTGCACGGACAGGTCCAGAGCCAGCACCCAGGGCGCGAAGTTGTCGGAAAGGATCTTGTCGGCTTCGGCGGTCGTCATCGTCATATGGGCGATTGTTCCCCGGGCCGCGACGTCGGACGCAGGTCATGGCCGATTCAGGGTTCAGCAAAGAAAGTTGGCAATCGCGATTGAACGCACCACGCGACCCCTGCGTACTGATGGCCAACCAGGCGCCGCTGTACGGAGCTGCCGAACCCCCGGCAGCCAGACCCCGCCCCCCAGGAGGTCGAGTTTTTTGAGTCACAAGCGAGTTACGAAGCGCAAGGCCATCGTCGCGGCTGGCGGTGTGGCGGCGCTCGGAGCGGCGGCCATCCTCCTTCCCCAGGCCAACGCCTCCCAGGACGGCGGCTCGAACAACGCCGCTTCGGTGAAGACCCTGAAGGCGGGCGACGCCTCGGACCTCGCCTCCCAGCTCCAGAAGCTGCTCGGCGACGCCTTCGCCGGTTCCTACTACGACTCCGACGGCAAGCAGCTGGTCGTCAACGTCGTGAACGTCTCCGGCGACAAGAACAACGTCGTCGCGCAGGCGGAGAAGGCGGGCGCCAAGGTCCGCGAGGTGGAGAACAGCACCGCCGAACTCAAGGCGGCCGCACAGACGTTGAAGACCAAGGCGACCATCCCGGGCACCTCCTGGGGCGTCGACCCCAAGACGAACAAGATCCTCGTCACCGCCGACTCCACGGTCACCGGCAACAAGTGGGACAAGATCGAGTCGACCGTGAAGACCCTCGGCACGGGCATGGCCACGATCAAGAAGTCGGCCGGCGCCCTCAAGCCCCTGGTCTCCGGCGGCGACGCGATATTCGGCGGCGGAGCGCGCTGCTCCCTCGGCTTCAACGTGACCGCGGGCGACGGATCCCCGGCCTTCCTGACGGCCGGTCACTGCGGGGTCGCGGAGAAGCAGTGGTCCGACTCCGAGAACGGCCAGCCGATCGCCACGGTCGACCAGGCCACCTTCCCCGGCGACGGCGACTTCGCGCTTGTGAAGTACGACGACCCGAACACGCAGGCGCCCAGCGAGGTCAACACCGGCCAGCAGACCGTCGCGATCAGCCAGGCCGCCGACGCGACGGTGGGCACGCAGGTCTTCCGGATGGGCAGCACCACCGGACTCAAGGACGGTCAGGTCCTCGCCCTCGACGCCACGGTGAACTACCCCGAGGGCACCGTCACCGGCCTCATCCAGACGGACGTCTGCGCCGAGCCCGGCGACAGCGGCGGCTCGCTCTTCACCCAGGACGGTCAGGCGATCGGCCTGACCTCGGGCGGCAGCGGCGACTGCACCGTCGGCGGCGAGACCTTCTTCCAGCCGGTGACCACCGCCCTGACGGCGGTCGGCGCGACCCTCGGCGACGGCGCCGGTGCGGGCGCCGGTGGCGGCAACGCGGGTGCCGGTGCCGGTGCCGGTGCTGTGGACGAGAACGGTGACGGTATCGACGACAACACGGGCGAAGCCATTCAGGGCGGCGGCGCGGGTGCCGGTGCCGGTGCCGGTGCTGTGGACGAGAACGGTGACGGCATCGACGACAACACCGGCGAAGCCATCCAGGGCGGCGGCGCGGCGGCCAACGGCGGCCAGGACCAGAACGCCAACGGCGGCCAGGACCAGACCGGCAACGGTCAGGACCAGAACGCCAACGGCGGCCAGGCCGCTGACGGTGGCCAGGCGGCCAACGGCGGCCAGCACCAGAACGCCAACGGCGGCCAGGCCGCTGACGGTGGCCAGGCGGCCAACGGCGGCCAGGACCAGAACGGCAACGGGGGCCTGCAGGACGGCTCGGGGCTGAACGAGTCGCACTGACACCGCATCACCCCATGAAACGGTCCGACCCTCCGGCGGGGGTCGGACCGTTCACGTCTCCCGCTCCCGCGAGGTCGGCGACGCCCCGTCAGCCGTCGTCCTCCCCCCGCGCCCGCAGCAACAGCAGCGCCACGTCGTCGAGCCGCTCCTCCGCCCTCGCGTAGTGCCCCACCAGCTCGTCGGCCAGCTCCTCCAGCGGACGGTCCCCGGCCCCGCCGAGCCGCCGCCCCAGGTCGGTCACCGCTTCCTCGATGTCCACCCCCGGCGTCTCGACGAGCCCGTCGGTGTAGAGGGCGAGGACACAGCCGGGGGCGAGCTCGACCTGCGTCGTCGGATACGTCGCCGAGGCGTCGATCCCCAGCAGCGGACCGCCCGCGAGGTCCAGGACGCGCACCCGGCCGTCGGCCCGGCGCAGCAGCGGCGGGGGATGCCCGGCCCGGGCCATCACCGCCCGCCCATGGGCCGGGTCCAGCCGCAGGTACAGGCAGCTCGCGAACAGCTCGGATCCGAGGTCGATCAGCAGCCGGTTGGTGCTGCGCATGACCTCCGCGGGCTCCTGCCCGACCGTCGTGTAGGCGCGCACGGCGGTACGGATCTGACCCATCAGCCCGGCCGCGGTCACGTTGTGCCCCTGCACGTCCCCGATCACGGCCGCCGGCAGCGGCTGCGAGGGCACCAGGTCGTAGAAGTCGCCGCCGATCTCCATGCCCCGCGTCGCGGGCAGATAGCGGGCGGTCGCCTCGATGCCGGGCAGCGACGGCAGCGAGGGCGGCAGCAGCGCCGCCTGCAGCCCGTGCGCCACCCGGTGTTTCACGTCGTACAGCAGCGCCCGGTCCAGGGCCTGTGCGATCAGCCCGGCGAGGCTGGTCAGCACCGCGCGCTCGTGCGTGGAGAACGGATGGGGCTCCGCGTAGGCCAGCACACAGGCGCCCACCGGGCGACCGGAGGCGATCAGCGGCAGAAAGGCCCAGGCGGCGAAGCCGTCCGGAGTGCTCTGCCGGGCCGGGTAGAGCTGCTCCAGCTGTTGCCGGGAGTCGAAGAACGCCGGGACGCCGTGCGCGACGGCGCGCGCGCCCGGGGTCGGGTCGGTCAGCGGCATCCCGTCGAACTGCTCCACGGCGTGCGGGTCGGGATACCCGTGGTGCCCGAGCACGTGCAGCCGGCCCGCCCGCGCGCCGAGCAGCGCCAGCGCCTGACTGCCCACCGCCGGCGAGATCTCGTCCGCGACCAGCTGCACCACGTCCTGCACGCTCACCGTCTCGGTGAGCGCCCCGGCCAGGCTCAGCGCCTGCGACATCGTCACGAGCCGGGTCGGCGCGTCCTCGGACCGGGGTTCGGACGAGCGCGTCTCCGCCACCGACCGGGCCCGGCTGATCCGCACGCTGAGTCCCGTGGTGCTCGGATACAGCCGGAACGACAGCCACTCGGAGGGCGGGCGCAGCGCCACGAACGAGATGGCGTCCTGACTGATCAGCGCGGCCCGGTAGCGCTCCTCGTACACGGGATCGTTCAGCCACGGCACGGCCGCCCACAGCTGCGTGCCCAGCAGCCCGCTCACCGGGACGCCGAGCATCTCGGACGCGGCGGCGTTGGCGAAGCCCACCCGCCCGCTCAGGTCCAGCGAGCACATCCCGTACGGCAGCCGGGCCACCATCCGGGCCGCCTCCAGCGAGCCGAGCGTGTCGGAGACGCCGCCCAGCGGGCCCGCCTCCAGCAGATCCGACTCGGCGCGCACCGAGCGGTTCTGCACCACTGCGCGCTCCAGCCGCAGCGCGAGCCGCTCGCAGGCCGTCGTCAGCTCCTGGCGCTCCCGGTCGGACAGCTCCGGCGGGTGCGAGCCGGGCCAGGTGACGAAGACCGAGCCGTACACCCGGGAGGCCGTCGCCACCGGCAGCGCCGCCAGCGCGAAGGGATACGGCAGGACGACGGCGACCCGCGGGTAGTTGCGGGCCATGTCCTCCTCCCCGCCCACCCACACCAGTCGCCGCTCGCGCACCGCCTCGGCGACCGGGATCGGCGCGTTCAGCCCCACCCGCTCCCAGGGCGCCGCGAACGCCCGGGGCAGCCCGGCCATCACCGCCATCTCCAGCATCGGTTCGTCGCCCCGGCGCAGGTACACGGCGCCGGAGTGCGCCCCGACGGCGTCCATCATCGACGTCAGCGCCAGGGAGAGCAGCGGCCGGCCGACCGGCACCGGCACCGCCGCCGCCGCGGCCGCCGGAGCCTGACCGGACGTCTGCTCGGGCACGGCGACCACCTCCCAAGGCGTGTCTCCCGGGTCGCCCGGGGGCCGCGGGGCGACCCGGCATCGGCCGGACGCCGCAGCTCAGGCCGGGGCCGATCCGCAGGACGCGCCCTCGCCCGGCGCCGCACGGGTCCCTGGCTCCAAATCTCCCCCCTGGCGGCGCGCCGCGCACGGCGAGCTGAATTCCCGTGCGGACGACCGGACAGTCGATCGCCGGCAGCGCGCAACCTCAGCCGAACATGTTCGGTCCTTTCGGGCGTCGGCCTCCACAGCCCCGGAACGTTCCCCGCCCGCCCCCGCCCGCCCCCGCCCGCCCCCGTCCGCCCTCCCGTCCGACCCCGCTGTCGCCTTCACGCATCGGACGCAGGGGCTGCGCGGGGGGCGCGTAGGCGCTGTAATTGCGGACGTGGTCAGTGAGGGGTCCGCAGAGCGCAGGACGGGACCCGTGCGTGCCGAGATCGCCCTGAAAACGATCGCGGCCGATCCCGCCTCCCCCGAACGGGTAAGGCGCACGCTCGAACAGGCGCTCGTCTTCGCGGGCGCGGCCCTGGCCGCCGTCTACACGCCCGGCGAGGACGGCGAGCTGCTGTGTCTGGCCGAGTCCGCCGGAGTCCCACGGACGCTGTACGGGCTGCGCGAGAGCTATCCCGTCGCCGGGCGCTCGCCGGTCGCCGATGCCCACCGCACCGGGCGGCCGGTGTGGCGGGGACCCGGAGAGCACGCCGACCGTGCGGAGTCACCGCGGATGCCGGCCCGGGACGTCCATCTGGCCGCGCTGCCCGTGGGCGAGGGGCCCGGGAGCCCGGCCGGGGCCGGCTGTCTGCTCGCCGTCAGCGAGCGCCCCGGCGGCTTCGGCGCCGACGACCGCAGCTGTCTGGAGCTCGTCGCCGAGGCCGTCGCCCTTCCCGCTGCGGCCCTCCCCGCTGCGGCCCTCCCCGTTCAGGCCGCCCCCGCCGAGGGGGAGGCGTCGCGTGCGAGCGCCTTCAGCCTGGCCATGGACACCGGCCGCGTCGACGTCGGCGACGGCATCCTGGAGCTGTTCGGCCTGCCCCGGGAGGAGTTCGACGGCCGGGTGGAGACCCTCCTCGGGCTCACCGTCCCCGAGGACCTGCCCTCGCTGATGTCCGTCGTCGAGGCCGACCACCTGTCGGTCGGCGACCGAGAGCTGGAGTTCCGGGTGCTCCAGCCCGCCGGGCCGCCGCGCTGGCTCAGACTGCGCGGCCGTCTGCTGCCCGGCGGCGACGGCCGTCCCGCGCGGCTCCTCGGCACCGTCGCCGACGTCTCCACCCTGCGCGACGAGGTCACCGAGGTCGCCCGCGTCCAGCGGCTGGCCGCGGCGCTCGCCACCGCCGGCACCGTCCGCGACGTCGGCCAGGCCGTCGTCGCCGCCCTGCGGGGGCCGCTGCGCGCCGACCGGATCGCGCTCGCCGAACTGGAGAACGAGCGGCTCGTGGTCACCGTCCTCGACCCGCCCGAACCCGAGTACTGGCCCGAGCTGTGGCGGCTGGATTGGCGCTCGGAGTGGCCCGACGCGCCGGTACGGACCATGCCCACCCTCGCCGCCGCCCTGCGCGAGGGCCGCGCCCGGATCTGGCCCGCCGGCACCCCCCTGGAACCGGCCCTCGCCGAGGTGGGCCCCGGCGGCCTCGCCGTGCTGCCGCTGGCCGCCGGGGGCCGCACGGCCGGCGCCTGTCTGATCGGCTGGGACGAACCGCACGACTTCGGCCCCGACGAGCGCGCCCTGCTCACCGCCTCCGCGGGCCTCGCCGGCGAAGCCCTGACGCGGGCCCGCGCCTTCGACGCCGAGCACGAACTCGTCGGCATGCTCCAGCGCCAACTGCTCCCGCGCCGCCTGCCCCCGCTCCCGGGCGCGAGTGCCGTCGCCCGCTATCTGCCCGCCACCGCGGGGCTGGAGCTCGGCGGCGACTGGTACGACGTGATCCCGCTGCCCGACCACCATGTGGCCCTCGTCATCGGCGACGTCCAGGGCCACAGCGCGGGCGCCGCCACCCTCATGGGCCAGATGCGCACGGCCCTGCGCGCCTACGCGGCCGAGGGGCACCCGCCGGACGTGGTCGTCGCCCACGCCAACCGGCTCCTGCTGGAACTGGAGACCGACCTCTTCGTGACCTGCTGTTATGTCGACGTCGGCATGGAGGAGGGCACCGCCTGGTGCGTACGGGCCGGGCACCCGCCGCCCGTCCTGCGTCACCCGGACGGCTCCACCGACATCGTCGAGACGGACGGCGGCCCGCCGCTCGGCGTCGTGGCGCAGGCCGAGTTCCCGATGACGCCGCTGCGGCTGCTGCCTGGCACCGTGCTCGCGCTGACCACGGACGGGCTCGTGGAGTCCGCCGACCTGGACATCGACACCGGCCTCGACCGGCTCGCCCACGAACTGTCCCTCGCCGACCCCGCCCACCTCGGCCTCGTCGCCGACGCCCTGCTCGGCAACGCCCACCGCGGCGACGACATCGCCCTGCTCCTCGTCCGCTACGACGGCATGGCCGTCAAACCGCTGCGCGACGGCTGGACGGTGTGGCGCGTGCCGGAGGCGTCCCGGCACGCCCGCCGCTTCACCCGGCGCACCCTGCGCGCCTGGGGCGTCACCGACGACCTGATGGACACCGCCCTGCTCGTCGTCTCCGAGCTCGTCACCAACGCCCTGGTGCACACCGTCGGTCAGGTCCGCCTCGACATCACTCTGATCAACCAGCGGCTGCGGGTCGCCGTGACCGACGCCTCGCCCCGCAGCCCCGTCAAGCCGACCGACCTCGGCTGGGAGGCCACCGGGGGGCGCGGCATCCTCCTCGTGGAAGCCGTGTCCGAGGCCTGGGGGACGGTGCCGGTCAGCGGCGGCAAGCAGGTGTGGAGCGAACTGCTGCTGGAGCACTGACCCGGCCGCCTGCCGTCATTTCCCACGCGTCGTGATCCTTCCGAGCGCCCGGTACAGCGCGCGTCGCACCCTGCGGGCCAGCCGCCTCGCTCCGCCGGGCTGGGGCGACGGCACCACGAGGAGACCGTCCGAGGCGACGTGCAGGGCGAAGGGCAGCGGATGGAAGCGCGCCCCCTCCTGCTGAGGGGTGAGGCACACCGTCGTCAGCCAGGTCCGGCCCACCGGGTCGCCGCCCGGCAGGGCGACCTCCAGCCGCCCGCCCGGCGAGAGCGTCCCGAAAACCTCCCGGGAGCCGCCGAACCTCACCCCCGTCAGCCGCAGCAGCACATCGACTGCCTCGGGCACATGGAGCGGCAGCACCACGCGGAGGCGGTCCCCCGCGAGGGTGACGTCCTCGGCGGCGACCCTGCCCAGGCCCAGCCGCGTGCTCGCGTGGCCGACGTCCAACGCGAGACTCGCGTGCCGGTCGGTCCAGTACGGCAGCACCACCCGGCCGGCGACGACCCCGGCGGGCGGCGTGGGACGGCCGTGACGGGGCGCCGGGCCCAGCCGCAGCTCCTTGGTCCAGCCGCCCAGGCCCACCCGCACCCACGCGTCCCACAGGCCCTCGCCGGGCGGACCGCCGCTCACCGCGGTGGTGGGATCCACGGTGGCCGTCGCCCGCAGCACGAGCCGCACCCGACTGCCGTCCCCGGCGGCCGGAACCGTCTCCCGGACCACCTCCACCGGCTGGAAGTACTGCGCGGAACTGGTCCGCTCCCGCAGCAGCAGGTCGGGCACGGCCCGGTCGAAGCGGCCCAGGGTGTCCGTGCCCAGCCACCGCACCGCCTCGGCGACGTCCCGCGGCGGCCACTGCGGTGAACCCCCGGCGGACGGGAACGTCATCGGTCCGCCGTCGTGCGTGAGTTCGGCGGCGAAGTCGATCCGCAGCACGCCGTCGTGCCAGGCGACGCTCTCCGGGTCGACGGCGAGCCCGACGCCCGCCTCCCACTCGGCGAACGCGACCACGTCGTCGTAGCGGCCTTCGGCGGCCAGTGCGGCGACGACCCGCTGGGTGGGCTGCAGCGGTGCCGCCACCCCGGGCCCGAACCGCTCCACGACGACCCCGTGGATCTCCTCGAACAGTTCCTTGCGGTAGCCCTCGGGCAGGTCCAGGAAGCGTCGTCCGCGCAGCCGCTCGACCATCTCCACCCGCAGCCAGCGCCGGAACAGTGCGTCGCGCAGCGCACCCGGTTCGGTGTACCGCTCGACGACGTCGAGGGCCTCCCGCAGGTTCTTGAAGTACCCCTCCGGGTCGAACCGCTGCAGGCTCAGGTTGGAGGCGTCGTCCCGCCGGACGTGATAGTAGCAGACATAGTCGCTCAGCACCGAGACGTTGCCGGCGCGCAGATAGGCCTCGGTGACGAAGACATGGTCCTCCAGCCGCCGCCGGCCCTCGGGGAAGCGCAGGCCGGTACGGTCCAGGAACGCCCGGCGGATCATCTTGTGCGGGGTGAGGCTGTCGATGAGCGGCGTGTCCTCGACGCAGGCGTGCGGCCGGTTCGTGCGGAACAGCTCCACCGGCACCGCGCGCCCCTGGCCGGCCATCTTGCCCACGACGACGTCCGCGTCGTGGGCGACGCCGTAGGCGTACATCCGCTCCAGGGCCTCGTCGCCGAGGTGGTCGTCGTCGTCGACGAACATGACGTACTCGCCCCGGGAGGCGTCGATGCCGACGTTGCGCGGCTTGCCCGCCCAACCGGAGTTCTCCTGATGGACGACCCGGACGCGGGGGTCCTCGGCGGCCAGTGCGTCGAGGCGGGCCGGGGTGGCGTCGGTGGAGCCGTCGTCGACGAAGATCACCTCGTAGGCGTCCGGCGGGAGCGACTGCCGCAGCAGCGAGGCGATGCACGTCTCGATGGCGGGACCGGGGTTGTGGACGGGGACGATGACGCTGACCTTGACCGGCATCGGGCTCCTGGCCCCCTTGCTGGATCGCTTGCCGTGCGCGGGACGGCGGGTGCGTGTGGCCCGATGCTAACTCCGTCGCCGACGCCTCACCCGTCCCGATTCGCCCGAGTTGTCGATTTTGCCACTCAGGCCGCCTTTGTGTCCTGCTGCTGATCGCCTTTGTAGGCTGACGGCGTGCGACTCCTCCTCATGTCCGACACCCACCTCCCCAAGCGCGCCAAGGCGCTCCCCGCCGCGCTGCTCGACGAACTCCCGCAGGCGGACGTGGTGATCCACGCCGGGGACTGGGTCGACACGGCCACCCTGGACCTGCTGGAGAGCCGCAGCCGGCGACTCGTCGGCGTGTACGGCAACAACGACGGGCCCGGCCTGCGCGCCCGGCTGCCCGAGGTGGCCTACGCCGAACTGGGCGGACTGCGGTTCGGCGTCGTCCACGAGACAGGCCCCGCACAGGGCCGTGAGGCCCGCTGCGCCGCCCGCTTCCCCGGCCTGGACGTCCTGGTCTTCGGCCACAGCCACATCCCCTGGGACACCACCGCCCCCGGCGGACCGCGCCTGCTCAACCCGGGCTCCCCGACCGACCGTCGTCGTCAGCCGCACTGCACCTACCTGACGGCCGTCGCGGCCGACGGCCGGCTCACGGACGTCGTCCTGCACCGGCTGCCGCCGCGCTGAACGCGACGCCGCGACCGACGGACGTACACGCAGAGCCGGGCCGCCCCGGCAGATGCGGCCGGAGGCGGCCCGGGACTTGCGAGTGTGCGTTGCTTCAACGGACCTCCTTCCTTCGTGAGACGAAGGACAGAGGACATGCATGCCTGTCCGTTGTGGGCGCCTACCCCTTTGCGCGCGTCTCACACCTCCCTGTCCCATCCATCCGGCGGACTCCGAATTCGCTGGACGCCGCACGTCGCCTCCCGCTGTCATGGAGGGCGTGCTGATCGACACCACCCTCGTGCGCCGTCTGCTCACCGCGCAGTTCCCGCACTGGGCCCGCCTGCCCGTCACCCCCGTACCGAAGTCCGGCATGGACAACGCCACCTTCCGGCTGGGCGACGAGCTGTCCGTACGGCTCCCGCGCTACGCGCACTGGAGCGGGCAGGTCACCCGGGAGCAGCGCTGGCTGCCCCGCCTCGCGCCGCTCCTGCCGCTGCCCGTGCCGGAGCCGGTCGCCCAGGGCGCCCCGGGCGAGGGCTACCCCTACCCGTGGTCGGTGTACCGCTGGCTGGACGGGGAGACGGCCACCCCCGAGGCGCTGGCCGACCCGGTGCGCACCGCCCTCGACCTCGCCGGCTTCCTCACCGCCCTGCAGGACGCCGACCCCACCGGCGGACCCGGCCCGGAGCAGAGCAACGCCTTCCGGGGCGTGCCCCTGGGCGACGACCGCGACTCCATCGCCCACGAGGCACGGGTGCGACCGAAGATCGAGGCGCTCGGGAAGGCCCGTCTGATCGACACCGGCGCGCTCACGCGGGTGTGGCAGGCGGCGCTCGCCGCGCCCGCCTGGCAGAAACCGCCGGTGTGGGTCCACGGCGACGTCGACGCGGGGAACCTGCTGCTGCGCGACGGGCGGCTCGGCGCGGTCATCGACTTCGGCACGCTCGCGGTGGCCGACCCGGCGGTGGACCTGCAGCCCGCGTGGAAGTTCCTGCCCGCCGAGGCCCGCCCGGTGTTCCGCGAGGCGGTCGGCGCCGACGACGCCACCTGGGCACGCGCTCGGGGCTGGGCCCTCGCCGGGTCGCTGCCGGTCCCCGACGACCCGTTCTTCCGCGACCACCCGGCCCGCGTCACCGCGGCCCTGCACCACCTGGAGCAGATCATCGCGGACTACCGGGCGGACGCGGCCTGACCTCCCGTCGCACGGTGGATCGCCCCGGCCGTCGCCGTCAGCGGAGCACCGCTGCCTCCCCAGCGCAGCGCGACGATCTCGGCGGCCACCGACACGGCGACCTCCTCGGGCGTACGGGCCCCCAGGTCCAGCCCGACCGGTGAGCGCAGCCGGGACAGCTCGCGGTCGGTGAGCCCGGCCTCGACGAGTCGCGCACGGCGCTGGTCGTGGGTGCGGCGGCTGCCCATCGCCCCGATGTAGGCGGCCGGCCGGCGCAGCGCCACCTCCAGCAGCGGCACGTCGAACTTCGGGTCGTGGGTCAGCACGCAGATCACCGTGCGTCCGTCGGTGTCCGTGCCGCGCAGATACCGGTGCGGCCAGTCCACGACCACCTCCACGCCCGGCGAGAACCGCTTCGGGGTGGCGAAGACCGGGCGGGCGTCGCACACCGTGACCCGGTAGCCGAGGAAGTCGCCGATCCGGGCGACGGCGGCCGCGTAGTCGATCGCACCGAACACCAGCATGCGCGGCGGCGGCGCGAAGGAGTGCACAAACACCGAGACGGCGTCCTCCCGCCGCTGGCCGCGCGGCCCGTAGTGCCGGACTCCGGTGACGCCGAGGGCGAGCTCACCGCGCGCGTCGGCCGTGACCGCCGCGTCCAGACCGGCCGAGCCCAGCGTGCCGGAGGTCCGCTCCGGCCAGACCGCGAGGGCGGCCCCGCGCGGCGCCGGGCCGTCGGTGACCGTGGCCACCGTCACCGGCTCGCCCGCGGCGACCGAGGCCGCGACCGCCCCGAACGACGGGTCGAGGCCGGGCGTCACGGGACGTACCAGCACAGTGATCTCGCCGCCGCAGGTCAGCCCGACGGCGAACGCGTCCTCGGCGCTGTACCCGAAGGTCTCCAGCCGGGCGCTCCCGTCGGCCACGACCTGCTGGGCCAGCTCGAACACCGCGCCCTCCACACAGCCCCCGGACACACTGCCCACGACCTCGTCGCCCGGCCCCACCGCCATCGCCGCGCCCGGATCGCGCGGCGCGCTGCGGCTGACGGCGACCACGGTGGCGAGCCCGAACGGCATACCGCAGGCGTACCACCCGTTCAGCACCGGGAGAATCTCGCGCATGTTTGAACATTAATCCGTTGCCGCTCCGCCCGCCGCTCTGCTGCACTGCGCGGGTACCGCCCCGGAAGATCCCCCGCAGGAAACAGGAGCAGAGATGCGAACTTCGTTCATGTCCCCTCAGGAAGGAATGACCCCCATTTCAAAGGACATGACACGTCGTGCACTTGCTCAACCTCGGAATCCTCGCCCATGTCGACGCCGGTAAGACCAGCCTCACCGAGCGGCTGCTGCACTCGGTCGGCGTCATCGAAGAGCTCGGCAGCGTCGACGCGGGCAGCACCCGGACCGACACCCTCGCGCTGGAGCGCCGGCGCGGGATCACCATCAAGTCGGCCGTCGTCTCGTTCCGGGTCGACGACGTCACCGTCAACCTGATCGACACCCCCGGCCACCCGGACTTCATCGCCGAGGTGGAGCGGGTCCTCGGTGTGCTCGACGGGGCCGTGCTCGTCGTCTCGGCCGTGGAGGGCGTCCAGGCCCAGACCAGGATCCTGATGCGGACCCTGCGCCGGCTGCACATCCCCACCCTCGTCTTCGTCAACAAGATCGACCGGCGCGGCGCCCGCGACGAGGGCGTCCTGCGGGAACTGACCGAGCGGCTGTCCGCGCCGGTCGTCCCGATGGGCACCGTCACGGGACTGGGCACGCCCGAGGCCGCCTTCCACCTCGACCGGGTCCACGAGCTCGGCGTTCTCACCGGCCTCGACGTCCTCACCGAGCACGACGACGACCTTCTCTCGGCGTACGTCGACGGCGCCGTCACACCGCAGATGGTGCGCGCCGCGCTGCTCGCCCAGACCCGCGACGTCCTCGTCCACCCGGTCCACTTCGGCTCCGCGACGACCGGTGCCGGGGTGCCCGAACTGATCGCCGGGATCCGGGAGTTGCTGCCCGTCGCCGACCAAGACCCCGAAGGGCCGCTCTCCGGCACGGTGTTCAAGGTGGAGCGGGGTCCAGCGGGCGAGAAGATCGCCTACGCCCGTCTGTTCTCCGGCGCCCTGCGCACCCGCGACGAGGTCTCGTACGGAGCCGGCGCCGGCAAGGTCACCGCGATCAGCGTCTTCGACCAGGGCACGGACGTACGGCAGGAGGCGGTGTCCGCGGGCCGGATCGCCCGGCTGTGGGGACTCGCCGACGTCCGCGTCGGCGACAGCCTCGGCGCACCCCGCAAGGAACACGGCCACTTCTTCGCGCCGCCGACCCTGGAGACGGTCGTGGTGCCCGGTCCGGCCACCGACCGGCGTTCCCTGCACGTCGCCCTCACCCGGCTGGCCGAACAGGACCCGCTGATCGGCCTGCGTCACGACGAGGTCCGCCAGGAGACGTCGGTGTCGCTGTACGGGGAGGTGCAGAAAGAGGTCGTGCAGGCGACCCTCGCCGACGAGTACGGACTGCACGTCACCTTCCGCGAGACGACACCGCTGTGCGTCGAGCGCCCGGCCGGCGCCGGGGCGGCGGCCGAGTTCATCAAGAAGGACGCGAACCCCTTCCTCGCCACCGTCGGTCTGCGCGTCGAGCCGGCCCCGCCCGGCAGCGGCGTGACCTTCGGCCTGGAGGTGGAGCTGGGCGCGATGCCGTACGCGTTCTTCAAGGCGGTCGAGGACACCGTTCGCGAGACCCTCGGCCAGGGGCTGCACGGCTGGCAGGTCACCGACTGCGCCGTCACCATGACCCACTCCGGGTACTCGCCCCGCCAGAGCCATGCCCACCAGGGCTTCGACAAGAGCATGTCCAGCACCGGTCACGACTTCCGCGGCCTGACCCCGCTGGTCCTGACCGAGGCGCTGCGCCGGGCGGGGACGCAGGTGTACGAGCCGATGCACCGCTTCCGCGTCGAGGCCCCGGCGGACACCCTGGGCGCGCTGCTGCCCGTGCTCGCCGCGCTGCGTGCCGTACCGCGCACCACGGACACCAGGGGCGCGCGATGCGTGCTGGAAGGGGTGGTGCCGGCCGCGCGGGTGCACGGCCTCGAACAGAGGATTCCGGGGCTGACGCGGGGTGAGGGCGAGTGGGAGAGCGGCTTCGACCACTACGCGCCCGTCATCCACGGCACCCCGCCCCAGCGGCCGCGCACGGACCACAACCCGCTCAACCGCAAGGAGTATCTGTTGAACGTGACGGGTCGGGTGTCCAACTGGGCCGACGGGGAATGAACTTACTGGGGGGTCAGAAGGTATTGACGGTGTCCGGAAATCACCGGACTGTAGTGGACATGCCGAATGCCCGGGCTCGTCTGCTCGCTGTTCTGGTGGTCCTCTGCGGACTCTGTGGCTTCCTGACGGCGGCGGGCTCTCCGACCGCCGCCGCCGCCACGCTCCCCGACTCCCTCTCCTTCGACGGCACGGCGCTCACCGTGTCGGGCGGCCGCTTCGTCGACGGCAACGGCCGCGAGGTCGTGCTGCGCGGCTACAACGTCTCCGGCGAGACCAAACTCGCGGAGAACAAGGGCCTGCCCTTCGCCTCGGTCGCCGACGCGAAGAAGTCGGCGACGGCCCTGCGCGCCCTCGGAGGCGGCAACTCCGTCCGCTTCCTGCTCTCCTGGGCCTACGCCGAACCGGTGAAGGGCCAGGTCGACACCGCCTACCTTGCCGCCGCCACCCAGCAGATGCGGGCCTTCCTGGACGCCGGCATCCGGGTCTACCCCGACTTCCACCAGGACCTGTACTCCCGCTACCTGTTCAACTCGGGCAGCTGGTACACCGGCGACGGCGCCCCCGCATGGGCGGTGGCACTCGGCGGCTACCCCGCCGAGTCCTGCGGGATCTGCTTCACGTGGGGCCAGAACATCACCCAGAACAGCGCGGTGAAGCCCGCCCAGTACGACTTCTGGCACAACAACCACGGCCTCCAGGACTACTTCCTGGCCACCGCCCAGACGACCATGGCCTACCTCAAGGAGAACCTCACCACCGAGGAGTTCACCGGAGTCCTGGGCTTCGACCCCTACAACGAGCCCTACGCCGGCACCTACGACTCCGGCCAGAACAGCCGCACCTGGGAACGCGACGTGCTGTGGCCGTTCTACGTGAAGTTCCGGGCCCGGATGGACGCGGCCGGCTGGAACGACAAGCCCGCCTTCGTCGAGCCGAACCTCTTCTGGAACGGCAATGTCAGCAAGGAGGAGGGCGGCCTCCTCGACGCGGGCACGCTCGGCTCCCGCTATGTCTTCAACACCCACTTCTACGACCAGAAGGCCATCTCCGGAATCCTGATGTGGGGCAACGCGGAGAACGGCCAGTACGTGACCGACTTCGGCACCGTCCGTGACCGCGCCTCGGCCCTCGGCACGACGGCGATCGTCAGCGAGTTCGGGCACCCGCTGAACGGCTCGACCGCCGGAAAGGCGCCGACCGTCCTGAAGGCGATGTACCAGGCCCTCGACTCCCGTGTGAAGGGCGCCAGTTGGTGGACCACCCCGGCCACCTCCGGCCCGGTCCTGTCCGGTTCGCAGTGGCAGTGGGACATCTACAACGGCCGTCACCACGAGCTGATGAACGGCAACGCCGACAAGGTGCAGACCTCCGGCGACGGCTGGAACGACGAGGACCTCTCCGCCGTACGCCTCGACGACAGCGGTACGGCGACCCTCCGTCAGGACGCCCGTCTCCTCGACCGGATCTACCCGAGCGCCACCTCCGGCACCACCGTCGCCTTCACCTACGAGGACCGCTCCCGCGACGGCTCCACCACCCTCACCTGGAACCCGGTGCCCAGCACCCTGCCCAACACGGCGCAGCTGGTCGGCTCCGGCCAGTACGGGCTGCTGGTGTGGCGCTCGAACGGCGGCACCGCCCCCACCGAGATGCACCTGCCCGCCTCCTTCCCGACCGCCACCACCACGGTCGTCTCCGACCTCGGCACGGTGTACGGGCCGTCGGCCTACACCACGGGCACAAAGATCGCGGCGGCCCCGGAGCCGGGCGGCGCCGGCAGCCGACGCCTGCTGCTCAGCGCCCCCGACTCGGGCACCGTGCACTACGCCCTGGTCACCAACGGCGCCACCGCCCCCTCCGCGACCCTGCTGGCCGCCGCCCGCACGGAACTGTCGGCGTGGGCGGCGCAGAAGGTGGGGCAGCCGCCCGCCGCTTGACCCTTCCCCTGCGTCAGGGTTGAGGCTCGACCTCGACGAAAGGGCAGGTGGATGACGTACTCCGGGAGACAGGTCGCGGCCTTCGCCGGAGTGACGGTGCGCACGCCGCATCACTACGACCGGACGGGACTGCTGAAGCCCGGCGGTCGCAGCCGGGCCGGATACCGGCTCTACGACGACGCCGATCCGGCCCGGCTCCAGCGGATCCTCTTCTACCGCGAACTCGGCTTCTCCCTGGACGAGATCGCCGCCATCCTCGCCGACCCGCACGCGAACGCCCTGGAGCAGCTACGGGCCCGGCAGCGCAAGCCGGAGGAGGAGATCGCCCGGCCGCAGCGGCTGGCGGAGGCCGCCGAGCAGGCCATTGAGGTCCAGCAGACCGGGGTGCGGCTCACGCCCGAGGAACGGTTCGAGGTCTTCGGGGACATCGCCTTCGACCTCGGCTACGCCACCGAGGCCCGGCTGAAGTGGGCCGACCCGACGGGGCAGCGCGAGGCGATGGCCCGGGCCGCCGCCCACACCAAGGAGGACTGGCGCAGGCTGATGGCCGAGGCCGCCGACTGGCGCGCCGAGCTGCTCGACGCCTTCGACGCGGAGGAGCCGGCCGACGGCGAGCGGGCCATGGACCTGGCCGAGGAACACCGCCGCCATGTCGCCCGGTGGTTCACCGCCCGCCCGCCATGCACCGGCGCGTCGCCGACGACTTCGCCGCCGACCCGCGCGCCTTCGCCCTCGTCGTGCCCCCGCCGCAGCAACGGCCCGGCCTCGCCGCCTGCCTGTGCAAGGCCGTCCACGCCAACGCGGCCCGCACCGCTGCCGAGCAGAACCCTTGAGAATCCTGATCGCCGCCGCCGGATCCCGCGGCGACATCGCCCCGTAGACGGGCCTGGGTGCGCAGCTGAGCGGCGCCGGACACGATGTCACCCTCGCCGCCACGGAGTCCCACGCGCCGCTGGTACGCGCGGCCGGGCTGGAGTTCCGGGCCTGCCCGGCCGTCCGGAGGGGGAGGCGCACGGCCGACACGCGCCCATGCGCACCGCCGCCGCGTTCGTCACCGAGCTGGGGCAGGGCTTCGCCGACGTCGTGACCGAGAGCGGCCCGGAGCTGCTGCTGTCCACCACCGCCCCGCTCGGCGCCGGGGACGACCGCCGCAGGCGACGACGACGTCCTGACCGTCGGGGACGTGCCCCACGCGCTGCTGTTCCCCCGGACGGCCGCGATGGTCCACCACGCCGGAGCGGGCACCGCGGCGGCAGGACTGCGCGCCGGGGCGCCCGCGGTGCCGGTGCCGGTGACGGTGACGGCGGACCAGCCGTTCGGGGCGCGACGCCTGGCGGTGCTCGGCGCCGCCACCGCACCCCTGCCGTTCCGGTCCCTCACCGCCGAACTGCTCACCGGCGCCCTCGACCGAGTCGTCCGCGACCCCGCGTACACCCGCTCCGCCCAGGCCGCCGCGAAGCGTCTGGCGACGGAGGACGGAGCGGGCGCGGTGCTCAAGGCGGTGGAGCGGCAGGCTGGTTGAGGGAGCGTCAGCTGCCGGTGCCCGTCCAGTCGGCGGCGACATGGCCGAGCCGGACCCGCTGCGGGTGGTCGCCCACCGGCACCGACACGACCTTCTGCCCGGTGGCGAAGTCGATCGCGGTGACCTGGTCGGCGCCGCTCTCGGAGATCACGCAGTCCTTGCCGTCGCCGCTGACCGTGGCCCAGTAGGGCTTGGAGGCGGTGACCAGCGGGCCCTCCTGGAGGGTGCTGCGGTTGACGATCGTCGCGTAGTCGTCCATCGTGCCGGCGACGCACAGCTTGCTGCCGTCGGGGCTCATCGACAGGCCGTGGTGGCGTGAGTCGTTGACGAACGTGGTGCGGTCGTCGCTGGTCGCCGGGTTCTTCGGCAGGGTCTTCGTCCGGGTGATCTTGTCCGTGGCGAGGTCGTACTCGAAGAAGCCGTTGAAGAACGAGACCTGGAAGTACAGCTTGGACTCGTCCGGTGAGAAGACCGCCGGGCGCACCGCGTCCGAGTAGTCCTTGAGGCCGATGGCGTCCAGCCGCTGCCGCATGTCGATGATCTTGACCTGCTGGTAGGTGTTCGCGTCGACGACGGTGATGCGCCGGTCGCCCTTCGTGAAGTCCTGCCACGGCGCGTCCATCGAGGTGTTCACGTCGCCGATCGACATGTTGTAGATGTACTTGCCGTCCTTGGTGAAGATGTTCTCGTGCGGCTTGTCGCCGGTCTTGAACGAGCCGACCTGCTTGCCGGTGACGATGTCCAGGACGTGCACGGTGTTCGAGATCGACGCGGAGACCGCGACCCGCTTGCCGTCCGGTGAGACGGCCATGTGGTCCGAGCGGTAACCGGACACGGGGAAACGCCAGTTGATGTTTCCGGTGGCCAGGTTGATGGAGACGACGTCGGCGAAACTCGGTCGCGAGGCGACCACCGAGGAGCCGTCCGGCGTGGTGTACATGTCGTCGACGAACTGGTCGTGCCCCTCGCCGACGCCGTTGCGGATGGCCTGGAAGTAGATCCACTTGATCGGGTCGGCGTTGATCTCCGCCATCCGGGCGGCCTTGTCGGGAATCACGTTGATCCGGCCGACCTTGGCGAAGTCCCCGCTGGACTTGATGACGTCCGCGGTGCCTTCCCAGTTGTTGCCGACGAAGAGCACCTCGCGCAGCGCGGCGGCGGTCGAGGCGTCGGAGGCAGCGGTGGCGGTGGCGGTGGCGGCGGTCGCGGGAGCGGTGACGGTCAGGACGAGGGCGGCGGCTACGGAGCAAAGGTGCCTGGTTCTGAAGGCAGGCATGGCTGCTCTCTCCTCTGGGGGTGGCGGAAGATACGGGGCAGGGCGAAGCACCCGGCCCGAATCTGAACACGGGCGCGTTCAAAGTTGACTTACTGGAAAGTAAGGAAGGGGTGCCCTTCGCCACAAGAGGCCGTGCACGACAAAATTGGCGGCGGGGGAGCACGCAGCGACGAGGGAGGGTCAGTGACGGGCAGGCTCAGGGCGCCGACCGGCAGATACGGCGGCAAGACCGCAGAGCAGCGGCAGGCCGAGCGGCGCGGGAGGTTTCTGGACGCGGCACTGCGGTTGTTCGGGGGCACGCCCGGCTACCGCGGCACCACGGTCGCCTCGCTCAGCGAGGCGGCCGGCCTGTCGACCCGACAGTTCTACGAGGAGTTCCGCACCCTCGAGGACGTCCTGGCGGCGCTGCACCTGCAGGTCAACACCTGGGCCGAGGAGGCGGTCATGGCCGCCTTCGTCGTCGCGCAGGACCTGCCGCTCGTCGACCGCGTCACGGCGATCTTCCGCGCCTACGCGGGCAACGTCACGGCGGACCCTTGCCGCATCCGGATCACCTTCGTCGAGATCGTCGGCGTCAGTCCCCGTCTGGAGGAGCAGCGCCTGGCCCGCCGCGCCGGCTGGGTCGACCTCATCTGCGCCGAGGCGACGGCGGCCGCCGCCCGCGGCGAGGCGGCCCCGCGCGACTACCGGCTCGCGGCGACGGGCTTCATCGGCAGCGTCAACGGCCTCCTCCACGACTGGAGCGCGGGGTGGGTGGACGCGACCCTGGACGAGGTCGTCGACGAACTGGTCCGCCAACTGCTGGGGATACTGCGCCCGCCGGGGTGGGTGCCCGAGGAGCCCTAGCTTGATCTTTAAGTCGTCTCCGCACAGTCCCGCCTGGCTCGCGACGCCCGGCGGGAAGCCTCAGGACCCGTCCTGGCCGGTGGCGCGGGGACGGTCGGGCGACAGGCGGGCCACCGCCTCCACCACCCGCCCCACGCCGTCCTCCCCGCGCACCCGGCCCCCCAACGTCCGTGCCCGCTCGCGGTACTCGGGCTCGCGGGTGGCCCGCACCAGCGCTGCGGTGAGGGCGTCGGCGGTCAGCCGGCGCAGCGGCAGCGACGCCGGGGCCACCCCGAGGGCGACCAGACGGTCGGCCCAGAAGGTCTCGTCGAACTGGATCGGCACCGGTACCGCGGGCACCCCGGCCCGTACACCGGCCGCCGTGGTGCCCGCCCCGCAGTGGTGGACCACCGCGGCCGTCTCCGGGAAGAGCAGCGCGTGCGGCACCTCGTCGACCGTCAGCATGTCGTCGCCGTCGGCCGCGAGGCCCGCCCAGCCGCGCTGGATCACCCCGCGCAGCCCCGCCCGCCGCAGCGCCCGGACGATCTCGCCGCTCAGCCGCCGTGGGTCGGGCACGGTCGCACTGCCCAGTCCGACGAAGACCGGCGGCGCCCCGGCGTCGAGGAACGTCCGCAGCGCAGGCGGGAGTCGGCTCTCCCGGTCGTACGGCCACCAGTACCCGGTGACGTCCAGTTCGGTCCGCCAGTCCCGGGGCCGGGGCACCACCAGCGGGCTGAAACCGTGCAGGACCGGCCAGCCGCGCCGCTGCCGCGCCCGCAGGGCGGCGCCGGGGCGGGGTGCGGCGGGCAGTCCCAGACGGGCCCGTACGGTCGGCAGGACGGGTGCGAAGATCTGCTCGACGGCCATCCCGACACCGTGCCCGGCGAGCCGGTTGGCGACCGCGCCCCATGAGCCGCCGCCCAGCATCGGTGGCGCGAACTCCCTTGTGGGGGCGATGGGTTGGAGGGAGAGGCCGAGGCTCGGCAGGGACAGTCCCTCGGCGATGGTGTGCCCCAGGGGCGCCACCGAGGCGGACAGCAGCAGTACGTCGCTCGTGCGGGCGGCGGTCAGGAGGTCGTCGGTCATCTGCCCGACCAGTGCCCGCGCCATCCGGGCCACGCGCAGCAACTTGCCGGGGCCGGTGGTGCTGCGGTGCAGACCACGGCCCCGCTCGGACTCCAACTCGGCCCGCGGATCGACGGGCAGCGCGTGGAAACCCACGCCCGAGCCCGCCACCAGCGGCGCGAACCGTGCGTGGGTGACCAGGGTGACCTCGTGTCCCGCCCGCACGAGGGCGTGCCCCAGCCCGGTGAAGGGGGCCACGTCGCCCCGGGATCCCGCCGTCATGATCGCCACTCGCACGACGGACAGTATGGCGGCCCTGAACCCGGTCCTGGGTGAACGACCCTACGAATGCGGCCACTTCGTCTGTGACGGCCGTCTTTCGTGACCGGTCACATCACTTCTGTCGCAGCCGTTGACTTCCCTCTCGGGCGGCTCTACTTTCGGCGCGCAATACGTTCGGATCGCCGACCCTTGTTCGATATTTCGAAGTTCGAATTCCGGAGCCGCCGCATGCTTCCCCCACCCCGCTCCAGCCTCGTCCGGCGCTGCAGATCCGCCGCCGCACGCGTGCTCGCCCTGCTGCTGACCGCGACCGCGGCCCTGCTGTTCGCCCAGCCCGGCCCCGCAGCGGCCGCGACCTCGCGGCAGATCGCCGTGCCCGCCGCCCCGATGGGCTGGGCCTCCTGGAACAGCTTCGCCGCGAAGATCGACTACAACGTCATCAAGCAGCAGGTCGACGCGTTCGTCGCCGCGGGCCTGCCCGCGGCCGGGTACAAGTACATCAACATCGACGAGGGCTGGTGGCAGGGCACCCGTGACAGCGCGGGCAACATCACCGTCGACCAGTCCGAGTGGCCCGGCGGCATGAGCGCCATCGCCGACTACATCCACAGCAAGGGTCTGAAGGCCGGCATCTACACCGACGCCGGCAAGGACGGCTGCGGCTACTACTTCCCGACCGGCCGCCCCGCCGCCCCGGGCAGCGGCAGCGAGGGCCACTACGAGCAGGACATGACCCAGTTCTCCACCTGGGGCTTCGACTTCGTGAAGGTCGACTGGTGCGGCGGTGACGCCGAGGGCCTCGACGCGGCGACGACGTACCAGTCGATCAGCGACGCGATCGCCAAGGCCACGGCCGCCACCGGCCGTCCGATGACCCTGTCGCTGTGCAACTGGGGCCGGCAGAACCCCTGGAACTGGGCCCCCGGGCAGGGCGCGATGTGGCGGACCAACGACGACATCATCCTGTTCGGCAACAAGCCGTCCATGACCAACCTGCTGACCAACTTCGACCGCAATGTGCACCCCACCGCCCAGCACACCGGCTACTACAACGACCCGGACATGCTGATGGTCGGCATGAACGGCTTCACCGCCGCCCAGAACCGCACCCACATGAACCTGTGGGCCGTCTCCGGCGCCCCGCTCCTCGCCGGCAACGACCTGAGCACGATGACGACCGAGACGGCGAACATCCTCAAGAACCCCGAGGTCGTCGCCGTCGACCAGGACCCGCGCGGCCTCCAGGGCGTCAAGGTCGCCGAGGACAGCAGAGGCCTCCAGGTGTACGGCAAGGTCCTCGCCGGCACCGGCAAGCGGGCCGTGGTCCTGCTCAACCGCACCTCCGCCGCCGCCGACATCACCGTCCGCTGGTCCGACCTGGGGCTGACCAACGCCTCCGCGACCGTCCGTGACCTGTGGGCGCGCGCCGACCTCGGCTCGTCCGGCACGAGCTACACCGCGAACGTCCCGGCGGGCGGCTCCGTCATGCTCACCGTCAGCGGCGGCACCGAGGCGTCGGGCAGCACGTACACCGGCACGTCGAGCTTCTCCGGCGTGGTCGCCGGGAGCACAGGCCTGAAGGTCGTCGACGTCGCCTACACCAACACCGCCGCCACCGCCCGCAGCGCGACCCTCAAGGTCAACGGTCAGACGGCGACGACCGTCTCCTTCCCGCCCACGGGCTCCGCGCAGGGCACGATCAGCCTCCAGGTCTCCCTGTCGAAGGGGTCGGCCAACACCCTCACGTTCACGAACGCGCCGACCCTCGCCGACATCACGGTCAATCCGCTGCCCGGCATGAACGGCACCCTGGTCGTCGGCAAGCAGTCCGGACGCTGCCTGGACATGTACAACACCACCATCACCAACGGCACCCAGGCCGAGATCTGGGACTGCAACGGCGGCTCCAACCAGGCCTGGACGTACACCTCCCGCAAGGAACTCGTGGTGTACGGCAACAAGTGCCTGGACGCCTACAACCAGGGCACCGCCAACGGCACCAAGGTCGTGATCTGGGACTGCAACGGCCAGAACAACCAGAAGTGGAACGTCAACAGCGACGGCACGATCACCAACGTCAACGCAGGCCTGTGCCTCGACGCCAATGGGGCGGGCACAGCCAACCGCACCCCGATCGTCCTGTGGACCTGCGGCACCGCCGACAACCAGAAGTGGACCCTGACCTGACGCTGTGAGCCGCAGGGCAGATGCCCCTGCGGCTCACCGCTGTCGACGGCGCCGCGTGCGCACGGCACGCGGCGTCAGCGGACGCGGGCGGGACCGCGCCGCTCTCAGCGCGGTCCGCAGCAGGGCGACGGACGCCCGTCCCCCTGCTGTGAGCGCCGGCGCCCACAGCGCAGAGCGGGCCGGACGCGACCGGCCCGACCCTGCCCGGACCGAGAACGTCCAGGTCATCCGGGAGGTGACCCGGACCCCGGTGGTCCTGGTTCCTACTCGTCCCATGCCTGGATCAGCGTCTGCTCGACGATCTTGCCGTCCCGCAGGGTGATCATCGACTCGGCGAGTACGCGCACGCCGTCCGCATACTGGCAGGACTCGCTGTAGGCGGCGCGATCGCCCTGGACGATGCACTCCTCCAGCTTGTGGGTCATGTCCCTGCCGTAGACGTCCTCGAGCATCAGGGCGATCTCGTCCCGGCCGTGCAGAACCTTGGGCCTGCTGGGCTGGGTGTTGTGGTCGACGACGCGCAGTTCCGCGTCGTCGGCGTAGAGCGACAGCAGCGCCGCCGCCGACTGTCCTTCCACGCCCCTGCGCAGGGTCTCGGTGTCGAATGCGGAGCCTGCCGTGGTGCCCATGGTGACCTCCTCAAAGGGCCGCGGCCGAGGGGAGGACGGAACGCCGGGCCCTCACTTCGAGACTCCTCCGGCCCGCCGCGCTCGGCAAGCGCAGCCGGTCCGCTCCACCTGTCGGGTGAGCGCGGCCGCCCACCCGTGTCCGCGGGCCCGCCCACGGCGTTGCTGAGGGCATGATCTCCACTCGACGCATCGCCGCCACGCTGGACTCGCTCGCCGCGAACCAGATTCCGGTGGAGCACCGCGCCGACCTTCCGCCGGTCTCCCGCCAGTTGGGCGAGCTCAACAAGGTGAGCGGGCTCGACCAGTTGAACGAGCTGCACCAGGTCACCGACCTCGTCGCCCCCGTCACCGGGCTGCTGCCCGGGATCCAGGGCTGAGTGTCGTACCTCTTCCCCGCTGGGGGCCGTCCGGACGTCCGGACGGCCCCCACCCGCGTTTCGGCCTCCGGGTCATTCCACCGTCGCGAGGAACTGGGTCGCCGCCAGCTCCGCGTAGAGCGGGTCGCCCGCCACCAGCTCACGGTGCGTACCCACCGCGCGCACCCGGCCCGCGTCCATGACGACGATCCGGTCGGCCATCGTGACCGTCGACAACCAGTGCGCGACGACGAGGACGGTGGTCGTCCGGGCGACATCCGCGACGGTGTCCCGCAGCGCCGCCTCGTTCACCGCGTCCAGCTGGGACGTCGCCTCGTCGAGCAGGAGCAGCCGTGGACGGCGCAGCAGCGCGCGGGCGATGGCCACGCGCTGCCGCTCGCCGCCGGACAGCTTCGTCCCACGGTGTCCGACCAGCGTGTCCAGCCCCTGCGGCAGCCGCGCGACCAGCCCGTCGAGACGGGTCGTCTTCAGCACACGGCGCACCGTGTCGTCGTCGGCCTCCGCGTTACCCAGCAGCAGGTTGTCGCGCAGCGAGCCCGACAGCACGGGGGCGTCCTGCTCCACATAGCCGATGGAGGAGCGCAGCCGGGACAGCTCCCAGTCGCCGAGGCCACGGCCGTCGAGGGTGATCGTGCCGGACTCGGGGTCGTAGAACCGCTCGATCAGCGAGAACACCGTGGTCTTGCCGGCGCCCGAGGGTCCGACGAACGCGGTCATGCCGCGGGCCGGCACGGCGAACGTCACCCCGTGGTGGACGTACGGCAGGTCGTCGGCGTACCGGAAGCGGACGTCGGCGAAGGCGAGCGAGGCCGGTTCGGCGGTGGGGGAGGGGAGCGGTGCGGGGCGGGCCGCCGGTTCGGCGGGCAGGTGCAGGGCCTCCTGGATGCGGCTCAGGGCGGCGGAACCCGTCTGGTACTGGGTGATCGCCCCGACGACCTGCTGGATCGGCGACATCAGATAGAAGACGTACAGCAGGAACGCCACCAGCGTGCCGACCTCGATGGTGCCCGTCGCCACCCGTGCCCCGCCCACCGCCAGGACGGTGATGAAGGCGGTCTGCATCGCCAGGCCGGCCGTGTTGCCCGCCGCCGCCGACCACTTGGCGGCGCGCACGCTCTGCCGCCAGGACTCCTCGGCCGCCGAGTGCAGCGTCGCCTCCTCGCGCAGCTCGGCGCCCGACGCCTTCACCGTGCGCAGCGCGCCCAGCACCCGCTCCAGCGAGGCCCCCATCACCCCGACCGCGTCCTGCGCGCGCCGGCTCGCCCGGTTGATGCGCGGCACGATCACCCCGAGGACGGTCCCCGCCCCCAGGATCACGGCCAGCGTGACTCCCAGCAGCACCGGATCCACCAGGCCCATCATGACGACGGTGGCGACCAGTGTCAGACCGCCGGTGCCGAGGCCCACCAGCGAGTCGGTGGTGACCTCGCGCAGCAGTGTCGTGTCGGAGGTGATGCGGGCCATCAGATCGCCGGGCTCGCTGCGGTCCACGGCCGGGATCCGCAGCCGCAGCAGATACGAGGACAGCGCCCGCCGGGCGCCGAGCACCACCGACTCCGCCGTGCGCCGCAGCACATACGAACCCAGCGCGCCCAGCGCCGAGTTGGCGACCACCAGCGCGGTCAGTGCCAGCAACGCCCCGGTTATCGCACGGTCATGGCCCAGGTCGTCGATCAACCCCCGTGCCACCAGCGGCAGGAGCAGCCCGGTGGCGCCGGTGACGAGCGAGAGCGCCGCACCCGCCAGCAGGGCCCAGCGGTGTGGCCGCACATAGTCGAGCAACAGCCGCCACGGCGGCCGGCCCCCGGCGGTCTCTGCGATGGTCACAAGGCTCCTCGGAGGTCGCAATCGAAGCCCTCAGGCTACGTCGGCGCGGGCAAGGTGTGGCCGCGGGCACATGTTCAGGGCACACGTCGGCCCTGCCGCCCGTGCGCTTACCGATCAGTCACACGTAGGGTCGGCACCGGGACGGATGACCGCCGAAGAAAGGGGCAGCAGCATGCCGCAGGAAGTACGCGGAGTGATCGCGCCGGGCAAGAACGAGCCGGTGCGGGTGGAGACGATCGTGATCCCCGACCCCGGCCCCGGTGAGGCCGTGGTGAAAATCCAGGCCTGCGGGGTCTGCCACACCGACCTGCACTACAAGCAGGGCGGCATCAACGACGAGTTCCCCTTCCTGCTCGGCCACGAGGCGGCCGGTGTCGTGGAGTCGGTCGGTGACGGCGTCACCGACGTCGCGCCCGGCGATTTCGTGATCCTGAACTGGCGTGCGGTGTGCGGACAGTGCCGGGCGTGTCTGCGGGGCCGGCCCTGGTACTGCTTCGACACCCACAACGCCAAGCAGAGGATGACGCTGGCCTCGACCGGTCAGGAGCTGTCTCCGGCGCTGGGCATCGGGGCGTTCGCGGAGAAGACGCTGGTGGCGGCCGGGCAGTGCACAAAGGTCGACGCGTCGGTGTCGGCGGCGGTGGCCGGACTGCTGGGCTGCGGCGTGATGGCGGGCATCGGCGCGGCGATCAACACCGGCAACGTCGGCCGCGGCGACACCGTCGCGGTCATCGGCTGCGGTGGCGTGGGTGACGCGGCGATCGCCGGGGCGAACCTGGCCGGCGCGGCGAAGATCATCGCGGTGGACATCGACGACCGGAAGCTGGAGACGGCGCGGAAGATGGGCGCCACCCACACGGTCAACTCCAAGGAGTCCGACCCGGTCGAGGCGATCCGCGAGCTGACCGGGGGCTTCGGCGCCGATGTCGTCATCGAGGCGGTCGGCCGCCCGGAGACCTACAAGCAGGCCTTCTACGCCCGCGACCTCGCCGGCACGGTCGTCCTGGTCGGGGTGCCGACCCCGGAGATGAAGCTGGAACTGCCGCTCCTGGACGTGTTCGGGCGGGGCGGTGCGCTGAAGTCGTCCTGGTACGGCGACTGTCTGCCCTCCCGGGACTTCCCGATGCTGATCGACCTGCACCTGCAGGGCCGCCTGGACCTGGGGGCGTTCGTGACCGAGACGATTCAGCTCGACGAGGTGGAGAAGGCGTTCGAGCGGATGCACCACGGAGACGTGCTGCGTTCGGTGGTGGTGCTGTGATGACCGCGCGCATCGAACACCTCGTCACCTCCGGCCAATTCACCCTCGACGGCGGAACCTGGGACGTCGACAACAACGTGTGGCTCGTCGGCGACGACCACGAGGTCGTCGTCATCGACGCCGCCCACGACGCCGACGCGATCCTGGCCGCCGTGGGCGACCGCAGGCTGACGGCCATCGTCTGCACCCACGCCCACAACGACCATGTCTCCGCCGCGCCCGCCCTCGCCGACGCGACCGGCGCCACGATCTGGCTGCACCCCGACGACCTGCCGCTGTGGAAGCTCACCCACCCGCACCGCGAGCCCGATGCCCACCTGGCCGACGGTCAGGTCATCGAGGCCGCCGGCGCCGACCTGACCGTCCTGCACACCCCCGGGCACGCGCCCGGCGCGGTCTGCCTGTACGAGCCCGGGCTCGGCGTGCTGTTCACCGGCGACACCCTCTTCCAGGGCGGCCCCGGCGCCACCGGCCGCTCCTACTCCCACTTCCCGACCATCATCACGTCCATCAAGGACCGGCTGCTCGCCCTCCGACCGGAGACGAAGGTGCTGACCGGCCACGGCGACGCGACGACCATCGGCGCGGAGGCGCCCCACCTTCAGGAGTGGATCGCCCGCGGCCACTGACCCGGCCCCGATGCCCGGCGGGAAACACAGCGGCGCCGGAGCGCCGGCCCGCCCTACGATCACGGGCATGACCACTGCACTCGTGACCCTCCATGACACCCGTGTCCTGCGGTGCGCCCCCGACGGCCCACCGCTCGACGGGGAGAGCGCCGCCCTCGACCTGATCGGCGACGCGTTCGGCCAGGACGCCACACTCGTCGCCGTGCCCGCCGAACGGGTCGGGGACGCGTTCTTCCAGCTGCGGTCGGGGGTCGCGGGCTCTGTCGTGCAGAAGTTCGCGAACTACCGGCTGAGGCTGGCCGTCGTCGGGGACATCTCCCCGCACCTCGCCGAGAGTTCCGCGCTGCGGGACTTCGTGTACGAGGCGAACCAGGGCGGCCAGCTGTGGTTCGTGGCGGACGACGGCGCGTTGGAGGACCGGCTGCGTCCGGCCGGGTGAGCACCGCCGAAAGGCGACAGAAGATGTCCGGCTTTCCCGGGACCCTCGTAGCGACACCATTCGTTCGAGGCAGGGAGGCCGGACATGTCTGGGCCGCTGGAAGGCAAGGTCGCACTGGTCGCGGGGGCGACCCGGGGCGCGGGGCGCGGGATCGCCGTGGAGCTGGGGGCGGCCGGCGCCACCGTCTATGTGACGGGACGCACCACCCGTGACCGGCGCTCCGAGTACGACCGCCCCGAGACCGTCGAGGACACCGCCGACCTGGTCACCGAGGCGGGCGGGCACGGCATCGCCGTCCCCACCGACCACCTCGACCCCGCACAGGTGCGCGCCCTCGTCGACCGCGTCGCGGACGAACAGGGCCGCCTCGACGTCCTGGTCAACGACATCTGGGGCGGCGAGAACCTCTTCGAGTGGGACACCCCCCTCTGGGAGCACGACCTCGACAAGGGGCTGCGGCTGCTCCGGCTCGCCGTCGAGACCCACGCGATCACCAGTCATCACGCCCTGCCGCTGCTGCTGCGCCGCCCGGGCGGCCTGGTCGTCGAGATGACCGACGGCACCGCCGAGTACAACCGCGACACCTACCGCGTGAACTTCTTCTACGACCTCGCCAAGGCGTCCGTGCTGCGCATGGCCTTCGCCCTCGGCCATGAACTCGGTGCGCGCGGCGCCACCGCGGTCGCGCTCACCCCCGGCTGGCTGCGCTCGGAGCTGATGCTCGACCAGTTCGGTGTGCGCGAGGACAACTGGCGCGACGCCCTGGACCGCGTCCCCCACTTCGCCATCTCGGAGACACCCCGTTACGTCGGCCGCGCCGTCGCCGCCCTGGCCGCCGACCCCGACGTCGCCCGCCACAACGGAGGGTCCCTCTCCAGCGGCGGTCTCGCCCAGGAGTACGGCTTCACCGACCTCGACGGCAGCAGGCCGGACGCGTGGCGTTACCTCGTCGAGGTGCAGGACGAGGGGAAGCCGGCGGACACGACGGGCTACCGCTGAGCGTCGGCTTCTCAGCCGCCCGTCGGGCGGTCGGGCGGACAGGAAGTTCACTGTTTCGTCACAGGCTGTGCGGGACTACAACCGATACCCCCGGACACATGTCTACGTTGACGAGATCGCCGCAATCGCGCCAGGGAGAGGGCAACCATGGGGGACATACGCAGACGAGGGGCCGTCGTGCTCGGCGTCACCGGCCTTGTCGCACCGCTGACACTCGCGTTGGGCGCCGCGCCGGCGCAGGCCGCGAGCTGTTCGACGCAGGCCGGGCCGTACCAGAAGCAGGTCGAGAAGTTCCTCGGCCGGCCCGTCGACGGCAGGCAGTCGACCGCCGACTGCAAGGCCATCCAGGCCTTCCAGAGCAAGCACGGCATCACCCCGAACATCGGCTACGCCGGGCCCGTCACCTGGGGTGTGATGGACCTCATGAACAAGCAGAAGGCGGTGGGCAACAACCCCAACAAGTCCGGCGCCTGCCCCACCAACAAGGGCCGCATCGCCTGCGTCAATCTCACCCTCCAGCTCAGCTGGATCCAGGACGGCAGCAGGCTCGTCTACGGCCCCGTCCCGGTGCGCACCGGCCGGGACGGGTACGAGACCCGCACCGGTCTGAAGAAGATCTACTGGCGTGACATCGACCACGTCTCGACGATCTACAACGTGCCCATGCCCTACAGCCAGTTCTTCGACGGCGGCCAGGCCTTCCACTCCGTCGGTCTCAGCATGTGGAACCCGCCGGGTTCGCACGGCTGCGTCAACATGACCAGCACGACCGCCAAGAAGTACTGGTCCCTGCTGAAGAACGGCGACGACGTCTTCGTCTACGGCCGCAAGCCGGGCACCTGAGGCCACCGAAGCAGTGCAGGCGCCCGGCGTTGCCGGGCGTCACGCCTCGGGCGCGTCCCCGAAGTCCGGGATCTCCAGCCTCGCCCCGCCCTGCCGCGCGGACTCGTGCGCGACGATGCCCGGCAGGGTGTAGCGGGCGGCGACCCAGGCGTTCACGGACGGCAGCCTGCGCGCGTTGACCGCCGTCACGAAGTCGTCCACCAGGAAGTGGTGGCTGCCCTCGTGCCCGTTGTGGAGCTCGTCGAACTCCCGAGGCAGGCGCGCGCGGTCGTGCACCGGCGCCGAACCCGAGGTGAACGCGGCCCGCAGATCGGGCGCGATGTGCTGGAGCGACGGGTCGTCCGGGGACAGCGTGGGCTTCGGCTCCAGCAGCTCACTGATGTCCTTCACGCCCTTCTTGTCCTGCCACAGCGCCACCGTCGCGAGCTGCTCCATGCTCGCCTCCGTACCGAAGAAGCGGAATCGGGACTCTCGGATGTGCGAGGGATAGCCGACGCGCCGGAACTCGTTCGTACGGAACGAGCCGCCGCCGGCCACCTCGAACAGCGCGGTGGCGTTGGAGAAGTCGTTGCCGAACCGGCTCACCTCCTTGTCGAAGACGCCGTCGCCCCGCTCGTCGACCACCCCGATCGCGGACACGCTCACCGCGTGCGTCTGCCAGGCGCCCAGCACCCCGCCCACCGAGTGCGTCGGATACAGCAGCGGGGGATAGCTGGCGGTCGCCTTCCAGTCCGCCCCGCCGCTGTACTGATATGCCTCGTAGAACCCCAGGTCCATGTCGTGGACGTAGTCGCCCTCGGCGTAGAAGAGCCGCCCGAAGGCACCCTCGGCGATCTGGTTGCGGGCGTGCACGGTCGCCGGGTTGTACTGGCTCGTCTCGCCCATCATGTACGTCAGTCCGGTCGCCTTGACGGCGTCGATGATCGCCGCGATCTCGGCCGTGGTGATCGCCATGGGGACGGCGGAGTAGACGTGCTTGCCCGCGTTCAGGCCCTCCAGGACCAGCGGGCCATGCGTCCAGCGCTGGGTGAACACGGCGACCGCGTCGACCGCCGACGACTCGAGCATCGCCTCGTACGAGGGGAACGTGCCCGTCAGGCCCACGTCCGCGGCGAGCCGCTCGGCCCTCTCGGGCAGCAGATCGGTGACATGGACGTCGCTGACGCCGGGGTGGGCCAGGAACAGCTTGGCGAACTGGCCCGAGAACTGCCCGGCGCCGACGATGCCGAGGGAGAACGTCATGGGTGGCGTGCCCTTCCGAAGTCGGTTCAGAGGTCGATGACTGGTCGATGTACTGGTCGCTCTACTGGTCGAGGATCAGGTTGATCTGGCTGTTGGTCTCGTCGAGGCTGCTCACCGGCTTGCCGTTGCCGTAGATGTCCTCCATGGCAGGCTGCATGAGCGCTGTGACGTCCGCCGCGTAGTTGGTGATCGGGTAGGAGAAGGTCCGGAAGTCCTTCTTGTCGGCGACCGGCTCCGTGAACGCCGAGACGTCGACGCCCTGCTTCTTGTAGGCGGCGATGGCGGCCTGCGTACCGGCCGGAGTGGCGGGGAAGACGACACCGTATTTTCCGACGACGCTCTGGCATGCGTCGGAGGCCAGGTAGGCCACCCACTTCCGGGCGCCCGCCTTGTTGTGGGCGCCCTTCGTGATGGAGTCGGCGAGGCCGTTCATCATCGTGGCCCGCTTGCCGGTCGGGCCGACGGGCGTCAGGGCGGCCTTGATGTCCTTGCCCTTGAAGCCGTGGTACGTGGAGATCATCCAGGCGCCGTCGAAGGTGGCGGCAGCCTTGCCGGCGGCGACCTGGGTGTTGCCCTGGTTGGACTGCACGTTGTAGTCGGAGAACGGGGCCATGTACCCCTTCTTCGCCAGCCCGAAGTACCACTTGACGACCGACTGGAAGGTCTTGCTGTCGTACTGGTAGTGGGTGCCCCAGCGCGCCTTCTCCGTGTAACTCCAGCCGGCGGAGGCGGTGAACATGCTCCACTGGGTCTGGCCGTCGCCGTTGCCGCCGCCTTGGCTGGCCAGTCCGTAGACCTTCACATGGTGCTTGTCGAAGCCCGGCTCGTCCCCGCGCCGTCCGTTGCGGTCGACGGTGAGGCGGGCGATGGCCTTCTCGAAGGTGCCGCCGTCCTTCGGGTTCCAGGACAGGTCGTCGAGCTGCCCGGCGGTGAGCCCGGCGGCCTTCGCCGAGTTCGCGTCGTAGAAGAGGGCGACGGTGTCCCAGTCCTTCGGGGCGCCGTAGCGGTGGCCGTCCTGGCCTGTCCAGTTGGCGGCCAGGCCCGGCTGGTAGGCGGAGTTCTCGATGCCGAGGTCGTCCAGCGGCTCCAGCACCTTCAGATCGGCGAACTGGCCGAACTTCTGGATGTGGTCGGTGAACACGTCCGGCTGGGTGCCCGCGATGAACCCGGCGGTGAGCTTGGTCCAGTAGTCGCTCCACCCCAACTGGGTGATCCTGACATCCAGCCCGGGGTTCTCCCGCTCGAACCCCTTGGCGCAGGCCTGGTAGGCGGGCAGCTGGTTGGCGTCCCACAGCCAGTAGGTCACCGTGTGCGCGGACGCCCCGCCGGAGCCGCCCTGCGCGCAGCCCGTCGCCAGGGACAGCGCGAGCGCCCCGGCCAGCGCGGTGAGCGTACGAAGTCGGTTCACTGTTCCCTCACTTGATCCCGGTGAAGCCGATGGAGCTGACGATGCGGCGGGCGAAGCAGGCGAAGAGCACCAGCATCGGCAGCGCGGCGATCAGCGTCGCCGCGGAGAGCCCGGACCAGTCGACGCCGGTCGCAGGGGTCTGCGCGCGGAAGACCGCCAGCGCCACCGTCAGCACGCGCGAGCTGTCGCTGTAGGAGACCATCAACGGCCAGAAGTAGTCGTTCCAGGAGGTGATGTACGTCAGCACGGACAGCGTGATGACCGGCGTCGACGCCATGGGCAGGATCACCCGGAAGAAGATCTTCACCTTTCCGGCGCCGTCGAGCAGGGCCGCCTCCTCGATCTCTCCGGGGATGTTCATGAAGAACTGCCTCAGGAAGAACACCGCGAACGGCGTCATGAAGAGGCTGGGCAGTGCGATGCCCCACAGCGTGTCCACCAGGTGAAGCTGCTTGATGAGGACGAAGTTCGGCAGCAGCGTGAAGATGGTCGGCACCATCAGCCCCGCCAGGAACAGTCCGAACACCTTGTCCCGGCCCCGCCAGCGCAGTCGGGCGAAGGCGTAGGCGGCCATCGCCGAGAAGAAGATCTGGCAGCCGGTGATCAGGGTCGAGACGAACACCGAGTTGAGCAGATAGCGCCAGAAGTCGAGCCCGCCGCCGGCGCCGCCCTGCGCGATCGCCTCCTTCGCGGACTGCAGTCCGAGGGCCCGCTCGAAGCCGCCGGTGCCGAGGTCGACCGGCAAGGGATTGGCAGGGTCGGCGCTGAGGCCCGCGTTGGAGGAGAGCGCGGTGCGCAGGATCCAGTAGAACGGCAGCAGGGTGATGAGCACGATCAGGCCCATCGCGGTCCAGGCGGCGGCCCGCCCGAAGGCAATCCTGCGCCGGACCGGCCGGGCTCCGGTGGTCGTCGTGGTGGCCGGTGGTGGTGCCGTTGTCGTCGCGACAGTCATGTCCGCGTCTCCTGTCAGCCGAGGTCGGTCCGGCCGGCCCGGGTGAGCCGGTACTGCAGGACGGTGATCGCGCTCAGGACGACCAGCAGGGCGACGGACATCGCCGAGGCGTAGCCGAACTGGAAGCGGCCGAAGGCGGAGCCGTAGATGTAGTACTGGAGGACGTTGGTGGCGTTGGCGGGACCGCCCGCCGTGGTCACAGCCACGGTGTCGAACACCTGGAACGAACCGATCACGGTCATGATCAGCACCACCGCCAGCACCGGCCGCAGCAGCGGCATCGTGATCCGCCAGAACATCCGCCACTCGCCCGCGCCGTCGACCCTGGCCGCCTCGTACACGTCGTTCGGGATCGCCTGGAGCCCGGCGAAGAGCAGCAGCGCGGTGTAGCCGACGTGCCGCCAGACGTTGATCATGGCGATCGTCGGGATGGCCCAGGTCTTGTCGGCCAGGAACGGGATCCGGTCGAAGCCGAGAGCGCCGACGATCTCGTTGCCGATGCCGAGCTGGGTGTCGAGGATCCACAGCCAGACGAGGCCCGCGACGACGTTGGACATCAGATACGGGGTGAGCACGATGCCCCGCAGCACCGCCGACTGCGTCAGCCGTTGCAGCAGCACGGCGATGGCGAGGGCCGCGACCGTCTGCACGCCGATGTTGAGGAGCACGTACTCGACGGTGACCTTCAGCGAGTCCCAGAAGATGGGGTCGTGGACCATCCGCACGTAGTTGTCCAGGCCCACCCACTCCGCCGGCGTCAGCAGGTTGAAGCGGGTGAAGCTCAGGTAGACGCCCCGCAGCGTCGGCCAGAGCAGGAAGACCGCGTACCCCAGGAGGGCCGGGGCGAGGAACAGCGCGGCGAGCCGGCCGTCACCCCGCCCTTCACGGTGCGACGGGGGACTGCTGGAGGCGATGGTCATCGGGAGACTCCCTCGTCTGCGGCGGCTCGTTCTCGGCGCCACTTACTTTTGAGCCGGAAGAATCCATGCGTCAAGAGGTGCGCAAACATCATTTCCCGTGGTTCCGTCGGCACCTATAGTGACCTGGATACTTCCAAGGCAAAAGAAATCGTGTGGGAGTCTGACCCTCATGACCACAGGTACCGCGGCCGGCTGGCTGCCGCTGAGTTCGGGGGAGCGCTCGGTCGCGATCGAGGTGCTCGTCCACGGCCCGCTGTCGCGCTCCGACCTCGCGCGGCGGCTGAACCTCTCCGCGGGCAGCCTCACCCGGCTGACCAAACCGCTGATCGAGTCGGGCCTGCTGGTCGAGAGGCCCGAGGCGGGCGCCCCGGCGGAGTCGCGACAGGGTCGCCCCTCCCAACCGCTCGACGTGGTCGCGGAGTCCGGCTCCTTCATCGGCTTCAAGATCACCGAGGACATGGTGTACGGCGTCGTCACCACCCTGCGCAGCGACATCGTCGCCCGCTACGACCGCCCGCTCACCTCGCACGACCCCGACCGGGTCGTCGGCCTGCTGGGCGAGATGGCCGACGAGCTGGCCGGCGCCCACCCGCGCCTCGCCGGGATCGGCATCGGGGTGGGCGGGCTCGTCCAGGACCGCACGATCGTCGGGGAGTCACGCTTTTTGGGATGGCGGGACGTGCCGCTGGCCGCGCTGGTCGAGGAACGCACGGGCCTGCCGGTGGTCGTCGAGAACGACGTCGCCGCGCTCGTGGAGGCGGAGACCTGGTTCGGCGCCGGCCGTGGCCTCGACCGCTTCGTGGTCCTCACCATCGGCGCGGGCATCGGCTACGGCCTGGTCCTGGGCGGCAAGCGGGTCCCCTTCGCCGAGGAGGACCGTGACTTCGGCCGGCACTGGATCGTGAACCCCCACGGCCCGCTCACCCCCGACGGCGAGCGCGGCAGCGCCGTCTCGCTGCTGACCATCCCCAGCATCCGCTACCAGGTGCAGGCCGCCACCGGCCGGGAGCGGACCTACGAGGAGATCCTCGCCCTGGCCGCCGCCGGGGAACCCATGCCCGCCAGGGTCGTCGACGAGGCGGCCCGCGCCCTGGGCACCCTGGTCGCGCAGATCGCCAACTTCGTCATGCCGCAGAAGATCCTGCTCGCCGGTGAGGGCGTAGGTCTGATGGACGTGGGCGGGGCGACGGTGGAGGCCACCATCCGCGCCCACCGGCATCCGCTGGCCGCCCCGGTGGCGCTGGAGACCAAGGTGTCCGACTTCCACGACTGGGCGCAGGGGGCCGCCGTGCTGGCGATCCAGGTGCTGGTGCTGGGCGCTGCGGAGGGGTGAAATCGGGTGTGGGGGTTGACAGATGGACGTGATCAGTAACACGTCCGGTATGTCCGGTTCGCGCGCGATGACTCACGCTGCCTTCACCTCGGACGCCGTAAGATTCACACCATGTCCACCACTGTTGAATCCCTCTCCGAGCGATCGGCCGCGGAGGTCAACGAGGAGATCCGGGCCCTGTGGCTCCGGTCGGGCGGGACACTGAGCGTCGAGCAGCGCGAGGAATATCGCCGGCTCGTCCTGGAGTGGGCCGCCGCGCCCCAGCCCGTCGAGGCGGCCTGACGCTCCCCGCGGACCCCGAGGCTCCCCTTCCGAAGCGGGCACCCTGACCGGGTGCCCTTTTCGCTGTCCTTTCGGCCCTCCCGGCCCGGCCCCGCTCAGCCCCAGGTCGCCGAGTAGTGCCGCTGGTAGGCCTTGCGGTCCTGCTCGGCGCGGATGTAGCGGGTCGCGACGAGGGCGACCATGCTGCCCGCGATCACCAGCAGCCCGGGGCCGATGTTCCTCGGGTCGGTGAGCCGGGAGGCGAGGGTCGCGCCGCCGCCGATGCCCGTCACGGGAGCGGTCGAACCCGGTGAGGTCCCGCCCGGGGCGATCGCCGCCTGGGTGTTCGAGGCGGTCGGCTGCGGGGCGCCGGACGCCGCGGGAGCGCCGCCCTGGTTGTTGGCCGCGGACGGCGCGGCCACGATCAGCTGCACCCCGAGCTGGGCCAGCGCCCTCGTCACCGGCTGGAAGAACGTCGTACCCCCCGTCTTGCAGTCGCCGCTGCCGCCCGAGGTGATGCCCAGGGCGATGCCCTCGGAGAACATCGGGCCGCCGCTGTCGCCGGGCTCCGCGCACACGTTCGTCTCGATGAGGCCGCCGACCGTGCCCTCCGGATAGTTCACCGTCGCGTCCAGACCGGTGACCTCGCCGTCGCGCAGCCCGCTGGTGCTGCCGCTGCGGAACACCCGCTGGCCGACGGCCGCGTCGCCCGTGCCCGTGATCTTCACCCCGTTGCCGTTGCCGATCGCCACCACGTCGGCGCCGTCGCCCGCCTTGCCGCTCGCGTACTGCACCAGCGAGAAGTCGCTGCCGGGGAAGTTGGAGTTGACCGTCTGGCCCACCTGCTGGGTGGCCTGGTTGTCCGCGAACCAGGTTGACCCGGTGGGCCCGCAGTGTCCGGCGGTGAGGATGAAGTCGTTCGATCCGTTGGTGACGTTGAAGCCGGCCGAACAGCGTCCGCCGGTCGACAGGATCGGCAGCGCGCCGTTGATCCGGGTGGTGAACTTGCCGGTGGTGCGCTCCATGCGCACGAAGCTGCCGATGCCGGTGGCGGTCCGCGTCAGCTGCGACCAGTCGGCGGCCGACACGGTGCTGTCCGCCTGCACGACGATCTGGTTCGACCGGTAGTCCATCACCCACGCCGTGCCGGCCACCCTGGGCGCCGAACGCAGCGTGGTCGTGGCCGACCTGAGCTCGTTCATGCTGTGGGAGACGACCTTCGCCTCGGCGCCCGCCGCCCGGACGGCGTCGGCGGTCTGCTCGTCGGTGACCGCCACGACCGGCTGCCCGCCGGAACCGATCCAGGTGCCCGCCGTACGCGCGGTGCCGAGCTTCGTGACGAGAGCCGCCCCCGGATTCGTGACGACGCTCTCCGGCGCACTGCGCGGCACCGCCGACGTGGCGGGTGGCTCGCTCGCCATGGCCGCCTGCGTGACCATGGCCCCTCCCAGGAGGAGTCCGCCGACTGCCGCCAGCCGCGTCACTCGCCGGACGGTCCGTCGTCGTACGTGCCTCATGCATGGCTCCCGAAACCCGAACACGCGGCCTCAACACCGCGGGGCCCTCCGGTCGTTGAGCGCCCTCACTGTCCATACGCGCCGGGACCCGGCAGCGTTCAGCCCGGAAGTGATCACTTGTGTGCCGGGCCTCAGTGTTTGCGTGCCACCCCGCCGAACATCGCGACCTCCGCCGGCTCGCCCCCGTCCCCGGTGCCCTCCGGACGCCAGCGCGAGCACGACACCACGCCAGGTTCCAGCAGTTCCAGGCCCTCGAAGAAGCGGGCCACCTCCGCGGGCGTGCGCTGGGTCAGCCTCGGCGTGCCGTGCTCGTTCCAGAACCGCACCGCCTCGTCCACCTCGGGCATCGCCGGGCTGGTCACGGTGTGCGACAGCACCAGCAGGCTGCCCGACGGCAGCCGATCGACCAGCCGCCGCACCAGCGCGTACGGGTCCTCGTCGTCGCCGATGAAGATGACCACGCTGAGCAGGACCAGTGCGACGGGCTCGCTGAAGTCCAGTGTCCTGGCGGCGTGTTCGAGGATCGCGTCCACGTTGCGCAGATCCTCGTCGAGATAGTCGGTGCGGCCCTCGGGCGTGCTGGTGAGCAGCGCGCGGGCGTGCGCCAGGACGAGCGGGTCGTTGTCGACGTAGACGACCCGGGACTCCGGGGCGAGGCGCTGCGCGACCTCGTGCGTGTTGTCGGCGGTGGGCAGACCGGTGCCGATGTCGAGGAACTGGCGGATCCCCGCCTCGGTCACCAGATGCTCCACCGCACGGCCCAGGAAGAGCCGGTCGGCGCGGGCGTACTCGCTGATGCCCGGATGTAACTCCCGGATCCGGTCACCGGCCGTCCGGTCCACCTCGTAGTTGTCCCTGCCGCCCAGCCAGTAGTTCCAGATACGGGCGGTGTGCGGCTGCTGGGTGTTGATGCGCGTGTACGGCGACGGTGCGGCCACGTCGACGGCCGGCGCGTTCTCGGTCATGGCGGGGGCTCCTGAAGGGAGGCGGAGGAAGGGGGATGTGCTCGGTCGACAAGCAATCTAGACAGCCGAGTCGACCGGCGCCGACCGTCCTTGCGATTCCGGGTCGGGGCCGAGCCGCGCCCAGCTCCGTTCGTCGCCCCAGACGGCCGCCGTGCCGGTGTAGGGGCGCAGCAGCGCGGTGAGCGCAGGGTCGCCGTGGCCGTTGAGTTCGTCCGAGGCGATCCTGCGGGCGATGCCGGCGAGGAAGTCGGCGAGCTGCACCCGGGCGTCCAGCCGCGAGACGACCAGCCGCAGCCCTGCGAGCCGGATGCCCCGCTTCCGGGCCGTGTCCTCGATCCAGGCGATGCGCTCCGGGGTGAGCATGTTCTGCCGGTCGTGCGCGAGCCGGACCGGACGTCCCGCGTCGCTCCAGTGCGCGGCCGTGTGCAGGATGGAGGGGAGAAGGGGATTGAGGACCGGGGTGAGGACGAACGGCCCGTCCCGAATTCCGGCACGGTAGGAAAAGGCGCGGGAGCGTTCCTGCGAGAGCCGGGAGAGCGTGTCCGCCGCCGGTGTCCCCGCATATCGCTGCCGCAGTTCCTCGACCGTGCGGAAGAACCTCTCGACGGGCGCATCCGGTTCGCCTTCGTGGCGCACTCGCAGCAATTGGTTGGCGGCCTCCAGGAATTGCCGCCACTCCGCGTCAGTGAAGGTCCGCCGCCCCTCCCGGAAGAGGGAAGCGGCCGCGTCCGGGGCGCCCAGCAGCAGGTCGACGGCCCGGTCCACGACGAAGAAGGCCTTCTCGACGAGGTGCACATGGGCATGCCCGTACAGCGGGCCGGACGTGGAGAGCAGCCATTCCAGGACGGCCCGGTGTTTCTCCCGGAGCAGATGGTTCGCCTTGTACTCCTCGGCGGGCGAACGGATCCGGTCGCGGATCTCCTGCACATGCCCGGCGGCGGAATCGACCGACAGCCGCACACTGGCATGGGCGAACACGTCCGTGTTTCCGCCGGTGAGATTCTCGCCGTCCGAACCCGACTCGTCGCAGGCGATCTCCAGGATTCCGGCGGCGTCCGCCACGATTGTCCCGTTCACCTGATCCCAGGTCATACCACTGCCCCCTATCTTGTGCCCCATGACCAGCATCCCGCACGAGACGCCCCGTGAGCCGAACCCTTTGCACGCCCTCAGCCTCGACCGGCTGCGATGTCGTACGAGCATGAAGTGGCGTACCCATCCGGCCGACGTCCTGCCGTTGTGGGTCGCGGAGATGGACGTACCCCTCGCCGAGCCGGTCGTCCGCGTGGTGACGGAGGCCCTCGCGCTCGGCGACACCGGCTATCCGGCGGGCACGGCCTACGCCGAGGCGCTGGCCGGGTTCGCCGCGAAGCGGTGGGGCTGGGACGGGCTCGCCGTCGAGCGGACGGCGATCGTGCCCGATGTGATGCTGGGCGTCGTCGAGATGCTGAAGCTGGTGACCGGGCCCGGTGATCCGGTGATCGTCAACCCGCCGGTGTATCCGCCGTTCTTCCCGTTCGTCGAGCACATGGACCGGCGGATCGCCGAGGCGCCCCTCGACGATGACGGGCGGCTCGACCTCGACGTGCTGGAAGAGGCGTACCGGGGGGCGGTCGCGGGAGGCGGACGCGCCGCGCATCTGCTGTGCAGCCCGCACAACCCCACCGGCACGGTGCACACGGCCCGCGAGCTGTCCGCCGTCGCCGAGCTCGCCGGGCGGTACGGCGTCCGGGTCGTCGCCGACGAGATCCACGCCCCGCTCACCGCGCCCGGCGTCGACTTCGTGCCCTACCTCGCCGTCCCCGGCGCGGAGAGCGGACTGTCGCTGATGTCGGCGTCCAAGGGGTGGAACCTGGCCGGGCTCAAGGCGGCCCTGGCCGTCGCGGGCCCCGAGGCGGCGGCCGACCTGGCCCTGCTGCCCGAGGAGGTCGGCCACGGGCCGAGCCATGTCGGCGTGCTCGCCCACACCGCCGCCCTGCGCGAGGGCACGGCCTGGCTGGACGCCCTGCTGGCCGGCCTGGACGAGAACCGACGCCTGCTCGCGGCCCTCCTGGCCGAGCATCTCCCCGGTGTCGTGCACCGGCCCGGCGAGGCGACCTACCTCGCCTGGCTCGACTGCCGGGCGCTGGGCCTCGGGGACGATCCGGCCTCGGTGTTCCTGGAACGAGGCCGGGTGGCGCTCAGCTCCGGGCCGGACTTCGGCACGGGCGGAACCGGGCACGTACGCCTGAATCTGGCCACCTCGCCGGAGCTTCTCACCGAGGGCGTACGGCGGATGGCGCAGGCCGTGCGCTGAGCCGCGAGCGGGCCAGGACCCTCGGGCTGCAGCCCGAGGAGCACGTCGGATGCGGCGGCTGCGGCCCGGCTACGAGCTGCGACTGCCGCCTTGGTCATGGGCACGCACGCCCGGAGCACCGGGTGCCTAGACTGCGGGAATGGATGACACGGCGCTCGATCGGCTCGGGGCGGGCAAGTACCTGCTGATCACCAGCTATCGGAAGAACGGGACGGGGGTCGCGACTCCCGTCTGGGTGGTGCGCGACGGCGAGGCCCTCGGGGCCTGGTCGGCCGCCGACGCCTGGAAGGTCAAGCGCATCCGGGCCCGCGGCGACGTCCTCGTCGGCCCCTGCGACGTACGCGGCAGGCCGACGGGCGAGCAGGTCCCGGCCACCGCCGAGATCTGCGACGCACAGACCACCGCCCGCTACCGTACGCTGCTCGCGCGCAAGTACGGGATCCTGGGGCGCCTGACGCTTCTGGGCAGCCGGCTGCGGCGAGGGCTCGACGGCACGGTCGGGATCCGCGTGACCCTGTGAGCGACCGGACGCCGGGAACGGATCAGGGGGCGTGGACCGCTCGGTCCACGCCCCCTGACGGATCGGCGCGGCTTACGACGCGTCGGTCACCGTCCCCGTCAGGATCGGGGGCAGCGGCTCGACGTCGTCGTCCGTCAGCGCCAGCCGCAGCGACTCGACCGGCTCGGCCAGCTGGTCCCGCACCGTCGGCACGGTGAATTCGGCGGTGGTGGTTCCGGCCGGGATGCCCATCCACACCCACAGGTTCGCCTGGGACAGCGGGCGCTCCGGGTCGGGCAGCTCACCGGCGTAGTCCATCAGCCACTGCGCGTCCACGTCCTTGGTGGACAGTTCGGGGCCCTCGGTGACCGGGAGCACCCGGAGCGGCTGGTCGATGTCCACGTCGACGGGTTCCGACAGGGAGATCCGCCAGCTCAGCGTCTCGCCCTCGGTCACCTTGTCCGCGACCGGGGTCAGGGTGACCTTGGGCGCGGGGTCGTCGTTCAGCGCCGTGACCCCGCCCCGGTAGGAGCCGACGACCGCACCGCGCACGGCCTTCACGAGAAGGTCGGTCTGCTGGTCGTTGCCGAAGCGCGTGTTGCCCTTCACCTCGACCGGCAGGTCGATCGGGGTGCTGCCGGGCCGGACGGTGACCAGCTTCTCCGTGGGTTCGCCGGTCGCCGGGTCGACGACGTAGAAGCGGGCGGTGCCGCTGCCGTGTCCGGACACCTGGACCGGGATGTGGTAGGTGCGGGTGCCGGAGTCGCCCTCCTTGACCGTGATCCGCCCGATGTCGACGCGCGGCAGCGCGGCGGCCTTCACCGCCGAAGTGCCGGGCGCCCAGCCCCAGGCGTCCATGAACCACGCCTGCCCGGACCCCGAACGCGGAGTCAGCTCAAGGGACTTGATGTGCCTGAGGTCGAGCCCGGCGCGGGTGGCGGCCGTCAGCGGGACGCGCAGTTCGCGAGCCCAGTAGGAAGCGGTGCGGCCGGAGCCCGGCAGTCCGTCGGCGGTGATGCGGCCGAGGGCGGCGCGCTTGCCGGCGGAGTCGGTGACGGCCACATCCAGTGCGGTGCCGGTGGTGTTCGGCGGTACGAACACGCGCAGCGCCAGGCTCTTGGCGCCGGCCAGCGAGACGGGAGCGGTGGACGTGATCTTCGCCGGGGCGCCCGGCGCCGACCAGTTCAGCGCGATCGCGCTCTTGCCGGAGTCCTTCTCCAGATCCCACCACCCGAAGTGCGGGGACCTGCCCGTGGCGTCCTCGCCCAGACACGCCCTGGCCGGGTCGGGGTCCGCCCAGCACACCCGGCCGCCGGTCACCTTGACCGAGCCGTCGGGCACGAAACCGCCCGTGCGACGGGCGCCGACCGCGTGCGTCAGGACGCGGGCCGGGTCGGCGGAGGGGGCGCGCACCCCCGTGCCGTCGAGCAGCGGCCGCGCCCGGTCGTCACCGCCCACGAACAGCCGGGCGGCGGCGGCGATGTAGGTGGCGCCGGCCTGGTGCTGCTGGTCGGCGGTCAGCCGGGTCGGCGCGCCGTCGGAGCACACCGGGTCGGGCTGCTCCGGGTCCTCGGAGAAGTCGTCGAAGGAGGGCGCCACGGACTTGCCGGGCGTCCACTCGGTGTTGAAGAAGTTGTGGTTGGCGCCGACCACGTACACGGCGCTGTGCAGGGCGGAGCCGTTGCTGATGCCGCGCGTGCCGTCGAGGTACGTCTCGCCCTCGAGGTCGGCGACGTCGCCGTCGCAGCCGGGCAGGATCGTCGCGGACGGGACGTCGGCGACCGGATTCTGGCCGAAGATCGTCGGTCCGATGAGGACGGTGCCGCGGATCTTCCAGCGGACCGGACCGTGATAGCCGTCCTCGGCGGCGGGCGCCGGGTAGAGGCTGTCCATGGCGGCCCGGTTGACGCCCTCGCCGCCGCGCGAGTGGCCGACCAGCAGGACGCGGGAGAGATCGGCCTTCGTTGCGTCGGGCACCGCCGCCGGGGCGGTGGCCGGGTGCGCGGCCCAGTCGGCCCACTTGGCGAGGTGCTGCCGCACCAGCGAGGAACGGGCCTGCGCGCCGGCGTCCTCGGCCTGTGCGTCCTGGCCGTTGATGCCGTTCGCCGAGATCGACACCGTCACATAGCCCTGCGAGGCCAGCAGCTGCTGGTCCTGCAGGTAACCCTTGTAGCTGGGGATCGACTTCATGCCCGCCGGGCAGGGCCAGGAGATGTCGAGGTCGTCGCTGCCGGGCGTGTAGCACGTGGTGTGCCGGCCGTGCAGGAAGAGCGCGAGCGGCCGCTTGCCGGTGGCGCCCTTCGGCGCGACGACGACCGCCTGCATCTCGATCGGCTGGGCATAGCCGGGCAGCTTCAACGGGGCGAGGTTGTACTCGCCGCTGACCGTGCGGTACGAGCCCGGCTTGCCCGGGTCGACGGAGTTGGCCGGAGCGGGAGCGGGCGTCCGGGCCGGGGGCTGCCCGGCGGCGAGTGAACGCCGTTCGGCCGCAGCCAAGTTGTCGGCGGGTGCGTCCAGACGGCGTCCGCTCGCGAGGACCTGCAGGTCCTTCAGGGGGGTGTCGCCGGCCTCGTCGAGGGAGAGCCGGAACGTGCGGCCGTCCTTCGCCGCCTTCGGTACGCCGAGCAGCCGGTCGCCCGCGTGGAACTCCACACGGGCGTCACCGAAGGGCACGGGCGTGGGCGAGCGCCATATCAGCTCGCGTGCGGCGCCCTGCCCGCCGATCTGCCACCCCGGCGGCAGCCCGCTGTCGGTGGACGCGGTCAACGGTCTTGTCTCGGACGGTTGTTGGGCTTGTGCCAGTCCCGGTGTTCCCGCCAGGGCCGCGATTGCGGCCACGGCGGTGACACCTATGCGCCGGGCACGGATCAAGGGTCCACTCCTCAACACTCGGAGCGCGGGGGCCCCGTCCGTACCGGGAGCCCCTCACGTCCCGAAGGAAGCCGTACGGGCCCTGTGGGTTGCCTGTGCCGACGGACTCTGCCCGCAGGGGCAGAGAAAACCGGCCAGCTGGACGACTGCCCGCACGACCCCGGGGAAAGGCCCCCTGCATGAGCCGAACTCCCCACCTCCGCACGGCAGTCGTCGGCACCGGACACCGCGCCCAGACCTTCACCCGGGATCTCGCCGCCCGGCCCGGCCACCGCGTCGTCGCCCTCTGCGATCCCAGCCCCACCCGCATGGCCTTCCACAACCGGCTGCTGGCCCGGGCGGGCGCCCCGCCGGCCGCAGAGTGGGAGCCGGACCGCTTCGCCGAGCTGCTCGCCGAGGAGGACGTCGACCAGGTCGTCGTCACCACCGTGGACGCCGCGCACGACCGCTACATCGTGCCCGCGCTGAAGGCGGGCTGCCGTGTGGTCACCGAGAAGCCGATGACCGTCGACGCGGTCCGCTGCGCCCGCATCCTCGACACCGTCCGCGAGACCGGCAACTCTCTCACCGTCGCCTTCAACTACCGCTTCAACCCCGTGCACGAGCGGGTGCGCGAGCTGCTCGCCGAGGGCGCGGTCGGGGAGATCCTCTCCGTCCACTTCGAGTGGCTGCTCGACACCCGGCACGGCGCGGACTACTTCCGCCGCTGGCACCGCGAGAAGCGGCACAGCGGCGGACTGATGGTGCACAAGGCCGGCCACCACTTCGACCTGGTCAACTGGTGGCTCGCCGACGAGCCGGACGAGGTCTTCGGCTATGGCCGGCTCGCCTTCTACGGCCCCGAGGCCGGCACCCGGCACGGTCTGCGCCGCGCGTACGACCGTGCCCACGGCGCCGAGGAGGCCGCCGACGACCCGTTCGCGCTGGACCTCGCGGCCGACGACACCCTACGGGCGCTGTACCTCGACGCGGAGCGGGACGACGGCTACCACCGCGACCGCAACGTCTTCGGCGGGCCCGTCACCGTCGAGGACGACATGGCGGTCCTGGTGCGCTACACGCGGGGCGCGACGATGACGTACCACCTCACCGCCTACTCCCCGTGGGAGGGCTACCGGGTGATGGTCAACGGCAGCGCCGGACGCCTGGAGCTGGAGGTCGAGGAGAGCCGCTGGCAGCCGCCCCGCACCCGTATCACCTCCGGCAGCGGCGCGCTGCACGGCGACACGGCGGCCGAGCACGCGGGCGGCGTCCGGCTGACGCTGCGCCCGCTGTGGCGGCCGCCGGTCGACGTCCCGGTCACGGCCCGGCACGAGGCGCACGGCGGCGGAGACACCCGGATGCTGGACGCGCTGTTCGGACCCGCGGCGTCCCGGAACGCCGGCAGCACGGCCGGGACCGGGAGTACGGCCGGGACCGGGAGCGCCGCCACCGAACGCGACGGGGCGCTCGCCCTCGCCGTGGGGCTCGCCGCGAACCGGTGCTTCGACATGGGACGGCCGGTACGCGTCGGCGACCTGCTGCCGGCTCTCGGGCCGGTGGACGGGGCGTCCTGACGGGGCGTCCTAGTGCCAGGCCCGGTACGGCTCGTCGAGGAGCTGGAAGACAGGTTCGCCCCGTACCGGGTCCTTGACCGTGGACAGGCGGACGCGGTCGCCGCTGTGGATGCCGATGAGCGGGCCCATGACCCGGCCGCGGACGACGAACCCCTCGGCCATCTCGACCAGGGACACATTGCGCGCGGCGGGGCTGTTGCGGTGCACCACGGTGGCGTGGCGGACCGTGCCGGTGCCCTCGCTGCGCTCGGTGCGCAGGTCGCTGCCCTGACACGACGGGCAGAGCAGCCGGTGGTACATGGCGGTGCCGCACCAGGTGCAGCGCTGGAAGAGGATGGTTTCGCCGGCGGCGTCTCCACGGTCGAGGACACCCGCCGCGGAGCCGGCGGCCTGCTGAACGGCGTTTCCTGAGTGGTAGTGGTACACGCGGGTCAACTCCCTGCACTCGGCCGGAATCCACGTGCGCGGCTCACCCGTGCACGCACGTGCCCGGTTCACCGTGCCACCGTGCACGCCCACAGCGTATGGCACTCAGTGCCAAGCGTAAAGGCACTGCGTACCCTTATTCTGGCGAGGTCCGGTCCCGGCCGAGCGTGGTCTCGATCTCCTGAACCACCCGCCACAGGGGCGCCCCGCGCCGCGAGACCACCACGACGACGTCCTCGTCCGTCGGCCGTTCGCCGGCGGGAGCCGCCGGAGCAGTGGGGGCAGTCGAAGCGGCCCGAGGGACGGGAGCGGCCGGGGCTTCCCGGGTCGTGCCGAACGCCGCCTGTACATACCCCAGTGCGTGGTCCACGGTCGCGCTCGCATCGCCCCGGCCGTCCGAACGCAGCCAGGAGCGCAGCGCGTTGTTGTGGGCGGCGACCACCGCGGCCGCGATCACGTCGGCGCGGAGACTGCCGTCGGGCCGGCCGGTGAAGCGGCCCCGCAGATACTCGGCGAGGGCGCGCTCATAGCGCCACACCACCGACAGCTCGTATGCGCGCAGCCCCGGCACCCGCTTGGTGAGCCGGTAACGCTGCACCGAGAAGGAGGGGTTCTCCGCGTACATCAGCAGCACCAGCCGGGCCGCGTCGCAGACGCGGCGCACCGGCTCGTGCTCCGTGCCGCTCGCGGCGAGGAACGCGGTCATGTCGGCCAGGCACCGCTCGTGGTCCGGGAAGACCACGTCCTCCTTGGAGGGGAAGTAGCGGAAGAACGACCGCCGGCCGACCCCCGCGAGCGCCACGATGTCGTCGACGGTGGTCTGCTCGTAGCCCCGCTCAAGGAACAGCCGGAAGGCCGCCGCGACCAGGGCGTCCCGCATGGGCGGCTTGGCCTCCGCCTTGTCAGTGGCGCTCATGGACGGGAACGTAACATCTGAACGCCGCCGATGGCACTCAGTTCCCTTCCTGCGGGGAACCGAGTGCCAGGGATGCGGAGTCGGCGTCAGATCCGCTCCGCCGCCTCCACCACGTTGGTCAGCAGCATCGCCCGGGTCATCGGGCCCACCCCGCCGATGGGCGGCGCGAAGGAACCGGCGACGTCGCTCACGTCCGGGTGGACGTCGCCGAGGATGCCTTCGACCGTACGGGTCAGGCCCACGGACAGCACGGTCGCCCCCGGCTTGATCCAGTCCGGCCGGACCAGATGCGCCACGCCTGCCGCGGCCACCACCACGTCCGCCTCCCGGGCGTGCGCGGCCGTGTCCTGCGTGGCCTCGTGGCACAGGGTCACCGTGGCGTGCTCGGTGCTGCGGGTCAGCATCAGACCCAGCGGCCGGCCCACCGTGACACCGCAGCCGATGACGCAGAACTGCTGGCCGGTGATCTCCACGCGATTGCGGCGCAGCAGGTCGATGATGCCGCGCGGGGTGCACGGCAGCGGCCCCGGGATGCCCAGCACCAGCCGGCCCAGGTTCGTCGGGTGGAGCCCGTCGGCGTCCTTGACGGGGTCGATCAGCTCCAGCACGGCATGAGTGTCGATGTGCGCGGGCAGCGGGAGCTGCACGATGAAGCCGGTGCACGCCGGATCGGCGTTGAGCCGCAGCACGGCAGCCTCGACATCGGCCTGGGAGGCGTCGGCGGGCAGCTCCACCCGGATCGAGGCGATGCCGACCTGCGCGCAGTCGCGGTGCTTGCCGCCCACGTAGGAACGGCTGCCCGCGTCGTCGCCGACGAGGATCGTGCCCAGCCCCGGGGTGACGCCGCGCTCCTTCAACGCCTGGACGCGGAGGGCGAGTTCGCTCTTGATGTCGGCCGCTGCGGCCTTGCCGTCGAGAAGTGTTGCGGTGGTCACGGGAGTCGACGAGCCCTTCAGGAGAAGACGACGGTCCTGTCATCGTACGACCCGCCCGTCCGCCGCCGACCAGCAGTCCCGCCCGTCGCTTCGTCGACTGGAACGGTCTCGCGCACGGCATCCAGCGCGTCGACGCCTGCCGCGCCTCCGACGGCGAGCCGCTGTCGACGGAGCTGGAGGACCTCAATCCGTACCTCTCCCTGGACGCCCTCGACGAGGCGGGCCGGGACGCCTTCGTCGCCGCGACGACCCGCTCCCCGCACGGCTTCCTCGCCGGATGATCCGCGCCGTTGATCCGCGCCGTTGATCCGCGCGGCTGAACCGGGCGGCCCGCGCGTCCGTATCCCTCCCGGGGGACCCACGGGAGGGAGACGAGCGTGCCGACACCGGAGGAACCCGGACAGCCGCACGAACGCCCGGTCCTGGAACCCATCCGGGTCCTGCGACCGCGCAACACCGACGCCCTCGCGGAGCTGTTCCGCGAGATGACCGAACTGACCCAGGACACCGACGTCTACGAGGCGATACCCCTGCCGTCGCGGCAGGCCGCCGACGAGGCGAAGACGGAGGAGCTCCCGCCCCTGGGCCCACGCCCGGCCCTCACCCCGCCGCCCCGCGGCGGCCGGGACTGGACGAGCGAGCGCGGCAGCCCCCGGCCCGGGCCCGTGCCCGGCAGCGGCAGAAGCGCGGCACGCCGGCGGAGCGGATCCCGGGCCGCCCCGGTCGAGGTCGGCGCACGGGCACGCGCCCGCACCGACTCCGGTGCGGGCCGGCGCCGGGCCGCCATCACGATCGGGGTGTGCGCGGCGGCACTCGTCGGGTTCGCCGGCGCGCTGCTGCTGCCGGGCAGGGGAGGCGAAGCCGCCGCTGAGACGCCCCCCGCGAGCTCCGCCCCGGCCCCGGCCGCCCCGACCCCGGCCGCCACGGCGGCCGACCCCGACGGCACCGGCACCCTGCGCGAGGGAGACAGCGGCCCCGAGGTGAGCGACCTCCAGAAGCGCCTGCTGCGCATCCCGAACGTGTACGACAAGGGCCCCACCGACGGCCGTTACGACACCGTCCTCACCGAGGCCGTGGCCCGTTTCCAGCTCTGGTACGGCATCCGCGGCGACGAGAGCGGCGTCTACGGCGACGACACCCGTCGCGACCTGGAGTCCCGCACGGGCGGCGGATGACCCGACGGCGCGGCGCCGGCCGAAGGTCCTACCGCTCGATGTCCCGGGGCCGGGGCACCTGGATGTCGAGCACGCACACGTCGTCGCGGCCCTCGGGGTCCAGCATCGTGGCGAGCAGCCGGTCCAGCGGGGCCGGACCGGTCGCGGCGCGGGGGGCGGCGGCGCCGGCGAGCCGCTCCAGGCCCCGGTCGATGCTCTCCGCGGGTCTTTCGACCAGACCGTCGGTGTAGAACAGGAGCCGGTCGCCGGGTTCGAGGCGGACCTCCGCCTCCTCGTAGTGAGGGGTGTCGGTCGCGCCGAGCAGCATCCCGAAGGGTCGCTCCAGGTAGCGCGCCGCACCGGCCCGTACCAGCAACGGCGGCGGATGGCCGGCCTGCGCCCACTTCAGCCGCCGTCGCTCCGGGCTGTAGCGGGCCAGGACCATGGTCGCCGAGCCGTGCGGGTCGCGGGAGTGCAGCAGCAGCGCGTTGAGCCGGGCGAGCGCGCCGGTCAGCGACGAGCCGGTGATGACCATGCCCTTGGCGGTGAACCGCAGCAGGGCCATCGCGGCGACGGCGCCTATGCCGTGACCGGCGACGTCGCCGACCACGAACAGGGCGTCGCCGTCGGGCAGCTCGATGGCGCTGAACCAGTCGCCGCCGACACTGAGGCCCGACTGCGCCGGCAGGTAGGCGATGTCTATGCGCAGCCCGGCCAGCCGGACGGGCTGCTTCGGCAGGGGCAGCAGCGCGTCCTGCAGCCGGGCCGCCACGGTGCGCTCGGCCTGGAGCACGCCGTGCTGGGTGAGGATGGCCCGCTCGCTGGCGACGAGCGCGAGTTCGGCGCTGCGCTGCGCGGTGAGGTCCTGCACGAAGCCGTGCACCTCGACGGGCGTGCCGTCCATGTCCGGCACCGCTTCGGCGACCACCCGCAGATGCCGTATGCCGTCCTCGTTGACGATCCGGAACGGCACGTCGCACGGCCGCCCGTGCCGCACCAGCTCCCCGACGGCGCGGGCCAGCACGGGCACGTCCTCGGGCAGGGCGAGGCGGGGCAGCCGGGCGAGCGGGACGACGCCCTGGGCGGGATCACGCTCGAAGATGGCGAAGACCTGGGCGGACCAGTTCGTCTCGCCCGTGACCAGGTTCCAGGTCGCCCAGCCGAGGTTGCCGAGCCGCTGCACATCCGCCAGCCGCTGTTCCTGCCGGTCGGAAGGGTCGTGGCGGCCCCAGCTGACGACCAGTCCGTCGCCCAGCCGTGCCGCCCGCGCGGAGTACGTGGCGAGCTCGCTGACCCCGGCCACCGTCTGCTGCCGGGCGAACGGCTCGCCCTCGTACGGCTCTTCACCGGCCAGGGTGTCCAGACAGCCCTGCCAGAGCGGCTCGTCGGAGATCTCCGGCCAGCACTCCAGGAAGCGCAGACCGACCAGCTCGCGGCCGCTGCGGCCCATGGCGTCGGAGGTGATGCCGGTCGCGGCGTCGATGCGGAAGTCCTCGACGCGACCCGACGGGGTACGCAAGGGGGCGAGCAGCACGGCGGCGACCGGCAGCCGGTCGAAGACCGTCTGCACCGCGTCCGTGGCGGCGTCCGGGGTAGGACTCTGCCGGGTGCCGAACGTGCGCAGCGGGCCCGCGCACAGCCGGGCGACGGCCTGCAGGCGTTCGCGGACCCGGGGCGGGAAGGCGCCCTCGCGGCGGCGCAGGATCCCGAGCGCGACGTCGGCCGTGTCCCCGGTGACCACCGGCAGCCAGGCCCGCGACCCCCACTGCTCGGGCGGGTCCCCGATCAGCAGATACCGTTTCCCGTCCTCGCGGAGGTCCTCCAGCCAGCGCGGCCGGCCGGTTTCGAGGGCGTCCAGTGCGGCGATCCCGGCGAGCGGCGGCACCTGGCTCCACTGCGCGGCCAGCGTCTCGTCGAGGCCGGCGTGCCCGACGAGCGTCAGTCCGCCGGCGGGCAGCCGCGCGTAGAGCATCACGGCGTCGGCCGCCACGTCCGGGCCGAGCTGTTCCAGCAGGCACCGGGCGAGATCGTGCGGGGTGCCGACGCGGACGAGGGCCCGGCCCAGCCGGCCGAGGGCGGCGGCGTCGATCTCCTCGGAGTCCGGCGCGGGCGCGGCCGCCCACGCGGAAGGGGCGGCGGCCGGCGCCTGCTCCTGGTCGGCGCGGGGCGGCGGGGTGAGGGCGCCGAGGGTGATCCAGCACTCCTCAAGCAGCGTCCGCCGCGCGTTCTTCGCCCGCTGCTCGAGCTCCTCCTGCGCGATGTCGGGCGAGCAGCCCAGTTGTGCCATCACCGCGCCCTTGGCGCGCTCCAGCACGGCCGAGGTGGCCGCAAGGTCCTGCAGCCGGTCCATCTCGGCGCGTTGGCGGGCCACGATGCGGGTAAGTGCGGCCATGTCGGGCACGCCGCCGGATTCCGCGGGCAGGGCGGGTTCGCTCGTCACGTCTTGAGCATGGCACACGGACGGAGATTCGATCTGGGTCTTGGCGCGACGCCCCCGCCAGGCGTGATGCCCTTCCGCGCACCGGAACGGATCGTCCCGTTCAGCGCCCGGCGCTCTGCTCCACGAGGGCCTGGGTGACCGCGCGGACGCTGCGGGCGATGTGCTGCAACTGCATGACCTCGGCCGCGTACATCTTGATCGTGTGCTCGATGACGGACTCCGGCAGTCCGAGCCGGGGCAGATCCGCGCGGGCGGTCTGCAGGGCGGTGCGGGCCACCCGGACCTCGTTCTGGACCTGGATCTGCGCATGGCGGGCGAGCAGCACCGGGTGGCGCAGCAGCGCGGGGTAGCTCGCGTAGCGCGCGGGCACCAGCTCGCGCAGCCACTTGGCCGCCGAGCGCTCCCAGTCGTAGCTGCCGGGCGTCTTGACCTGGCACGGCCAGTCCGAGCTGATGCGCGTCGTCGTCAGGGTCATGATCATCGCTTCCGGGTGTGTGGCGTCGTGCCGGTGGTCCGACTGTTGGGGGCGGCCCCGGTCCAGGGGATGACCGGGGCCGCCACGGGCGCTCGCGCAAGCGATGCCCCGAACACCTCGCGCGCCGACGCGGGTAGGAGACGGCGGCTCGGGGTGCTCGTACGGGAGCCCTTCGCGGGCGGGTGCGGCCTGAGCAGTATTTATATATGCCGTCGGCTTTGCAAGGAGTATGAAAACATTCATGCGCGAAATGGGTGCAATGATCCCTCTGTGTCCTTCTGGGGGAGGGGGTGGCTTTCGAAGGAGCCGGTCACTCACGCAGGAAGAACCGGTGCTCTTCGGCGATCTGCTCGTACTCCTCGAGTCGGGCCTGGGTGCGTTCGGGACCGGCGTCGCTCATGGCCTGGAGCAGCGCCGCCGCCATCACCCCGGGGGCCGCGTAGGAGTCGAAGACCAGCCGGGAGCCGGTGCCGGTGGCGAAGGTCGCGTCGGCCTCCTCGGCCATCGCCCCCAGGGCCAGGTCGGTGATCAGCGCGACCTTGAGACCGGCGCTGCGCGCGACCCGTACGGCGGTCAGGGTCTCCTGCGCGTGCCGGGGCATCGAGAACGCCAGCACCCAGGTCCCGCCCGCCTCCCGGGACTGCAGCAGCGCGTCGTAGGCGACGCTGCCTCCCCGGGTCACCAGCCGCACGTCCGGGTGGACCCGGCGGGCGGCGTAGGCGAAGTACTCGGCGAGCGAGGCGGAGATCCGCAGTCCCACGATGGTCAGCGGCGTCGACTGCGACAGCTTCCGGCCGACGTCGATGACCCGGTCCGGGTCGGCGAAGTCGCGCCGCAGGTTCTCCAGGTTCTCGATCTCCGCGTCGACCGCCGCCTGCAGCTCGTTGCTCCGGTTCACCTCCGCCGTCGGCCCGACCGCCAGAGTGCCCAGCGCGATCGACTGGAGCCTCTCCCGCAGCGCCGGATACCCGCTGAAGCCGACGGCCGCGGCGAACCGGGTCACCGAGGGCTGGCTGACCCCGACGCGGTCCGCGAGGTCGGTGATCGACAGGAACGCCGCCTCGGTGATGTGCTCGATCAGATACTGGGCGATGCGCCGTTGGCCCGGGGACAGATGGGGCCCGTCGAAGAGCGCCCGGAGCCGGGAGGTCGGGGACACCTCCGTCTCCGGACCGGTTCTGCCCGAGGTGATCGCGGATGCCTGTGCGCGTGCCTGTTGCGGCGATGGCACCGGTGCGCCTCCTTTGTCTTCCACGCAACTCAACATACTTCAGGGACCCTGCCGGTCAGGGACGGCGAAGACGCCCTTTCCCGTCCCCGCTGACCGCGGTTCACCGGCGGTACAGGGTGATCGAGTGCCCGACCTCGTCGACCGGCCGGCTGGAGCGCAGCAGCTCCGCCAGCGGGCCCTTCGCCTTGGCGGCGGCGGAGTCCGACACGACGAGCAGTCCGTGCACCCGGCTCGCGGGCGCCCGGCGTGGATCGGAGGCCTCGATGCCGTAGGCGGCGGGCACCCCGCTGCCCTTGTACACCAGCCACACCCGCTCGCCCCGGTACCGGCTGCGCAGCCGGTCCGCGAGCCGTCCCAGGTCCTGGCCCCAGTCCACGTTGGAGTCGTGCAGCCGCAGATGGGTCTTCGACGGCCCGCCGAACGCCTCGTTGGAGTACGGCAGGTAGTAGGGATACGTCCGCAGCGAGCTGACGGCGACGAACGCCACCAGCGCTGCCACCCCCACCGGCGCCCACCGCCGGCGCACCGCCAGGACGCATCCCGCGGCCACGGCCAGGAACATCGGCAGGAACACGGCGTACCGGGTGCCCAGGTCCCGTGATCCGGTCATGGCCGAGGCCAGCAGCACGGCCGCCGGGAGCAGCACATACGGCGCCGCGGGCCGCAGCCGGCGCACCGCGACCATCGTGACCGCCCCGGCCGCCCACAGGGCGAGCATGCCGAGCGGGGTCTTCACGGCCAGCGCGACCGGCAGGTAGTACCACCGCGAGCCGGAGTACACATGGCCGAAGAGGAAGCCCTGCCACGACTGGTTCTCCAGGCCGAACTGGATCCGCATGCCGTCCCGGTACGCCTCCGGGAAGGGCAGCAGCCGCACGAGGAGCCCGCGCAGACCGTGCACCACGGGCACCTGGAACTGGACCGACCGCGGATCCCAGCGCAGCAGTGGATCGACCACGAGATACGCGGCCCAGACGACGGCCACGGCGCTCACCGCCACGACACCCGCCGCCCCCAGAGCCCTGCGCAGGTCACGGGGTCGCCGGGCCCACATCGACAGCGCCGCCAGGGCCATCAGGACCGGGATCGCGGGCAGTGTGCTCATCTTCGTGGCGAGGCCCGCGCCGAGCGCGACCCCGGCGAGCGGCAGGTACAGGCGCGGCCTGCCCTGCCGGGCCCGCCACAGCAGCCACGCCGACGTCAGCAGGAAGCCCGCCGCCGGGACGTCCAGCGTCGCCAGCGAGCCGTGCGCGACGACGTCGGGGGAGAAGGCGTACAGGGTGAGCGCCGTGAGCGCGGGGGCGCGGCCGGCCAGATCGCGGGCAAAGGCGAACACCACCAGGCCGAACAGCAGCGTCAGCACGATCACCGGCAGCCTCGCCCACAGCATCACCCGCCAGGGATCGTTGCCCGACTCGTACAGCAGGTGCCGGCCCGCCGCCTCCTGGGTGCCGGTGAACGAGGGGTCGACGTGCGGGTCGGCCACGGCCACGCCGACGGCCACGACGAGCTTGCCGAGGGGCGGATGCTCCGAGTTGTAGTGCACGCGGTGCTCGTGCAGGTAGTCGGCGGCCGTGGCGACGTACACCGGCTCGTCGATCGTCGGCGTCTGCCGCACCGCGGTGGTGACCATGGCGACGGCCATCTGGGCGAGCAGCACGGCCACCAGGAGGGGGACGAGCCGGCGCCGGCGGCCCGGCCGCGAGGGCTCTCGCGGCCCCGCGTCGGAGGAGGGCTCCAGGACCGTGTGCAGTTCGCGCGCCATCATCCGCCCTGCGGTGACACCGGCCGGGCGGTGGCGGGAGCGAGCCGGAGCAGCCTCATGGGCCCTACTCTGCATCAGCTCCCGCCACTCGGGGCGTTACCGCTTCAGGAGTCGTACCGACAGACCGTCTGCCGTGTACACGGGTACGGCCCGCAGGCGGTCGGAGTTCAGCTCGACGCGGTCGAACTGACCGCGCAGCGCGCAGGCGTCGATCACCGGGACGGTCGTCCCCGCGGCCGGCGGCTGCTCGGCGTCGAGGCGCAGCGTCAGCACCGAGCCCCGGTCGAGCCGGACCCGCCCGGACACGGTGAGGACGGGCCCGTGGTGTCCACGCAGCGTCAGATCCAGCACCGCGCCGGACTCCTGGGCCCACGCGCCGCGCACCCGCACCGGCGCGCCCGCGCGCAGCGTGCCGCCGGCCAGCCGCACATCGCCCTGACCGAGGGCATTGGCGTGCCCGGCGACGAGCACGCCCTCCTCCAGCACGGTGCCGCCGTGGTAGCGGTTGTGCCCGGTCAGGGTCAGCGTGCCGGAGCCGCGCTTGGTCAGACCGCCCTGGCCCTCGATGTCGTTGCGCCAGGCGTCGGCCGACTGGAAGCCGCCCTTGGACGCGTCCAGGGTGACCGTGACGTCGGAGTCGAAGGCGCCGTAACCGTCCGCCGCCGCGAACAGGTTGAGCCGGCCCCACTGCTCGAAGCCGTCCAGCAGGACGTACCCGGAGGGCAGCGCGGTCGTGCGCAGCACCTCACGGCGCTGGGCCGCGGTGAGGTACGGCTGCCGGGTCTCCAGCAGTACCTCGGCGCCCTTGGGCACGGTGAGGGGCTGCTCGCGGCCCTCCCGTTCGAGGACATAGGTCAGCCGGGGCAGCGCCGCCCGCTCGTTGGCCTCGCGGTCGGCGTAGGGGTCGCCGGCGTCGGAGTGGGCGTAGGCGTACAGGGTGTCGGCGGTCGTGCCGGTCTTGGCCTGGAAGTAGGCGAGGGCCTGGGCGCGGGCCGCGGCCTTCAGGTCGGCGTTGGCCGGGTCGGCGAGGGTGGCGGCGGCCAGGGCGGTGGCCATGATGCGGCCGCCGATGACGTCCACCGTGGAGTGCATGCCGGACATGATCCGGGTGTGGCTGAGTTCCAGAGCGCGGGTCACCAGCTCCTGGAACCGCTCGGGCACGGCGTACGCGTATGCCAGCGACGCCAGGTGGAAGGCGTTGGTGTGGCCGCTGGGGAAGCCGCCGTCGTCGGTCGGGGAGGTGCTGCGCTGGCGGAGCAGCTGCGGCACCACGACCACCTTCGAGTCGTACACCGGGAAGCCGAGCGCGTCGGTCCTGCCGGTGTCGACGACCTCGCTGTTCTCGTTCATGCGCCACGGACGCGGGTACTGGAAGGCGTACTTGCCCGGGTTGCCGGAGGCGAACGGGCCGCGGACGGTGTCCACCAGCTTGGCGACCAGGCCCAGGTCGGAGGTGTACGAGCCGGCGCCGAGCGCGGAACCGGCGGGCGCGCCGGCGGGCACGGCGTCGTCGATCTTGGTGGCGGGGGTGGTGTCCGGCGCGCTGGTGATCGAGGTGACCGCCTTGGCGCCGGCCTTGTACAGGTCCGCCAGGGGGCCCAGGCCGGCGATCATCGCGTAGCTCTGGTGCTGGCGGTCGTAGACGAACGCCTCCTTGCCCTGCGCCTCCGTGCGGGCGCGGGTGACGGCGATGCAGTAGCGCATGTTGGCGCGCAGGACGTCGGGTCGCAGCGGGGTGCCGGTGTTCCAGGCCGAGCCGGTCTTCCACACCTGCGCGAAGCCGCCGAGGATGCGCACCACGGCGTTGGTCTCGGCCGTGAGGTTGGCCATGACGTTCGTCTTGTAGTCGTCGACGAACGGCAGCGGCGCGGCGGCGGCCTTGGCGTCGGCGGCGGCCAGCCAGGAGACCAGCGTCGGGGCGGCGACCAGGGCCGCGGAGCCACCGAAGGAGACCTTCAGAAAGCGCCTTCTGTTCACGGCCGAGGGGGAGCTGAGCCCGGCGGATGACGGCATGGGTGAGCCTCTCTTGAGTTCTGCGGCCGTGAGGCCAGAGGGGGGGGTGCGATCACGTGCGGCTCGTACGCCTTGTGTTGACCTGTGAGCCGGATGACGCGTACGAGCGAAGATCTACGGCCGGGCTGTGTCTCTTCTGCGATGGCCCGGCGACCGGTACATGGCGTGTAGGTGAACGTGAGTTCGGCGGCTCACAGAAGCGAACGGGCCAGCGCCACCGCGCCCTCGACCGGCGCCGCGGTGAGCGGCTGCGGCCGGGCTCCCGGTACGGCGTCGGCGAGGGCTGCGGTGAACGCCTCGTACAGCACCGGCTGGCCGAGCACCGTGCCGCCCGCCACGACCACGTCGTCGACCGGGACCCCGCGCGCGGCGAGCCGGCCGACGAGCGCGGCGAGCGCGGAGCCTGCCTCGGCGATCACGGTCCGGGCGAGCGCGGAGCCCTCGGCGGCGGCCGCGAAGACGACGGGGGCGTGCCGTCCCCACTCGGCGGAGACGTCCGTGGCGCTCTCCAGGGCCGCGCCGAGCGCCGGCACCTCGGGCACGCCGAAGGAGGCGACCAGGCCGTGCGCGAGGGCGTCGGGTTCCTCGCCCCGGTCGTGCGCGGCCCATACGGCCCGGGCCGCCTCGCGGACCAGGCCGGCGGCGCCGCCCTCGTCGCCGAGGACCGCGCCCCAGCCGCCCACCTGGACGGGCGCCCCGTCAGGCAGCCGGCCCACGGCCACCGAGCCGGTGCCGGCGACGAGGCCGACGCCCTTGTCCAGCCCGGCGGCGGGAACGAGCAACTCGGCGTCGCCCACGAGGTGTGTGGGAACGCCGAGCAGTTCCTGAAGCGCGACACGGATCCGTGCGCATTGGAGGGGGGTCTCGCAGGCGTGCGCCCCCACGGCGAGCGCGGCGGGGTGCGCGGCCTCGGGCAGCGCCTCACGGACGAGGGCGGCCAGCCAGTGTGCGGCCGCGGCCGGGTCGTGCGGCCGCCAGCCGCTGCTGGCACGGACATGGTCGGACACGACGTCGCCGCCCGCGGTGGCGCGCAGGTGCGTCTTGGTACCGCCCACGTCGATGCCGACCACAAGGGGGCGCGAAGGGGGAGAGTCCTGCACGGATCCTCTTTCGTCGAATGCGTTGAGCTGCGACGGCGGGCGAACCGTGACCGAAGGAAGGTCGGGCCTGGATGCATGCTTGAGCGAACTAGGGAAGCCCCGGGACGGGCTTCTGACGAACACGGCAGGCGTATACCGTGAAGTTCGTTAGGAAGTTAACTAACGAAGTACAGTGCGTCAAGAGGAATCGCGCGCTCGACCACCGGGAGGCCCGTCCGGGCCGCCGCGGGGCGGGAACGCGCGACGTCGGAGCATCCCATCGCCGCAGCCTGCCGAGCCGATCGGCGGGCCGCGCGGCCCTGTACCCGTGTGGGGGAAACTGTGGAACTCGACGTGGTGGAGGCCCCCCGCCTGACCGAGAGCGCGAGCGCCGTGTTCGCCGTGCTGGCCCAGGCGGGCAGCGCGACCCGGCCGCAGCTGGCGAGCCTCGCGGGACTGTCCAAGCCGACGGTGTCCTCCGCCGTGGCGGAACTGGAGGCCGCCCGGCTCGCCGCGCACTCCGGGACCGCCTCCAGCGGCACCGGCCGCTCCGCCGCCGTCTACTGCCTCGGGCCGGCCGCCGGGGCCGTGCTGGCGGTGGACCTCGGCCCGGCCCTCACCAGGGTCCGGGGCTGCGCCCTGGACGGCGCGCTGCTCGCCGAGGCCACCGCCTCCCGCGAGGACGCCGCCGACGCGGTGCGTGAGGCGCTCGACGCGCTGCCCCACGGCGTTCCGCTGCGCTCCATCGTCGTAGCCGTCGGCGATGTCGCCGCGCGGGACCGGCAGGGCAGCGGGATGCGTCCCGCGACCGCCAAGGCGGGCCCGGTCTTCGACGCCATGGCCGTCGCGCTGCCGCCGGGCGTGCCCGTCCACCTGGAGAACAACGTCAACTGCGCGGCCCTGGCCGAACTGCACGAGGGCGCCGCCCGGGGCCGCCACACCTTCGGCTATCTGCGGATCGGCGTGGGCATCGGTCTCGGCATCGTCGTCGGCGGCCAGGTGCTGCGCGGATCGAACGGGGCCGCCGGAGAGCTGGCCCGACTGCCCTATCCCTGGGACGACGGCCGTGAGCCGCGCCAGGAGGCCCTGGAGGAGTACATCGGCGCCCGCTCCCTGCTGCGCCGGGCCAGGGAGGCATGGGAGGCCGCGGACGGGCCGTGCCCGCGCACCACCGAGCGGCTCTTCGCCCTCGCGGGGGAGGGCAGAGCCACGGCCGGCGCCGTCGTCGGCCGCCATGCCGTGGACGTGGGCCGGCTCGCCGCCGCCGTGACGGCGGTCCTGGATCCGGGGCTCATCGTGCTCGGGGGCAGCACCGGCGCGGATCCGCAGCTCCTGCCCGGCGTGCGGGCCGAGCTCGCACGGCTGAGCTGGCCCACCGAGGTGGTCAGCAGCATGGTCGGGGATTCCGGCACCGTCGTGGGCGCCGCACGGCTCGCGGTCGCCCGGGGAGTCCAAACCGTGACCGAGACCGCGTGGGCTAAGGATTGACGGCCTCCGACTCGGTCTGCCAATGTCCGGACAAGCGCTTTCTAAGTCGGCCGGGACGCCGACTCGGGGTAGCTTCCCGCCCGTACTCGAAGTACGGCAGCCGCACGAGGGCGTGCTTGTGCGACGACGGCCCTCATGACCGGGGATCCCACCCGTGAAGGCGACGCGGCCGGGCGAGGCCGCGCCCCCCGGAAAGCGAAATCTCCTGCAAAATGCACCCGTGCCGCCTCGGCTGGCGCCGTGCTCCGTCCAGTACGACGAAAAGGGATCGAAAATGACCAGTGTGGGTGTGCGGCGCTCCCGCCGACTCGGCCGCGGCGGCATACGCCGGGTGCTTCCCCTCGCTGCCGTGGCCACGGCAGGTGCCCTTCTGCTCTCGGCCTGCGGGTCGGGATCCGGCTCGGGTGGGACCTCCAAGTCGCTGACGTTCTGGATCTCCACGGTTCCGGGGCAGGACGCGGGCTGGAAGAAGTTGGTGGCGCAGTACAAGAAGGAAACCGGCGTCGCCGTCAAGCTCGTCAACATCCCCTACGACGGCTACCCGACGAAGCTGCACAACGCCGCCCAGGCGAACTCCCTGCCCGACGTGGCGGCCGTGCCGGCGCTGGACCCCATCTGGTCGAGCAAGCTGATCGACCTCAGCTCCATCGCCAACAACAAGAGCAACAAGATCAACGCCAACTTCCTCGCCAAGGACTCGTCCGGGAAGGTGCTGTCCATCCCCTCGGACGTCACCGCGTCCGGCCTGTTCATCAACAAGACGCTCTTCAAGCAGGCCGGTGTCGCCTTCCCGACCTCACCCCAGAACACCTGGACCTGGACCGACTTCATCGCCGCGGCGAACAAGGTCCGGGAGAAGACCAAGGCCAAGTACTCCCTGACCTTCGACCAGTCGCCGTCCCGGCTTCGCGCCATGGTGTACGAGATGGGCGGGCAGTACGTCCACGCGGACTCCTCCGGCAAGTTCTCGGTGGACGACGCGACCAAGAAGGCCGTGAACACCTTCGTCGGATGGAACGACGACAAGACCATGCCGAAGTCGGTGTGGACCAGCGGCGCCGACCCGTCGGCCATGTTCCAGAGCGGTGACGTGGTCGCCTACTGGTCCGGCGTGTGGCAGGTCGCCTCCTTCGCGGACAGCATCAAGAAGTTCGACTGGGCGAGCGTCCCGACCCCCGCCCAGCCGGTGCAGGCCAGCGACGTCAACAGCGGCGGCATGACGGTGGGCTTCAACAACAACGGTGACGCGGCCGCCGCCGCGACGAAGTTCCTGTCCTGGCTGTACGAGCCGGCCCACTACCAGGTGCTGTGCGAGACGTCCGGGTTCCTGCCGGTCGAGAGCGGACTGAACCCGAAGTACCCCTTCACCTCCGAGGCGGCCCAGGCGGCGTTCAAGCTGTACAACCAGGAGATCCCGCTCTACGCCCCGATCTCCGGCTACTTCAACACCGCGCAGACGAACTGGGTGCTGAAGGGCAAGAGCCTCACCGAGGACCCGACCAAGACGGAGCTCGGCAAGGCGATCAACGGCCAGCAGTCGGCCGACAAGGCCCTGGAGAACATCGTGGCCGGCTACAACCAGCAGGTCGGCGGCTGATCCAGCAGGCCGGCGGCTGATCGTGGGCCACAGGGCCGGGCGGCGGTGTCTCGACCCCGCCCCCGGCCCTGGCCGCCCGCGTGATGCCGGCCTCATGGCGTGAGCCCACAGCAATCCATTCCACCAGCACGGAGTCAGGAAGATGACAAAACGCGCCTCGGACGTGTCCGTGAGCCCGCCCAGGAGACGCAACAAGTACGTCGTCGCGCCCCTCGTCCTCATCGCGGCCAATGTCGTGCTCTTCGCGCTGTTCTTCGTCTGGCCGGCGGTGATCGGGCTCGTCTACTCCTTCACGAACTACACCGGTGTGGGGGCGTTCCAGTTCATCGGACTGGACAACTACCACAACCTGTTCGGGGACTCCACCTTCTACGACGCGCTGACCCGGACGCTGCTGTACGCCGTGCTCTTCGTGCCGCTGAACTTCGCGCTCTCGCTGCTCGCCGCCAACCTGGTGGTGAACAAGCACGCCAAGGGCGCGTCGGTCGCCCGCGTCATCTTCTTCATCCCGTGGCTGCTGTCGCCCATCGTCGTGGGTGTCCTGTGGCGGTGGCTGTTCGGTGAGAACTTCGGACTGGTCAACTACGTCATCGAGAAGCTCGGCGGAAGTGCCGTTCCGTGGCAGTCGAACGCGGACCTGTCGTTGATAGTGGTGGTGATGGCGGCGTCCTGGGCCTGGACGGGCTTCTCGATGCTGCTGTTCATCGCGGCGATCAAGAACGTACCGGTGTCGTACTACGAGGCGGCCTCGCTCGACGGCGCCGGCCCATGGCGCCAGTTCATCAGCATCACGCTGCCGAGCATCGCGCCCACCTCGTTCATCGTCATCCTGCTCAACACGATCAACGCGATGAAGGAATACCCGGTGTTCGTCGCCCTCAACAACGGCGGACCCGGCACGTCGAACAACCTGCTTGTCCAGTACATCTATGAGACCGGCTTCAAACGGGGCCAGATCGGCTACGCGAGCGCCGCGTCATTCGTGCTCATGCTCATCCTGATGGCCGTCGCGATCATCCAGCTGATCGTCAACCGGCGGGTGGAGAACCGATGACAACCACAGACATGCCACGCCCGGCCGACGCCGGTCCCGGACGGGCCGTCTCCAAGAAGCAGCCCCGCAGGGCCGCCACCGGTGGGCTCCGGCGGGCGGTGCCCGCGACGACACTGCTGTGGGTTCTGGCGTGCCTGTACGGGCTGCCGGTGCTGTGGTTCATCCTCAGCTCCCTCAAGCCGGCCAGCGACCTGTTCTCCTATCCGCTGACGCTGGTTCCGCACAACCCCACCCTGTCGGGTTTCAAGGCGGCGTGGGAGAGCGCCAACTTCTCCCAGTACTTCATCAACACGGCCATCGTGTGCGTGATCACGACGATCCTCACGGTGGGAGTCAGCTGCTGCACCGGGTACGCGCTGGCCAAGTACGACAACAGATGGCTCAAGTTCTTCTTCATCTGCATCCTGGCCACCACGATGCTGCCGTCCGAGGTCATGCTCGCCCCGGAGTTCCTGGTGGTCCGCAACCTCGGCCTCTACAACTCGTTCGCCGGCATCATCCTGCCGGCCGTGCTCACCGCGACCGGATGCTTCATGTTCCGCCAGTTCTTCCTGACGGTTCCCGACGAACTCGTGGAAGCCGCACGCATCGACGGCGCCCGCGAACTGTCGATCTTCCTGCGGATCATGGTGCCGCTCTCCCGGCCCATCGCGCTGACCCTCGCCATCCTGTCCTTCCAGTGGCGGTGGAACGACTACATCTGGCCGCTGCTGATGCTCAACGACCCCAACAAGTTCACCGTGCAGATCGGCATCCAGAGCATCGTCGGCGCGCAGAACATCAATTGGTCGGTACTGCTCGGCGCCTCGGTCATCTCCATGATCCCGCTGATCGCCATCTTCCTGGTCTTCCAGCGCTACGTCATGGGCGCCGACATCAACGCAGGACTGAAGGACTGACCTTGCCCACCCCGCTCGACCACGAGTTCGTCCGGTCGGCGGCCCGCGCCGCCGACCGGACGGCCGCCCCGCTGGCGGCCGGCCCCGACGAGGAACTCACCGGTGTGCCCCACCGCGCCCTGGCGCGCCGGGTGAGGACTCTGGTCGCGGCGTACCGGTCCCCGGCGTCGGCACTGCACGGCAGCGGGCAGGCCGTCGCCGCCGCGACGACCCACCTCCGCGCCCTGCGGGCCGTCCAGACCACCACCGGCCTCTTCGCCGGCGGCGACAACGTGCAGTCGCCGCCGGACTCCGCGTTCACCGTCAACGACGTGTGCGACGCGCACGTCCTCGCCGCAGGCGGGGGGCCGGAACTTCACGACGTCGCGGCCGCGCTCGCCGAGATCGCCGGCGCCGCCACCGGCAGCCTCCTCACCGGTGGGGTGCACACCCCGAACCACCGCTGGGAGCTGTCCGCGGCACTGGCCCGGCTGCACCGCTCGTTCCCCGACGACCGGCTGCTCGAGCGCGTCGAGGAGTGGCTCGCGGAGGGCGTCGACATCGACGCGGAGGGCCTGTACTCGGAACGCAGCGCCGTCTACGCGGCCCTCGTGACCAACCCCTCGCTGCTCCTGCTGGCCGACGTGCTCGGCCGCGCCGACCTGCTCGGCCGCGCCGACCTGCTGGCCGCCGTCGAGCGCAATCTCGCCACCACCCTGGACCTCATCAGGCCGGACGGCACGGTGGAGACCGTCCACTCGCGACGGCAGGACCAGCACCACCCCTTCCCCCTGGCGCCCTATCTGCCGCACTACCGGCTGCTCGCGATCCGCACCGGCCGGGGCGACTTCGGCCGGGCGGCGCGGCTGGCGGCCGCCGGCGGCATCGACGACCCCGACCTGCTCGCCGAGACCCTCCTCACCCCGGACCTGTGCCGCGTCCTGCCGGCCCCGGCCCCGCAGACACTTCCGCGCGACCGGTACCTCACCACCGCGCGCCTCGCCGCACGCGCCTCGGCCACCGCGCACACGGTGGTGTACGGCGGCTCCGACGTGCCCGGGCACCGGCGCATCCGCTCGGGCCTCGCCTGCAACCCCACCTTCCTGCGCCTGTTCGCAGGCGACGCCGTCCTCGACGCGGTCCGTCTCTCGCGCGCTTTCTTCGACCTGGGCCCGTTCCGCGCCGCCGACATGCGGCGGCTCGCCGACAATCGGTACCGGCTCACCGAAACCCTCACCGCCGCCTACTACCAGCCGCTCCCGCCGGACCGGCGACGGGACGACGGCTCCTACCGGATGGCGGACGAGGGACGCTTCTCGGCCGCGATGGCCTTCCCGGACCGCCCTCGGGACGAGGTCTCGCACACGACCCGCGTCGAGGTGGACCTGAGGGACGACGGCGCCGACCTGCGGATCGACATCAGCGGACCACGGGCGCCCTGGGCCCTCGAACTGACCTTCCGGCCGGGCGGCGTCCCAGAGGGCGCCGTGCCGCTCGGCGACGGACGCTGGTGCCTGACGACCGGGCCGGTCACCTACCGGGCCGGTGACGACGAGATCCGGATCGAGGCCCACGTCGAGACGGGCGAACCCCTCGCCGGGCCCGACCGGAGCGACGTCCTGCGCTACGACCCGGGTCAGGACCACACCGTCGTGGGCGGCACCGACGCGACGACCGGCAACCGCCTCTACCTCGGCGGACTCGGCCCGCACACCCTGACCGTCGCACTGCGCGCCCGCCGGCCGGCGCCCGTCGTGTGACCCCGACGACCCACGCCATGGCCATCCCAGGCATGAAGGGCTGATCCCCGTGCACCTCCTCCACCAGCGCGCCCCGCTGCACGACCTCCCGGACACCCCGGAGGCGTACGACGCCGTCCTCGCCGACGTCGTCGAGCAGGCCCTGGCCCGGCTCACGCCGGAGGGCAACCTCGAACACCCCGACTGCGTCGACGACATCGGCGACACCTCGCTCGGCATCACCTCCCTGCTGGTGCTCGCCCTGCAGCGCACCAAGGACCCGCGACTGCCGGAGGCGGTGCGCCGCAGCCTCGCCTTCCACCTGAACGAGCGGGTCTACACCGAGGACAACCCCGGCTACCCGAACCTGCGGATCCGCAACTCCCGCTTCCCGTACGCCCGTTACGTGCTGGAGCCGGGCGCCCACCCCATCGGCGACTGGCCGAGCACGGTGTGGGCGTTGCTCCAGGCGGTGAACATCCTCGACGCACCGGACGGCCTGGTGGACGCCGGCCAGCGCGCCCAACTGCTCGACGTGGCGCGGGGCTACTGGCGCTGGCTGACCGAGGCGACCTTCTTCAACCCGCAGGAGGCCGGCAACCAGGCGATCGGGTGCGTGGTCGGCGGCCTGATGCTGGCCCGCCGTCTGCCCGACGCCGAGGGCGCACAGGTCCGCTCCCGCGCCCTCGCCCTGTACACCGACGAGATCCGCGCCCACCGGGTCCGCGACCGGGGCGCCCTGCTGCCCCCCGAGCACGGCGGCGCCTACGACAACAACTACGGCCCGATCTCCCTCTCCTTCCTCGCCCAGGCCCACCGGATCAGCGGCGAGGAGATCTTCGCCGAGGACGGCGACGCGCTCGCCCGCTACATCGACGCCCGCCTCACCGGCGGCGGCTTCGACAACGGCGGCCCCCGCTACAGCGAGCAGCACTCCGCCTTCGAGTCCGTCCTCGGCCTGCGCTACTTCGGCGCCCGGATCGGCGCCGACCTGGGCCGCTACCGGGGCGACAGCCGCTGGGCCCGGCACGCGGCGAAGGCCGACGGCGGGGTCGACGGGCACTTCGCCTGGATGCTGGTCTGGCAGATCCAGGACACCACACCCTGGCACCGTGAGCCCTCCACCCGGACCGCACGCCATCAACTGCGGGCCGGCACGGTCTCGGTGGCCTTCGACGAACGCATGACCCCGGCGGTGATCGAGGCGGCCGGGACGTACTGCCTACCCGCCGCCGTGGGCCGTCAGCACGGCTTCGGACCCGTCACCGACGGCTTCCTGCTGTGCCGCCCCATGGGCGAGGTCCGTGTGCGCGACGTCCGCGCCGACGGCCTGACCGCGAAACTCGTCACCAAGCCGGTCGTGGGCCGCGACCACGTCCTGCGCCGGGTGCGCTCCCTGTACGTCACCGACGGCGCCACCCTGTGGACGGCCGTCGCCGTGGAACGCCTCGACGGCACGCCGTACCTGCTGGCCGGCCTGCCGTACGCCGAGGACGACGGCGACCGGGTCAGGCGTACGGCGCACGCGGCCGTCTCCTCGGCGGGCGCCCTGCGTCTCACACACCCTCAGGCACAGGGGCCGGAGCACTTCGACGCCCGCGCCGAACTCACCCAGGAACAGGCCGCCTTCGCCCTCGCCGCCGACCCGCGCGGCTACGGCAACCCGGACGAGGGGTGGCGCCACCTGGTCAGCTCGACCGCCCTGGAGGCGGGGCCGGTCGCCGACGCACCGGACGACCTGCACGTCTTCGCCGTGCGGTACGGCGCCGAGGAGCCGTTCACGATGGCGGTCGAGCGGGGCGAGCAGGGGCTGACCCTGCGCACGGGCGCCTTCACCGCCGTCCTCGGACCGGACGACGCGCACGCCGAGCCGCAGCTGACGCTCCGCGCGGTCAGCCGCTGACGGCGGCGGGGGAGAGGGAGAGCCCGAACCTCCGCTACCGTGCGCCGCTGACAGCCGGGGTGACCACCAGATCCGCCCGGTCCCGCGTCGCCGCCACCAGTTCGGCGTTGCGCTGGTCGGTGCCCAGAACCCAGGCCACCGCCTCCTCGTGGCCCTTGCCGAACTCCTCGTGGCGGGCGACCAGCCGCCGGACGCGCTCGTCCTCCGCCACCGCGCAGAACCACACCTCGTCCAGCGCGGCCCGCACCCGCTGCCACGCGCCCGTGTCCAACAGCAGGTAGTTGCCCTCCGTCACGATCAGCCGGGCCGTCGGCGGCACCGGCACCGCGCCGGCGACCGGCTGCTCCAGGACCCGCTCGAAGCCCGGCGCGTACACGACCTCGTCGCCGTCGCTCTCCTCCCGCAGCCGCCGCAGCAGGGCCGCGTATCCGGCCGCGTCGAAGGTGTCGGGCGCGCCCTTGCGGTCCCGGCGGCCGAGGCGGTCCAGTTCGACGTCGGCGAGGTGGAAACCGTCCATCGGGACATGCGCGACCCACGGCTCACCGGCGCCGTTCAACTCCCGCACCAGGCGCTCGGCGAGGGTCGTCTTGCCCGCGCCGGGGCTGCCGGTGATGCCGAGGAGCGCGCGCCGGCGGCCGTCCCCGGTGAGGGCCCGGGCCCGTATGAGCAGGTCGTCGAAAGTGAGCACACAGCAGAGTGTCGCAGTCTCCTGGAAGGAGACCCGCAACGAGAGGAGGACGACCGTGTCCGACGACGAGACGCAGATCCGCGCGCTGATCACCCGCTGGGCCGACGCCGTCCACCGGGGCGACCTCGACACCGTCCTCGACCATCACGCGGACGACCTCGTGATGTACGACGTGCCGGCGCCCCACGAGGGCATCCGGGGTCTGGCCGCCTACCGGGCGACCTGGCCGCCGTTCTTCGTCTGGCAGGCTCAGGGCGCCCGCTTCGACATCGACAGCCTCGACGTCACCGCCGGCCACGACGTCGCCTACGCCCATGCCCTGCTGCGCTGCGGCACGCCGGAAGAGCTCGCCGCGTGCCCCTCGCTGCGGCTGCGGCTCACCTTCGGCCTGCGCAAGGAGCGCGGCCGCTGGCTGATCGCGCACGAGCACCACTCCTTCCCGCACGACTGACGCCGAGGGCGAGGCGAGAGCAAACCGAGGGGCGTACGCCACCCTGCACGCCCGGCCGGTGCGGGTTAGTTTGTCCCTGTTTTTGGTGATTCAGCAATGGGGTTCGGGTGAGGGGACGGACGATGGTCGACGGCGCGAACGCCCTGCTCGTGGGCAGGCGACGGCGCGTACCGGCGAGCGGGCCCGGCAGGTCGTGGCGACCACGCGGTCACCGGCTGCTCGCGGCGGTGGCCGGCGCCTTCACCCTCGCCCAACTGCTCCTGGTCCCCCCGGGCATGGGCCTCGGCTGGGACGAGACGGTGTACGTCAGCCAGGTCGCCGCCCAGGCGCCGCCGGCCTTCTTCAGCGCGCCACGCGCCCGGGGGGTCACCCTGCTGGTGGCGCCGGTGACGTCCTGGTCGACGTCGACGGAGCTGCTGAGGATCTACCTGGCCCTCGCGTCGGGCCTCGGCCTGTATCTCGCCCTGCGCGCGTGGCGCGGCCTGTTCCCGGTCCGTGTCGTGGCCGTCGCCGGCGCGCTCTTCGCCTCGCTGTGGGTGACCCTGTTCTACGGGCCGCAGGCCATGCCCAACTACTGGGTCGCCCTCGGCGGCCTGGCCTGCGTCGGCTGTTTCCTGCGGGCCCGCGGCCGCCGCCCCGACCGGGCCGCCCCGTGGGGCGTCGCCGCGAGCGCCTCGCTGATGGCATGGATGCGGCCCGCCGACGCCGTGTGGCTGTCCCTGCCGCTGCTCGTCCTGGCAGCCGTCCGCCACCGGCGCGTCGCGCTCGCGCTCGTGGCAGGGCTCGCGACGGGCGCCGGACCGTGGGTGATCGAGGCGTACACCACGTACGGCGGCCTCGGCCGGCGGCTGTCCGACGCCTCCCGTATCCAGGGCGGACTGGGCTGGAACGTCGCCGTGGACGACCAACTGCGCGCGCTGGCCGGGCGCACCCTGTGCCGCCCGTGCACCGGATCCCTGCCGAATCCGGCGGTCATGGCCTGGTGGTTCGTCCTTCCGGTGCTCGCCGCCGCCGGACTCGTGCTCGCGGTACGAGCCCGGCGCACCGCACCCACGCTGCTGCCGCTGGCCTGCGCCACGACGGCCGCCGTCCCCTACCTGTTCCTGATCGGCTATGCCGCCCCCCGCTTCCTGCTGCCCGCCTACGCACTGCTCGCGATCCCGGTCGCCGACGCGCTGCTGCACCTGGTCACCCGGCCGCACGGCCGTCCGCGTCCGGTCGTCGCGACCCTGGCCGCGCTCGCGCTCGCCGGGCATCTGGCCGTGCAGTACACCGTCCTGGACCACACCGCGGACCGCACCACCAGGAACCACCGCGACTGGGCCCGCGCCGCCGCGCAACTGCACCGGCTCGGCGTCCGCCCGCCCTGCCTGCTCACCGGGCACGAGGCGGTCCCCGTCGCCTTCTACACCGGCTGCTCCTCGGCCGGCACGAGCGGCCACGACGCCGACACCACCGAGGCGGCGATCCTGCGCACCGCCCGCCGGACGCCCACGGCCGTGCTCACCCGACCGGGCGATCCGCCCCCTGCCTACGCCCGTACCTGGGAATCCCGTCACGCCGGCCGCCTGGACCTGCACATCGCACCGACCGCGCGCGAGCACCGGGCCGCCTGACATCGTCTTCCGGCCATCGGCCTCCGTGCGTCGTACATGTGTTTCCCGGCCGTCCGGCGCAGGTAGGTAGTGGGGTGTCGGAGGCGGCAACGAGGGGGAGTGGCATGGAGCAGAGCGGAACCGAGGGACGGCCGGCGGACGAGTTCTTCACGGTGGGCGGCTCGTCCTTCCGTGACTTCCTGGCGGCGCACCGACCCGAACTGCTCCCCACCCGCCGACCGTTCCCCGACGGCGTCCGGGCCGCCCCGGACAGCTTCCCGCACGGCACGACCGTGCTGGCCCTCGCCTACCGCGACGGCGTGCTGATCGCCGGTGACCGCCGGGCCACCATGGGCAACCTCATCGCGCAGCGCGACCTGGAGAAGGTGCACCCGGCGGACGACCTCACCGCCGTCGCCTTCGCCGGCAGCGTCGGACTCGCCCTGGACATGGTGAAGCTGTACCAGGTCGAGCTCACGCACTTCGAGAAGGTCGAGGGCGTCCCCATGACCCTCGGCGCGAAGGCGCGCCGGCTGGCCACGATGATCCGGCAGAACCTCGACCAGGCCATGCAGGGCCTCGCCGTCGTCCCGCTCCTCGCCGGCTACGACACCGCCGCCGCGCCGGGCGCCCGGGGCCGCATCTTCAGCTTCGACGTGGCCGGCGGCCTGTACGAGAAGTCGCCCTTCCACGCCGAGGGCTCCGGCTCCCCGTACGCCCGCGGGTCGCTGAAGAAGCTGTACCGCGCCGGCATGTCCCGGCGCGAGGCGGCGCTTGCCGCGCTCCAGGCGCTGTACGACGCCGCCGACGACGACTCCGCCACCGGCGGCCCCGACCTCAACCGCCGTATCTTCCCGATCGTCTCGGTCATCACCGAGGAGGGCTTCGAGCGGCTGCCCGAGCCCGAGACGGAGCAGCTCAGCCGCGAGGTGGTCGACCGGCGCCGAAACAGCCCGGACGGCCCGCACGCCCCCGCGTGAGAGCCCGGGTCGATCCGCCGGGCCTCACGCCGTCTCCGGTCGGGCGGAGGGTCGCTCCATGGCGTCGTCCAGATGAGCGATGACGGCCGGCACGTCGTCGCTCTCGGTGCTCCGGATCAGCTCCAGGGCCGGCCGGACGAGGCCGCTCGGCCGGGCTATCAGACGTGCGAGGACGGCGGCCCGGACGTCGAGCCGCTCGATGGTGGCCTCGCGCTCCGGTTCGCTCTGGCCGGCGAGCAGGACGGCGTTGTACCACGCCTCCTCGCGGGACTGACGGACACTGAAGTCGAGGATCCGCTCGTCGGTGCGGGCGCCGACCCGATCCAGCAGGGACAGGAGCGGCGACACGGCGCCGACCGAGTCCTCCACCGCCAGCACCACCCCCGCGAGGATGTCGTTGATCAGCAGAAAGTCGCGCCGCAGTTCATGGATGGCCTCGCCGGGGCTGGTCCGGGCGGCGGCGACGGCCAGGTCGAGGTTGATGTGCGCGTTCACGCCCAGCAGCAGGTGCTGGACGATGACGGTGTCGGCGTCGTCGAGCAGCCCGAACGCCTCACGCCAGCAACGCGGCCCGCTCCGGTCCCGACGCCAGGCGTCGTACGCGTCGAAGTAGCGGTTGCCGAAGTGCGTGTCGAACCGGTCCATTCGGGCGCCGTCGTCGAACTGCCCACCGTGAACGGCCGCCCGGACCTGGACGGTCACCTGCCGGTACAGCGCCGCGAAGTACCCCACCCGGTCACCGGCGCGGCCGGCCTCCCGCACGATCCCGGCAAGTCCGTCCACGACATCGTCGATGTTTTCCGCCGCCATGCCCAACTCCCCTGTCCCGGTTCCTCGTTCGGCCCGCGCTCCGGCTGCGGCGCGCGGCGCCCACCACAGCCCCGTCCTACCACCGACGCGGCGGCGTTCAGTGGGGAATCACCCAGTCCGGCGTCCAGCTGCCGACGGCGTCGTGACCGGCCGCCGAGGCGGCGAGGTGGGCGCGCAGGGCGGTCAGCGCCGGGTGGGGGTTGTCGCGGTGCCAGAGGAGCGAGTGCGGGTAGACAGGGGTGGGGCCGGTCACCGGGATGCGGCGCAGGCCGTGGCCCGCGGGCCAGACGAGGCGGGTCTGCTCGCTGATGAAGGTGGCCAGGGCCGGGGTGTCGGCGACGGTGTCGAGGAGCGCGTCGGAGCCGAAGTTGGGGCCGGTCGCCTCGATGGTGAGGCCGAACTCGGCGACGAGGTCGTCGTAGTAGGCGGCCCACTCGGTGCCGGGGACGATGCCGGGCATCCAGATCCGGTGCCCGACGAGCTGGGAGAGGGTCACCGACCGGGCACCCGCCAACGCGTGGGCGGGGCCGGTCAGAAGCTGGAGCGGCTCGTCGAGCACACGGACGGACTCGATGTCCTCGGGGAGGGGACGGCCCGGCATGGCGACGGCACGGAAGGACGCGTCGATCTCACCGGACCGGATGGCGGCGACGGCCGTCTCGACGTCGAACAGCCACACCACGTCGAGCTCGATCTCGGGATGCGCGCGGTGGAAGCCGCGCATCAGACCCGAGGGCGCGACGCGAGAGGCGATCACGTCGACGCGCAGCGGACGGCGGGCGGGGCGCACGGAGGCGACCGCGCGCTCGGCGACGCGCAACAGCTCGCGCGCGTGGGGCAGGAACGCCTGGCCGTCGATGGTGAGCTGGGCGCCGCGCGCGGTGCGGGTGAACAGCCGCACGCCGAGGGTGCGTTCCAGCGCGGCGATGCGTTTGGAGACGGCCTGCTGGGTGACCGCCAGCTCGGCGGCGGCCTCCTGGAACTGCCCCGCGTCGGCGGCGGCGACGAACGTCCGGACGGTGTCGAGGTCCATGTCGCCACCCTAGGGGCACAACCACTGGTTGTGGCCGGGGGGTCCCGCGGTTGTTTGATCCCCGCGTACGGTGCTCGCTTTGATGTCTCCGATCGCAGATCGGTTGTGCGGGCGAGTGACGGGGGGCGGCGGGCATGAGAAGCGGGCACCGGCTGGGGCGGCGGTTCGGATGGCTCTGGGGAGCGTACGGGACCAGTGCGCTCGGCACCTGGCTCGCCTTCGGCGCGTTCCCGCTGATCGCCATCCAGGTGCTGCACGCCGGACCGGCCGAGGTCGCCGCGCTGTCCTCCGTCGGGGCCGCGGTGGGCGCGGCCGTGGCGGTGCCGCTCGGCCCGTGGGTGGAGTTCCGCCGCAAGCGGCCGGTGCTGATCGCGATGGACCTGGTGCGGTTCGCGGCGCTGCTGACGGTCCCCGCGGCGTTCGCGCTCGGCGTGCTCACCTTCCTTCAGCTCCTGCTGGTCTCGGTCGTCGTCGCGGCGGCAGACATCACCTTCCGCGCCGCCTCCGGCGCGTACCTGAAGACGCTGCTGCCGGCCGAGGACCTGCTCGTCGCCAATGCCCGGTTCGAGTCCACGTCCTGGACGACCACGATCATCGGACCGCCGCTGGGCGGCGCGGCGATCGGGCTCCTCGGCCCGGTGGCGACGGTGGTGGCCGACGCGGTCAGCTACCTGCTCTCGGCCCTGGGCATCCGCGCGATGGGCGGGCACGAGCCGCGGCCCGAGCGCCGGGAGAGCGAACGCATGCGGGCCCGCGACCTGCTCGACGGGTGGCGGTACATCCTCGCCGACGCGACGCTGCGTCCCCTGTTCTTCAACACCGCCTTGTTCAACGCCCTGGTGATGGCCGCCCAGCCGCTGCTCGCCGTCCTGATGCTCGGCCGGCTCGGGTTCACCCCGTGGCAGTACGGCCTGGCCTTCGCCGCGCCCTCCATCGCCGGCCTGCTCGGTTCGCGGCTGGCCCGGCCGCTCGTCACCCGGTTCGGGCAGCACCGGGTCCTGGTCGTGGTCGGGGCGCTGCGCGCGATCTGGCCCGTCGGCCTGGCCTTCCTCGGGCCGGGCGCCGGCGGTCTGCTGCTGGTGATCGGCGTCGAGCTCGGGCTCATCTTCTGCTGCGGAGTCTTCAACCCGGTCTCCGCCACCTGTCGCCTGGAGCGCACCGCGCCCGACCGGGTCGCCCGTACCCTGTCCGCCTGGGCGGTGACGACCAAGGCCTCGACCGCGCTCCTGACTGCCCTCTGGGGCGTCCTGGGCGGTCTGCTCGGGCTGCGCACGGCCATCGGCCTGGCCGGCCTGCTCCTGCTGGCGACCCCGCTGCTGCTCCCCCGCCGCGCGGCAGCGCCACTCGCCGAGCCGCAGCCGGCACCGAACCGCGCCTGACGGACCGCAGCCGCCGTCACGGACGCTCGACCCGGCAGCCGACTCGACGCGAGTGCCTGCGCTCAGTCGCGTACCCCCCATTCCTTGCGCCACCGCGCGATCTGCTGGGCCGGGTCTCCCGTGTACGACCAGGGAGTGCGTGTCGCCCGTCGGCCGAGGAGTCCCAGCAGTGGCATCGCCACATCCGCCACGCCCGCCGAACACGCCGCGTGGGCCAGGTAGTTGACGTCGCGCAGCTCACCCGGCGCGATGGTGTCCTCCTTGCGGCCCATGATCCAGCGGTCCCAGGTGCGGCGGACGTCGCTGACGGCGCCGTCGTTGTTCCAGTGCTGGCCGAGACCCACCGACGCGGAGAGGCCCTGCGCGGTGTCGAGGGAGTGACGGAACTCCTCCACGCGGGCGTACTGCACCAGCACCGGCAGCGGGCAGCCCGGCGGGGCCACACCGGCCGCGTCCCGGGCGAAGTCGTACATCAGACCGTGCGAGCCGTGCCAGCGGGCGGAGTAGTAGTGCAGGACCTGGAGGTGACCCTCCATGCTGTAGGGGTCCCGCTGGTACAACTCGTCCCACCAGCGGGCCAGTTCCTGTCGGCGCACCCCGGCCGGGTAGAGGCGGGCGACCGAGATCAGCGAGGTCCACGGCGTCGGATCGCCCAGGTACGCCTCGGCCGCCGCCAGACACGCCAGGACCGCGGCGTCGATCCGCGTCTGGTCGATCGGCATGCCCCGGCCCGCGTTGATCGCCAGGTTGAACGCCCGGGCCGTCTCGGTGGCGGCCCGCAGCACCAACGCGTCGGCGCTGTGCGGCTCGGCGGCCAGCCAGGTCTCCACGGTCGAACTGCCCGCACAGGCCTGGGCGAGGAGCCGGACCCGGTGACCGCGGGCGAGCCAGTCGGGGCCGGTCGCGCGCAGCAGGTCCCGCAGACCCTGCCAACGGCCGATGACGATGTCGTGCCGGGTGGAGGAGAGAGGGGCGTCCCCGCAGTCGGGGTCGAAATCGGGAGCGAAACGGTCCCGCGCCATCGGGTTCCTTCTCAGAAGTCGGTGGACAGACCCTCATGGGCGGTGGAGCGTCCGGCCTGATGCCCGTCGGGCACATAGCCGGCCTCCACGGTTCGTGAGGCGTCCAGCCGGGCGGGCCGGTAGTAGTCGCTGCCCTGCCGCCAGTACCAGAGCATCGGCACCAGTCCCACGGCGAGCCCGCCGATGCCGATGGCGACCGCCGCCGGGTCCAGTTCACCGAGCGACTCCGCGAAGATCCAGAACATGAACAGGGCGCCGAACAGCGGCCACAGCCCGCCGAGGAGAAAGTCGGACACGGATTTCAGCAGGGTCCTGCGGTACGCGACGACCGCGGCCAGGCCCGCCAGCCCGTAGTAGACGGCGATCTGCAGGCCGATCGCCGAGATCGCGTCGGCCAGGATGTCGCCCACCGAGCCCAGCGCGTTGGAGGCGACGAACAGCACCAGCGCCACGCCGCCCACCACGGCGATCGCCACCCAGGGCGTGTTCCATGTGCGGTGCACCCGGCCCAGCGCGGACGGCATCGTACGGTCGCGGCCCATCGCGAACAGCGAGCGCGTGACCTGGATCAGGGTGGTCTCCAGGGTGGCGACGGTCGACAGCATCACCGCCACGATCAACAGCTTGCCGCCCCAGCCCGGCCAGACCTCCTCGCCCAGCGCCGCCAGCACGTTCGCCCCGTTGTCCTCGATCCGCTGCGAGCTGAGGATGACGTTCACCGCGATGGTGAAGACCTCGAAGAGCAGAAAGACGACGCCGACGCCGATCAGCCCCGCGAGACCGGTCGTACGGCGGCTGTTGCGGGTCTCCTCGCTGAGGTTGCTGGTGACGTCCCAGCCCCAGTAGTAGAACGCGGCGACCAGCGCGCCCGACGCGAACCCGGACACCCCGTGGAAGTGGCTGAACCCGAGCCAGGACCAGTCGAACGGCAGCGCGTTGTCCGTGTGGAAGACGGCGAGCACCGCGAACAGCGCCAGAATCGCCAGCTCCACGCCGGACATGATGAGTTGCGCGCGCACGGTGAGCCGGGCCCCGCCCAGCACCACCGCCAGCATCACCAGGAACCAGGCGGCGCCGACGACGGTCGCCAGCGCGGTGTTGTCGCTGAGGCCCTCGTCGAACAGGGCGAGCGTCATCGACCCGGCCGGCAGCGACCCCGCCACCATGAAGATGGTCGCCGAGATCACCAGCGCCCAGCCGCTGATGAAGCCCAGGAAGGGATGGAGCGTGCGCCCCACCCAGGAGTAACTGGCCCCCGCGTTGACGTCGATGCGGCTGAGCCGGCTGAACGCCAGCGCGATGCCGAGCATGGGTATCGCGCAGTACAGCAGCGCCGCCGGACCGGCCAGTCCCACGGCGCCGGCCAGGACCGCCGTGGTGGCGGCGATGGAGTACGCCGGGGCGCTGCCCGCGACCGCCATCACCACCGTGTCGAAGGTGCCCAGCACATTCGCCTGGAGCCCTCTTCCGGTGCTGTTGCTCATGGTTGTGCTGCTTTCCTTCGTGCACGCCGCCTGGGCGGGGACCACCCGGCGGCGTATGGGGGGTGAGGAGTGGAGCAGTGGAGCAGTGGAGCGCCGCCGCGCGTCGAGAGGGATGACCTCGGGAAACGTCGGCGGAGGAGAGCGCGCGGAGAGTACCGTGCCAGCACTGTGTCGGCGGACGGTCACACCGAGTGTGCGAGTGACTATAGCCCTAACGCTTGAGCTTTCAAGATTGACGGATGGGTAATGTTCATGACCGCGCGAGGCCCGCGGGCGGGGCCTCGCGGTTCAGTCGCCGATCCGGTCCAACTGCCGTAGCCGGTTGGTGGCGTCCAGGGCTGCGACCTTGTACGACTCCGCCAGCGTCGGGTAGTTGAACACCGCGTTGACCAGGTAGTCGACGGTTCCGCCGCAGCCCATCACCGACTGGCCGATGTGGATCAGCTCGGTCGCCCCGGTGCCGAAGCAGTGCACGCCGAGCAGCGTCCGGTCCTCGGGCGAGACCAGCAGCTTGAGCATGCCGTGCGCGTCCCCGATGATCTGCCCGCGGGCCAGTTCCCGGTAGCGGGCGACGCCCACCTCGAACGGCACCCGGTCCTCGGTGAGCCGGTCCTCCGTGCGCCCCACGAAACTGATCTCCGGGATGGTGTAGATGCCGATGGGTTGCAGGTGGTGCATCTGCCCGACGGGCTCGCCGCAGGCGTGGTACGCGGCCGCCCGGCCCTGCTCCATCGCGGTCGCCGCGAGCGCCGGGAAACCGATGACGTCACCGACGGCGTAGATATGCGGAACCGGTGTGCGGTAGTGCTCGTCGACCTCGATCCGGCCGCGCCGGTCGGCCGCCAACCCGGCCTTGCCCAGGTCGAGTTCATCGGTCAGGCCCTGCCGGCCCGCCGAGTACATCACCGCGTCCGCCGGGATCTTCTTGCCGCTCTCCAGCACGGTCAGCGCACCCCGCGGATGCCGCTCCACGGCGGCGACGGTCTCCCCGAACCGGAACGCCACCGCCAGGTCCCGCAGGTGGTACCTGAGCGACTCGACGACCTCGACGTCGCACATGTCGAGCATCCCGGCCCGCTTCTCCACGACCGTCACCCTGCTGCCCAGCGCGGCGAACATGCTGGCGTACTCCATGCCGATCACACCGGCGCCCACGATCACCATCGACTGCGGAACCCGCTCGATGGTCAGGACATTGTCGGAGTCGAGGATGGTCCGCCCGTCGAACTGCACGCTGTCCGGCCGCGCCGGCCGCGTCCCGGTGGCGATCACGATGTGCTCGGCGCTGATCAGCCGCTCCTGCCCGCTGGTCTCCCGCAGGGCGATCGTGTGGGCGTCGACGAACCGGCCGGTGCCGGCGAACAGGGCGACATGGTTGCGGGACAACTGGCTGCGGATGACGTCGGTCTCCCGCCCGACCACGTGCTGGGTGCGCGCCGTCAGGTCGCCGACGGTGATGTCCTCCTTGAGCCGGTAGCTCTGCCCGTACAGGTCGCGCTGGGTGAGGCCGGTGAGATAGAGCACCGCCTCGCGCAGCGTCTTGGAGGGAATGGTGCCGGTGTGGAGGGAGACCCCGCCGACCATGTCGGGGCGGTCGACGACGGCGACCCGGCGGCCCAGTTTGGCCGCGGCGATGGCGGCCTTCTGACCGCCGGGACCTGATCCGAGGACGAGCATGTCGAAGTCGGGCACCCTCCGCAGTCTGGCAGTGCGAGGGTCCGCCGCGAAAGGGTGCCGCCGGGGCCAGGCCTACGGCAGCAGCTTCTCGATCGCGCTCGGGCCCTCCTCGGCCAGCTTGCGCCGGGCCCACTCGAGGTTGCGCTCAGTGAGGTCCCGGCCGGTGGCGAGGACCATGTCCTCCGGCGACACCTCGGTGCCGGTGCGGGTGTGGAGCAGTTTGTCCGGGGTGGCGCGGTCCGGGGACGGCCGGGACGCGCCGGGCTGTGACGTCGACATGGTCTTGGCTCCTCGGGTCCGGTGACTGCGACGGCCCGGTGCGCACATCGGGTCCACTAACACCATTCATCCTGGGCGCGCACCCTGCATCCGGAAGGGGCGCAGAGCCGGTCCCCGGCCGGGATGATCGGGCAGGCGTCCAATGGGCCGTACCGGGGCGTCCGAACCGTTCACGCGGCATACGCGCGGCAGGGAAGGCGCAGGTCATGGAAGCTGCCGGCGCGGGGGAACCGAGACCCGGGGGGACTGCGAAGGCTCGGCGCCTGGCTCGCCCACGGTGACGTGCCCGTCGAGAGCTATGTGCCGATGGTGATGTGATGCAGCCACGTCTGGTGGACGCCGCGCCGGCTGGACCGGATGCTGCCGTACATCGGCGCGGAGGGGGACGCGGAGCGGCTCAGCGCCCCTGCGGACGCACCGGGGCGAGAACGAGCATCGTGACGTCGTCGCGGACGGCGGGGCAGTGGCGCCGGACGTCGTTCCACACCCGGTCGGCCGTCGTCGCCGGGTCGGCGTCGGCGGCGAGGGCGGGCAGCCGGTCGAGGAGCGGATAGAAGACGCCGTCGGCGTCCCTGGCCTCCGAGACGCCGTCCGAGGCCAGAAAGAGGCGGTCGCCGGGGCGCAACGGCAGGACGAGAGCGGTCAGCGGGGCGTCCTCCATGAGGCCGAGCCCCAGCGGCGTCCACGGGACGGCGTCCACCTCCGTGGCCGTGCCGTCGCGCAGCAGCACCGGCGCCGGATGCCCGCAGACGACGATGCGCACGGCGTCCGCGCCCGGGGTGAACTCCAGCAGGACGGCCGTCGCGAACAGCTCCGCGTGCGCGACCCGCGCCGAGTCCACCGCCAGCCGCCGGTCCAGGCGGGCGGCCACCGCCTCCAGGGCCGGCTGGTCGAGCACCGCCTCCCGGAACGCGCCGAGAAGCGAGGCCACCGTGGCCACCGCCGCCAGCCCGTGCCCCTGCACATCGCCCAGCACCGCCCGCACCCCGTGGGCGCTCACGCGCACGTCGAAGAAGTCGCCGCCGACCAGCGTCCCGCGCTGCGCCGCCCGGTACAGACCCGCGCAGCGCACCGGACCGACCCGCTCGGGCACCGGCGGCACCAGCGCGTTCTGGGCGGCCTCGGCGATCGTGCGCTCGGTGTCCAGCTGAAGGTCCCGGCGCCGGCGCACGAACGCCACGAACACACTCAGGACGGCGACGAAACACACCGTCAGCACGTCGGTCTGACCCGGCTGGTCGAGCTGGAACGCGGGCACGTTCAGCATCACCACCACGGCCGCGCCGAGCACCCCGGTCGCCACCGGACCGTACGACAGCACGGCCAGCGGCGGGATCGCGCCCAGCAGGAAGCCGAGGTCCAGCGGGTCGGGGCTGACCAGCGTGGCCACGCACACGCCCGCGACCAGGAGCAGCGGCAACGCCCGCACCCAGCCGGGCGGCGGCGCGCCCCGCAGCCAGCCCCGCCGGTCCCCGTCGCCTCGTCCCACACCCCCACGCTCCACCCCGGCACCGGCCGCCGCACGCCGAAAAACCGATGGACGCGACCGCGAACCACCCCTACGGTGTGACCGCACGCCCGGAAACCCACGGAAGGAGGCGAGCGCCATGAAGTCCACACCCGTCCCGCGCTCCCACCCCGTGACCCCGGCGTGCCCCGTCTGACGTTCGTCCGACGCCCGGGAGCGCACCACGCCGTACGCGACCCGGAGGAATCCGTGACCGATCTGGTCATCCGCGCTCTCGACGAGAGCGACGTCCATCTGTTCGACACCCTGCCCGACCCGCTGCGCGCCGCCGAGGCGTTCGGCCATGCGCAGTACCGCCCGGAGTGGAAGCGCGTAGCCCTGCGCGACGGCCGGGTCGTCGCCCGCGCCGCCTGGTGGGGCGGCCCAGACGACGCCCAACCCCTCGCCGTCGAGTGGTTCGACTTCGCCGAAGGCGAGGAGGAGGCCGCCGCCGAACTCCTGCGCACCGCGCCCTGGCAGGTCGGCCTGGAACTGGTGATGCCGGGCGGCTGGCGGGCCGACCCCGTCATGCGGGCCGCCGTCGAGGCCCGGCACGCGGCGGCCCGCGCGGCCGGCCACACCCCGCTCGTGGAACGCTTCGTGTACCGCTGGACCCCGCAGTGCGGGCTTCCCGAACGCCCCGGACGCCTGCGTTTCGCCCCCGAACCCGACGACGCCGTCTTCTTCGACGCCCTGCGCCGCATCCACTCCGACACCCTCGACGCCCACGCCCGCAAGGCCGTCGCCAAGGGCGGCCTCGACCTGGCCGCCCAGGAGGAGCTGGACTTCTTCCGCTGGTGCCCGTCCCCACGCGAGTGGTGGCAGATCGCCCGCACCCCCGACGGAGACCTGGCCGGCCTGCACATCCCGGCCCACAACCCCTCCGGCCCCTGCGTCGGCTTCATCGGCGTCCTGCCGGAACACCGGGGCCACGGCTACGCCTACGACCTGCTCGCCGAGTGCACCCACTATCTCGTCGACCGGGGCGCCGAGTTCATCGCCGGGGCGACCGACCAGGGCAACTTCCCCATGGCGGCCCACTTCACGAAGGCCGGTTATCCGGTGGTCCGGGAGCGGGTGAACTTCGAGCTCGGCTGAGAACCGCATGCCGGACCCGGGTGACAGGCTGTCCTTCGGTGTGATCGACCGCTGACGACGGAGGCGTGATGGGGTTCGACGGAGAGGTCTGGTGCGTGCACGGCGCCGACGGCCGGGAGGACATCGGCGAGATCGTCGTCGACGAGGCCGACTTCCCCTGGCTGTCGGGACACTTCACCGCCGGGCCTGGCTACGACGCCGTCGAGCCCCTGTTCACCCGGGAACTGGCGCTCATGGAGGACGAGGACCGGCAGGAGTGGGAGGCCGTCGCCGTCGAGATACGCCGCCGGGTGTCGATGACCTCGCCCCGGGGGCCGGTCCCCGAGTTCCTGCTGCACATCGAGGGGGACCGGGCCTGGTTCCGGTGGAGCGACGAGCCCTTCGAGGACGACTGAGTCAGCGGGCCGCGGCCGTCAACAGGGCCTGTGCGTCGGCCAGTATCTCGGTGACGCGCAGACCGAAGGCGGCGTCGCAGGGGTGGGGGCGACCGTCGCGGGCCGCGGCGAGGAGGGCGTCGGCGGCCCGGGTGAGAGCGGCGGCGGCGTCCGTGTCGGAGCGGGGGAGCCGGGTGACTCCGGACGCGCCGCGGAGCTCGACGCTCGCGTCCGTCGCCGAGGGCGGGGCCGTCAGGCTCAGCGTCAGGGTGCTGGAGGCACCGGTGACATGGTCCAGGACCACGTGGACCGTGTCACCGGGGCCGTGGGCCGCCGCCGTCACCCGGCGGACCTCGCCGAGGACCGGCAGCAGCACGGACAGCGCGTGCGGGCCCACGTCCCACAGGGCGCCCTTCTCCCCGCGCCAGGGCGTGGCGAACGGATGGCCGCTCTCACCGTGGAAGACGTCCCCCAGCCACTGGGCGTGTCCCGTGAACCACCCCGCGGTGTCCGCCTGTTCGGCGATCCAGCCGCCGGCCTCGGGCATGAACCGGGTGGTGAAGAAGACCACCGACGCGACCCGCGCCTCCCGCACGGCCCGCACCACGGCCCGTGCTCCCGCCGTCGTCGTGGCGACGGGCTTGTCGAGCAGCAGATGACAGCCCGCCCCGGCGGCCCGCACCGCGAGTTGCGCCTGGACGTCCGGCGGCAGCGCGACGGCCACCGCGTCCACGTCCGCGAGCAGGGCGTCGACGTCGTCGTAGGGCCGGCTCCCGTGCCGGTCGGCCAGCTCCTTCGCGGCCTCCGGGCGCCGCCCCCACACCCCGGCGAAGTCCAGCGCGTCGTGTGCCTGGAGGACGGGCGCGTGCACCATCCGGGCCCAGGGGCCGGTGCCGAGCAGACCGATGCGCATACCGCTGACTCTTCCTGCCGATGCCGAGTGGCCGAAGCCGGCCGTGGGCGAGCCTCGCACACCGGCGGCGTCCAGGACACCCCCGTCCGAGCCGCTCAGGCCGCCCGAACGTCGTCCGTCCCCGCGCCCGGGGAAGCGCCCCGCACCAGCCGCAGATGCCGCCGCCGGGCGGCATGGCGCCGTCTGCCCCCGGCCGGGGCGAACAGGCGGTCCTCGACCCGGTCCAGGACCGCCAGCAGGACGGACAGCAGCGGCAACAGCAGAACGGCGACCCAGAGCACGGTTCTCTCCTCCTCGCGGGATGGGATGCCGGGTGCTCCGGATCGGGCCGTTGATGCGTGCCGGACGCCGTCAGGGGCGCGCCGGGGCCGCGAAACCCGTCAGCAGGGCGTCCGCCTGGGCCAGGCCGCTCTCCGCGGAGATCTCCCGGGGCGTCTGCGCGGCCCGGACCGTGGCGAACGTGAGGCGACCTGCCTCGGCCAGGTACCCGTACACGGCGGGCCTCGGCAGGCTGTTGTACGACCAGTGCGCCGAGAAGTAGTAGCCGCCCGTGTCGTGCAGAACCACCACGTCCCCCTCGGCGAGCGCCGGCAGCGGCCGGTCGTGCGCCACGACGTCCCCGGCGAAGCAGAGCGGCCCGGCGACGTCCTGCCGCACGAGGGGCGTCCGCTTGGGCGTGCCGTCCGGGCCGTACGCGGACACCCGCAGCGGCCAGGCCTGCGGCATGAGGACGGTACGGGTGGCGACCTGCCCGCCGGCGTGCGTGAGGGCGACCCGCCGGCCGCCGGCGTCCTTGACGTACTCGACGAGCGCCGCCGTGAAGCCGTTCTTGGCGATCAGGGAGCGGCCGAACTCGGTGACCACCTGGTAGCGGCCATCCAGCAGGGCCGGCTCCGCGGCGGTCAGCGCGGCGACGTAGTCGGCGTACGTGGGCGTGACCGTGTCGTCGGCGAAGTTCACCGGCAGTCCGCCGCCCAGGTCGAGGCTGGTCACCTGGCGGCGGCCGACGTGGTCGTTGATCTCCTCGGCGAGCCGGTGCGTCGCGGCGAGACCCTCCGCGATCAGGGACAGCGGGCAGCCCTGCGAGCCCACGTGCGCGTGCAGCCGGGTCAGCCACGGCCGCCGCGCGAACGCCTCGATCACCCGGGCCCGGGCCCCGGGGTCGCGCAGCGCCACCCCGAACTTGGAGTGTGCGGTCGCTGTGCTCATCGCGCCGATGGATCCGCCGCCGACCTGGGGGTTGACCCGCAGTCCGAGCACGCAGGCGCAGTCCGCGGGGCGCAGCGCGTCGATCCGGTCGAGCTCGTCGAGGTTGTCCGCGTTGAGCGCGACCCCCAGGGCGAGGGCCTCACGGATCTCATGCCGGGTCTTGGCCGGCGAGTCCAGCACGATCCGCGCCGGCTCGAATCCCGCGTCCAGCGCCAGCCGCAGCTCCCCGGGGCTCGCCACCTCGCAGCCCATGCCGGCGTCGGCGAGCAGCCGCAGCACCGGCACCAGCGAACAGGCCTTGGCGGCGAAGGTGTGCAGGACGTCCGGCACGTGCGCGAACGCCTCGTGCAGGGCGGCGACGCTCTCGCGCACACCCCGGACGTCGACGAAGCCGGCCACCGGCCGGTCCTCCCCGAGCAGCCCGTCCGTGACGGCCTGCCGGACGGCGAGCGCGACCCGCGAGTCGGGTGAGGCACCGGTGTGTCGGTTCTCGGTGGGGAGCAGCACGTTCTGGTCTCCTTCGGACGAGGAAGGGGCGTCACCCTGTGGTGGTGACACATCCAGATTCGCCCCCGCGCCGCCCCCACGTCTTTGGGGGACCGCACAAAGACAACCGGAACCTTCGTGTCCACGCACAACGTCAATGTTCCGGCGGCCTCGCTGCCAGCCGCACCGCGAGGGTCAGCAGCAGCCGGGCGTCGGCATCGTCCAGGTCCACGCCGTACCGCTCCCGGACCCGCCCCAGCCGGTAACGCAGCGTGTTGGGATGCACGACCAGCCGACGGGCCGCCTCCGCGACATCGCCCCCGGCGTCGAGGTACGCCGCCAGGGTCCGCACGAGCTCGCCGCCCGCCGCGAGGTCGGTGCGGATCAGGTCGTGGACCGGCCCGCCGCCTGACTCCCACACCGGGCGCGCCGCGTCCAGGATCCGCAGCACCTCCAGCGCCGCGCCCGCCCCGGCCGCGTCGGCGTGCCGCGGGGGCCGGGGCCGTCCGGCGGCCGACGCCCGCGCCTCCCGCTCGCGCAGCGCCCGCACGACGAGCACGGCCCGGTCGTAGGACAGACAGGCCCGCTCCGGAGTGCCGACCGGGCCGACGCCCAGCCACACCGCCGCAGACCCCGGCAACGAGGACACGACCGCGTCGAGATCGCGTACGACGCCCCGCACGGCCGCCTCGTGGTCCGCCGCCGAGGCGGCCCCGGTGAGCAGCAGCGCGACCCGGTCGCCGTCGCGCATGATCCCGGTCCCCGGGCGGTGCGCCGAGACCTCCAGGACGAGGACGTCCAGGGCCCGGTCGTCGGCCGGTGCGCCGGGCTGCCGCTCGGCCACCACCACCGCGCACGGCGCGTCCGGGGACAGACCGAGCGACCAGGCGTGGGTGCGCCGGTCCCCGAGGCCCCGCAGCAGACCGCGCAGCGCGGCCTCCCGACGGTGCGCCGTGCCGCTCTCGCGCAGCCGCTCGCGCACCAGCAGCGGGGCGGCGAGCCCGGCGGCCGTCCGCAGGTACCGGGCGGCGTCCGGGGCGAGGGCGGCGTCGTCCGCGGCCGCCCAGATCGAACCGAGGACCTCACGCCCGCTGCGCACGGCGACGACCAGCCGCTCCGGGTTGTCGCCGTCGGCGGGCCGGTGGATGACGTCCTCGGAGGTCCACAGCGCGCGCAGCAGCCCGCTGCGCCGCAGTTCGGCGACCCGCCAGTCGGGCACCCGGCCGCCGAGGATCACGGTCCGGCGCAGCGCGTCGGCGCCGGGGCCGGTGGCGGAGTGGGCCAGGACGCGCAACCGGGTGTCCTCGATGGTGATCGACCCCTTCACCTGCGCCGCGACCCGCGCCGCCAGGACGGCGAGGGAGGGCGCCGCCGGGCCCCGGAGCGCGTCGGTGTCCTCGCCGTCGCCGGCCCGGGCGTAGGACAGCGCCGACCGCAGCAGCGCGGCCGCCTCGGCCCAGTCGACGCCCTCGGCGCGGACGAGCAGCGCGATACCGGACTCCCGGGCCGCCGCCACCGCCCCGGTGAGCGGCTCGCCCGCGTCGCCCACCTCGCCCGCGGCCCCCTCGCCCGCGTCGCCCACCTCGCCTGCGGCCCCCTCGCGCACCTCGCCCAGAACGACGGCGCAGGCGCCCCGCCTGGCGGCCTCCCGCACGGTCCCGGCGTCCGGGGCGGCGCCCACGGCCAGCAGCAGGACGCCCTCGCCCTCCGCGGGCCCCCGGCGCTCCGGACGCGGACCCAGATCGTCCAGACCGACGGCGATCCGCGTGACGACGGTGTCGGGCGCGGCGGGCGCGCACACCAGCCGCACCGCGTCGCCGTCCTCGAAGGCCAGCAGGGACCGCAGGGTCGGCGTCTCCAGGCTCACCGGCCCGAGGATAGTTCGCCGCACGCGCACCCGCCCGCACCACGATTCAGCTCCCGTACTGCTGAATGCGTTCGGTTTCTTCCATTGGACCCACGGCCGACGCCGGGGCCAGGCTGGATGCGTCCGGTGTGCCGCAATCACCTTCCGGGACACCGGACTTCCCGCTTCCGCACCACCTTCGAGAGAGGTCACGCGCACATGGAGACCCGCCGCATCGGGGACGTGGACGTCAGCGCGATCGGCCTGGGCGCGATGCCCATGTCGATCGAGGGGCGGCCGGACGAGGCACGTTCACTCGCCACCGTGCACGCCGCGCTGGACGCCGGCGTGACGCTGATCGACACCGCGGACGCCTACCACCTCCACGCCGACGAGGTCGGCCACAACGAGACCCTGATCGCCAAGGCTCTCGCCGGCCACGACCGGGGCGGCGACGTCCTGGTCGCCACCAAGGGCGGCCATCTGCGCCCCGGCGACGGCAGTTGGACCCTGGACGGCAGCCCCGCGCACCTCAAGGCCGCCTGCGAGGCGTCGTTGCGCAGGCTCGGCGTGGAGGCGATCGGCCTGTACCAGTTCCACCGCCCCGACCCGCGGATCCCCTACGCGGACTCCGTCGGCGCGGTGCGGGAACTGCTGGACGAGGGCAAGATCCGCGCGGCCGGCATCTCCAACGCGAACCCCGAGCAGATCCGGCAGGCGAACGACATCCTCGGCGGACGGCTGGTCTCCGTGCAGAACCAGTTCTCCCCGGCCTTCCGCTCCAGCGAGCCCGAACTGCGCCTGTGCGACGAGCTCGGCATCGCCTTCCTGCCGTGGAGCCCGCTCGGCGGCATCTCCCGCGCCCGTGAACTGGGCTCCTCCTACGCCCCGTTCGCCCATGTCGCCGAGGCCCACGGCGTCAGCCCGCAGCGCGTGTGCCTGGCCTGGATGCTCGCCAAGTCGCCGGTCGTGGTGCCGATCCCCGGCGCGAGCCGCCCCGAGACGATCCTGGACTCCCTCGCCGCGCCGGACCTGCGCCTCACGGCCGACGAACTCGCGGAACTGGACGCCGTCGTCTGACACGGGCGGGATGGCCGGATCATGACTCCTGAGGGTGACATGACGGGCCGACAGGCATGAATCGCCCAGGTCCGGGCACACGCAGCGCAAAACAGAGAGAGGGGCGCTCGTGATCGTTCCGGACCCGAAGGTCGCCAGGACGTTGCTGACCCGGTACGCGACGCTGAAGATCGCTCAGGCGGAGAGGGAGAGGCCGCAGACGGCTCGTGAACTGCAGGACGTGACGTACACCTTGTGCGTGCTGATGGGCACGGCCGACGTCCGCGAGGCGGTGGCCGCGGCGGACACCCTGCTCGCGTCCTCGGCGGCGTCGCCCGCCGAGGAACTGCCCGCGAAGGACGGGGAGAGCGGACTGTCCCTGGCCGTCTGAGGACGGTCCGCGGCCGGACCCGGCGCGGCGGTGGCTCCCTGGAGCTCCCGCCGCGTCCGTGCGTCAGGAGGCGGCGGAGCCGCACCGGTCGGCGGGCCGGGCACCGCGTTCCGGGGGCGGCCCGGCGAGCCACTCCGCGATGGTGCGGGCGATGGGCTGGCCGGTGTCCACCTCCACGAAACCGAACTGCCCCGACTGGTTGCACTCCAGAAACCACCAGGTCCCGTCGGCGTCCTCCGCGAAGTCGAAGGCCCCGTACGCCAGTTCCGCCTCCCGCAGATACACCCGTACGGCCTCGCCGAGGCGCGGCGGGACGTCGACGGGACGCCACGGCGTGGTGGAGGGCGCGAAACGCACGTCCACCACGTCGGGGTCGCCGCCGGGGACCGTCTCCTTGCGGGCGGCCAGCAGGCGGTCGCCGACGGCGGTCAGCCGTATGTCGGCCCGCTTGGCCACCCGGCGTTGCAGCAGCGTCGGACCGTAGGCCACGGCGGCGAAGTCGGCGCCCGGCGGGACCCGGGTGGTGGGCACCGCACGGGGCGGATCCTGCGGATGCGCCCCGGACACCGGCTTGACCACCAGATCCGGGTAGCGGTCCGCGAACTCGCGCGCGGCCTGCGGGAACGTCGTGACGATCGTGGCCGGCACCGGCAGGCCGCTGCGCTGGGCGAGCCGCAACTGCCAGGGCTTGTGCCGGGCGCGCAGGGACGCGTCCGGGTGGTTCATCCAGCGCGCCCCGGTACCGCGGAGCATGCCGTACAGCGCCTGCGAGGCCTCCTCCGTGAGCCACGCGGACGGCTGCGGCGCCCGGGCCGCCGCGGCGCCGGGCCTGCGGATCCACACCGACCGCAGCCCGTCGAGGCTCACCAGCCGTCCGGCGGACGACAGATGACCCCGAAACGCGCCGTGCACGTACTCGCCGGACAGCGCGACGGTATGGGTGAGGTCGGCGGGATCGAGCCGGACGACCGGGACGCCCGCGGCGTTCAGGTGCACGACCACCATGTCCGCCGTGACGTCCTCTTCACAGGTCAGAATGAGCACGGTCATATTCGTCGGCCCGTGTTCAGTCGTCGAAGTGGGTCTTGGAGCCCGCCGTCGAGGTCGTGGTCCCGAGTTCTCTCAACAGCGCGTGGTCACGAGCGGCGATCCGGCCGTCGAGCGTTACGTTCAACTGCATTGCGGAGTCATATGCGTACGGAGTGCTGAACTCCAACTCGGCCGCAGGGCGTGCGTAGTTGAGCGTGAACGGTTGCATCGTCTCTCCCTCGTCGGTACTGCCTCGATCAAGCGGTGCCGCTGTGCGACGTCACTCGGGCCCGCTGCGTGGTGCTGGATTGGTGCGACCTTCAGTCACTTATACGAATCGAACGGGTGGTTGGTTTCCCTACTCTCCGTGATCATCGGGGAGTGGCAGCACCGAACAGGGCGCGGAGCAGGGGAGATCGGGTCGAGCGGGCGTGAAAACGTCTTCCGGAGCGGTCAGTCGGGGACGTGCTCAGGGGCGTGGTCGGGGGCTCGATCGGGTGCGTGGCGCAGGGAACGCAGCGCCAGCAGGAGGACGCCGATGTCGTCCAGGTACACGGGGTCCGGCAGGAGGTCGGTCGGGAGCACGAAGTAAAGGACCGCACCCCAGAACACCCAGCGCGGGCCGGTGGGAAGCCCCGCCCGCCTCAGGTTCCTGCGGGTGCGGACCAGCCGCACCAGTACCGCGGCCGCCACGGCGAGCACAGCCGCGGCCGAGACCACCGCGACGACGACGAGCGTGGTTGGCGCATCCACGGGCCCTCCCAGGTGGTCCGTCGCGCGGCGTCTGCTCTCTTTGTCGTTCTCTGTCCGGACCCTGTCCTGGGGTCCTGTCTGTCGATTTCCCCGCTTTCGGTTTCCGAATTCCCGTTTCCGGCGGGATTACCGCATGGGACGTAGCTCACACGAGCGCCACCGCACCACTACTCCCTGTCACACCACCGGGCGTGGGGGTGCCCCTCTGGAGGACATGTCAGAGCCCTCTCAGCGGGTCGGCTCAGCGGGTCGGCTCAGCGGGCGGCCGGCCCGGGTTCGTCGCCGTCGGGGGTGTCGGCCTCGTACCGTTCGGGAGAGCCGTCCGGTACGGGGGAGCCGTCCGGTGCGGGGGAGGCGGGCGTCGTCGACAGCGGGCGCAGGCTCTTGGTCGACTCCTTGAGGCGCTCCAGGGTCCGGCCCAGCTGCTGGAAGGGGGAGCCGCTCTTCCTGGCCGGCGCCGGACGCGGTTCGCCGGCCTCGGCGGCCTCCCGGTACGCGGCCAGCGCCTCGTGGGCGTGTTCGGCGGCCTCCCGGTACAGGTCCCGGGACTCCGTCATCGCCTCCAGCGCCTCCTTGTACATCGCCACGAGCCGGCGTTCGCGCGCGAGCTCCTCCTCCAGGGTCAGCAGCTGCCACTGCTCGCGCAGCACGGTGAGCGCGGCGTCGCCGCCCTCCGGCAGCGGCTTGGGCAGGGCGGCGAAGCGCCGTACCGCATCCAGGAGTTCGGTGGGATGCGTGCCGTCGAGGAACACACTGCGCACCGAGAAGCCGGCGGCGTCGTAGTCGGCCGGGGCGGGAGCGCCGGGCAGTACCAGCGCACCGCCGCGCGGCACCTCCACCCCGGAGTCCTTGAGCGCCCAGTTCACGGTACGCAGCTGGTGCGGGGCCGCCCGGTGCTCGATCACCCGGTGGTGCAGGCCGGGCGGCAGCAGCGGAACCAGTGACCGGCGGCCCTGCTCGGTGGGCGTCATCGCCTCATGGACGACGACATGGACGGCCCAGGTGTCGCGCACGGCGTTGCGGAGCGTCCGCCGCAGTTCCTTCTCGTCGGCCGGCAGCGGGTTGGTGTCGAGGAAGCGCTCGCCCGCCACGGTCTCGTGCCCCCACGGGGTGTCCGCCTCCCAGGGCCAGAACAGGCCGGCGGGCGAGGGCCACCGCAGGTCCCACGGCCGCTCCGCCTCCGCCGTCAGGGTCCACTCCTGGCCGCGGCCCGACCACTCGCCGAGGGTGAGCCGGGCACGGACGGTGACCTCCTCCGCCACCGGCCACCGGGCTTCGAAGGCCGTCTCCCCCTCGGGGGTGTCGGCGTCGGGCAGCTCCATGAAGTCCTGGACGGTCCCGGCGTCCTTGAGTGCCTGGAGGTGGTTGCGCAGGACGTCCGGCGCGGCGGGGCCGGTGTGACGGCCACGGGTCTGCCACACCGTGGAGGGAGTCGTGGGCGCAGCGGTCGCGGAGATGTGCATGAGTCCATTCGTGAGGGCGGGCGACGAGATGAAGGCGTACGCAGGCCAGTATCGCGCGCCGCGGGGCGTTTGCGATCAAGCGGGTCGGTGACGCGGGCGCCCGGAGGCGCCCCGTCGAGGCGCGCCTTCCCCACCGGGACACCGCTCACGCGTGCGGATGGGTGCGGGGTGTGGGTCGCTCGTACGGGGTGTGCGCCGTTCACCACGGCAAGCGCCCCCGCACCCATGGGCTCGAGGGGGGCCGGAACCCCAGAATCGGAGGCGGACAGGGCTCGCCCACCATCCGCGTCGGGGCGAGCCCTGTCCGCGCCCCCGAAGGGCTCGCCCCGGCACGCCGGGACAGGCCGGCGAATCAGGAGTCGGCATCAGCGCGTCCTTGTCCCACTCGGTGTACGGGACGGGCTCCAGTCGCGGTCGCGGTGAGGCCCTGGCCGCAGTCGGGGGTCGACGTGGATCTTGGGGCCGGGGCCGGCGCCGGGCGGCCGGTGACCGGCGAGCACGGGGCCGGCCTCGTCGAGGCTCACGGTGGCGGCGACGAGCGGCCTGGGATCGACCGTCCCGTCGGCGTAGGCCCGGATGGTCGCGTCGAGACCGGGGGAGGCGGACAGCACGCCCACGGCCTGCACGTCCTTCAGGGCCAGCGTGCGGGTGTCGATCCTGCTGGGCTCGCCGGCCAGCCCGATGTACACCACACGGCCGCCCGGCTCCACCAACTGCAGGGCGACGTCCGGCAGATGGGCGGCGTTCGAGGCGTCGACGACGGCGTCGAACGGCAGGTCGGGGACGGAACCCTCCGTCCACACATGCTCGAAGCCCAGGTCGCGGGCGAAGGCGAGGGAGTGGGCGGTGGCGCCCATCAGGTGGACCTCCGTGCCGGCGGCTCGGAGGAACATCGCGACCAGCAGCCCGATCGTCCCGGGGCCCAGGACCAGCGCGCGGTCCCCCGGCTGCGGCGCGGCGGCCCGGGCGGCGCGCAGGGCGTTGCCGCCCGGCTCGACGAGTGCGCCGAGCACGGCGTCCACGGAGTCGGGCAGGGCGTGCAACGAGGAAGCCGGCACCGCCAGTTGCTCCGCCAGCGCACCGGCCTGGCCGCCCCGGATGCCGACCTCCTTCCGCTCCTCGCAGACGTGCTGGTGACCCCGCAGACATTGGCGGCAGCCGCCGCAACCGAGCATGGTGTCGCCCATGACGCGCCGGCCGAGCCAGCCGGGGTCGACCCCGTCACCCAGCGCCGCCACCCGGCCGGCCCACTCGTGGCCCGGCCGCATCGGGTAGGAGGAGTGGCCCTGGTGGAGATAGGCCATCGCGCCGGTGAAGAACTCCACGTCGGTGCCGCAGACGCCGACCCGCTCGACGTCGACGACGACCTCGCCGGGTCCGGCCGTCGGCGCCGGGAGGTCCTGGACCTCGTACTCACCAGGACGGGTCAGCACGAAGGCGCGCAGGGAACGGCTGCTCACCTCGGCGCGACCACGCGCTGGCGCTGGGTGCCGAGGCCCCGGATGCCCAGCTCCATGACGTCGCCCGGCCGGAGATACACGGGCGGGGTGAGGCCCATGCCGACGCCGGGCGGGGTGCCGGTGTTGATCAGGTCGCCGGGCTCCAGGACCAGGAACTGGCTCAGGTGGTGCACGATGAAGTACGGGTCGAAGATCATCGTTTTGGTGTTGCCGGTCTGGCGGCGGACGCCGTTGACGTCCAGCCACATGTCCAGCGCGAGGACGTCGTCGATCTCGTCGGCGGTGGCCAGCCACGGGCCGGCGGGGTTGAAGGTCTCGGCGGACTTGCCCTTGGCCCACTGTCCGCCGCGCTCCAACTGGAAGGCGCGCTCGCTGACGTCGTTGACGACGACATACCCGGCGATGGCGTCGCGGGCCTCGTCCACCGAGTCGAGGTAGCTGGTGCGGCGGCCGATGACGATGCCGAGCTCGACCTCCCAGTCGGTCTTGGCGGAGCCGCGCGGGATGCGCACGTCGTCGTGCGGGCCGATCAGGGTGTTGGGGGACTTGGTGAACAGGATCGGCTCGTCGGGGACGGGCATGCCGCTCTCGGCCGCGTGGTCACGGTAGTTGAGCCCGATGCAGAGGATCTGGTGCGGGCGCGCGACGGGTGCGCCGACGCGCTCTCCGGCGAAGCGGGACACGCGGCCCGCCGCCGTGCGCTCGGCCACGACGGGGCGGACCCGGTCGACGCCCTCCGAGCCGAAGAACGCCTCGTCGAAGTCCGTGACGACGTCGGAGAGGTCGACGTACGTCTCGTCGTCGATGCGGGCAACGGGCTTCTCGGCGCCGGGGGCGCCGATGCGCATGAGGTACACGGGGGCTCTCTCCAGGGTGCGGTCGTCTGCGGGCTGGGGGTTCAGGCGTGGGGTCGGCCCAGGGGACCGAGCAGGTCGCGGATCTCGTCGAGCGCGTCGACCAGGGTGGCCAGCGGCGTCCGGTAGGCCAGCGCGCTGATGCTGAGGGCGCCGGAGGGCGTCGTAGGGGAGGTCAGGTACACCGGCAGGGCAAGGCAGTTGACGCCCGTCTCGTTCTCCTGGTCGTCGACGCCGTAGCCCCGTTCGAGCGTGCGGGCGAGCTCGTGGTGGAGGTCGGCGGCCGCGCAGAGCGTTCGTGGTGTGCGGCGCTCGGGAGGCGAGTCGCCGATCCATGCCTCGACGTCGGCAGGCGAGCTCAACCGCCGGCTGAGGAGGAGTTTGCCGACGGCGGTGGCGTGGGCCGGGTTGCGGCCGCCGATCGTCGACGTCAGCCGGACGGCGCCGCTGGGCGGGTCGACCTTGGCGCGGTAGACGACCTCATGGCCGTCGAGCACCGCGTAGTGCGCGGTCTCGCCGAACCGGTGGGCCAGTGCGACCAGCACGGGACGGACTCGGACATGGTCGGGACGGGCCTCGTGATGAGCGAAGGCCATGCGCAGGAACTCGTCCCCGAGGACATAACGCCCGCGGGCGTCCTGCTCGGCCAGTCCGGCCCGGCGCAGGGCGCCCAGCGCCCGGTGCACGGTCGGCTTGGGACTGCCCATCACCCGGGTCAGCTCCTCGAGCCCCACCCCTTCGGAATACCGTGCGAGCTCCTTGAGGACCGCGAGCACCCGGTCCGAGCCCACCAGGCGGCCGCCCCCGGCCCCCGGTGCGCCGTGCTCACCGGGGTCTGTCGATCCGTCGGACGTCTGCGTAGGCTGCATCGCGTTCCGAACACTAGACCGACGTACCGACTATTGGAAGGGGCGCCGTGAAGCTCCGCAGCGCACAGTGGTACGCGGGTCAGGACCGCAACGCCTACATCCATCGCGCGTGGATGCGACGGGGCGTACCGGGCGACGCCTTCACCGGCCGCCCGCAGATAGCCATCGCCAACACCGCGTCCGACCTGACACCGTGCAACGCACATCTGAACGAGGTTGCGGCCTCCGTGCGCAACGGGGTGTACGAGGCGGGCGGGATCCCGCTGGACCTGCCCGTGGTGTCGCTCGGCGAGACACAGGTGCGGCCCACCGCGATGCTCTGGCGCAACATGGCGGCGATGGCCACGGAGGAGATGCTGCGGGCCAACCCCGTCGACGGAGTGGTCCTGCTGGGCGGCTGCGACAAGACCATCCCGTCGCTGCTGATGGCGGCCGCCTCGGTGGACCTGCCCGCCGTCGTGGTGCCCGGCGGTCCGATGCTCACCGGCACCTTCCGCGGCGCCCCGCTGGGCTGCGGCACCGACGTGTGGCGGCTGTCGGAGGAGGTCCGGGCCGGCACGCTCTCCCAGGAGCAGTTCGCCCGCTCCGAGTCGGCGATGATCCGCAGTCGCGGGCACTGCAACACGATGGGCACGGCTTCGACGATGGCGCTGGTGGCGGAGGCGCTGGGCACCGTACTCCCCGGAGTGGCCGGGACGCCCGCGCCGGACAGCCGGCTGCTGGAGGCCGCGCACCGCACCGGCCGGCTGGCGGTGGACATGGTGGGCGCCGACCGGCGGCCGGCGACCTTTCTGACCAAGGCGTCCTTTCACAACGCGATCGTCGCGCTGGCCGCCATCGGCGGCTCCACCAACGCGGTCGTCCATCTCCTGGCGATCGCCGGCCGGTCGGGCATCGATCTCACGCTGGACGACTTCGACCGGATCGGCTCCCGGGTGCCCGTCCTCGTGGACCTCCAGCCGGCCGGCCGCTTCCTCATGGAGGACTTCCACCGCGCCGGCGGCCTGCTCGCCGTCCTGCGCGAGGTGCGCGACCTGCTCGACCCCGACGCGCTGACCGTGACCGGCGCGCCACTCGTCGACTCTCTCGACGACGCCCCCATCTGGGACACCGAGGTCATCCGCACCCGCGCCGAGCCGCTGGTCGCCGAGGGCGGCATCGCCGTCCTGCGCGGCAACCTCGCCCCGGACGGCGCGCTCATCAAACCGGCGGCGGCCTCCGCGCACCTGCTGCGCCACCGGGGCCGGGCCGTCGTCTTCGACTCCATCGAGGACTTCCACGCCCGCGTCGACGACCCCGAACTCGACGTGGACGCCGACTCGGTGCTGGTCCTGCGCGGCTGCGGCCCCAAGGGCTACCCGGGCATGCCCGAGGTGGCGAACATGCCACTGCCGAAGAAGCTGCTCCAACAGGGCGTCCGTGACATGGTCCGGGTCTGCGACGGCCGGATGAGCGGTACCGCCTACGGCACGGTGGTCCTGCACGTGGCCCCGGAAGCCGCGGCCGGCGGACCCCTCGCGCTGGTGCGGACCGGCGACTTCATCACTCTCGACGTGGAAGCCCGCCGCATCGACGTCGATGTGCCCGCCGGTGAACTCGCCCGCAGGACCCCCGACGAGGCCACCCTCACCGGCTTCGCCCACCCCCGGCGTGGCTGGGAGCGGCTCTACGTGGACCACGTCCTGCAGGCCGACACCGGCGCCGACCTCGACTTCCTCGTCGGCTCGAGCGGGTCCGAGGTGAGCCGCGAGTCACACTGACCGCGCGCCGGGGCCGGGGGACCGTCAAGATGCCTCCCCGGGCCGGCGGAGACCCCGTCCCGGTGCGCCGCGAGGCCGCCGTCCTGCGGATCACGCTCCACCGCCCCGAGCGGCGCAACGCCCACGGCGCGAAACTGCACGACGCCCTGGCCGCCGCGACCGCCGGAGCTGGTTCGGCACGGCCACCGACCTCGCCGCCGCGCATCTCGTCCGCACCCGGGCAGGCATGGCGGGCCGCCTGCTGAGCCGTCGGCGGACGGCTCACGGCTCTCGGCTCACGGCCAGGCTGCACGGTCACTGCGTCGGCGCGGGCATCGAACTTCCGGCCTTCGCCTCCCGCGTCGTGGCCGCCCCGGACACCCGGTCCGGCTGCCCGAGCCGGGCATGGGCCTGATCCCCGGCGCCGGCGGCACGGTCGGCCTGCCGCGCAGGATCGGCCGCAGGCGGACCCTGTTCCTGGTCCTCGGCGGCCGGACCGTCGCCGTCGAACGCGCCCTGGCCCGGGGGCTGGTGGACCGCATCGAGGAGTGAGCCGCCGCGCCGCGCGGCTCAGGCGCCGGTGTCGGTGTCGGTGTCGGTGGAGTCGAGGTGTTCTCTCAGCCACTGTTCGGTGCTGCTCACGTGCAGCAGGGCGGCGGCCTGGCTGAGGGCGGTGTCACGGCGGGACAGGGCCCGGAAGATCGCCTCGTGCTCGGCGAGGGTCCGACCCGCCGCGTGGGTGTCGACCAGGCCACGCCAGATGCGGGCGCGCAGAGTGCGACCGGAGACCCCTTCCAGGAGGGTGAGCAGGCTCTCGTTGCCGGTGGCGGAGACAACGGCGCGGTGGAAGGCCGCATCGTGGGCGTTGAGCCGCTCGACGTCGTCGCGGGCCTCGCGCATGGCGTCCAGATGCTGCTTCACCTCGGCCAGCTGGGCGTCGGTGATCCGCGTGGCCGCGAGTGCGGTGGCCACCGGTTCGAGGAGCCGTCGTACCTCCATCAGGTCCAGCAGCGCGGCCGAGTCGCTCTGGAGCAGTTCCACGGCACCGCCGAGACCCTCCAGGAGCAGGCTCGGCTGCAGGCTGGTCACATAGGTGCCGTCGCCCCGGCGGACCTCCAGGACCCGGGCGACGGACAGCGCCTTGACCGCTTCCCGGGCGAGGTTGCGGGACAGGCCCAGCTGGCCGGCCAGCTCCTGTTCCGGTGGCAGCTTCGAGCCCGGTGGGAGAGCACCGGTCCGGATCAACTCACGGATCTGCTCTATGGCCTTGTCGGTCAGAGACACCGCGAACTCCTTCCGTCAGTGTCCTCGACGGACACGTCCGACCTGATCAGCCTCCGGGCACGAAGGTCGTCCCAGAGTCCTTCGGGGATGTGCCGACGGTGGAGTTCCACGTTGCGTGTGACCTGTTCCGGATGCCGCATACCCAGGGTGACGTTGATGATAGTGGGGTGGGCGAGCGGGAAGGCGATCGCGGCGGCGGGAAGCGTCGTACCGTGGGCCTCGCAGACCTCGGCGATCGCCCGGGCACGCTCGACCACATCCTTCGGGGCGTCCTGGTAGTCGTACTTCATGCCCGCGGCGGGCCGCTCGCGGGAGAGCAGTCCCGAATTGAACACACCGACCGCCACCACGCTCTTTCCCTGCTCCTGCGCGGCCGGCAGGACGTCGTCCAGAGCCGACTGGTCGAGCAGCGTATAGCGCCCGGCCAGCATCACCACGTCGGCGGCGGTCTCGCGGAGGAAACGGGCGAGCATGGCCGACTGGTTCATGCCGGCGCCGATCGCCCCGATCACCTTCTGGTCGCGCAGTTCCGCCAGCGCCGGCATGGCCTCCTCGGCGGCCTGCCTCCAGTGCTCGTCGGGGTCGTGCAGATAGACGACGTCCAGGCGGTCCAGGCCCGTGCGCTCCAGCGTCGCCTCGATGGAGCGCAGTACGCCGTCCCGGCTGAAGTCCCACTCCCTGCGCAGATCGTCGCGTACGACGAAGCCCTCGCTGTCGACCCCGCTCGGCCGTTCGTTGGGGACGAGCAGACGGCCCACCTTGGAGGAGACGACGTACGCATCCCGAGGGCGGTCCCGCAGCGCCGCTCCCAGGCGGCGCTCGGACAGGCCGAGACCGTAGTGCGGCGCCGTGTCGAAGTACCGGATCCCGGACTCCCAGGCGGCGTCGACCGTGGCCGACGCGTCGTGGGGCGGGGTGATCCGATACAGGTTGCCGATCACCGAGGCGCCGAAACCGAGCTCGGTGAGCGCGACCGAGGTGTGGGCGATCTTCCGGTTGCGCAAGGGGAGCTCCTCGAAGGTGCGGGTGGTCGGACCGGCTGCCGACGGGATCACCGTCTGACGGCGGCGGAGCCGCCCGCCATGAGGGCCTCGACCTCGGCGAGCGAGGCCATGGAGACGTCTCCGGGCGTGGTCATGGTGAGCGCCCCGTGGGCGGTGCCGTAGGCAAGCGCGCGGCGCAGATCCGCTGCCCCCGCGGGGGCGCCGCCCTGCCCGTCGCCGGTCAGCAGCCCGTAGATCAGTCCGGCCGCGAAGCCGTCGCCGGAGCCGACCCGGTCCAGCACGTGCAGGCCGGGCATCTCGGGGCCGCCGACGAAGCCGCTCGCCGCCGACCACGCGGCGGAGGACCAGTCGTTCACTCCGGCCGAGGGGACAGTGCGCAGCGGGGTCGCCAGCACCTTGGCCTCGGGCACCAGGGCGGCCACTTCGGCGAGTGCGTCCGGCACCTCCTCGGCCGGGACGGGCGAGCCGCCCGGACGCTTCCCGGCCAGGCCCAGCGCGCCCACCACGACGTCGGCGTGGCGGGCGAGCCGCAGATCGGTCTCGCGCGCCCGGTCGGCGCCGCCCCGGCCGGCCCAGAGACTGGGGCGGAAGTTGGGGTCGTAGGAGACCGTCACGCCGTGGCGGCGGCCGGCCGCCATGGCCTCCTCCGCGACGTCCGCGGTGGTCTCCGACAGGCCGGCGAAGATGCCGCCGGTGTGGAACCAGCGCGGGCCCGACACGAACAGCGCGTCCCAGTCGACGTCCCCCGCGCGCAGCTGGGACACCGCCGTGTTCGCACGATCGCTGACGCCCAGCGCGCCCCGGATGCCGAAGCCGCGCTCGACGAAGTTCAGGCCGTTGCGCGCGGTGCGGCCGGCGCCGTCCGCGGAAACCCAGCGGACGAGGGACGTGTCGACGCCGCCCTGCAGCATGAGGTCCTCGACGAGCCGTCCGACCGCGTTGTCGGCCAGGGCCGTGACGACGGCCGTGCGCAGTCCGAAACAGCGGCGCAGGCCGCGTACGACGTTGTACTCGCCGCCGCCCTCCCAGACCTGGAACGAGCGCGCCGTGCGGATCCGCCCCTCGCCCGGGTCGAAGCGGAGCATCACCTCACCGAGGGCGACCACGTCGGTCACGTCGGTCACGTCCGTCACGTCCGTCACGTCGAACTCCTCTCCCACGTCGAGCTTCTCTCCCACGTCGTACTCCTCTTCACGGCCTCGGCGGTCAGCCGCCGGATCTCCGGGTACGCCGCACGTTCCAGATGGGCGGGGGTGGCCATCCAGCTGCCGCCCACGGCGAGGACCGCAGGGTGGCCGAGGTAGTCGCTCAGGCGGTCGGCGCCGATGCCGCCGGTCGGCACGAACCGCGCCCCGGGGAACGGCGCGGCGAGCGCCTGGAGGGTCCGCAGGCCGCCGAGAGGCTCGGCGGGAAACAGCTTCACGGTGTCGACACCGGCCCGCAGGCATCGCATCAGCTCGGTGGCGGTGGCGATGCCCGGCACCACGGGAACGTCCAACTCGCGGCAGGCGGCGACGACTTGCTCGTCGAAGCCGGGGGAGACGACGAAGCGGGCGCCGGCCGCCACCGCACGCTCCGCCTGCTCGGCGCTGAGCACGGTGCCGGCGCCGACGACCAGCCCGCCGTGCGCCGCCATCGCCCGCACCGCCTGCTCGGCGGCCGGGGTGCGGAAGGTGACCTCGGCGCACCGGGCGCCGCCCTCCGCGAGCGCCTCGGCGAGCGGGCCTGCGGTCGCGGCGGACGGGACGGTGAGCACCGGCATGACACGGGCGCCGGACAGCACGGAGACGAGGTCGGCGGTCATCTGCCGAGCCAGCCGCCGTCGACGGGCAGCACGGTGCCGTGGACGTAGGCGGCCGCGTCCGAGGCCAGGAACACGGCGGCCCCCGCGAGGTCGTCGGCGCCGCCCCAGCGTCCGGCCGGAATGCGCTCCAGAATGGCCCTGCTGCGCACCGGATCGTCCTGGAGGGCCCGGGTGTTGTCGGTGGCGATATAGCCGGGGGCGATGGCGTTGACGTTGACGCCGTGCGCCGCCCATTCGTTGGCCAGTGCCTTGGTCAGTCCGGTGACGCCGTGCTTGGCGGCGGTGTAGCCGGGGACGTTGATGCCGCCCTGGAAGCTGAGCAGCGACGCCGTGAAGATGATCTTCCCCTGGCCGCGGGCCACCATCGCCGCGCCGACGGCCCGGGTCAGCGCGAACTGCGCGTTCAGGTTGACCTGGAGCACCAACTCCCAGTCGGCGTCGGGGTGTTCGGCGGCGGGGGCGCGGCGGATGGTGCCCGCGTTGTTCACCAGGATGTCCACCGGCCGCTCCCGCCCCCCGAGGTCCTCCCCGAGGGCCCGCACCGCGTCGGCGTCGGCGAAGTCGGTGCGGATCGCCTCGAAGGCACGCCCCGCGGCGACGACGTCCTTCTCGACGTCGCTGCCCGACGCCTCGAGAGCGGCGCTGACGCCGATGACGTCCGCGCCGGCCTCGGCGAGGGCGCGGGCGACGGCCCGGCCGATGCCGCGCCGCGCGCCGGTGACGACGGCCAGCCTGCCCGTCAGGTCGAAGACGTTCATACGGCGGCTCCTTCGGCCTCGTCGGTGCAGTCCACCAGGATCTTCATCACGTCGCCGCCCGCCTCCAGCGCCTCGAACGCCGCGGGCGCCTCGGTGAGCGGTACCACCTTGCTGATCAGCCGTTCGGCGGGGATCGTGCCGTCCGCCACGAGAGCGACGGCCCGCTCGAAGTCGGAGCGGTCGTACAGCCGGGCGCCGACGAGCGTCAGCTCGCGCCAGAAGAAGCGGTGCAGGTTCACCTCGCGGGGCCGGGGATGGATGGCCACCAGACACAGCCGGCCGCGAACGCCGAGCACCTCGACCGCCGTCTCGACGCCGCCGGCTGCGCCGGACACCTCGAAGGCGACGTCGGCGCTCGCGTCGCCCGTCCACTCCCGCACCAGCGCGGGGACGTCCTCGGCGGCCGGATCCCAGGCGGTCAGCCCCAGGCCCGCGGCCAACGCCCTTCGGTGGGCGCTCAGTTCGGCCACCCGGACCTCGGCGCCGGCGGCCTGCGCCACCAGTGCGATGAGGATGCCGACGGGGCCGCCGCCGACCACGACGACGCGCTCGCCGTCACGGACCCCGGCCCGGCCGACGTCGTGCACGGCCACCGCCGTGGGTTCGACGAGCGCGGCCCGGTCCAGCGGAAGCGAGTCCGGCAGCCGGACGAGCGTGGCGGCGGGCACGGTCCAGCGCTGCTGCATCGCACCGGGGGAGTCGATGCCGATGAAGTCGAGGTGCTGGCAGATGTGCCGGTGACCGGCCAGGCAGGCTGGGCAGTTGTCGTCCCAGCGCAGCGGCATCACCGTCACCGCGTCACCGGGCGCCCAGCCCTCCACGCCGGCGCCGACGCGCACGACCCGGCCGGACATCTCGTGCCCGAGCACGGCGGGCGTGCTCACCCGGGCGTCCATGTCACCGTGGAAGATGTGCAGGTCGGTGCCGCAGATGCCGACATATGCGGGAGCCAGCTCCACCTCTCCGGGGCCGGGGGCCGGGGTTCGGGCGGGGGCCGTGTCCAGGGTGCGGGCGGCTGTGTAACGGACGGCCAGTGTCATCGTGTTCTCAGGGTCCCTTCAGCGCGGACGCCGATGGTCAGCAGCAGGTTGGCGTAGGTACGGATGTCGGCGGTGACGACGGCCAGCGCCAGGTCGGGGGAGCGCGCGGCGTCGTAGAACGCGAAGCGGCCGAGTGTCTCGACGGGAACCGGCGCCAGCCGGGAGCGGTACTCGGCGATGGCCGGCGGCTCCGGTTCGCCCTCGGGCGGCACCATGACGTGGGCCGACTCGACGGGGAGCGCGCGCAGCAGGACGTCGAGCACGGTCGTGACGTCGAGCAGGCCGGGGGCGAGATTGAGGTGGACGATCCTGGCCCGCTCTCCGGTGGCGGTGCTCGCGGGGTAGTGGCCGTCGGCGAGCAGCACGCGGGCGCCGTGACCGGATCCGGCGAGGGCTGCCAGGATGTCGGGGTGCAGGAGTTCGGTCAGGAGCACGGCGTCTCCGCCTTCCTTACGAGGGAGTTCAGGCCGTAGAAGGCGGTCGCGGCGCCCCGGAGGACCGCCTCGGTCTCGCCGGGGGAGCAGTCGTCGAGGAGTTCCTCGACCGTGGCGGCCCAGCGGTCCCAGCCGCCCGCGAGGAAGCAGACCGGCCAGTCGGAGCCGAACATCAGCCGCTGGGGGCCGAAGGCGGCGAGCAGGACGTCCCACACGGGCCGGATGTCCGCGGTCGTCCATGTGGCGTGGTCGGCCTCCGTGATCAGGCCCGACACCTTGCACATGACCTGGGGATGTGCGGCCAGCCGCCGCACGTCGCGCTCCCACACCTCAAGTGCGTCCAGGTCGCGCCCGAGGAGCGGCGGCTTGCCCGCGTGGTCGAGGACGAGCGGCAGCCCGGGGAGGCTCTCGGCCAGCCGGATCGCCTGCGGCAACTGGGGACTGCGGACGAGGACGTCGTAGGCGAGCCCGCGCTCGCCCAGCGCGCGCAAGCCCCGTTGCACGCAGGGCCGTTGCAGCCACCCGGGGTCGTGCTCCTGCTGGACGAGATGCCTGACGGACCGCAGACGGCGGCCGCCGGGGCCCGACCGCAGTTCGTCGAGTACGTCGCCGACGGCGGCAGAGGTCAGGTCCGCCCAGCCGACGACCGCGCCGACCAGCGGATCCTCCTCGGCCAGGGCGAGCAGTTCGCGTGTCTCCGGGAGCGACGTGACGCACTGGACGACGACCGTGCCGCCGAGCCGTCGGCCGGCGATCGGGCGGGTCGCGGCCGCACGCAGGTCGTCGACGGCGAACGCGCGGCGGACAGGTGCGTGGCCGGGCTCGTCCAGCCAGGGCTGGGGGCGGTGGTCCGGATCCCACACATGATGGTGGGAATCGACGAGTTCGAGGAGGTCAGACACGAGCGGACCAGACGGGGCCGTCGGGGTAGCCGTACTCCTCGAGGGACTCGGGGTGCATCTGCGCACCGAGTCCGGGCAGGGTCGGCGCCAGGTAGTGGCCGTCGGCGATGCGCACCGGGTCGATGAAGTGCTCGTGCAGATGGTCGACGTACTCGATGACCCGGTCCTGGAGGCTGGCGGAGACGGACACGTAGTCGAACATCGACAGGTGCTGGACCATCTCGCACAGCCCGACGCCGCCGGCGTGCGGGCAGACCGGCACGCCGAACTTGGCGGCGAGCAGCAGGATCGCGATGTTCTCGTTGACGCCGCCGACCCGGGCGGAGTCGATCTGGACGATGTCCACCGCGCCGGCCTGGAGGAGCTGCTTGAAGACGACCCGGTTGGCGATGTGTTCGCCGGTGGCGACCTTGATGGGGGCGACGGCCTTGCGCACGGCGGCGTGGCCGAGGATGTCGTCGGGGGAGGTGGGCTCCTCGATCCAGTACGGGTCGTAGGGGGCCAGTGCCCGCATCCAGTCGATGGCGGGCTGGATGTCCCATCTCTGGTTGGCGTCGACGGCGATGCGGATGGAGTCGCCGACCGTCTCGCGGGCGGTGCGCATGCGCCGTACGTCGTCCTCCAGGTCCGCGCCGACCTTCAGCTTGATCTGGGTGAAGCCGTCGGCGACGGCCTCGCGGGCCAGTCGGGCCAGCTTCTCGTCGGAGTAGCCGAGCCAGCCGGGCGTGGTGGTGTAGGCGGGGTAACCGCGCTCCAGGAGGCGGGCGATGCGGTCCTCGCGGCCCGGTTCGGCACGCTTGAGGATCTCCAGGGCCTCCTCGGGGGGGAGGGCGTCGCTCAGCCAACGGAAGTCGACCTGGGCGACCAGTTCCTCGGGCGACATGTCGGCCAGGAAGCGCCAGACGGGCTTGCCCGCCCGCTTGGCGGCGAGGTCCCAGGCGGCGTTGATGACGGCGCCGGTCGCCATGTGGATGGCGCCCTTCTCCGGTCCCAGCCAGCGCAGTTGCGGGTCGTGGACGAGGCTGCGGGAGAACGCGCCGAGGTCGGCGCAGACCTCCTCGACGGACAGCCCGACGACGTGCGGGGCGAGCGTCGCGATGGCGGCGGCCTGCGCGTCGTTGCCGCGTCCGGTGGTGAAGGCCAGGGCGTGGCCCTCCAGGCCGTCGCCGGCGTCGGTGCGCAGGACGACGTAGGCGGCGGAGTAGTCGGGTTCGGGGTTCATCGCGTCCGACCCGTCCAACTGCTCGGAGGTGGGAAACCGCACGTCCAGGACGTCGAGAGCGGTGATGCGGGCGGAAGTGGGCACGACGGAGGACATGGCAGCAACTCCTGTGGGGGCAGGGGGGGGAACAAGGTCCCTGCGACGAGAGGGGGAACGGCGGCGGGCGAGCGGGAGGCCCCCGGGGTCAGGACGGGCCGGTGACGGCCGCGCGGGTCACTCCTGGACCCTTCACTCCTGGACCTTGCCGCCCGTGATGCGGGAGATGGTCAGGGCGAACAGGATGATCAGGCCGTTGAGGGCGCCGATCCACTGCGCGGGGACACCGCCCAGGGTGAGCACGTTCTGGATCATGAAGAGCAGCAGGATGCCGCTGAACGCCCCGAACATGGTGCCCTTGCCGCCGTTGAGGCTGATGCCTCCGATGACCGCGGCGGCCATGACGGTGAAGATGTAGCCGTTGCCCTGCGCGGAGGCGACGGAGGCGAGGCGCCCGGACAGCAGCAGACCGGCGAGGGCGGCGAGCACGCTGCCGGTGACGATGACGATCCACAGCACCCGGTCGGTGCGGATGCCGGCCGCCTTCGCGGCGTCGACGTTGCCGCCGATGGCGTACAGGGAGCGGCCGAAGCTGGTCCAGCCGAGGACGACGATGGCGACGGCGAACAGGGTGAGGCAGATCCAGATGGAGGCGGGCATCCCGAACCATTCGGCGGTGCCCAGGTAGAGCATGGACTCCGGCAGCTGGAAGAAGGTCTGGCCGCCCGAGACGCCCGTGAGGATGCCGCGCAGCACGATCAGCATGCCGAGGGTGACGATGAAGCCGTTGAGGCCGAAGCGGATGATCAGCAGGGCGTTGACCACACCGACGAGCGCGCCCACGGCGAGCGTGACCGGGATCGCCCACGAGCCCGGCAGCAGACCGAGGCCGTGACCCGCGCCGACCGGAACCACCAGCCAGGCCGCGACTCCGGGCGCGAGGCCCATGGTCGACTCCAGGGAGAGGTCCATCTTCTTGACGATCAGGATCATCGTCTGGGCGAGGACCAGCAGGGCGATCTCCGACATGGTCTGCAGGACGTTGATGAGGTTGTCCGCCTGCAGGAAGACCGGACTGACGATCCGGCCGACGATCGCGATGACCACGATCGCGGGGATCAGCGCGAGGTCGCGCAGCCGGGCCAGGGGTATCCGGCCGCCGAACAGCCCGGTCCGCTTGGCGTTCGGCTCCGTGGTCCCGGAGGCGGGCTTGTCCGCGAGGACGGTTTCAGGCATTGAGGTCCACTCCTTCCATCGCGGCCACGAGGTCGTGGTCGTGCCAGCCGCGGGTGATTTCCGAGGTCACTCGGCCCTGGAACATCACCAGGACCCGGTCGCACATCCGCAGGTCGTCGAGTTCGTCGGAGGCGATGAGCACTCCGGTGCCGGCCTCGGCGATCTCCTCGACCTTGCCGAGGAGGAACTCCTTGGAGCGCACGTCGACGCCCGCGGTCGGGTTGATCAGCACCAGCAGCCGGGGGTCGTCGGCGAGGGCGCGCGCCATGACGACCTTCTGCTGGTTGCCGCCGGACAGCGCGGAGACCGGCAGGTCCGGCCCCGGGGTCTTGATCGCCAGCTTCTCGATCATGGCCTCGGCGAGCCGGTCCCGGCGCTGGGCGCTGATGAACCCGTGGTGGCCGAGCCGGCCGGGCACGGAGAGAGTGGCGTTGTCCGCGATCGACATGTCGGGGACGAAGCCCTGGTGGTGCCGGTCCTGCGGGACGAACCCGGCGCCGGCGGCCAGCGCGGCGGGCACGCTTCCCGCCCCGGGCCGCTGCCCCGCGATCTCCACATCACCGCTGTCGGCGGCCCGCAGTCCCACCACGGTCTCGGCGATCTCCGTACGGCCGCTGCCGGCCGCTCCGGCGAGTCCGACGATCTCGCCCGCCCCCACCCGGAACGTGACGTCGCCGTAGGTCTCGCCGGTCAGGGCCCGCACACTCAGCGCGGCCGTCGCCTCGGCGTCCAGGCTGCTCGCCCGTTCCTCACGCCGGTCGGCGGCCGCCTCACCGGTCATGGCGGCGACGAGTTCGGTCCGCGGGAGCTCGGCGACCGGCGCGGTCAGGATGTGCCGGGCGTCCCGGAACACCGTCACCATGTCGCAGATCTCGTAGATCTCCTGGAGGTGGTGGCTGATGAACAGGAAGGTCACGCCCTGGCGTTGCAGGTCGCGGATCCGGTCGAAGAGCCGGCTGATCGCCGCCGCGTCGAGCTGCGCGGTCGGCTCGTCGAGGATGATGAACCGGGCGCCGAACGACAGCGCACGGGCGATCTCGACGAACTGACGCTGCTCGACGTCGAGTTCACCGGCGGGGGTCTGCGGGTCGACGTCCACGGACCACGTCGACAGCGTCTCCTGCGCACGGCGGCGCACGCCCGGCCAGCTGATGAGCCGGCCGCGGCCGTGGTGGTGCCGGTTAAGGAAGAGGTTCTCGGCGACCGTCAGGGTGGGGATGATCGTCGACTTCTGGTAGACGCAGGCCACGCGCTGCCGCCAGGCGTCACGGTCGGCGAGCCGTGGGGCCGCGCTGCCGCCGAACGTCACCGTGCCCTCGTCGGGGGCCTGCAGACCGGTGAGGACGGAGACCAGGGTCGACTTGCCCGCTCCGTTGCGGCCGACGAGCGCGTGGGTCTCGCCGGGCCTGATGGTGATCCGGGCGCCGTTCAGGGCCACCGTCGGACCGAATCGTTTGACTATGCCCGTCGCCTCGACCACGGGCGGGTCCGCCGGGACCCGTCCGTCGTCCGCCGGGGCGGGCGCGGGGGTGACTGCTCGCTCCCCGTCACTCATCTCAACCGCCTTGCGTTCGTGAGCCGTTGGATTTCCGGGCGAGCCGTCAGCCGAGGTGGTTGCCCCACAGGGAGGGGTCGGTGCTCTTGAGGCTCGGGACTCCGCCGTACGTGCCGCCGTCGGCGGTGACCAGCGGCGCGGAGAGCTGGTCCTCCAGCAGGCCGTCACGCACCTGCACGATGGTGCTGTCGTGGTCGGTCCTGCCCGGCTTGAAGGTCTTCCCGTCGATCGCGGCCTTCAGGTAGTACAGGGCGTACTGGGCGTAGAGGTCGGCCGGCTGGGAGACCGTGGCGTCGATCTTCCCCGCGGCGATGGACTTCAGCTCCTGCGGAATGCCGTCGTTGGAGACGACGAACACATGCTTGCTGTCCTTCGGGTCGACCAACAGGCCCTTCTGCTTCAGGACTTGGAGGGTGCCGGCCAGGGCGAAGCTGGACTCCATGTAGACGCCCCTGATGTCCGGGTTGGCCGTCAGGTCCGTCTGGAGCTTCTGCGCGGCGACGGCGCCGTCCCAGTTGGTGGCCTCGCCGAACACCTTGACGCCGGGGTAGTTCTTCTTCATGCAGTCGTTGAACGCCTCGGTGCGGTCACGGCCGTTGATGGAGTCCAGGCCGCCCTCCAGCATCACGACCTTGCCCTTGCCGCCGAGCTTCGTGCCGAGGTACTGGCACGCCTTCTCGCCGTACGCTCGGTTGTCGGCGCGCACCACCATGAAGACCTTTCCGCTGTCCGGGCGGGTGTCGACGGTGACCACCGGAATCTTCTTCGCCTCCAACTGCGCCAGCGTCGGCGCGATGGCGGCGGTGTCCTGCGGGGCCATGGCGATGCCCTTGACGCCCTGGCTGACGAACGTCTGCACGTTGGCGGTCAGTTTGGCGACGTCGTTCTGCGAGTTCGTGGTCTTGAGCGAGAGGCCGAGCTTCTTCGCGGACTCCGGCGTGTACTTGATGTACGAGTTCCAGAAGTCGGTGTCGGAGCGCGGGTAGTCGACGCCGACCAGCGGCGCGTCGCTCGACGACGCCGAGGTGCTGGAGCCGCTGCCGCAGGCGCTGAGCAGCGCCAGTGCGGACAGGGCGGCGGCGGTGGAACAGAGTGCGTTTCTGAGTCTCATCGGTACTTCCTCGCGCTGGTCCCGTAGCGGGAGATGTTTCGCATGGGCGGCAACTGTGTGCCGTCTCCTCGAAGAGATGGGATGTTTATAGGGTGTGCGGCAACGGGCTGTCTAGTCCTGGATGCGAGTTCATGCAAAATTGCACGTCAGAGCCGGGAAGTGAGGCCTGATGGACTCCGCGAGGGTGGATCGATGACGAGATCCATCCCATCAATCGGGTCGAGCTCCTGATGTGATCCAGACAGGCGTCATCCGACAGACATGCCATGTCTGGCCGGTGAAAAAGCGCAAGAAAAATGAACAAAAGTGACAAAACGCCTGGTCAAGCAAGTCTTTTCATCCCTGCACCACCGTTGACATCCCGGGGACGCATGGTCGACCTTCATGCGTAACAACCGGCCGTCCCGGTTCTCTCCCTCCCCCCTTCCGCATCAGGGATGTCTCCATGTCGAGTTCGCTCAACAGACGCCAGTTCCTGGCCGGCGCCACCTTCGTGGCCGCGGCGGCCGTCGCCGGAGGTGTGTTCGCCGCCGGCGGCGCACAAGCGGCGCCCGCCACCTACACGCCCGACTGGAACTCGGTCGACCAGCACCCACCGGCCCCGGAGTGGTTCCAGGACGCCAAGTTCGGCATCTACTTCCACTGGGGCGTCTTCAGCGTTCCGGCGTACGACAGCGAGTGGTATCCGCGCAACATGTACCAAAGCGGCAGCAACGCCAACAAACACCATGTCGCGACCTACGGTCAGCCGTCGGCGTGGCCGTACCACAACTTCATCGACGGGGCGCAGGACCTGACGGGCAACTTCGTGAAGTTCGCGCCGAAGCTGAAGTCGGCCGGCGGGAACTTCGACCCCGACGAGTGGGCCCAGCTGTTCGTCGACGCCGGCGCGAGGTTCGCCGGCCCGGTCGCCGAGCACCACGACGGCTTCTCCATGTGGGACAGCCAGGTCAACGAGTGGAACTCGGTGAACAAGGGTCCGGGGCTGAACCTGCTGCAGCTGTTCTCCACGGCCATCCGCGCCAAGGGCCTCAAGCTGCTGGTGGCCATGCACCACGCGTTCAACTTCAACGGCTTCTACGAGTACGCCCCCGCCCAGAGGGACCCGAGCCTGAAAAAGCTGTACGGGCAGCTGGGCGCGGCCGCGGAGAACCAGCTCTGGTACGACAAGCTCAAGGAGGTCATCGACCGTGCCCAGCCCGACATCCTGTGGCAGGACTTCAAGCTCGACGCCGTCGACGAGACCCAGCGCCTGAACTTCCTCTCGTACTACTACAACCAGGCGGGCAGCTGGGGCCGTGAGGTCGTCGCCACCTACAAGGACGGCTTCAACAACAAGGGCGAGGTCTTCGACTACGAGCGCGGCGGCCCGGCCGACATCACCACCCCGTACTGGCTGACCGACGACAGCATCTCCAGCTCCAGCTGGTGCTACACCCAGGGCATCGGTTACTACAGCATCCAGCAGATGCTGCACTCGTTCATCGACCGGGTCAGCAAGAACGGCAACATGCTGCTGAACATCGCGCCGATGGCCGACGGCACCATCCCCCAGGCGCAGAAGGACATCCTGCTCGGCATCGGTGACCATCTGAAGCGCTTCGGCGAGTCGTTGTACGCGACCCGTGCCTGGACGGCGTACGGCGAGGGCCCGACGAAGATGGGCGGCGGTTCGTTCACCACCCCGCATGCCGGCACGGCGCAGGACATCCGCTTCACCCGCAACAAGGCCGACAACGTCCTGTACGCGACCGTCCTGGGCTGGCCGGGCAGCTCGCTGACCATCAAGACGCTCAGCTCGGACCGCATCAACCTGTCGTCGCTGGCCTCGGTGAAGCTCCTCGGCTCCACCGCCGGCACCTACATCGACCTGCCCGCACCGGCCCAGAACTCCTCCGGCCTCACGGTCGCCCTGCCCTCCTCGGCGCCGTACGGCGCCAACGCCTACGTCCTGAAGCTGACTTTCTCCGGCGCGATCCCGGGCCTGCTGCCGGCCGCCGGCGCCGTCGTCTTCACGGACGTCAACTACACCGGCAACGCGGCCGTGTTGACCGTCGGCGACTACACCGCGGCCGACCTGACCGCGGCGGGACCGGGCGCGCGCACCATCTCCTCGCCCCGGCCGTCCCCCGGCTACCAGGTGACCGGCTACTCCGGGGACAACCTCACCGGCACCTCCTGGACGTTCACCGCCGACAACCCCGACCTGCGGGTCACCGGCAACAACGACCAGATCGCCTCACTGAGGGTCCAGTTCAACCCGGCGACGTACTTCTGGCTCACCAACGTCACCGACGGCCTCGCCCTGGACAGCGGTGGCAACGTGGCCCCCGGGTCCAACCTCAAGCAGTGGACCTGGGACGGCAGTTCCAACCTGCAGTGGCAGGCGGTGGCGGTCTCAGACGGTTACTACCCCTGGGTATTCAGCGGAATTGGGCGGGCTGACGTCCCGATAGCAGAAAGGTGCCGTTGACCTGCGAGGATGCGAGTGTCTAGATCGTATCCGTG
>NZ_JBVIJX010000013.1:0-365833 GCF_055581185.1 Streptomyces sp. NPDC031474
ACGCCCGGTTACATTCCGAACCCGGAAGCTAAGCCTTACAGCGCCGATGGTACTGCAGGGGGGACCCTGTGGGAGAGTAGGACACCGCCGAACAATCATTCAAAAGGGTTGGGCTCTGAACTTCGGTTCGGTGCCCAACCCTTTTTTGTTTGTGGTCACTTGAAGTTCATGTTGCGCCCCCAGCATCCACGGCATGGGTACTGCTGCAATGCTCAGGGCTGCAGGCGTCGGAGTCGGTGACGAGGTCATCGTGCCGGCCTTCGGGAATGTGGAACTCGCCGGAGCGGTAACCCTGGCGGGTGCGTTGCCGGTGTTCGCCGACGTAGATCCGGTGACGTACTGCCTGGACCCCGTTGCCGTCGAAGCAGTCGTAACTCCGCGGACCGCGGCCGTCGTTGTCGTGCACCGCTTCGGTCGGCCGGCGGATGTCGGGCGGTTGCATGCCCTCGGGGAGCGGCACGGGCTGTTGGTGTTGGAGCAGGGAGAGTCCGAGGCCCCCTACGACGAGATCGCTCAGCGGCGGGAGCGGGCCGCTTATCTGGACGGGCGGTTGCGTGGGGTGCGGATGCCCGACGGTGGAGACGGACACACCTATCAGCAGTACGTCGTGCGGGTGCCGGGGAACGGCCGGCCCGATCGGGACGCGTTCGCACGCGCCTTGCGGGGCAGGGGAGTCGAGTGCCGGGTACCGGTGAAGACTCCGTTGCACCGGTTGCCCGAATTCAGGCGGTGTGTGTTCCTGCCGGAGACCGAACTGGCGTCGGACGAGACCCTCGCGTTGCCCGTGGACGCCTCGTTGACGAAGCGGGACATGCAACGGATCGTGTCGGCATGCAACACGCTCGGCGGACTGCTCCAGCCCGCCTTCTGAACGAGTTTGGGAACACCGGCTTGTTCGGGGTATGATCTATTCTGTTGCCGCGAGGGAAACCTCGAAAAGTAACTGGCCCCCTTAGCTCAGTCGGCAGAGCGTCTCCATGGTAAGGAGAAGGTCAACGGTTCGATTCCGTTAGGGGGCTCCGCAAAAAGAAAGCCTCCGCCCTCCGGGCGGGGGCTTTCTTCGTGTCCTGCTTCCCCTCACGCCATCCGCATCGCCAGGATCGCCATGTCGTCCGAGGGGGCGTCCGACGCGAAGCGTTCGACCGCGCGCATGATGCGGGCCGCGACCGCACCGGCGGTGAGGCCGGTACAGGTGGAGAGGACGTCGGCGAGACCGTCGTCGCCCAGCATGCGGGTGCCCTCACGGCGCTCCGTCACGCCGTCCGTGACGCAGAGCAGGACGTCGCCCCGGTCGAGGGTGACCGTCTGCTCGTAGAGCTCCAGGTCCTCCATGACGCCCAGGAGCGGCTGGGGTTCGGCTGCCGCCTCGACCGTGCCGTCCTGACGCAGACGCAGGGGGAGCGGGTGGCCGGCGCAGACCACCTTCAGCTCGGCGCTGCCGTCCTCCTGTGGGCGCATCTCGCCGTAGAGGAGGGTCAGGAAGCGGCTGCGGGCGCCCTCGTCGAGGATCGCCGAGTTCAGGCGTTCCAGGACGGCGGGGCCGCTGAGGCCCTCGCGGGCCAGCAACCGCAGCGCGTGGCGGGCCAGGCCCGTCACCGCCGCCGCGTTCGGGCCCGTGCCGCAGACGTCGCCGATGGCGAAGCCGTACGCGCCGTCGCTGATCGGGAAGACGTCGTAGAAGTCGCCGCCAACCTCGTTGCCCTCGCCGGCCGCGCGGTAGATGACCTCGACCTCGACGCCGTCGATCTTGGGGGTCTCCGGGGGCAGCAGGCTGCGCTGGAGGGACTGGCTGATGGCGGTGCGCTCGGAGTAGAGGCGGGCGTTGTCGAGGGCGAGCGCGGCGCGTCGGGACAGGTCCTCGGCCAGTTCCAGGATCTCCTGGCGGAAGTGTTCGTCGGTGGGCTTGCCCAGGGTCAGCATGCCGATGACGCGGTTGCGGGCGACCAGGGGGAGGACGACGGTCTCGCCGCCCACCGCCGACGCCGTCGCCAGGGTGGGGCCGATGCCCGAGGAGACCTGGTGGGTCGGGCCGCCGGTCAGGCCCAGGCTGCGCATGGAACTGCGCAGAGCCGCGTCGTGCGCGGCCTCCGCGGGGGCCGCCCAGACCCGGGCGCCGGGGGTGGGGACCGGGTCCGGCGGGGCGATCTTCGACAGCAACGACTTGATGCCGTCGATGAGTTCCTCGTCCTCGTGCAGGACGTACGACAGGTACGGGTCGGAGGCCTGATCGGCGATCGTGTAGACCGCGCACCAGGTCGCCAGGGTCGGGACCGTCATCTGGGCCATCAGGGCCAGGGTCTGGTCGCGGTCCAGGGTGCCCGCGAGGAGGTCGGAGGCCTCGACGAGGAAGCTCAGGGAGCCCCGGCGCAGTCGCTCCAACTCGCCCAGCCGGGCCGACTCCACGGCCAGCGCGATGCGGTCGGCCGCGAACTGAAGGCGCAGAGCCTCCTCGTTGGAGTAGCGGCCGGGAGCCTCGGCCGCGACGCCCAGGGAGCCCGTCAGACGGCCCTCGACCTTCAGCGGGACCGTGACGACCGAGCGCATGCCCGTGCCGCTCAGCAGGGGGAGGGCGCCGGGGACGGCCAGGAGGTCCTCGTGGACGGCCGGCATGCGGGCCGAGCCGTAGCGGCCGGGGCCCGCCTCCACGGGCACGCGCGCGAAGCGCTGGCGGGCGGAGGGCAGGCCGGTGGAGGCGCGGACCTCCAACTCCGTCTCGTCGTCGGTGGCCAGGAGGAGGAACGCGGAGTCGGCGTCGAGCATGTCGCGGGCGCGTTCCACCGTGCGCTGGAGGAGGCCGTCGAGGTCGTCCGGGGCCGGGGAGCCGATGAACACCTCGAAGGGGTCGGTGCTCTGGCCGTCGGAGCCGGTGGTCGTGTCGGAGGCCGGGACGCGCAACGGGGTCTGCAGGACCGCGCGTTCGTGGTCGCGGACGAGGAGACAGACCGTGGAGGGCTCGCCGTCGGTGTCGCGGACACGGAGATGTGAGGCGTAGACGGGCGTGACGCGGCCGTTGGCGCCGCGGATGCCGTAGCTGCCCTCCCAGCGGGAGAGTTGGAGGGCTTCCACGATGCCGGTGCTGGTGCCGGGGGTGTGCGGCCAGGCGGCGAGGTCGGTGAGGGGTTTGCCGATGACCTGGTCGGCCGGATAGCCGAAGAGTTCCTCGGCGTCCTCGTTCCACGCGGAGATGGCGCCCGCGCGGTCGATCTGGACGACCGCCACCCGCACCCGGCTGTCGGCGAGCGGGAGAAGGTCGGCCGGGAGGGACGGGCCGGCCGCGCGGGTGCCCACCGGGCGGTCCGGGAGCTCGAGTTGGAACCAGACCTGCTTGTGGGTGGGTGTGTACTCGACGCCCCAGCGGCCGGCGATGGCCGCGCACAGCTGGAGGCCGCGGCCGCCTTCGCGGTCGGGGCTGCCCATGGTGGCGAGGGATCCCTGGAGGGGGATCTCACGTTCGGGATACCGGTCGGCCACCTCGATGCGTACGCCGTCGTCGCTGCGCAGGCACAGGACGTCGGCGTGGGTGCCCGCGTGGACGACGGCGTTCGTCACCAGCTCACTGGTGAGAACCACGGCGTCGTCGACGATGTCGGCGAAGCCCCACCCCTGGAGGGTGTCGCGGACGAAGGAGCGGGCGGTCGCTACCGATCGCCCGACGGGCTCGAAGCTGGCGGCCGCGCGCGCGGTGATCACAGAACTCCTCGACCGGTTGTCGACGTGCGGGGATCCCTGGCCGCCCTGGTCGCACCGCTGCTGCGGTGGACGCATGCCTGAAGGCCGGGGGTCCGGGGGCTGTCCCCCCGGGATCAGTCCGGTGGTCATGTGTGCGGCCGCCCCTCCGATGCCCGCTCGTGCTCGTGCCACCGCCCAGGCCGGACGGACCGGCGCGGCTGGACAGCCGCATGCAAGGTTACTTACCTTCCCGGTCCCCGCGGATGCCGGTCACCAGTGTTTCCGCCCGAGCGTGTGCGGACGATGTGCGAAGCTGCCGAACTGTTATGGCCGGGTTCGGCAAGGGTGAAACACTGGGCAAGCTTCTTGTGAAGGTCCGGGCAGACTGGGTGTCTTCTGCGCACAGGGGGCAGCAGCCCCCGGGGCCCGCCTGGTTTCATCAGGCGGAAAACCCCAGCGGCGTGACGTATGGCGAGCAGCAGTACCCATGTACAGAGGTAACGGTCGACCCCTGCGGGAGGGACAAGTGGAGTCTGGTGCAGCGACGCGGGGCACTAAGACGCGCGCGAAAGGCGGACAGTCCCTGAGCAGGCAGCGCACACCACGCGGCGGGACCACCGTCGTGGACACGGCGGCCCTGGACCGGCTGCTGGTCGCTCTCGGGTCCATGCGGGACGGCAATTTCCGCAAGCGGCTCACGGTGTCCGGCGACGGCGTGATGTCGGAGATCGCGGCCGTGTTCAACGAGGTCGCGGATCGAAATCTCCACCTCACGGGTGAGTTGTCGCGGGTGCGACGCATGGTGGGACGTGAGGGAAAGCTCACCGAGCGGCTGGAGACGGGCGCCTGCGAAGGGTCCTGGGCGACCGCCATCGACAACTCGAACGCGCTGGTCGACGACCTCGTACGGCCTGTCTCCGAGGTCGGGCGGGTGCTGTCGGCGGTGGCGGAGGGTGATCTGTCGCCGCGGATGGAGCTTCGGACGCAGACGCCGGAGGGGACCGGGCATCCGCTGCGCGGGGAGTTCCTGAAGGTCGGGCGGACGGTGAACAACCTGGTCGACCAGTTGTCGACGTTCACCGACGAGGTCACCCGCGTGGCCAGCGAGGTCGGTACCGAGGGCAAGCTGGGCGGGCAGGCCCAGGTGCGCGGTATGTCGGGTTCGTGGAAGGACCTCACGGAGTCCGTCAACACGATGGCCTACCGGCTGACGGCGCAGGTGCGGGACATCGCGCTGGTGACGACGGCCGTGGCCAAGGGTGATCTGTCACGGAAGGTGACAGTTCACGTCGAGGGCGAGATGCTCGAGCTGAAGAACACCGTCAACACGATGGTGGACCAGCTCTCCGCGTTCTCCGTCGAGGTGACCCGGGTCGCGCGCGAGGTGGGGACCGAGGGCATCCTGGGCGGTCAGGCGCAGGTGTCCGGCGTGGACGGGGTGTGGAAAGAGCTCACCGATTCGGTGAACACCATGGCCGGCAACCTGACGGCCCAGGTGCGCGGGATCGCGGAGGTGACGACGGCGGTCGCCAACGGCGATCTGTCGCAGAAGGTGACGGTGTCGGCGCGCGGCGAGATCGCGCAGCTCGCCGACACGATCAACCAGATGACCGAGACGCTGCGGACCCTCGCGGACGAGGTCACTCGCGTGGCCAACGAGGTCGGCGCGGCGGGGCAGCTCGGCGGCCAGGCGAACGTGCCGGGTGCGGCGGGGACGTGGAAGGACCTGACGGACTCCGTCAACACGGTGTTCCGCAACCTCACCACTCAGGTACGGGACATCGCCGCGGTGACGACGGCCGTGGCCAGCGGCGATCTGTCGCAGAAGGTCACCGTGGACGTGGCCGGCGAGATGCTGGAGATGAAGAACACCGTCAACGGGATGGTCGACCAGCTGTCGGCCTTCGGTGCCGAGGTCACGCGCGTGGCGCGGGAGATCGGGGTCGAGGGTGAGCTGGGCGGTCAGGCCCAGGTGTCGGGTGTGGCCGGGACGTGGAAGGACCTGACGGATTCCGTCAACACGGCGTTCAGGAATCTCACCGGACAGGTGAGGAACATCGCGCAGGTCACCACGGCCGTGGCCAACGGCGACCTCTCGCAGAAGGTCACCGTCGACGTGTCCGGCGAGATGGCGCAGCTGAAGAACACCGTGAACACGATGGTGGACCAGCTGTCGTCGTTCGCCGACCAGGTGACGCGGATGGCCCGGGACGTGGGCACCGAGGGCAGGCTGGGCGGGCAGGCCCGGGTGGACGGTGTGTCGGGTACGTGGAAGGAACTCACCGACTCCGTCAACTTCATGGCCGGCAACCTCACCTCTCAGGTGAGGCAGATCGCCCAGGTGACGACCGCGGTGGCCCGGGGTGACCTCTCGCAGAAGATCGACGTCGACGCGCGCGGGGAGATCCTGGAGCTGAAGAACACCATCAACACGATGGTGGATCAGCTGTCCGCCTTCGCCGACCAGGTGACCCGGGTCGCCCGTGAGGTGGGCACGGACGGGCGGCTCGGCGGGCAGGCGCAGGTGCCCGGTGTGGCCGGTGTGTGGCGCGACCTGACCGACTCGGTGAACGGCATGGCCGGCAACCTCACCGCCCAGGTGCGCAACATCGCGCAGGTCGCCACCGCCGTGGCCCGCGGTGACCTGTCCCAGAAGATCACCGTGGACGCGCGCGGGGAGATCCTCGAGCTGAAGAACACGCTGAACACGATGGTGGACCAGCTGTCGTCGTTCGCCCAGGAGGTCACGCGAGTGGCCCGTGAGGTGGGTACGGAGGGGCAGCTCGGCGGCCAGGCCGAGGTGCAGGGCGTCTCCGGCACCTGGAAGGACCTCACGCAGTCCGTGAACTTCATGGCGAACAACCTGACCATCCAGGTGCGCCAGATCGCGGAGGTCACGACCGCCGTCGCCAAGGGCGACCTGTCGAAGAAGATCACGGTCGACGCCAAGGGCGAGATCCTGGAGCTCGTCACCACCGTGAACACGATGGTCGACCAGTTGTCGTCGTTCGCCGAGCAGGTGACCCGGGTGGCCCGTGAGGTGGGCACCGAGGGCATCCTGGGCGGCCAGGCGCACGTGCCGGGTATCACGGGCATCTGGAAGGACCTCAGCGGCAACGTCAACCTGATGGCCAAGAACCTGACCACGCAGGTGCGCAACATCTCGCAGGTCGCGGCGGCGGTGGCCAACGGCGATCTGACGCGGCAGGTGACGATCGAGGCGCGCGGTGAGGTCGCGCAGCTCGCCGACACCATCAACACCATGGTGAAGACGCTGAGTTCGTTCGCCGAGCAGGTCACCAAGGTGGCCCGTGAGGTGGGCACGGACGGCATCCTCGGCGGGCAGGCGCATGTGCCGGGTGTGGCGGGCACGTGGAAGGACCTCACCGAGTCGGTGAACCAGATGGCGTCCAACCTGACCGGCCAGGTGCGCAACATCGCCATGGTCACGACGGCCATCGCCAAGGGTGACCTGACGAAGAAGATCGACATCGACGCGCGCGGGGAGATCCTCGAACTGAAGACGACCATCAACACGATGGTCGACCAGCTGTCGTCATTCGCCGAGGAGGTCACGCGCGTTGCCCGCGAGGTGGGTACGGAGGGGCAGCTGGGCGGTCAGGCACGCGTGCGTGACGTCGACGGCACCTGGCGTGACCTGACCGAGTCCGTCAACGAGATGGCCGGGAACCTCACCCGTCAGGTGCGTGCCATCGCGCGCGTGGCGACCGCGGTGACCCGTGGCGACCTGAACCTGAAGATCGACGTGGACGCGTCCGGGGAGATCCAGGAACTCCAGGACTACATCAACAAGATGATCACCAACCTGCGCGACACCACGATCGCCAACAAGGAGCAGGACTGGCTCAAGGGCAACCTCGCGCGTGTGTCCGCTCTGATGCAGGGGCGGCGTGACCTGGCGGACGTGGCCTCGCTGATCATGAGCGAGCTGCCGCCTCTGGTGGCCGCGCAGCACGGCGCCTTCTTCCTGGCCATGCCGCCGACCGACGGCGACGCCGACCAGTACGAGCTGCGGATGCTGGGCTCGTACGGGTACTCGATGGGCTCCATGCCGACGTCGTTCCGGCCGGGTGAGGCGCTGGTCGGGACGGCCGCGGAGGAGAAGCGCACGATCCTCGTCGCGAACGCCCCGAGCGGCTATCTGAAGATCTCCTCGGGGCTCGGTGAGGCGCCGCCCGCACAGGTGATCGTGCTGCCGGTGCTGTTCGAGGGCAAGGTGCTCGGCGTGATCGAGCTGGCGTCGTTCACGAAGTTCACACAGATCCAGAAGGACTTCCTCAACCAGCTCGCCGAGATGATCGCGACGAGCGTCAACACCATCTCCGTCAACACCAAGACCGAGCTGCTGCTGAAGCAGTCGCAGGAGCTGACCGAGCAACTGCGGGAGCGGTCGGCCGAGTTGGAGCAGCGGCAGAAGGCCCTGCAGGCGTCCAACGCCGAACTGGAGGAGAAGGCCGAGCTGCTGGCGCAGCAGAACCGCGACATCGAGGTGAAGAACACCGAGATCGAGGAGGCGCGGCAGGTCCTGGAGGAGCGCGCCGAGCAACTCGCGGTGTCGATGCGCTACAAGAGCGAGTTCCTCGCCAACATGTCGCACGAGCTGCGTACGCCGCTCAACTCGCTGCTGATCCTGGCCAAGCTGCTCGCCGACAACGCGGAAGGCAACCTGTCGCCGAAGCAGGTCGAGTTCGCCGAGACGATCCACGGGGCGGGTTCCGATCTGCTCCAGCTGATCAACGACATCCTGGACCTGTCGAAGGTCGAGGCGGGCAAGATGGACGTGTCGCCGACGCGGATCGCACTGGTCCAGCTCGTCGACTACGTGGAGGCCACGTTCCGGCCGCTGACCGCGGAGAAGGGCCTTGATCTGTCGGTGCGGGTGTCGCCGGAGCTGCCCGCCACGCTGCACACCGACGAGCAGCGGCTGCTGCAGGTGCTGCGCAACCTGCTGTCCAACGCGGTGAAGTTCACCGACTCCGGGTCGGTGGAGCTGGTCATCCGGCCGGCCGGGGCGGATGTGCCGGTGGCGATCAAGGAGCAGCTGCTGGAGGCCGGTTCGCTCACCGATCCGGACGCCGCTCTGATCGCGTTCTCGGTGACGGACACCGGCATCGGGATCGCGGCCAGCAAGATGCGGGTGATCTTCGAGGCGTTCAAGCAGGCGGACGGCACCACCAGCCGCAAGTACGGCGGCACGGGCCTGGGGCTGTCCATCTCGCGGGAGATCGCACAGTTGCTCGGCGGTGAGATCTACGCACAGAGTGAGACGGGCCGTGGTTCGACGTTCACGCTGTATCTGCCGCTGCACCCGAGTGAGCTGCCGCCGCAGGGCTACCAGCAGGTCGTGCCGGCGCTGGAGGCCGGCGATCTGGTGGCCTCGGAGAACGGGGCGCTGGAGCTGTCGGAGCTGTCCGGCGTGGAGATCGAGACGCCGGCCGAGGTGAGGTCGTACCAGGACGCGCAGAACGGTCCGGCGGCCCTCTTCAGGCGTCGGCGCCGTCTGGTGAGCGGCGGCGAGCAGGTGGGGCGTCCTGAGCAGTGGCCGGCCCGCGGGCAGGAGGCGGGGGCCCGCGCGCGCGTGGGCATCCGGTTCGGCGGTGAGAAGGTGCTGATCGTCGACGACGACATCCGCAACGTGTTCGCGCTGACCAGCGTTCTGGAACAGCACGGCCTGTCGGTGCTGTACGCGGAGAACGGCCGGGAGGGCATCGAGGTCCTGGAGCAGCATGACGACGTGGCGGTCGTCCTGATGGACATCATGATGCCCGAGATGGACGGTTACGCGACGACGACGGCGATCCGGCGGATGCCGCAGTTCTCCGGGCTGCCGATCATCGCGCTGACGGCGAAGGCGATGAAGGGCGACCGGGAGAAGGCGATCGAGTCGGGTGCCTCCGACTACGTGACGAAGCCGGTCGACCCCGATCACCTGCTGTCGGTGATGCAGCAGTGGATGCGGGACGCGTGAGGGGAACCACGGCGTGACGGGAACCTTCGGCGTGCGCCCCGAGTCGCTGACTCAGGGTGGCGGTCGCCGTGTAGCGAGGCGGAATTCGGGGAACCTTCTGGTCTCCTGCTGCGTTCCTGCTACGTGCACAGTGACATCACGGTGACAGGGTGTGGCGACGGTCGGGGTGCGGCTACCATGACCGGCACAGGGAAGGGCGGCGCAAAGGAGTCGTCCCCAGGGGCGGCGCCCGGTGCACTGCCGGGGCGAGGAGGGCGGGCCATGGTGCAGAAGGCCAAGATCCTCCTGGTCGATGACCGGCCGGAGAATCTGCTGGCGCTGGAGGCGATCCTCTCTGCGCTCGATCAGACGCTGGTGCGGGCATCGTCCGGGGAAGAGGCGCTCAAAGCACTGCTGACGGACGACTTCGCGGTCATTCTGCTGGACGTCCAGATGCCGGGAATGGACGGCTTCGAGACGGCCGCGCACATCAAGCGGCGGGAGCGGACGAGGGACATCCCGATCATCTTCCTCACCGCGATCAACCACGGGCCGCACCACACCTTCCGCGGGTACGCGGCGGGCGCGGTGGACTACATCTCCAAGCCGTTCGACCCGTGGGTGCTGCGCGCGAAGGTTTCGGTGTTCGTCGAGCTGTACATGAAGAACTGCCAGCTGCGTGAGCAGGCGGCGCTGTTGCGGCTGCAGTTGGAGGGCGGTGGCGGCAAGAGCGCTGCGGGCGGCGCCAAGGAGCCGGCGGGGCTGCTCGCCGAGCTCTCCGCGCGGCTCGCGGCCGTCGAGGAGCAGGCGGAGGCGCTGTCCAAGCAGCTCGACGACGAGTCTGCGGACGCGGCGGCGGTGGCCACGGCGGCGCACCTGGAGCGCAAACTCACCGGTCTGCGCCGGGCGCTGGACGCCCTGGAGCCGGGCGCCGGCAGCGGTGCGGCCTCGGTGCCGTCCCAGAACTGAGCGGAACCGACGCAATCGACCGGCACCACGGAACGGAACTGGCGCGTGCGGCACATGGAGTTGTGCATGAGGACGCGTCAGTTCCCCTTCCGGCACAGTGGACGCGTCAGTTCCGTGCCCGCACGGGGGCGACACGAACGGGTGAAGCGGTAGGCACACGTGTCCGCTGTGGTCTCCACCGGTAACCTCACACCCATGGCCTCACGTCCCTCCGCAGCCAAGAAGCAGCCCGCCAAGAAGGCGGCTGCTCCCGCGAAGGCTCCGGCGAAGAAGGCCGCTGCGAAAAAGGCCCCGGCGAAGAAGGCGCCCGCCAAGAAAGCCGCGGCCAAGAAGCCCGCGCCCGCACCGGCTCCCAATCCCACCGGGGGCATCTACAGACTCGTACGCGCCATCTGGCTCGGGCTGGCGCACGCCGTCGGCGCCGTGTTCCGCGGCATAGGGAACGGTGCGAAGAACCTCGACCCGGCCCACCGCAAGGACGGCGTCGCGCTGCTGCTGTTCGGCGTCGCGCTGATCGTCGCCGCGGGCACCTGGGCCGATCTGCGTGGACCGGTCGGCGACCTCGTCGAGATCCTGGTGACCGGTGCCTTCGGCCGGCTCGACCTGCTGGTGCCGATCCTGCTGGCCGTCATCGCCGTGCGCTTCATCCGGCACCCCGAGAAGCCCGAGGCCAACGGCCGCATCGTGATCGGCCTGTCCGCGCTCGTCATCGGCGTGCTCGGCCAGGTCCACATCGCCTGCGGCGCGCCCGCCCGCAGCGACGGCATGCAGGCGATAAGGGACGCCGGCGGTCTCATCGGCTGGAGCGCGGCGACCCCGCTGACGTACACCATGGGCGAGGTCCTCGCCGTACCGCTGCTGGTGCTGCTCACGATCTTCGGGCTGCTGGTCGTCACGGCGACCCCGGTCAACGCCATCCCGCAGCGGCTGCGGCAGCTCGGGGTGCGGCTCGGCGTACTGCACGACCCGGCGGCCGACGAGTACGACGAGTTCGGCGACGACGACGCGCGCTACGACGAGCAGTGGCGCGAGGCGCTGCCCGGGCGCCCCCGGCGGCGCTCGAGCGCCCCCCAGTCCCCCGAACCCGACGACGCCGAGCAGGAGGCGCTCTCCCGGCGGCGCGGCCGCCCCCGGCGCTCCGCGGTGCCGCAGCCGGCCATGGACCGGCAGCTGGACGCCGTGGACATCGCCGCGGCGGCCGCGGCCGACCTCGACGGCGCCGTTCTGCACGGCATGCCGCCCTCGCCGATCGTCGCCGACCTCACCCAGGGCGTGAGCATCGGCGACCGGGAGCCGACGACGCCGACGCCCGTCCCGGCGCCGGCCTCCCGTCCCCGGCAGGAGAGGCTCAAGGTCGGCGGGGCGGTCCCCGACCTGACCAAGTCGGCACCGGAGGAGATGCGCGAGCTGCCGCCGCGCGCCGAGCAGCTCCAGCTCTCCGGCGACATCACCTACTCCCTGCCCTCGCTCGACCTCCTGGAGCGCGGCGGCCCCGGCAAGGCGCGCAGCGCCGCGAACGACGCAGTCGTCGCCTCGCTGACGAACGTCTTCACCGAGTTCAAGGTCGACGCCGCCGTGACCGGCTTCACCCGCGGGCCGACGGTCACGCGCTACGAGGTCGAGCTCGGCCCCGCCGTGAAGGTCGAGCGGATCACCGCGCTGGCGAAGAACATCGCGTACGCCGTCGCCAGTCCCGATGTGCGGATCATCAGCCCGATCCCGGGCAAGTCCGCCGTCGGCATCGAGATCCCGAACACCGACCGGGAGATGGTCAACCTGGGGGACGTGCTGCGGCTCGCGGACGCGGCCGAGGATGACCACCCGATGCTGGTGGCGCTCGGCAAGGACGTCGAGGGCGGCTACGTGATGGCCAACATGGCGAAGATGCCGCACGTCCTGGTCGCCGGAGCCACTGGTTCCGGCAAGTCGTCCTGCATCAACTGCCTGATCACGTCGATCATGGTCCGCGCGACCCCCGAGGACGTGCGGCTGGTACTGATCGACCCCAAGCGCGTCGAACTGACCGCCTACGAGGGCATCCCTCACCTGATCACGCCGATCATCACCAATCCGAAGCGGGCCGCCGAGGCGCTTCAGTGGGTCGTACGGGAGATGGATCTGCGGTACGACGACCTGGCGGCGTTCGGCTTCCGGCACATCGACGACTTCAACGAGGCCATAAGGAACGGCAAGGTCAAGCTGCCCGAGGGCAGTGAGCGCGAGCTTCAGCCGTACCCGTATCTGCTGGTGATCGTGGACGAGCTCGCCGACCTGATGATGGTCGCGCCGCGTGACGTCGAGGACTCGATCGTGCGCATCACACAACTCGCGCGCGCGGCCGGCATCCATCTGGTGCTCGCCACGCAGCGGCCGTCGGTCGACGTCGTCACCGGCCTGATCAAGGCGAACGTGCCGTCGCGGCTCGCCTTCGCCACCTCCTCGCTCGCCGACTCGCGGGTCATCCTGGACCAGCCGGGCGCCGAGAAGCTGATCGGCAAGGGCGACGGGCTGTTCCTGCCGATGGGCGCGAACAAGCCGACCCGTATGCAGGGCGCCTTCGTGACCGAGGCCGAGGTCGCGGCCGTCGTCCAGCACTGCAAGGACCAGATGGCGCCGGTCTTCCGCGACGACGTCACCGTCGGCACCAAGCAGAAGAAGGAGATCGACGAGGACATCGGCGACGATCTCGACCTGCTGTGCCAGGCGGCCGAGCTGGTGGTCTCCACCCAGTTCGGGTCGACGTCCATGCTCCAGCGCAAGCTGCGCGTGGGCTTCGCCAAGGCCGGCCGGCTGATGGACCTCATGGAGTCGCGGAACATCGTCGGGCCCAGCGAGGGCTCCAAGGCGCGTGACGTTCTCGTGAAGCCGGACGAGCTGGACGGCGTGCTCGCGGTGATCCGGGGGGAGTCTCAGGGGTAGACGTCAACGCGGCGAGCGGGGGCCGGTCGTGACTCACCCGTTAGAGAGCGGAGAGCAACCGTTTCCCTTTGACGTACGTCAAGTTGAGCGAGAGGACAGGTGTGGCTCCCGCCGGGGCCGTAACCGGCCCGTCATCGGCGTGTCCGGCCATACCGATGGCGTACAAAGTCGTACCGCCCGGTTGCCCCTCCCTTTGGCACCCCCCCTAGACTGAACTTCCAGCACAGGTGGCTACACGCTCGAAAGGCGCCCCCGTGTCCATCGGCAACTCCCCTGAAGACGAGCGTCCGTTCGAAGACCCGTCCGAGGAAGCCCCCTTCTCCATCGGCCGTGCCCTGCAGCAGGCCCGCATCGCGGCCGGGCTGACCGTCGACGACGTCAGCAGCGCCACCCGGGTCCGCATCGTCATCGTGCACGCCATCGAGTCAGACGACTTCGCTCCCTGTGGCGGAGACGTCTACGCGCGCGGGCACATCAGGACCCTGGCCAGGGCCGTCCACCTCGACCCCGCCCCGCTGATCGACCGGTACGACGCCACCCACGGCGGCCGGCCCGCGCCGACCCCGGCCGCGCCGCTGTTCGAGGCGGAACGTATCCGCCCCGAGCGACGCGGGCCGAACTGGACCGCGGCCATGGTCGCCGCGATCGTCGCCGTCGTCGGCTTCGTCGGCTTCACCGCGTTCAGGGGCGGCGACGACGGCGGGTCGAAGGAGCAGGTCGCCGACGGCGCCACCCCGGCGACAGCGAAGACCGCCTCGCCCACGCCGAAGACCGACAAGCCCGCCGGCACCACGCCGGCGCCCTCCGACAGCGCCATCGCCGCGGCCCCCCAGGACAAGGTGACCGTCCAGGTCAGCGCCGCCGACGGGCGCAGCTGGATCTCCGCCAAGGACCACAACGGCCGGCTGATCTTCGACGGCTTCCTCAAGCAGGGCGACTCGAAGACCTTCCAGGACAGCGAGAAGATCAGCCTCATCCTCGGCGACGCCGGAGCGATCGATCTGTTCGTCAACGGCAAGAAGCTCAACGACGACTTCCGGCCCGGCGCGGTGGAGCGTCTGACCTACACGAAGGGCGACCCGCAGGTCGGATGAACCGGGCGGGGCCTGGCGCATACGGGGTTGGTGATCTTCACCAACCCCGTCGACGTTGGCTGTCGGTGCGACAAAGTAGTCTTGAGCCCATGCCTGAACGCCGTACCGTCGCACTCGTCACCCTTGGCTGCGCCCGTAACGAGGTGGACTCGGAGGAGCTCGCAGGCCGTTTGGAGGCGGACGGCTGGCAGCTCGTGGAGGACGCCGAGGACGCCGACGTGGCCGTCGTCAACACCTGCGGCTTCGTCGACGCCGCCAAGAAGGACTCCGTCGACGCCCTGCTGGAGGCCAACGACCTCAAGGGGCACGGCAGAACCCAGGCCGTCGTGGCGGTGGGCTGCATGGCCGAGCGGTACGGCAAGGAACTCGCCGACGCTCTGCCCGAGGCCGACGGTGTGCTCGGCTTCGACGACTACGCCGACATCTCCGACCGCCTCCAGACCATCCTGAACGGCGGCATCCACGCCTCCCACACCCCGCGCGACCGGCGCAAGCTGCTGCCCATCAGCCCGGCCGAGCGGCAGGAGTCGGCCGCTGCGGTCGCGCTCCCGGGGCACGGCCCGACCGACCTCCCGGAGGGGCTCGCTCCGGCCTCCGGCCCGCGCGCACCCCTGCGCCGCCGGCTGGACGGCGCGCCCGTCGCCTCGGTCAAGCTCGCCTCAGGCTGCGACCGGCGCTGCTCCTTCTGCGCCATCCCGTCCTTCCGCGGCTCCTTCATCTCCCGCCGGCCGAGCGACGTGCTGAATGAGACGCGGTGGCTGGCCGAGCAGGGCGTCAAGGAGATCATGCTGGTCTCCGAGAACAACACGTCCTACGGCAAGGACCTCGGTGACATCCGGCTGCTGGAGTCGCTGCTGCCCGAGCTCGCGGAGGTCGACGGCCTGGAGCGGGTGCGCGTCAGCTACCTCCAGCCGGCCGAGATGCGGCCCGGCCTGATCGACGTGCTGACCTCCACGCCCAAGATCGCGCCCTACTTCGACCTGTCCTTCCAGCACTCCGCGCCCGGCGTGCTGCGAGCGATGCGCCGCTTCGGCGACACCGACCGCTTCCTGGAACTGCTCGACACCATCCGCGGCAAGGCGCCCCAGGCGGGCGTGCGCTCCAACTTCATCGTGGGCTTCCCCGGCGAGTCCGAGGCCGACCTGGCCGAGCTGGAGCGCTTCCTGAACGGTGCGCGGCTGGACGCGATCGGCGTCTTCGGCTATTCCGACGAGGAAGGCACCGAGGCCGCGACGTACGACGACAAGCTCGACGCGGACGTGGTCGCCGAGCGGCTCGCCCGGGTCTCCCGGCTCGCCGAGGAACTCGTCTCGCAGCGCGCCGAGGAGCGGCTGGGCGAGACCGTGCACGTCCTCGTGGAGTCGGTGGACGAGGAGGGCGTGTACGGCCGGGGCGCGCACCAGGCGCCGGAGACGGACGGCCAGGTGCTGCTCACATCGGGCGAAAGTCTGAGCGTCGGCCGTATGGTCGAGGCGAAGGTGGTCGGTACGGAGGGTGTCGACCTGGTGGCCGAGCCTCTGCAGGGTTCGCTCGGGTGTAGTGAGGAGGCGGGCAGATGACGGGTGTTCCGGCATCGGCTGCGGGCGGCTCCTCGCAGGCCAAGAGCAGCGCCGTGCCCGCAGGCCCGGTCTCCGGCACGGCCTCCGACGCGTCCGATGCCTCCGACGTCCCCGTTGTCGCCGTCGACGGCCAGGAGGCGGGCAGGCCCCCGCGGGGTGCGAAGCTGGCGGCCGCCGCCGTCAACCAGGCGAGCGTCTGGAACATCGCCAATCTGCTGACGATGCTTCGGCTGGTCCTGGTCCCCGGCTTCGTCGCGCTGATGCTGGCCGACGGCGGCTACGACCCGGCGTGGCGTTCGCTCGCCTGGGCGGCCTTCGCCGTCGCCATGATCACCGACCTGTTCGACGGGCACCTGGCACGGACGTACGACCTCGTCACCGACTTCGGGAAGATCGCCGACCCCATCGCCGACAAGGCGATCATGGGAGCGGCGCTGATCTGTCTCTCCTCGCTCGGCGACCTGCCGTGGTGGGTGACGATCGTGATCCTCGGCCGGGAACTCGGGATCACGCTGCTGCGTTTCCTGGTCATCCGGTACGGCGTCATCCCGGCGAGCCGGGGCGGCAAGCTCAAGACGCTCACCCAGGGCGTGGCCGTCGGGATGTACGTCCTGGCGCTGACGGGGTGGCTGGCCACCCTGAGGTGGTGGGTGATGGCCGCGGCGGTCGTGCTGACCGTGGTGACCGGACTCGACTACGTAAGACAGGCCATTGTGCTGCGCAGGCAGGGGATCGCCGAGCGTCGGGCCGCGTCGGAGGAGACGGAAGCGTGAATTCCACGGCCACCGACGTGGTGCGACTACTCACGGTGAACGGAGAGACGCTCGCCGTGGCCGAGTCGCTGACCGGTGGTCTGGTGGCGGCGGAGATCACATCGGTTCCGGGGGCGTCCAAGGTCTTCCGTGGTTCGGTCACCGCCTACGCCACCGGACTCAAGCACGAGCTGCTCGGCGTCGACGCCGGTCTGCTGGCCGCTCGCGGAGCGGTGGACGCGCAGGTGGCGGCAGAGATGGCGGCCGGCGTGCGCAAGGCGCTGGGCGCCGACTGGGGCGTCGCTACGACCGGGGTGGCCGGTCCCGATCCTCAGGACGGGCAGCCGGTCGGAACGGTCTTCGTGGCCGTGGACGGTCCGTTCGGGGCGGATTCCGGTTCCGCCGCTGGCGGAAAAGTGGAGGCCCTGCGGTTGAACGGCGACCGGGCGGAAATTCGTAGAGAGAGTGTACGGAGCGTACTCGCACTGCTTCTGACAGAGCTGGCGGGCGAACACACCGGGAACGAGCGGGCACAGGATACGGAACAGAACGGGGGGTTTTGATGTTTGCAGCCCTGAGTGAACACGACATCGCTCCCCGCACGGCCGCAGCGCAAGGCGGTACGGTGGGGCGTGAAGGATGCGGCTACGCGGTCCGAGGAGGGAGCCACCGATGATTCTGCTCCGTCGCCTGCTGGGTGACGTGCTGCGTCGGCAGCGCCAGCGCCAGGGCCGTACTCTGCGCGAAGTCTCCTCGTCCGCCCGAGTCTCACTCGGCTATCTCTCCGAGGTGGAGCGGGGGCAGAAGGAGGCTTCCTCCGAGCTGCTCTCCGCCATCTGCGACGCGCTGGACGTACGGATGTCCGAGCTCATGCGGGAAGTGAGCGACGAGCTCGCTCTCGCCGAGCTGGCCCAGTCTGCAGCGGCAACCCCCAGCGAGCCTGTGCCCACGTCGGTTCGTCCGATGCTGGGTTCCGTGTCGGTGACCGGTGTGCCACCGGAGCGGGTGACCATCAAGGCGCCCGCCGAGGCGGTGGACGTGGTCGCCGCGTGAGATTCACCCGCGGGGGCGTGTGAAGCCACGCAGGCACCTGTAGGCACGCAGGCAGGAATGTGTGAGGCCCCGGCCGGGGCTTCTCCGGGAAGACCGGAGGAGTGCGGTCGGGGTTTTCGCGTCCGTTTGCCGGTGTCGGGCGCTGAGGTCATGGTGGAGGGGCGCGGGGGGAGCCGCGGACGCGTGGGAGCCGTGGGGAGCCACGGATGCCATGGGGGCCGACCACCGGAGGTACGGATGTACGTCGTGAAGAGTCCTCTGTCCGACGCCGATCTGAAGACCGTCTCCGAGGCCCTGCAGGGCGCGCTCGTCGATCTGGTCGACCTGTCCCTCGTCGCCAAACAGGTCCACTGGAACGTCGTGGGGCCTCGCTTCCGGTCCGTGCACCTTCAGCTCGACGAGGTCGTGGACGTCGCCCGTGTCCACTCCGACACGGTGGCCGAGCGGGCCTCGGCGCTGGGCGTCTCGCCGGACGGGCGGGCCGCGACGGTGGCGGCAGGCAGCGGGATCGGTGCCGTGTCGGACGGCTGGGTCAAGGACACCGATGCGATCGGGACGCTGGTCGCCGCGCTGGGCGCGGTCATCACCCGGATGCGGGAACGGGTGGCGGCCACGGCTGAACCGGATCCTGTGAGCCAGGACATCTTCATCGGGATCACCGCGGACCTGGAGAAGCATCACTGGATGTTCCAGGCGGAGAACGTGTGAGACGCCTGTGAGATGCCTGAGAGGTGTGGGACGGCGGACCGGGGCACTTCTGGTGGTGTGGTTGGCGTGACGGCCACGGCGGGGCGAACAGCGGGACGGGGTGTCGTTCTGGGACTCGCACTGGGACTGGGTGCGATGTGGTGGTGGGCCGTGGTGAGGCTCGCCGTGACGTCCGACGCCGGGGTGCTGGAGGGGGCGGTGGCCGCCGGGGGGTGGGGGCTGAGCCTGCTGCCGGTGCACTGCGTGACCAAGGCGCGGGCGGCGGGGGCCCTCGTAGAAGGTCGGTGGAGGAGTGCTTGGCGGGCGGTGCGGCAGGAGGGGATGCGAAAGCCCGGAGGCGGAGGAGAGGCGGCGGGCGGTGGTGCACCAGGGCCGGAGCGAGGCCGAGGGCGTCAAGGCCGCTGAGGGACTGTCCGCCGGGAAAGGAGCCTGGGTGGGTGGTGAACGGCGCCCGAGCGGGCTGTGAGGGAGGCGGCTACCACGGCATGGCCACTCCGCCGTTCGGGCGGAGGATCTGGCCCGTGGTGAACGACGAGGCGTCCGAGGCCAGATGGAGGACGGCGTGCGCGATGTCCTCCGGTTCGCCGACCCGGCCCAGGGGTGACATGCGCGACATGAGCGCCTCGGTGTGCGCCTGTGCGCCGGCGTCGTGGCGGTCGGTCATGGGGGTGCGGATCCAGCCCGGGGCGACGGCGTTGACGCGGATGCCGTACCGGCCGACCTCGGTTGCGAGCGTCTTCGTCAACTGGACCACGGCGGCCTTGGCGACGCCGTAGCAGAGCAGCCCGGGGCCGCCGGTGTCCACGGCGCCCGAGGCCATGGTGACGATGCTGCCGCCGCTCTCGCGTGCCAGCATCAGGCGGGCCGCCTCCTGGCAGGCGTACAGCACGCCCTTGAAGTTGACGGCCAGGACCCGGTCCAGGTCCTCGTCGCGGGTCTCCAGGACCGGGCTGCTGTGCATGATCCCGGCGACCGCCGCCATGACGTCCAGCCGCTCGCAGGACTCGACGGCCTGCCGGATCTGGACGCGGTCGGTGACGTCGAGGTGGTGGGTGTGTGCGGTTCCGCCCTGGTCCTTGATCAGGGTCGCCGTCTCGTGCAGGCCCTGCGCGTCGCGGTCCGCGCCGTGCACGGTGGCGCCCGCCTGGGCGAGCAGTACGGCGCAGGCGCGGCCGATCCCGCTTGCGGCGCCGGTGACGAATGCGGTGCGTCCGGTGAGGTCGTACGCCTTCACGGCCATGAAAGGACGGTACGAGCGTTTCTGACGGTCCGTCAATTGGTTGGCGGTCAGCGGGTGGTGCGAGGACGGATGCGGTGGGTCGGTGGGGGGCCCGGAGCGGGGGCGGGGCCTGTCTGGCAGGTGGGACACCAGTAGGTCGGGCGCTCGCGGGAACCGTCGCCCTGGTCGGCCGCGCGCACCGGTGTGCCGCAGCGCAGACAGGGGCGGGGCGCGCGGCCGTACACAAACAGGTCCTGGCCGCGGCGTCCCGTCGTGCTGCGGACCGGGCGGTCGCGGTTGGTCTCCAGCAGCCTCTTCGCGAGGCCGGGCAGTTTCGCGGCGCGGTCGGCGGGGAGCGCGCCGACGGGGAGCCACGGGGTGGCGCCGAGGAGGAAGCAGAGTTCGCTCTTGTAGACATTGCCGATGCCGGCGAGGTTGCGCTGGTCGAGGAGAGCCTCGCCGAGGGGACGGGCGGGGTTCGTGAGGAGGTTGGCGAGGGCGCGCTCGGGGTCCCAGTCGGGGCCCAGCAGGTCGGGGCCGAGGTGGCCGACGGCTCGTTGTTCGTCGGTGGTGCGCAGGAGGTCGAGGACGGGCAGGCGGTAGCCGACAGCGGTGCGGTCGTGGGTGCCGAGGATCACCCGGATCTGGTGCGCGGGGCCGCCGGTCCAGCGCTGGTCGTTCGCGTACACCTTCCAGGAGCCGTCCATCCGCAGATGCGAGTGGAGTGTCAGGCCGCCTTCGATGCGGGTGAGGAGGTGTTTGCCGCGTGGGGTGACGTCCAGGACGGTGCGGCCGGTGAGGTCGACGGTCGCGTACTTGGGGACGCGGAGGTCGGACCGGGTCAGCACCTTGCCGGCGAGGGCGTCGTGCAGTCGCCTCGCGGCCTGCCAGACCGTGTCACCTTCGGGCATGGGTCAAGGGTGACATGCGGGATGGAGACGGTGGGGCCGGTGATGGGACAGGCGGTTGTTGTCATGCGCGCAGCCGTAGGCCCCGTGGGGTCGCGATGAAGCCCGCTCCTTCCAGGAGGGCGCCGATGGGGGAGGTGAGAGCCGAGGCGCCGTTGACCCGCTCCACCGTGACCGTGCCGAGGGAGCCCGCGCGCGCCGCCTCGGCGAGGGCCTCGGCGGCGGCGTGCAGGCGGGGGTCGTGGGCGGGCGTGTCCTCGCCGTCCGGGGTGGCGGGCCAGGCCAGCAGGGTCTTGCCGCCGCGCTCCATGTAGAGCGTCAGCTCACCGTCGACGAGCACCACCAGGGAGCCGGCCTTGCGGCCCGGTTTGTGCCCGGCGCCGCTCGGCGGCTCGGGCCAGCCCAGGGCTGCGCCGTACGCGTTCGCCGGGTCCGCGGCGGCGAGGACGACGGCGCGGGAGGCCCGGGACGTGGTGCGGTGGGGGCCGCGGCCGTGGGGGGCCTGGCCGCGGTCGGGACGGCCGGGGAAGCCCGAGCCGTTCGGGAAGCCGCCACCCCGGGGGCCGCCGGCGCCCGGGGTGGCGAAGTCCCGGGGGGAGACGTACCCATCCGGCGCGGTGGGGGCGTTCGGGGCGTCGAAGGGGGACGAGAACGCGGTGTCGAGGTCGGGAAGGTCCCATGCGTCGTCGGACGGGAGGCCTTCGGGGAAGGCGAAGTCGTCGGGCGTGCCGGTGCCGGTGCCGGTGCCTGCGCCTGCGCCTGTCTTCGTGGCCGTGTTCGGGCCGGGCAGGGGCTCGCCGCGGTCCCGGGCGGCTGCTACCGCGCGCAGACGGTCCACGGCGCCGTCCATGGCGAACTGTGCGGCGCCGAGGCCTTCCACGACGTAGCCGCGTCGGGCCTGACCGCTCTCCTCGAAGACCGACAGGATGCGGTACGTCGCCGAGAAGCCGCCCTCGACGCCCTCGGCGGCGACCGCGCCCCGGGTCACCACGCCGTGCCGGTCGAGGAGTGTGCGGGCGAGGGCATGCGCGCGGACGGTGGGGTCGGGCTCGTGGGCGGGGAGCAGCGACCAGCGGCCGGCGACGGTCGGCGGGCCGCTGCGGGAGGCGGGGCGCGCCGCGGCCGTCAGCGAACCGTAGCGGCCGCGCGGGATGGTGCGTTTGGCGCGGTGGGCCGTGGAGCCGGCCGTGCGGCCCGAGCCCAGCAGGGAGCGCATGGGGGCGAGGGTGTCGTTGGTGAGCCGACCGGACCAGGCCAGGTCCCAGACGGTGTCGGCGAGCTGGGGGTCGGTGGCGTCGGGGTGGGTGGTGGCGCGGACCTGGTCGGCGATCTGGCGGAAGAACAGGCCGTAGCCCCCGGAGAGGGCGTCCAGGACGGACTGGTGCAGTGCCGTCAGCTCCAGGGGGTGGGGCGGGGGCAGCAGCAGGGGCGCCGCGTCCGCCACGTACAGGGAGACCCAGCCGTCCTTGCCGGGGAGGGCGCCCGCTCCGGCCCAGATCACCTCTCCGGCCGCGGTGAGCTCGTCGAGCATCGCCGGGGTGTAGTCCCGCACCCGGGACGGCAGGACGAGCTTCTCCAGGGCCGAGGCGGGAACGGAGGCGCCCTGGAGCTGCTCGACGGCGCGCACCAGTCCGTCGATGCCGCGCAGGGAGTGGCCCGTGCCGATGTGCTGCCACTGCGGAAGGAACTGGGCGAGCGCGGGCGGCGGAACCGGCTCCAGCTCGTGCCGCAGGGCGGCCAGGGAGCGGCGGCGCAGCCTGCGCAGGACCGTCGCGTCGCACCACTCCTGGCCCATGCCGGCCGGGTGGAACTCGCCCTGGACGACGCGCCCGCTCGCCGCGAGCCGCTGCAGGGCGCCCTCGGTCACCGCCACGCCGAGGCCGAAGCGGGCGGCCGCGGTGGTGGAGGTGAACGGGCCGTGGGTACGGGCGTGGCGCGCGAGGAGGTCGCCGAGGGGATCCTTGACCGGCTCCGTGAACGCTTCCGGCACGCCTACCGGCAGTGCCGTGCCGAGTGCGTCACGCAGCCGGCCCGCGTCCTCGATCGCGGCCCAGTGGTCGACGCCCGCGATGCGTACCCGGATCGCGCGGCGGGCGGCGGCCAGCTCCCGCGCCCAGTGCGGTTCGGCGCCACGCTCGGCCAGCTCGGCGTCGGTGAGCGGGCCGAGGAGACGCAGGAGGTCCGCGACACCTTCGATGTCCTTGGCCCGGCGGTCCTCGGTCAGCCACTGGAGTTCCCGTTCCAGTTCGGTGAGGACCTCGGCGTCGAGCAGTTCGCGCAGTTCCGCCTGGCCGAGCAGCTCGGCCAGCAGGCGGGAGTCGAGGGAGAGTGCGGCGGCACGGCGCTCGGCGAGCGGGGAGTCCCCCTCGTAGAGGAACTGCGCGACGTAGCCGAACAGGAGGGAGCGGGCGAACGGGGACGGCTCCGGGGTGGTGACCTCGACCAGGCGCACCTTGCGGGACTCCAGGTCGCCCATCAGCTCCACGAGCCCGGGGACGTCGAAGACGTCCTGGAGGCACTCGCGGACAGCTTCCAGGACGATCGGGAACGAACCGAACTCGCTCGCCACCTGAAGCAGTTGGGCGGCGCGTTGGCGCTGCTGCCACAGCGGGGTCCGCTTGCCGGGGTTGCGGCGCGGCAGGAGCAGCGCGCGGGCGGCGCACTCGCGGAAGCGGGCCGCGAACAGGGCCGAGCCGCCGACCTGGTCGGTGACGATCTGGTCGACCTCGCCCTTGTCGAAGACGACGTCCGCCGCGCCGACGGGCGCCTGTTCGGCGTCGTACTCCGTGCCGGCCTTCGTCGGCTCCTGGTCGAGGAGGTCCAGGCCCATGAGGTCGGCGTCGGGCAGCCGCAGGACGATGCCGTCGTCGGCGTGCATCACCTGGGCGTCCATGCCGTAGCGCTCGGAGAGCTTGGCTCCCAGGGCCAGAGCCCAGGGGGCGTGCACCTGGGCGCCGAAGGGCGAGTGGACGACGACCCGCCAGTCGCCCAGCTCGTCGCGGAAGCGTTCGACGACGATCGTGCGGTCGTCCGGGACATGGCCGCAGGCCTGGCGCTGTTCGTCCAGGTAGGAGAGCACGTTGTCGGCCGCCCACGCGTCCAGACCGGCGGTGAGCAGGCGGAGCCGGGCGTCCTCCTTGGGCAGGGAGCCGACCTCGCGCAGGAACGCGCCCACCGCACGGCCGAGTTCGAGCGGGCGGCCCAGCTGGTCGCCCTTCCAGAAGGGCAGCCGGCCCGGGACGCCCGGGGCGGGAGAGACCAGGACGCGGTCGCGGGTGATGTCCTCGATGCGCCAGGAGCTGGTGCCGAGCGTGAAGACGTCGCCGACGCGCGACTCGTAGACCATCTCCTCGTCGAGTTCGCCGACCCGGCCGCCGCCCTTCTTGGGGTCCGCGCCGGCGAGGAAGACGCCGAAGAGGCCGCGGTCCGGGATCGTGCCGCCGGAGGTGACGGCCAGGCGCTGGGCGCCCGGGCGGCCGGTGATCGTGCCGGCGACCCGGTCCCACACCACGCGCGGGCGCAGCTCGGCGAACGCGTCGGACGGATAGCGGCCCGCGAGCATGTCCAGGACGGCCGTGAACGCGGACTCGGGGAGGGCGGCGAAGGGGGCGGCCCGGCGGACCGTGGCCAGCAGGTCGTCCACCTGCCACGTGTCCAGCGCCGTCATGGCGACGAGCTGCTGGGCGAGGACGTCCAGCGGGTTGGCGGGCACCCTGAGGGACTCGATCGAGCCGGTGCGCATCCGCTCGGTGACCACCGCCGCCTGCACGAGGTCGCCGCGGTACTTGGGGAACACGACGCCCGTGGAGACCGCGCCCACCTGGTGTCCCGCGCGGCCGACGCGCTGGAGGCCGGAGGCCACCGAGGGCGGGGACTCGACCTGGACCACCAGGTCGACGGCGCCCATGTCGATGCCCAGTTCGAGGCTCGAGGTGGCGACCACCGCGGGGAGACGGCCCGCCTTGAGGTCCTCCTCCACCAGGGCACGCTGCTCCTTGGAGACCGAGCCGTGGTGGGCGCGCGCGATGACGGGCGGGGCGCCCTGGGCCGCGCCCGAGCCGCCCATCAGCTCGGCGGGGGCGTGATGCTCGTCCAGCGGCTCGCCGGTGGCCCGCTCGTAGGCGATCTCGTTCAGGCGGTTGCACAGGCGCTCGGCCAGGCGGCGGGAGTTGGCGAAGACGATCGTGGAGCGGTGGGCCTGGACCAGATCCGCGATGCGCTCTTCCACGTGCGGCCAGATCGACGGCCGCTCCGCACCCTCGGAGCCGTCGGCGACCGGGGAACCGCCCAGCTCGCCCAGGTCCTCCACGGGGACGACGACCGAGAGGTCGAACTCCTTGCCGGACTTCGGCTGGACGATCTCCACCTTGCGGTGCGGGGACAGGTAGCGGGCGACCTCGTCGACCGGACGGACCGTCGCCGAGAGGCCGATGCGGCGGGCCGGCTTCGGCAGCAGCTCGTCGAGCCGCTCCAGAGTGAGCGCGAGATGCGCGCCGCGCTTGGTGCCGGCGACCGCGTGCACCTCGTCGAGGATCACGGTCTCGATGCCGGTCAGTGCGTCGCGCGTGGCCGACGTCAGCATCAGGAACAGGGACTCGGGGGTCGTGATCAGAATGTCCGGAGGGCGCGTGGACAGCGCGCGGCGCTCGGCGGGCGGAGTGTCGCCCGAGCGGATGCCGACCTTGACCTCCGGCTCGGGCAGGCCAAGGCGCACAGACTCCTGGCGGATGCCGGTCAGGGGGCTGCGCAGGTTGCGCTCCACGTCGACCGCGAGGGCCTTGAGAGGAGAGACGTACAGGACGCGGCAGCGCTTCTTCGGGTCCGCGGGCGGGGGCGTCGAGGCGAGCTGGTCCAGGGCGGCGAGGAAGGCGGCCAGGGTCTTGCCGGAGCCGGTCGGGGCGACCACCAGCACGTCCGCACCTTCGCCGATGGCCTGCCACGCGCCCGCCTGGGCCGCGGTGGGCGCGGAGAACGCCCCCGTGAACCAGCCGCGGGTCGCGGGGGAGAAGCCGTCGAGCGCTCGGTGCGCGGAGCTGACCATGCGTCCATCCTGCACCCCGCCACTGACAATGGCTCTGACCTGCGGTCTTCGGCCGGTGGTGGGGTGCGGGGCGGGAGACGGGGACGGGGCGGGGTGAGCCGGTCGTCGCGGAGAGCGGGGGCACGGCGGGTTGGGGCGAGCCGGCGCGCCACCGGCGGTATGCGGAGCTGCCCGGTGTCGATCTGCGGCGCGCCCGGTACGTCCGCAAGACCTCCGTGCGGCACACCCACGAATACTTCCGCCGGCCGCCGACCCCCTGCTGCGGGGGCTGGGACACGGTTGCTGCGACTCGACGGCGGGGCGCTGCCACAGCGTGAGCTGCGGACGGCCGGGGCGTGGATCGCCGCACGCGCGCGTGCCGTGCCATGCCGTGCCGGAGGAGCGCCTGGCCGACCCGCCTACGCTGCGAACAACTGGCCGGGACCCTGCCGACCAGCCGTTCGCACCGGGTCTTCTCGAGGGGCCTCTGGGCAGGCGGTTCGCCGCCCTGCTTCCCGTCGCCCTGCTTCCGTCGCACCGCTCGCCGCCCTCACGGCACGGCAGAGTCCGGGTCAGCCGATGGTGCGGCCGTAGGCCCTCAGGGTGCGCAGCGCCTCGATCGTCACCATGGGACGTGCCTCCAGGGCGGTGCCCGGCGCCCAGCGGCGCCATCGGATCGGCCAGCCGCCGTCCTTCTGCTGCTCGTCGGCGAGATGGTCCAGGCAGCGTGTCATCTCGTCATCGGTGAACCACGCGCGCGCGAGCGAGTGCGGCGTCCGCGCGAAGTCGTACGGGAAGTGGTGCTCGCCCGGCGCGTAGCCGGGCGCGACCGGGTACGCGTCCAGCTGGTCCGGGTCCAGCGCGGCGAGCCGCTGCGTGCGCACCAGGCGGCCCAGACGGTCGGCGGCCGCCTCCGCGCGCGGGCGGTCGGGAGCGGAGTCCAGGAAGGCCACCGCGGCCTCGACCTCGTACGGATGGGACCGCTCCAGGGAGTCCACCGCCTGCCAGCAGAAGTCGGTGGCCCTGAACAGCCAGGCGTGCCACACCTCGTTGCGGTGCAGCAGCCCCACCACCGGCCCCGTGGACAGCAGTTCGCTGGGCGGATCGTCCACGATCGGGATGAAGGGGGCCGCCGGATAGCCGCGCTGGCTGGGATGGATCGCCGGCAGCGCGCCGTCGGACGCGGAGACGGACGTGAGATAACGGCACACCCGCTCCACGCGCCGCCCGCCGAGGCGCCCGATGGCGTCCAGGACGCGCAACGCGCGCACGGTGTGCAGGGGCTGGCTGACGGGACCGCGCAGATCGGGCTCCAGCGCGTGGCCGTATCCGCCGTCGTCGTTGCGGTAGGCGTCGAGAGCGGTCTCGACGGGGTCGGCGGAGCCGTGGAGGAAGTCGTGCGCGAAGAGCCGCTGCTCCAGCACGCGCGCGGTGAGCCACACGAAGTGCTCGGCGCGGAAGAGCGGGGAGTGCGCCGGGGGCGTCGGGGGGAGTGGGGATGCTCCAGTTTCGGCCATGGTCAGACCGTAGGGCGGAAAGCGGTCTCAGCAGGCGGTCCCGGCAGGGGGCACCCCCGGGCGCGGGATACTGGTGTCATGCGGTTGACGGTCTTCTGGCAGCGGATGGACGAGCACTTCGGCGCGGGATACGCCGACACCTTCGCCCGCGATCATGTGATGGCGGAACTCGGCGGACGCACGGTGCACGAGGCGCTGGCGCATGGCTGGGAAGCCAAGGACGTGTGGCGCGTGGTGTGCGTGGTGATGAACGTTCCGCAGGAGATGCGCTGATCAGCCACGGAGATCGCAGGCGGCTGTCCGGTTGTCAGTGGCGTAGGCGAGACTTGGTCCGTGGCACCCACTGACGAGACCGGGCAGGTCGCCCGGCACGAATCCCCGCTCGGCACGACGCCGCCCACCGGGCCGCCCCCGGCCGACGGCGGCGCTGCTCAGGGTGCCCGCATGCCGGGCTGGCTTCCGCGCGCCATGGTGCTCGCGCTCGCTCTCGTCGCGGCGTTCCAACTGGGCACCTGGGCCTTCCACCAGCTCATCGGCCTGCTGCTCAACATCTTGATCGCGTTCTTCCTGGCTCTCGCCATAGAACCCGCGGTCAGCCGGATGGCTGCCCGCGGGATGCGCAGGGGGCTCGCCACCTTCCTGGTCTTCTTCGGCCTGCTGATCGTGGTCGCCGGTTTCTTCACGCTCCTCGGCTCGATGCTCGCGGGGCAGATCATCAAGATGATCGAGGGCTTCCCGCAGTACCTGGACTCCGTGATCAACTGGGTCAACACCACGTTCCACACCGACCTCAGGCGCGTGGACATCCAGGAGGGGCTGCTGCACTCCGACTGGCTGAGGAAGTACGCCCAGAACAGTGCCGCGGGTGTGCTGGACGTCTCCACGCAGGTCCTCGGCGGTCTCTTCCGGCTGCTGACGATCGCCCTGTTCTCGTTCTACTTCGCCGCCGACGGCCCCCGCCTGCGCCGCGGACTGTGCTCCGTCCTGCCGCCCGCCAAGCAGGCAGAGGTGCTGCGCGCGTGGGAGATCGCCGTCGACAAGACCGGCGGATACCTGTACTCGCGCGGGCTGATGGCGTTGATCTCCGGCGTCGCGCACTACGTACTGCTGGAGGCCCTCGGGATTCCGTACGCGCCCGTGCTCGCCGTCTGGGTGGGCGTGGTCTCGCAGTTCATCCCGACCATCGGCACGTATCTCGCCGGTGCCCTGCCCATGCTGATCGCCTTCACCGTCTCGCCCCTGTACGCCCTGTGGGTGCTGATCTTCGTCGTGGTCTACCAGCAGTTCGAGAACTACATGCTGCAGCCCAAGCTGACCGCGAAGACCGTCGACATCCACCCTGCCGTCGCCTTCGGCTCGGTCATCGCCGGCACCGCACTCCTGGGTGCCGTCGGCGCGCTGATCGCCATCCCGGCGGTCGCCACGCTCCAGGCCTTCCTGGGCGCCTACGTGAAGCGCTACGACGTCACCGACGACCCCCGCGTCCACGGTCACCGGGGCCGCGGCGAGGGGCCGGGACCGCTCACCCGCGCGCGGTCGCTGTGGGCGCGTCTACGGGACCGGGCGGGCAGCGGGTCGCGGGAAGGGTCCGGCTGACGGCCGAAGCGGGCGTCAGTACGTGAGGACGGCCCACACCCCGGCCGCGGCGACCGCGGCCACGTAACACCCCACCGCCGCGGCCACGATCCGCCACCGCACGGCCTCGCTCCAGGGCGTGCGGGCCAGCAGCCGGGCCAGCGCGGGCAGCACCAGAACGGCATGCAGGCCGACTCCGTGCAGGGGCTTGAGCGGCGCCGTCGAGTGGTACGCCGCCTCCTGGTGCCCCGTGCGGGTGAGCACCACACCGCGCGCGATCATCGCCGCCCCCGAGGCGAGCGCGACCAGCAGGATCGCGAAACCGGCGCGAACCGCGAGGGCCATCCCGGCCGGGCCCGTCGGCCGGCGTCGGAAGGACGCCACGGCGAACACGGTGAGCAGTACCACGAGGACGCCGCCGCCCACCGCGAGCATCATGGACACCGCCGTGTCGAAGGGCGTCTCCATGTTCAGATGCGAGGGCACTCTCCGCCACGCCTGGAGGGTGATGCCCCCGACCTCCATGACGCAGTCGGCGGCGAACACCCCGAGCAGCGCGGTCCGCAACCGCGGTCCGACCCGCACGTACGACGTGACCCAGGTGATCGCGATCAGCGTCGCCCCGAAGGACAGCCCGAACGTGACGGGCTTGCGCCAGGAGACGGGTCCGTCCCAGGGGCCGCCGTCGACGGCGAACACCACCAGGTGGACGAGGCCGGAGAGGACCAGCAGGAGCGCTGTCGTCCGGTAGAGGCGGTACAGCCGAGGGCTCGGACGGGCGGGTTCGGCTGCGCGGAGGGGCGTCGTGGTCGTCTGCTCGTGCATGCACCGAGCGTCTCGGCTGCGTCGTACGCCGTCGTCGTCCGGGCGAAGACATCCGCCGTACGCCCGGCGCAGCAGCCGTGAGCGCGGACCGTGAACGTAGCCTCGGAAGTGCCGCGTGGTGCGCTTGACACGAAAATCGAACATCCGTTCTTATGAAGGCTCCGGTGGGGCTCCCTACAGGGATTTCATCCCGATTGGGACGGATAAGTGCCTGAGTTATCCACAGGCCGGACCGGCGTCGGGGCGCATTGTCAGTGGCAGGCGTTAGCGTCTTTGACGTGAAGCGATCGACTCAAGCAAATCGGGTGGAACCCATGGCAGGAACCGACCGCGAGAAGGCTCTTGATGCCGCACTCGCACAGATTGAACGGCAGTTCGGCAAGGGCGCCGTGATGCGCCTCGGCGAGCGGCCGAACGAGCCCATCGAGGTCATCCCCACCGGGTCGACCGCACTCGACGTCGCCCTCGGTGTCGGCGGCCTGCCGCGCGGCCGCGTGGTGGAGGTGTACGGCCCGGAGTCCTCCGGCAAGACGACGCTGACGCTGCACGCCGTGGCGAACGCGCAGAAGGCGGGCGGCCAGGTCGCCTTCGTGGACGCGGAGCACGCCCTCGACCCCGAGTACGCGAAGAAGCTCGGCGTCGACATCGACAACCTCATCCTCTCCCAGCCCGACAACGGCGAGCAGGCCCTGGAGATCGTGGACATGCTGGTCCGCTCCGGCGCCCTCGACCTGATCGTCATCGACTCGGTCGCCGCGCTCGTCCCGCGCGCGGAGATCGAGGGCGAGATGGGCGACAGCCACGTCGGTCTGCAGGCCCGTCTGATGAGCCAGGCACTGCGGAAGATCACCAGCGCGCTCAACCAGTCCAAGACCACCGCGATCTTCATCAACCAGCTCCGCGAGAAGATCGGCGTGATGTTCGGCTCCCCCGAGACCACGACCGGTGGCCGCGCGCTGAAGTTCTACGCGTCGGTGCGGCTCGACATCCGTCGCATCGAGACGCTGAAGGACGGCACCGACGCCGTCGGCAACCGCACCCGCGTCAAGGTCGTCAAGAACAAGGTCGCGCCGCCCTTCAAGCAGGCCGAGTTCGACATCCTCTACGGCCAGGGCATCAGCCGCGAGGGCGGCCTGATCGACATGGGCGTGGAGAACGGCTTCGTCCGCAAGGCCGGCGCCTGGTACACGTACGAGGGCGACCAGCTCGGCCAGGGTAAGGAGAACGCCCGCAACTTCCTGAAGGACAACCCCGACCTCGCCAACGAGATCGAGAAGAAGATCAAGGAGAAGCTGGGCGTCGGCGTACGCCCGGAGGAGCCCGCCGCAGAGCCGGGCGCGGACGCAGCGGGGGCCGCGGTGGCCGCGGGCACGCCTGTGGACGACCCCGCCAAGGCGGTTCCGGCTTCCGCCGCCAAGGCAGCCAAGACTAAGGCCGCGGCTGCCAAGGGCTGATCCGTGACGCGACGAACGGACTGGGCCGAGTACGCCCACCCCGACACCCCCCGGGGGGCGGGGGGCGGGGGCGGGGCCGACGGCGGCCCTGCCCAAGGCGGCGACGGCTGGCCGGACAGCTGGTCGGACGGTGGCTCGTACTCGCCTGAGGGGGCGGAGGGCGAAGCCCGCGAGGTCCGGCCCCGTGGCGGCCGGGCGCGACGCGGTGGCGAGGACGGCCCACGTGGCGGGCGTGGGCGCCGTCGGCGCGGCTTCGGAGAACCGTCCGCCGAGGACGGAGGCTCCCCCTCCTCGTCGAGGGCCGAGCAGGGGGAGCCTTCAGGGGACCCGGCTGAGCGGGCACGGGCGATCTGCCTGCGCCTGCTCACCGGGACCCCGCGCACACGCAAGCAACTCGCCGACGCACTGCGCAAACGAGAGATCCCGGACGACGCGGCGGAGGAGGTGCTCTCGCGGTTCGAGGAGGTCGGGCTGATCAACGACAGTGCCTTCGCGGACGCCTGGGTGGAGTCACGGCATCACGGCAGGGGGCTGGCCCGGCGTGCGCTCGCCCAGGAGCTGCGGACCAAGGGGGTCGACGCGGCGCTGATCGAGGACGCCGTCGCCCAACTCGACTCCGAGCAGGAAGAGGAGACGGCGCGCGAACTCGTCGCCCGCAAGCTGCGCTCGACCCGAGGCCTCGACCGCGACAAACGACTGCGCCGCCTCGCCGGCATGCTCGCACGCAAGGGCTACCCCGAGGGCATGGCCCTACGGGTGGTCCGGCAGGCGCTGGAGGAGGAGGGCGAGGACACGGAGTTCCTGGAGGGGGACGGGGGCTGAGCCCATCGCAGGGCAAGCGGGGGGAGGGGTGGGAAGGGGGGAGGGGAGGGGGATAGAGAAACCGGTGGCAGCGCCGACCTCCCCGTCGAGGGGCGGTAGGGATAACCCCCCACTGAGGACGCCGGACCACCGCAGTGCACAAGCATCTGTGCACAGGCGACTGTGTACGCATGTCCCAGGAACCCGGCGTTGACGAGCCCTCAGAAGCGGAACCAGAAGCGGAACTCGAGAGGCCGACAGAGCCGAAGAACCCGCCCGTTGCCCCTGCGGCCCCCGCGGCTCCCGTCGAACTCGGCGATCTCGCCGCGCTCAAGGCGCTGGCCCAGCCACGCCGTCAGCGCATGCTCGAACATCTCACCCTGCACGGCCCGGCCACCTCGGCGACTCTCGCCCGAGCCCTCGGCCTGAACACCGGAGCCACCAGCTACCACCTGCGTGAGCTGGCCCGGTACGGCTTCGTCGAGGAGATGGCCGAGGCCGGTCGGGCGGAGCTGTCCGCGCACCGGGAGCGCTGGTGGCGGGCGGTCCCGGGCGACCTCAGGTTCCCGCCGCGCAGCCTTCAGAGTCCCGAACTGCGGCACGTCATGGACGAGCTGAACCACCATGCCTACGCAGCCGACCTGGACCTCTTCGAGCGGCTTCAGCGGGACGCGGGCGACGGCGACCCGTGGGCGGACGCATTCCCCTACTCGCGCGGCACCATCCGGCTCACCCTGCCCGAACTCCGCGAGTTCTTCGAGGAGTACATCGCCCTCCTCAACCGCTACAAGCGATCCGACGCCGATACCCCACCGGGCGCACGCACCCTGCTCACCCGCTTCCTGGCCTTCCCCGCCCCCGCGAGAGAGACGGATCCCTCATGATGCTGCGCTACGCCCTGAAGACCGTCCGCGCCCGCAAAGCGGGTTTCTTGGGCGCCTTCCTCGCGCTGTTGTGCGCGGCCGCCCTGATCACCGCGTGCGGCACCCTCCTGGAGACGGGGCTGCGGGGCACCATTCGTACCGAGCGTTACGCGGCCGCCCCGGTCGTGGGGTCAGCCGACCAGAACGTCCACCGGACGACCGTCAAGCACAAGAAGGGCAAGACAAAGGTCAAGCACAAGGCCAAACCCATCGCCGAGCGTGCGTGGCTCCCGGCCGACCTGGAGCGCAGGCTCGTCTCCGCACCCGGTGTCGCCCGTGTGGTCCCCGAACTCACTTTCCTCGCCGAGCCGTTGACACCTGGCGGCGGCCCGGTCGCCGACGGCGTGCCCGCCTACGGGCATGCCTGGGAGTCCGCGGTGCTGACGCCGTACCGGCTCACGGCGGGCGCCGGTCCCGCAGCCGCCACCGATGTGGTCGTCGACGGCGACCTCGCCGCACGCGCCCGCCTCGTACCCGGCGACCGGCTCACCGTCCAGTCGACGCAGGCCCCGCGCACCTACCGCGTCTCCGGTATCGCCGCCCCCGCCACTGCCGTACGCCACCAGAGGGCCCTGTTCTTCTCGGCCGCCGAGGCCCGCCGGCTCGCCGCACACCCCGGGCAGGTCACCGCGTTCGGGGTGCTGCCGAAGACGGGCGTCGGGGCCGGGCCCGCTCCGGCAGGCCGTCTCCACGGCGCTGCACGGCACCGGCGCCCAGGTCAGCGCCGGCGACGACCGAGGGCCCGTCGAGTTCCTGGACGCCGCCGCGGCCCGCACCAAGCTGATCAGCATGGGCGGAGCGATGGGCGGCACCTCGCTGCTCGTGGCGGTCCTCGTGGTCGTCGGGACCTTCGCTCTCTCCGTACAGCAGCGCGAACGCGAACTGGCCCTGCTGCGTGCCGTCGCCGCGACCTCCGGACAGATCCGCCGGCTGCTCGGGCGGGAGGCCCTGATCGTCGCGCTGGCCGCGGGCACGGCCGGAGCTCTGCTGGGGCTTCCCCTGGGGGCCTGGCTCCACGGCAGGTTCGTCGCCCTGGGAGCTGTGCCCGCCACGCTCCAGCACACCGTGAGCGTCTTCCCGCCGCTCGCCGCCGTCGCCGCGACCCTGTTCGGCGCCTGGGCCTCCGCACGCATCGCCTCCCGCCGGGTGGCCCGGATCCGCCCGGCCGAGGCGCTCGCCGAGGCCCGCACCGAACGGACCCGGCCCGCCTGGGGTCGGCTCCTCGCAGGTGTGCTGCTGCTCGCCGGTGGCGCCGTCCTCGTGGCCCTGCTCACTGTCCTGCGCACCGAGCCCGCTTCGACGCCCGTGACGTTCCTCGCTGTCGTCGTGCTGTCCACCTCCGTCGCTCTGCTCGGGCCGCTCCTGGTCAAGGCGGCCGCTGTTCTCCTGGCCGGACCGCTGCGGCTGACCGGTCCCGGTGGCCGGCTCGCCACCGCCAACCTGCGTGGCAACGCCGTCCGTATGGCCTCCGTCGTCACCCCTCTCACTCTGCTCATCGGCATGACCTGCACGGTGCTGTTCGTGCAGCCCACCCTCGGCGACGCGGCCCGCGCCCAGGCCCGCGACGGTGTCCGCGCCGACTGGGTCGTCGCCTCCCAGGGTCCCGGCGTCCCGGGCGACGCGGCACGACGGCTCCGGGCGCAGGACGACGTCGTCACCGAAGTGGTCCGTACGACCGTCCGGGTCGGCCTCGACAAGTACGCGGCCCAGGGCGTCACCCCGGCCGGGCTCGCCCGCACCTGGGACCCGGACGTCACCGCCGGCTCCCTCGGCGAACTCGCCGAAGACACCGTCGCCGTAAGTGAACTGGCCGCGGACCAGCTTCACTTGACGCCCGGCAGCACCCTGAAGCTCACGCTCGGCGATGGCACGCCCGCCACACTCACCGTCGCCGCCGTCTACGCCAGGGGCCTCGGCTTCGGAGACCTCACCTTCGCGCACGACCTTCTCGCCCGCCACGTCGACAACCCGCTCTCCTCCTCCCTCCTCGTCAGCACGGCCCGTACACAGACACAACTCTCGACTACGCTGCGTGAGTTCCCGGGACTCGCGGTGATTTCTCCGGCCACGGCCGACTCGCTGCAGGCCGAGCGGCAGCAGGCGAACGCCGAGGTCAACTTCCTGGCCATGGGGCTCGTCCTGGCGTTCACCGCCATCGCCGTGGTCAACACGCTCGCCATGTCGGTCTCCGAACGCGTCCGGGAGTTCGCGCTGCTGCGTCTCGCGGGGGCGACCCGGCGTCAGGTGCTGCGCATGCTGCGCACCGAGGCCCTGTCGGTGCTCCTGCTCGCCGCGACCCTCGGCACTGCGGTCGCGCTGGCCGTCCTGACCGCGTTCAGCGTCGGCATGACCGGACGGGCGGCCCCGGCGGTCGTACCGCTCGTGTACGCCACGGTGGTCGCGGGAGCCGGGCTCCTCGCGCTCGTCGCCACCGCTCTGCCGGGACGGGTGGCGCTCAGGGTTCGCGCGGTGACGGTGGCGACGGCCAAGGAATGACCCCGGCTACGGGGTCACCGGGAGCCCCGCCGCCTTCCACGCCTGGAAACCGCCGACGAGATCGGTCGTCCGGTGCAGCCCCAGCTGGTGCAGGGACGCGACGGCCAGGCTCGACGCGTAACCCTCGTTGCAGATCACGACGGCGCGCACGTCGTGGCTCGTGGCCTCGGGGAGGCGATGGCTGCCCTGGGGGTCGAGCCGCCACTCCAGTTCGTTGCGCTCCACGACCAGCGCCCCGGGTATCAGCCCGTCCCGCTCGCGCAGGGCCGCGTACCGGATGTCGACGAGCAGCGCGTCACCCGCGCGGGCGGCCTCGTACGCCTCCCGTGCCTCCACGCGCGCGTACCCCGCGCGTACCCGATCGAGCAGCTCGTCTATGCCGAGTGGCCGTTCGCCGTCCGGCCGCTCCTCCTGAGGGGTGTTCGCGCCGCTCACTGCCAGTCCTCCGGCCTCTCGACCTGCTCAAGCCGCAGCACCTGCCCGGTACGGCTGTAGCGGCGGATGCGCGGCAGCGGCGGGTAGTAGGCGTGGACGGAGACGGCGTGTTCCTCGGTGGACTCGTTGAGGACCTCGTGGACGTGGTGACGTCCGAAGGAGCGGCCCCGCCCGGCCGACAGGGTGCGCTCGCGGTCGATGCCGTCCGTCAGCTCCAGGGTCGTCCAGCCGTCGGTGGGCAGCCGCGCGGTGAGCGAGTACTCCTTCAGCTCGCCCCGCGCGGTGAGGAAGGCGCCCACCGAGTCGGCGTGGTCGTGCCAGCCGGTGCCGGTGCCGGGCGGCCAGCCGATCAGCCAGGCCTCGCTGCCGCCGGGCCCCTCCAGGCGCACCCAGGTGCGGCCCTCCGGGTCGAGGGGCAGCGAGGAGATCAGCTCGGTGTCGGCGGCCGTACGTCGGACGAAGTCGAGGAGGTCGGCCTGCGTGGGCGCGGCGACGGCGGTGGGCAGGGAGGGGGAGACAGACACGGACACCGTCCTGAGAAGGTTCGCGGGGAGCGCGCGGCCAGGAGAGAGCGCGGGGGCGCAGCGGCGGCGCGCGCCGGTGGGGAAGGGGGATGCGAAGTCAGCAGGACGGACGACACACGCAGCCCGCATAGCGGACGAGGTCCATATGGACCCTCCGCCACAGGCGCACATCGGTGTCGGTCACGATCGGGAGTACACCACGCCGGTGCAACCCGGTCAACTCACTGTCACCATGTGGACCACACGGTGACGGTGAGTACGTTCACTTGGCCGCTGAGCCCGCGGTGGCTCCCGCCGGGGAGGCCTCCTGCGCCTCCGGCGGCCCGCCCACCGCCGCCTCCGCCGCCGCGTACAGGTCGGCCGCGCGTACCCCGTTGAGAGCGGTGACCAGATGGCCGTCGGGCCGGATCAGCAGGACGGTGTGGGCGGCCGCGCCCGGGTAGGTCTCGGCGACGAGCAGCTCGGCCGGGCTCGGCAGGGCCGTCACCGCGGCCGCGAGCCGGGGCATGATGCCGGCGCCGACCCAGTGCCTGCGCTCCCACACGCCCGTGCCCGGCGCGATCAGCAGGACGAGCAGCGCGCCCCGGCCGAGCCGCTCCCGCAGGCGTACGAACGAGCCGTCCTCCGCCGTCACGCGCACATCCTCGGCCGGTGCGCCGGGCGGCGTCGTCACCGGTACCTCGGCCTCCAGGTGGCGGGGGGCGAGCGGGGAGTCGTCGTACCTGCCCGGCGCGCCCAGCGGGCCGCGTCCCAGGTGGCCGTCGGTGAGCAGCACGTCGTGGCCGCGGGCCGCGCCGGGGACGTACGCCCTGATGCCCCCGCCGCCGCGCAGCAGCGGCAGCGCCTGGTCGGCGGCGCGCAGCCGGGCGGCGACGGCGGCGCGCCGCTCCGCCTGGTAGCTGTCGAGCAGCGCCTCGTGCGTCCCGTGGTGCCAGGCCAGGGCCAGTTTCCAGGCGAGGTTGTCGGCGTCGCGCAGGCCCTCGTCGAGGCCCTGGGTGCCGAGCGCGCCGAGCAGGTGGGCGGCGTCCCCGGCAAGGAAGACGCGCCCCACGCGCCAGCGGCGGGCGAGCCGGTGGTGCACGGTGTGGACGCCGGTGTCGAGCAGTTCGTACGCGGGTGTGGGGCCCTCGCTCCAGCCCGCGAGGGTCTCGCGGATGCGGGCCACGAGCAGTTCGGGCGTGACGAGGTCCTTGCCGGGCGGCAGCAGCCAGTCCAGACGCCAGACGCCGTCCGGCAGTGGGCGTCCGGTGATCTCCCCGGCGGAGGGACCGGTCGTCCGCCACGGGGGCGTCCGATGGAGCAACGCCTCGTCGGCCCATGGAAGTTCCGTGCGCAGCGCGGCCACGGCGTGTCGCTCCACCGCCGTACGGCCGGGGAAGCGGATGTCGAGGAGTTTGCGGACCGTGGAGCGCGGGCCGTCGCAGCCGACCAGGTGGCTGCCGCGCCACCAGGTGCCGCTGGGGCCGCGGGTGTGCGCCGTGACACCGGACGGTTCCTGCTCGATGGTGTCCAGACGGCTGTCCACGGCGATCTTCACCAGTCGCTCGCCCGCGAGGGCGGCGCGCAGGGCGCTCGTGAGCACATGCTGGGCGATGTGCAGGGGTGCGGGGTCGGTCGTGTCGTCGAAGGCGATCCGGCGGGTCACCTGCTTGCGCCGCATCGACCGCCATCCGGCCCAGTGGACCCCGGCCTCGCCGAGGGACGTCCCGGTCAGCCGCTCCATCAGCGCGGCGGTGTCCTCGCGCAGCACGACGGTGCGCGCGAGCCGCGGTTCGTCCTTTCCGGGGCCCTCGTCGAGGACCACGGACGGGACCTGCTGGCGCGCCAGCGCCAGGGCGAGCGTGAGCCCCACCGGCCCCGCTCCGACGATGATCACCGGGTCCACGGCGTGCCGCCCCCTGCCCGCGACGGTGTCCTCAGGGATGTGAGTGAACAAAAGGTTGGAGCAGGGTGCACGATCACAGAACGTATGCAACCCATTGTCGTTGTTTGCGTCAAGTGACGAAAGGCAGCGGCGCGCACGCCACTGCCTCCGTACAGGTCACCTCACCTGAGCGCGCGTCAGATCATGCCGAGGCCCCACTGCCGAATCCGCCGCCGACCTCGGCCGCGTTGAGGTCGTCCACCTTCTCGACGCCGAGAACCGCGCCCGTGCTGCGCTTGCTGCGCCGCAGCCTCTTCTCCAGCCAGCTCGCGAAGCTGGTCAGGATGAAGTTCAGCACGATGAACATCGCCGCGACCACGATGAAGCTCGGGATGACGTTGGCGTAGTTTGCGGCGAGGGTGCCGCGCGAGTTGAGCAGCTCGGTGAAGCCGATCATCACACCGCCCAGCGCGGTGTCCTTCACGATGACCACGAGCTGGCTGACGATCGCCGGGAGCATCGCCGTGACCGCCTGCGGGAGCAGGATGCTGCTCATCGTCTGGCCCTTGCGCAGGCCGATCGCGTACGCGGCCTCCGTCTGCCCCTTGGGCAGGGAGAGGATGCCGGCCCGGACGACCTCGGCGAGGACCGAGGCGTTGTAGAGCACCAGGCCCGTGACGACCGCGTAGAGCGGCCGGTCCTCGCTGGTGACGTTCGTGGAGCGGGAGTAGAACTCGTTGGCGAACAGCATCAGGAGCAGCACCGGGATCGAGCGGAAGAACTCGACCACCGTTCCGGCGACGACGCGCACCCACCGGTGGTCGGACAGGCGTGCGATACCGAAGACGGCGCCCAGGGGGAGGGCGATCACCATGGAGAGGGCCGCGGCCTTCAGAGTGTTGGCGAGACCGGGGAGCAGGTACGTCGTCCAGGCCTCGGATTCGGTGAACGGCTTCCACAGGGCCGAGGTGAGCTGTTCCTTCTCGTCCATCTTCTGCCACACCCACCACGCGAACAGCGCGAGGAGGACGACGAAGACCACCGAGAAGATGACGTTCCGCCGCTTGGCGCGGGGGCCGGGGGTGTCGTAGAGGACCGAACTCATCGCTTCACCGCCAGTCGCTTGCTGAGCCAGCCCAGGATGAGGCCGGTCGGCAGGGTCAGTACCACGAATCCGAACGCGAAGACCGCGCCGATGAGCAGCGTCTGCGCCTCGTTCTCGATCATGGTCTTCATCAGGTAGGCGGCCTCGGCGACGCCGATGGCGGCCGCCACCGTGGTGTTCTTGGTCAGGGCGATCAGGACGTTGGCCAGCGGTCCGATGACCGAACGGAAGGCCTGCGGCAGCACGATGAGCGTGAGGGTCTGGCTGAAACTCAGCCCGATGGCCCGGGCCGCCTCCGCCTGTCCCAAGGGCACCGTGTTGATGCCGGAGCGGATCGCCTCGCACACGAAGGCCGCGGTGTAGGCGACCAGACCGAGCACGGCGAGCCGGAAGCCCTGGACCTTGAAGTCCTCGGCCCCCAGGGTCATACCGAAGACGTCGGCGAGGCCGAGCGAGCTGAACAGGATGATGACCGTCAGGGGGATGTTCCGGACGATGTTGACGTAGGCGGCGGCGAACCCGCGCATCAGCGGGACCGGGCTGACCCGCATCGCGGCCAGCAGGGTGCCCCAGATCAAGGAGCCCACGGCGGAGAGGGCGGTGAGCTTCACCGTCATCCAGAACGCCCCTAGGACGTCGTAACCTTCAAGAAAGTCGAACACGATCTCCCGCGCTTCCGGGTGGGTGGCGTATGAGGAGGGCGGGGCGCGCCGCCGCCGTGATCGCGACGGACGGCGGCGCACCGCGGGAACCCCGCATGGCTGGGCCGCGGGAGGCGGTTACTTGACGATGACGCCGATCTTCGGGGCCGGCTCGTTCTTGTAGTTCGCCGGGCCGAAGTTGGCCTCGACGGCCTTCTGCCAGGAGCCGTCGCTGACCATCTTCTCCAGCGCCTTGTTGATCTTGTCCACGGTCGCGGTGTCGCCCTTCTTGACGCCGATGCCGTAGTTCTCGTTGCTCAGCTTCAGGCCCGCGAGCTTGAACTTGCCCTTGTACTGCTCCTGCGAGGCGAAGCCGGCGAGGATCGAGTCGTCGGTGGTGACCGCGTCCACGGAGCCGTTTTGCAGGCCGGCGATGCACTCCGAGTAGGAGCTGACTTCCTTCAGGTTCGCCTTCGGGGCGATCGTGTCATGGATGTTCTGCGCCGAGGTCGAGCCGGTCACGGAACACAGGTTCTTTCCGTTGAGGTCCTCGGCCTTGCTGATCTTCGAGTCCGTCTTGAGCAGCAGGTCCTGGTGGGCCAGCAGGTACGGGCCGGCGAAGTCGACCTTCGCCTTGCGCTTGTCGTTGATCGAGTAGGTGGCCGCGATGAACTTCACGTCACCGCGCTCGAGGGCGTTCTCACGGTCGGCGCTCTTGGTCTCGACGAACTCGATCTTGTCCTTGTCGTAGCCGAGCTGCTTGGCCACGTACGTCGCGACGTCCACGTCGAAGCCGGCGAAAGACCCGTCGGGCTTCTTCAGGCCGAGACCGGGCTGGTCGTACTTGATGCCGATCTTGATCTTTCCGCCGCCGCTGCCGCCGCTGGAGCCGCTGCTGGAGCTGTCGTCCTTGTTGTCACCGCCGCACGCGGTGGCGGTCAGGGCGAGGACGAGCGCTACGGTCGAGGCGGCGGTGACCTTGCGAAGCTTCATGGTGACTTCCTTGAGAAGAGTGGTGAAGTACTGCGAGCGGGGGCTGAGTTCCGTCAGTGGTGAAGGATCTTCGACAGGAAGTCCTTGGCGCGGTCGCTGCGCGGATTGCTGAAGAACTGGTCGGGCGCAGCCTCTTCGACGATGCGTCCGTCCGCCATGAACACCACGCGGTTCGCAGCCGATCGTGCGAAACCCATCTCGTGGGTGACGACGATCATGGTCATGCCGTCCCGGGCCAGCTGCTGCATGACCTCGAGGACCTCGTTGATCATCTCGGGGTCCAGGGCCGACGTCGGCTCGTCGAACAGCATGACCTTCGGGTCCATCGCCAGCGCCCGCGCAATGGCGACGCGCTGCTGCTGGCCGCCCGACAGCTGCGCCGGATACTTGTCGGCCTGGGTGCCCACGCCGACCCGGTCCAGGAGGGCGCGCGCCTTGTCCTCGGCCTTCTTCTTGTCGGCCTTGCGGACCTTGATCTGGCCGAGCATCACGTTCTCGAGCACCGTCTTGTGCGCGAACAGGTTGAACGACTGGAAGACCATGCCGACGTCGGCGCGCAGCCGGGCCAGCTCCTTGCCCTCCTGGGGCAGCGGCTTGCCGTCGACCGTGATCGTGCCCTCGTCGATCGTCTCCAGGCGGTTGATGGTGCGGCACAGGGTCGACTTACCGGACCCGGAGGGTCCGATGACCACGACGACCTCGCCGCGCGCGATCGTCAGATCGATGTCCTGGAGAACGTGCAACGCGCCGAAGTGCTTGTTGACGCTCTTCAGGACGACCAGTTCACCGCTCGCGACCATGTCTTCCTTGGCCACCGATACTTCGGTCATCGCTCTGGGGCTCCGTCCTCCTCGGTTTCGGAGGACAGTAGTGACCTGCTGCGATCAGCGTCATTACATCTGAGGGGAATCTGAGCATCACGATCCGATAGCAATCGGACACGTGTCGTAGCACTTGTGACCTGCGCCCGTATCGGCCGGATAACGGAAGCCGCATGCAACCGGAACTCACTTGACGGCGTCCTCGTCCATCAGCGTGACTGCCATGATGCACGCACGCGTGTGCCCCGTTTTTTCACTCACGAGAACCGTACGCCCGTTTTAGTGAGTCAGACCGTATGCCCGATGAACCGGAGGAGGACGGGATGAGACTGCTGCTCGTCGAGGACGACAACCATGTCGCCGCCGCCCTGTCCGCGGTCCTGAAACGGCACGGTTTCGAGGTCACACACGCGCGCAGTGGCGAGGAGGCGCTACAGGCGCTCGTGCCGGAGGGGCCCGGCTTCGGGGTCGTGCTGCTCGACCTGGGACTGCCCGACCAGGACGGGTACGAGGTCTGCGGCAAGATCCGCAAGCGCACCGCCACCCCGGTGATCATGGTGACCGCCCGCTCCGACGTGCGCTCCCGTATCCACGGCCTCAACCTGGGCGCCGACGACTACGTGGTGAAGCCCTACGACACCGGGGAACTGCTCGCCCGGATCCACGCCGTCAGCCGCCGCACGGTCCACGAGGACCCGGCCGCGGGCGGCGAGGACGCGCTGCGCCTGGGCCCCGTGCAGATCGAGCTGCCCACGCGACGCGTCACGGTGGACGGTTCGGTGATCCAACTGACCCGCAAGGAGTTCGACCTCCTGGCGCTGCTCGCCCAGCGCCCCGGCGTGGTCTTCCGCCGGGAGCAGATCATCAGCGAGGTGTGGCGCACCAGCTGGGAGGGAACCGGGCGCACCCTGGAGGTGCATGTGGCCTCCCTGCGCGCCAAGCTGCGCATGCCCGCGCTGATCGAGACCGTGCGCGGCGTCGGCTACCGGCTCGTCGCCCCGGCCGCGTAGCGGGGACCGCTGTTGCGTACACGTCTCCTGCCGCTGCTCATCGTCCTGATGGCGGCCGTGCTGCTGGCCCTGGGCGTGCCCTTGGCCGTCAGCGTGGCGGGCGCCCAGCAGCAGAAGGTGGTCGTCGACCGCATCGACGACACCGCGCGCTTCGCGGCGCTCGCCCAGTTCGTCACCGCCTCCTCGGGCACGAGCGATTCCGCGGTGACGCCCACGAACGAGCGACGCGAGACGCTCGGCCGGGAGCTCGACAGTTACTACGACGTCTACGGCATTCGTGCCGGCGTCTTCTACGGCACCGACACCCCCATGGCTCATGCCCCGAGGGACTGGTACCTCCCCGAAACGGGTGAGGTGCGGGAAGCCTTCGAGGAGGCGCTGCTCAGCCGTCGCAGCCATGACCCGCAGCAGGTGTGGCCATGGCAGCGCAATCGGCTCGTCGTGGCGTCGCCGGTCATCCGGGACGGCGACGTCGTCGCGGTCGTCGTCACCGACTCGCCCACCGGAGCCATGCGGTCGCGCATCCTGCACGGCTGGCTGGTCATCGGCGCGGGCGAGGCCGCCGCGATGCTGCTGGCCATCGGCGCCGCCCTGCGGCTGACCGGCTGGGTGCTCAAGCCCGTGCGCGTGCTGGACGCCACCACCCACTCGATCGCGAGCGGCCGCCTGAAATCCCGGGTGGCGGTGGCCGGCGGGCCGCCCGAACTCCGGCGGCTGGCTGGATCGTTCAACGAGATGGCGGACAACGTCGAGGACGTACTGGAGCAGCAGCGCGCCTTCGTCGCCGACGCATCGCACCAACTGCGCAATCCGCTCGCCGCCCTGCTGCTGCGCATCGAACTGCTGGCCTACGAGCTCCCGGAGGGCAACGAGGAGATCGCGTCCGTCCAGAGCGAGGGCAAGCGCCTGGCCCAGGTCCTGGACGACCTGCTCGACCTGGCGCTGGCCGAGCATGCCGAGGCCGACCTGCGGGTCACCGACATCGGCGCGCTGGCCGCCGAACGCGTCGCCGCCTGGGCGCCCACCGCCGAGGCCAAGGGCGTCCGCCTGGTGGGCGACTGCCCGCCCACCACCGCGTGGGCCGACCCGGTGACGCTGTCCAGCGCACTGGACGCCGTGATCGACAATGCGGTGAAGTTCACCCCCGAGGGCAAGAGCGTCGAGGTCACGGTCGCGGCCGACGGCGAGACCTCGACCGTCGTCATCACCGACAACGGGCCCGGGCTGACCGATGAGGAACTCGCGCGCGTGGGCGACCGCTTCTGGCGCAGCGGCCGCCACCAGAACATCAAGGGTTCGGGCCTGGGCCTGTCCATCTCCAAGGCCCTGCTCGCGGCGGGCGGCGGCGGCCTGTCCTACGCACACCACGAGCCCAGTGGCCTGACGGCGACGGTGTCGGTGCCCAGGTCGCCGACGTCGTAGCGACGGGGCTGCGGCGCGGAGACGGCCTACGGCTCGGAGACGGCCTACGGCTTGACCGAGCGGTAGTAGCGGCGGGCGCCCTCGTGCAGCTTGAGCGGGTCGGTGTAGATGGCCGTGCGCAGATCGACCAGCTGGGCGGAGTGCACATGCGCGCCGATGCCGTCCCGGCTCTTGATCACGGTCCGGGTCAGCCATTCCGTGAGCCGCGGAGCCATGTTCGTACGCGTCATCAGCAGGTTGGACACCGCGATCGTCGCCACGGTGGAGCCGTTCTGGATGGTGGGGTAGGCCGACTCGGGCATGTTCGTGGCGCGGTAGTAGCCGGTGGAGTCGTCCTGGTCGTGCATCCGGGCGACGAGCTCGGGGCCGATCGGCACGAACCGGAAGGTGAAGCTGTCGGCCAGCGTCTCCAGGCCGGCCGTCGGCACCCCGCCGGACCAGAAGAACGCGTCGATCTTGCCCTGCTGCAGCTTTTCGGGGCCGGTGTCGATGCCCTCCGACTCGGCCTTGATGTCCTTCGACGGGTCCAGGCCCGCCGCCTGAAGCACCCGCTCGGCGATCAGCCGAACACCCGAGCGGGGCAGCCCCGTCGCCACGGTCCTGCCCCGCAGGTCCGCGACGGACCGGATGGCCGAGTCGCGCGGCACCACCAGCTGGACGTAGTCGTCGTACAGGCGGGCCACCCCGCGCAGTCGGGCGGCCGAGCCGGGGTGCTGCCGCTCGTACGTCTCCACGGCGTCGGCCGCGGCGATGGTGAAATCGGCCTGGCCGGCCGCCACGCGCGCGACGTTCTCCTGCGACCCGTTGCTCGTCGTCAGCTTCACGTCCAGGTCGGGCATGTCTCTGGCGAGCTCGGCGCGCAACCGGGCGCCGTACTCGTAGTAGACGCCGCTCGTCGTGCCCGTGCTGAAGGTGATCGACCCGTGCGGCGGCTCCTCGCCCAGCGGCTGCAGCCACCACAGCAACAGCCCGAGGACGACGGCACCGACGGCCGCGCCCTGCAGGGCACGGCGCCTGCCGACACGCGAGAACACCTTGGACATGGGCGCGATCCTGCCAGTCGGCACACCGTGCTGACCAGCGCATGGCCCGCGGACCGGTCGTGGACGGCCCGGACGGGATTGTCAGTGGGCGTCGTTACAGTCGGTGCATGAGCTCTTCCTCGCCCGCCGACCTGGTCCGTGAGTTCCACCGCGCCTTCGGCCTCGACGCCCGCAGTACGCCCACGGAGGTGGCGCCCGGCCTCGCCGCGCACCGCGGGGAGCTGCTCGCCGAAGAGGCCGCGGAGGTCGCCGAGGTGTCGGTGAGCGGCCCGCTGGACCGGCTCGCGCACGAGCTGGCCGACGTCGTCTACGTCGCGTACGGCACGGCCCTGGTGCACGGCATCGATCTCGACGCGGTGCTCGCCGAGATCCACCGTTCCAACATGACCAAGCTGGGCCCCGACGGCCAGGTCGCCCGCCGTGCCGACGGCAAGGTCCTCAAGGGGGAGCACTACGAGGCGCCGGACGTGTCCGCGGTGCTGCGCCGCCAGGGCTGGATACCCGGCGGCGCGGCCTGAAGCGGGGGCGGCGGGCGCCGTCCGGTGGCGCGCGTCACGCTCCGCGGTCCGCGCCCTGCCTTCGACGGGACGTCAGTCGCCCACCGGGGTCTGGTGCCGGGCCTCGGGCAGCGGCTCCGCCGTGCCGCCGTCGCGGGGCCTGCGGCGTCGAGCCCACCGAGCCGCCAGTGGCTCGGTGTAGCGGGCGGTGAGCGGGCCGAGGACGACCAGGATCAGGACGTAAGCCGTCGCCAGCGGTCCCAGGGACGGCTCGATTCCGGCGGTGACAGCGAGTCCGGCGATGACGATCGAGAACTCCCCGCGCGCCACCAGCGCACCGCCCGCCCGCCAGCGCCCCTTGACCGAGATCCCGGCCCGCCGCGCCGCCCAGTAACCGGTGGCGATCTTCGTCGCGGCGGTGACAGCCGCCAGCGCGAGGGCGGGCAGGAGGACGGGAGGGATGCTCGCCGGGTCGGTGTGCAGTCCGAAGAAGACGAAGAAGATGGCCGCGAACAGATCCCGCAGCGGGCTCAGCAGGGTGTGCGCGCCCTCCGCGGCTTCCCCGGACAGCGCGATGCCCACCAGGAACGCACCCACGGCCGCCGACACCTGCAGCTGCTGCGCCACACCGGCGACCAGGATCGTCAGCCCCAGCACGACGAGGAGCAGCTTCTCCGGGTCGTCGCTCGACACGAAACGGGAGATGACCCGGCCGTACCGCACCGCCGCGAACAGCACCAGTCCCGCGACGCCCAGCGCGATCGCCAGGGTCACACTGCCGGCCGCCAGCCCGACGCCGGCCACCAGGGCGGTGACGATGGGCAGGTAGACCGCCATGGCCAGGTCCTCCAGGACCAGCACGCTGAGGATCACCGGCGTCTCCCGGTTGCCGACCCGGCCCAGGTCGCCCAGCACCTTAGCGATCACCCCGGACGACGAGATCCAGGTGACGCCCGCGAGCACCACGGCCGCCACCGGCCCCCAGCCCAGCAGCAGCGCGGCGGCCGCACCCGGCACGGCGTTCAGGGCGCAGTCCACGAGCCCGGCCGGATAGTGGGCCTTGAGGTTGGAGACCAGATCGCTCGCCGTGTACTCCAGGCCGAGCATCAGCAGCAAAAGGATCACGCCGATCTCGGCGCCGGTGGCGACGAACTCCTCGCTCGCGCCGAGCGGCAGCAGCCCGCCCTCGCCGAAGGCAAGGCCGGCCAGCAGGTACAGCGGGATCGGCGAGAAGCTGAAGCGGGCGGCGAACCGGCCGAGCAGGCCGAGGCCCAGGATGATGGAACCGAACTCGATCAGCAGGACGGCGGAGTGCACTCGATCACTCCCGCCCGAGTATCGCCGCGGCCGCGTCCACGCCCTCGCGGGTGCCGATGACGATGAGGGTGTCTCCGCCCGCGAGACGGAAGTCCGGCGCCGGGGACGGAATCGCCTCGGCCCGCCGCAGCACCGCCACGATCGACGCGCCGGTCTCCGTGCGCATCCGGGTGTCGCCCAGCAGCCGCCCGTTCCAGCGCGAGGTCGCCGCCACCTCGACGCGCTCGGCGACCAGCCCCAGGTCCGTGGTGTAGAGCAGGCTCGCGCTGTGATGGGACGGCATCAGCGCGTCGATCAGCGAGCCCGCCTCGGTGCCGGTCAGGCGCAGCGACTGCGCGCAGGAGTCGGGATCGTCGGCCCGGTACACGCTGACGGTTCGGGTGCCGTCGCGGTGCGCCACCACCGACAGGTGGCGCTGCTCCCGCGTCACGAGGTCGTACTGGACCCCGATTCCTGGCAGCGGTGTCGTCCGGAGGCGTGGCGCAGACACGTTTCTTCCCCTTGCTGGTCGGGTGCCGGGAGTCGCCATGCTGCCATCCACCCGTACGGTGACGACATGGGTGTCGTGACGGATGGACAGGGCGGGCGGCGGCCGGAGAGGCTGGTCACGGCGGTAGGAGCCGGCGTCGGAGCGGCCGGAGCGGCCGGAGCGGCCGGAGCGGCCGGAACACTCGGAACAACAGGAACAACAGGAACAACAGGAACAACCGGAGCGGCCGGTACTGGGGGGACGGGAGGAAGGGGAGGAGCCGCGCACGTGTCGCTGTTCTGGCGGATCTTCGTCCTCAACGCCGCCGCTCTGGTCGTGGCGGCCGCGCTGCTGCTGGGCCCGGTCACCGTCTCCACGCCGATACTTCCGGGCGAGGTGCTCGTCGTCGTGGCCGGACTGGTCGCGCTGCTGACCGTCAACGCGGTCGTGCTGCGCGTCGGCCTGGCCCCGCTGGGACGACTGGGCCGGGCCATGGCCGACGCCGACCTGCTGCGTCCCGGGGCCCGTGCCGTGGTCTGCGGACCGGTCGAGACGGCCGAGCTGATCACCACGTACAACGCCATGCTGGACCGGCTGGAGGCGGAACGGGCCGCCAGCGCGGCCGGGGCCCTGTCCGCCCAGGAACGCGAGCGCCACCGCATCGCCCGCGAACTCCACGACGAGGTCGGCCAGACCCTCACCGCCGTGTTGCTCCAGCTCAAACGGGTCGCCGACCGGGCCCCGGAGGACCTGCGCGAGGACCTGAGCCAGGCGCAGGAGGCCACCCGGGCGGGCCTCGACGAGATCCGCCGCATCGCCCGCCGACTGCGCCCCGGCGTCCTCGACGAGCTCGGCCTGCTCAGCGCGCTGCGCTCACTGGCCGCAGAGTTCACCACCCCGGGACTGACGGTGCGCCACGACCTGCGCACCGGTCTGCCCCCGCTGACCGAGGAGACGGAACTCGTGCTCTACCGCGTGGCCCAGGAAGCCCTCACCAACACCGCCCGGCACTCCGGCGCCGACCGTGCCGAACTCCGGCTGAGCCCGGTCGCCGACGGCGTCGAACTCCTCGTACGGGACAACGGCAGGGGCCTGGACGCGGCGGCCGGGAAGGGCGCCGGCATCCGGGGGATGCGCGAACGGGCCCTGTTGATCGGGGCGACCCTCAGCGTCTCGTCGAGGGCGGACGTCAGCGGGGTCGCGACGGCCCGCGGGACGGCAGCTGGGACGGACGGGGCGTCGGCAGGCGGCACGGACGTACGGCTGCGGGCGGCGACGGGCGCCGACCGGGCGGACGCCACGCTCCCGGCCCCTCCCGGAGACCACGGATGACGGACGGCACCGCACCGACCTCGCCCACCGCACCGACGTCAGCCACCGCAGGGGCCTCGCCCACCGCACCGGCCTCGCACGGGTCACCCGCCGCGCCGACCCGTGTCCTCCTCGCCGACGATCACACACTCGTTCGTCGGGGCGTGCGGCTCATCTTGGACGGCGAGCCCGATCTGACGGTGGTCGCCGAGGCCGGGGACGGGGCCGAGGCGGTCGAGCGCGCCCGGGCGGGGGACATCGACCTGGCCGTCCTCGACGTGGCCATGCCCCGGATGACCGGTCTGCAGGCGGCCCGTGAACTCTCCCGCCGCCTCCCGGAGCTGCCCCTCCTCATCCTCACGATGTACGACAACGAGCAGTACTTCTTCGAGGCCCTCAAGGCCGGAGCGGGCGGGTACGTCCTGAAGTCGGTCGCCGACCGGGACCTGGTCGAGGCCTGCCGGGCCGTGGTGCGCGACGAGCCGTTCATCTACCCGGGCGCCGAGCGGGCCCTCGTCCGCTCCTACCTGGACCGACTGCACCGAGGCGACGGTGTGGAGGGCCTGCCCGAGCGACCTGTCACCGAACGCGAAGAGGAGATCCTCAAGCTCGTGGCGGAGGGCCACACCTCCAGGGAGATCGGAGCGTTGCTGTTCATCAGCGCCAAGACCGTCGAACGGCACCGCGCCAACCTCCTGCACAAGCTCGGCATGCGCGACCGCCTGGAGCTCACCCGCTACGCGATCCGCGCCGGACTCATCGACCCCTGAGAACGAGCCCGCGAAGCCGGGCGTGCGCTGAGTTCCGGCTGTCGCCCCTCCCCGCGACGAAGGGGAGGCGGGCGGTCTCCGGGGAGCGCCTACCCTTGAGCCATGACCAGCAGCAGCGACCGGAGCCTCGCAGTGGACGTTCACGCACCCAAGAGCTATGAAATCCGCACTTACGGGTGCCAGATGAACGTCCATGACTCCGAGCGATTGTCCGGGCTGCTCGAAGAGGCCGGCTATGTGCGCGCCCCCGAGGGGTCGGACGGCGACGCCGACGTCGTCGTGTTCAACACCTGCGCGGTCCGCGAGAACGCCGACAACCGGCTCTACGGCAACCTCGGCCGGCTCGCGCCGATGAAGTCGAAGCGTCCCGGGATGCAGATCGCGGTCGGCGGCTGCCTCGCGCAGAAGGACCGCGACACCATCGTCAAGAAGGCGCCCTGGGTGGACGTCGTCTTCGGCACGCACAACATCGGCAAGCTCCCGGTCCTGCTGGAACGTGCGCGCGTGCAGGAAGAGGCGCAGGTCGAGATCGCCGAGTCCCTGGAGGCGTTCCCCTCCACGCTGCCGACGCGGCGCGAGAGCGCCTACGCGGCCTGGGTGTCGATCTCCGTCGGCTGCAACAACACCTGCACCTTCTGCATCGTCCCGGCCCTGCGCGGCAAGGAGAAGGACCGTCGCACCGGCGACATCCTCGCCGAGATCGAGGCGCTGGTCGGCGAGGGTGTCTCGGAGATCACGCTGCTCGGCCAGAACGTCAACGCCTACGGCTCCGACATCGGCGACCGTGAGGTCTTCAGCAAGCTGCTGCGCGCGTGCGGCGCGATCGAGGGCCTGGAGCGTGTCCGCTTCACCTCCCCGCACCCGCGCGACTTCACCGACGACGTCATCGCCGCCATGGCCGAGACGCCCAATGTCATGCCGCAGCTGCACATGCCCCTGCAGTCGGGTTCGGACACGGTCCTGAAGGCGATGCGCCGGTCGTACCGGCAGGAGCGCTACCTCGGGATCATCGAGAAGGTCCGCTCCGCCATCCCGCACGCGGCGATCACCACCGACATCATCGTGGGCTTCCCCGGCGAGACCGAGGAGGACTTCGAGCAGACCCTTCACACGGTCCGCGAGGCCCGCTTCGCACAGGCGTTCACGTTCCAGTACTCCAAGCGCCCCGGCACCCCGGCCGCGACCATGGAGAACCAGATCCCCAAGGAGGTCGTGCAGGCGCGCTACGAGCGCCTCGTCGCCCTCCAGGAGGAGATCTCCTGGGAGGAGAACAAGAAGCAGGTCGGCCGGACCCTGGAGCTGATGGTGGCCGAGGGCGAGGGCCGCAAGGACGGCGCCACCCACCGCCTCTCCGGCCGCGCCCCCGACAACCGCCTGGTCCACTTCACCAAGCCGGAGCAGGAGGTGCGCCCGGGTGACGTGGTGACGGTCGAGATCACCTACGCCGCCCCGCACCACCTCCTCGCCGAGGGCGCCGTCCTGGACGTGCGCCGCACGCGCGCGGGGGACGCGTGGGAGAAGCGCACCGCGGAGAAGGCGGCGAAGCCGGCCGGCGTCCTGCTGGGGCTGCCCAAGATCGGGGTGCCCGCCCCGCTCCCGGTGGCCACGGGCAGCGGCTGCGGCTGCGACTGACGGCCGGCGCGACACCCGTCGGGGTGCCCCGCCGATCACGTGCGGGGCTACCCTGCCGATCATGCTTGTCGCCGCCGCAGTCTGCCCTTGTCCGCCCCTCCTGGTGCCCGAGGTCGCCGCGGGCGCCGCTCCCGAGCTGGACGCGGCGCGTACCGCCTGCTCCGACGCGCTGTCCGTGCTGGCGGCCGCCCGGCCGGACCGTCTCGTCGTCGTCGGGCCCGCCGAGCAGGCCGGGCGCGGACCGTACCCGCAGGGTGCGCGGGGCTCGTTCCGCGGCTTCGGGGTGGACCTCGCTGTACGGCTGGGCTGTGACGGCGGTGACGCACAGCCCGGACGCGATCTGCCGCCGTCCCTCGCCGTCGGCGCCTGGCTGCTGGAGCGCGCCGGCTGGGCGGCCGCCCCCGTGGAGGGACTGGGCGTGGGGGAACCGCTCGTGGCCGAGCGGTGCGTCGAGGTCGGACGGGAGATCGGCGCGATGCCAGGGCGGGTCGCGCTGCTGGTGATGGGCGACTCCAGCGCGTGCCGGACGCTGAAGGCGCCGGGCTACCTCGACGAGCGCGCGGCCCCCTTCGACGCGGAGGTCGCACGGGCGCTCGCCACGGCGGACGTGACGGCTCTCCAGGCACTGGACGCGGAGCTGGCGTACGAGCTCAAGGCGTCGGGCCGGGCGCCCTGGCAGGTGCTCGCGGGCGCCGCCGAGGACGCCGGGCTGACGGGCGCTCTGCTGTACGAGGACGCGCCGTACGGCGTCGGATACGTGGTCGCGGCCTGGTCGTAGCGGACGGGCCGGAGGGCGTGAAACGGCGGACGGCCGCGAGCGTCTCCGCTCCGCGGCCGTCCGCCGTTTCACGCGCGGTCAGGAAGCCGGTGGGGGCGGGGTCGGCGGAGTGAACGTGTCCCCGCCGCCCGCTGGGGGCTCGTCCTTGTGCGCGATCCGGTCCATGGCGCCCTTGGCCTTGTCGGTGCCCGTATGGATCTTGTTGCTGTACTTGCCCTTGGTCTTCTCGTCGACGACGTGCGCGGCCTTGTCGAGACCGTGCTGGATCTTGCCCCCGTGCTGTTGCGCGAGGTCCGAGACCTTGCCCTTGGCCGGGGCGAGCTTGGCCTTCAAATTGTCCAAAAGACCCATGGGTCACCTTCCCTCGCGGGTTCCCTACGTGCGGGCGCCTTCGCCGGCCTCGCTGTCGGCCGCTTCCTCGGCGGACTGCTGCCGGGGAATCTCGACGCCGTCGTCGGCGGCGGCCGGCTCCGCTGCCGGTTCCGCCGGTGCCGCCGTTCCGTCATCCTTGGCTTCGGTCGCCTCCTGCGTGACCTCTGCAGCCGGTTCCCCGTCGGTGCCGTCCTGCGGCGTACCGGCCGGCGCCTCGGCGGCGGTCGTCGCCTCTTCGGCAGCCGCGTCCTCCGTGACCTTCGACCTCCGGAAAAGTCGCGCCAAAACGCCCATATCCACTCCATACGGTACTCGTGCGGGCGAAATCCCGCGTTGGCCGGTGCGTCCGATTGCGCCACCGGGGCCGCCGCCCCTGTGAAGGGCGACGGGAATCTCGCAACGGGCAACGACTCCGGGCCGGTGCCGTCACGTAACTCGTTCGAGGGCGGGGGTCGAGGTTTGCGAGACTGGTGCAGTGAGCAGCGCACCCCCCGCCCCCCGCGTCATCGCCGTCGTCGGACCGACCGCGGCCGGAAAGTCCGATCTGGGCGTCTTCCTGGCCCAGCGACTCGGCGGCGAGGTCGTCAACGCCGACTCCATGCAGCTCTACCGAGGGATGGACATCGGCACCGCCAAGCTGACGCCCGAGGAGCGCGGCGGCGTCCCGCACCACCTCCTCGACGTCTGGGACGTCACGGTCACCGCCTCCGTCGCCGAGTACCAGAGGCTGGCCCGCGCGCGGATCGACGCCCTGCTCGCCGAGGGCCGGTGGCCGATTCTCGTCGGCGGCTCCGGGCTGTACGTCCGTGGCGCCGTCGACAACCTGGAGTTCCCCGGTACCGACCCCGAGGTCCGCGCCCGCCTCGAGGAAGAGCTCACGCTGCGCGGCTCGGGAGCGCTGCACGCCCGGCTGGCCGCCGCCGACCCCGAGGCCGCGCACGCGATCCTGCCCGGCAACGGCCGCCGGATCGTGCGGGCCCTGGAGGTGATCGAGATCACCGGCAAGCCCTTCACCGCCAACCTGCCGGGGCATGACTCCGTCTACGACACCGTCCAGATCGGGGTCGACGTGGCGCGCCCCGAACTCGATGAGCGCATCGCCCGCCGCGTCGACCGCATGTGGGACGCGGGACTCGTGGACGAGGTCCGCGCGCTGGAGGCGCAGGGCCTGCGCGAGGGGCGTACGGCCTCGCGCGCGCTCGGCTACCAGCAGGTCCTCACGGCCCTGGCCGGCGAGTGCACCGAGGCCGAGGCGCGCACGGAGACCGTGCGTGCCACCAAGCGCTTCGCGCGCCGTCAGGATTCGTGGTTCAGGCGCGATCCGCGGGTGCACTGGTTGAGTGGGGCTGCGGCTGATCTCACAGAACTTCCGGAGCTCGCGCTGGCGTTGGTGGAACGACCGGTTACAGCCTGATCACGTCATGGCATCGGGACGCCCAGGCCGTCATCCGGGCCTCCGGTGCCGTGCCATCATCGAGCTTCGATCGACAAGTGGAGTCCGAGTTGGGAGGGCGCGTGGCGATGGAGGCCGGCCCTCGCGACACCGCAGAAGGCACCGAGCACCGCACCGTCGAGGGCGCTGAACCGGAGCCCGAGGAGGTCCGTCTGAGCCCCGACGGGCCGGACGAGGACGACACCCAGGGCGGCGTGAGCGACGACGGGCCCGAGCCCGAGGAGATGTTCGCGAGCGGCCCCGAGGTCGAGGTCGAGCTGCGCCCGCAGCGACGGCTGCGGATCTGGCAGCTCGCGCCCATCGTGGCCCTGGCCGCGATCGGCTCGTTGATGTTCGCCTTCCCGCTCGCGTTCGACTTCGGCGACAGCGGGGCCATGATCGCCATGCTCGGGCTGCTGATCTGCTCCTGCGCGGCCGGCTGGGGAACGACGGCTGCCCGCCGTGTCGGTTACACGTGGCCCGGCCTGCCCCAGCGCGGCTCCGGGCGCCGGCCCGACTGGCGGGTCGTCCTCGCCTACGTCGTGATGGTCGCGGCGGTGGTCGCCCTGGCCGTCTGGCGGGTCGCCCGGCTGCGCTGACCGTCCCGCTCGCCCACCCCGTACGATCGAGGAATGAGCACGCGGATCGCCTTCCTCAAGGGTCACGGCACCGAGAACGACTTCGTGATCGTTCCGGACGCCGAGAACGCCATCGACCTCACCCCGGCCGCCGTCGCCGCCCTGTGCGACCGTCGCGCGGGCATCGGCGGCGACGGAGTGCTGCACGTCGTGCGCTCCGCCGCACACCCCGAGGCGAAGGACATGGCGGCCGAGGCGGAGTGGTTCATGGACTACCGCAACGGCGACGGCTCCGTCGCCGAGATGTGCGGCAACGGAGTCCGCGTCTTCGCCCGCTATCTCCAGCGGGCCGGGCTCGTCCCCGAGGGCGACCTCGCGGTCGCCACGCGCGGGGGCGTCAAGAGCGTGCACATCGCCAAGGACGGGGACGTCACGGTCGGCATGGGCAGGGCGCGGCTCCCCGAAGGGGACGTCACGGTGAGCGTCGGCCCGCGCAGTTGGCCCGCGCGCAACGTCAACATGGGCAACCCGCACGCCGTCGCCTTCGTGGACGACCTCGCCCACGCCGGCGACCTGTTCTCCCCGCCGCCCTTCGGCCCCGCCTCCGCCTACCCGGACGGCGTCAACGTCGAGTTCGTCGTGGACCGCGGCCCGCGGCACGTCGCCCTGCGCGTGCACGAGCGCGGGTCCGGCGAGACCCGCTCGTGCGGCACGGGCGCGTGCGCCGTCGCCGTGGCGGCCGCGCGCAGGGACGGCATCGACCCGGCGACCACCGGGACGCCGGTCACGTACACCGTCGACCTCCCCGGCGGCCGTCTGCTGATCACCGAGCGACCCGACGGGGAGATCGAGATGACCGGGCCCGCAGTGATCGTCGCCACAGGAGAGATCGATCCCGAGTGGCTGGAAACAGCCGCCCGCTGATCCCGACACGGCTTGGTATCGGAGGCCGGGAGGCTCCGCTGGCAGGCGGGAGCACGCCCCGGGGGCCGGTCGTGGGTTCGAATGCGCGACCGCCCCTCGGTCGGGTGGCTCAAAATCGTAAACCTCTGATCCATCGCTCGAATGGGTGATCCGTTTCACGCTCGGCGAGAGGCGGTCAGTCGCGCGTGATGGGCTCGGTAGCATCAAGCACCGGCCCGGACGGGGGACCGTACGCCAGTCCCCTGAGCCGTGTCCGCCCTGGGACACCCCGTCCGCCGGTCCACGCAGCCGGAGGTGCCCATGAGTGCGGAGGCCACGAACCCTGCGACCCCAGGCCCGGTAGTACCGGCCACGCCTCGCAGGCGCAGCCGTCCCCGGATCGACCTGCGCCGCCTGGTCGGGGCCGCGCTGCTCGGGCCCGCCTCCCGCGGCCGACTGCCCGACGCGATCGGTCACGTGGTCGAGGTCCACCGCGCCCACCATCCGCAGGCCGACCTGGAACCGCTGCACCGCGCCTATGTGCTCGCCGAGTCCTCGCACCGCGGCCAGATGCGCAAGAGCGGCGAGCCCTACATCACCCACCCGCTCGCCGTGACCCTGATCCTCGCCGAACTCGGCGCGGAGACCACGACCCTGACGGCCTCGCTGCTCCACGACACCGTCGAGGACACCGATGTGACGCTCGATCAGGTCGGTGAGCAGTTCGGCGCCGAGGTGCGCTATCTCGTCGACGGCGTCACGAAGCTGGAGAAGGTGGACTACGGGGCGGCCGCCGAGCCCGAGACCTTCCGCAAGATGCTCGTCGCCACCGGCAACGACGTCCGCGTCATGTCGATCAAACTCGCCGACCGGCTGCACAACATGCGCACCCTGGGGGTGATGCGACCCGAGAAGCAGGCGCGCATCGCCAAAGTGACCCGCGACGTCCTCATCCCGCTCGCCGAACGCCTGGGCGTTCAGGCGCTCAAGACCGAACTGGAGGACCTGGTCTTCGCGATCCTCCACCCCGAGGAGTACGAGCACACCCGCGAGCTGATCGTCGACAACGCCTCCCGCGCGGACGACCCCCTCGCCGAGTTCGCCGACGCGATGCGCACGGTCCTGCGCGACGCCGGCATCCAGGCCGAAGTCCTCATCCGGCCACGGCACTTCGTCTCCGTGCACCGCGCGGCCCGCAAGCGCGGCCGGATGCGGGGCGCCGACTTCGGCCGCCTGCTGGTGCTGGTGAACGAGGACGCCGACTGTTACGCCGTCCTCGGCGAACTGCACACCTGTATGACGCCGGTCGTCTCGGAGTTCAAGGACTTCATCGCCGTCCCGAAGTTCAACCTGTACCAGTCGCTGCACACCGCCGTCGCCCGCGAGGACGGCCAGGTCGCCGAAGTCCTCATCCGTACGCATCAGATGCACAAGGTCGCGGAGGCCGGCGTCGTCGCGCTCGGCAATCCCTACACGGCTCCCGCCGAGGAGCAGGCCCGGGAGGGAGCCCCCGCCGACGGGGAACGCGTCGATCCCACCCGGCCCGGCTGGCTCTCCCGCCTCCTCGACTGGCAGGAGGCCGCACCCGATCCCGACACCTTCTGGTCCACCCTGCGCGAGGACCTCGCCCAGGACCGCGAGATCACCGTCTTCCGCCCCGACGGCGGCACGCTCGGCCTGCCCGAGGGGGCGACCTGTGTCGACGCCGCGTACGCGCAGTACGGCGAGGACGCCCACGCCTGCATCGGCGCCCGTGTGAACGGCCGCCTGGCGACCCTCAGCACGGTCCTGCGGGACGGCGACACCGTCCAACTCCTCATGGGCCAGGACCCCGCCTCGGAGCCCTCCAGGGAGTGGCTGGACCACGCCCACACCCCCGCCGCCCGGATCGCCATCCAACGGTGGCTGGCGACGCACCCGGCCCCGGCCGAACACGAGCACCCCGAACCCGCAGCGGGCTCCGGGGCAGTGAGCGCTCCGAAGGCGGCCGAGCCGACCCCGCGGAGCCCGGCCGACGCGCTCGCGGCCGACGCGTCCGCCGCGCTGCCCGGCGCCGCGATCACCGTCGTGGACCGGCCCGACGCGAGCGTCCGGCTCGCCGGATGCTGTACGCCTGTGCCGCTCGACGAGATCACCGGCTTCGCCGTGCGCGGGGGAGTGGTGACCGTGCACCGCACCGAGTGCACCGCCGTGGCGCGCATGGCGAACGCGGGGCGCGAAGAGGTCGACGTGCGCTGGGGCGACACCACCGGATGCCGGGTCACCCTGGTCGCCGAATCGTTCGGCCGCCCCCATCTGCTCGCGGACCTCACCGAGGCGATGGCCTCGGAAGGCGCCGAGATCGTCTCCGCGACCGTCGAGCCCCCGAGCCAGCAGCGGGTGCGCCACACCTACACCGTCCAACTCCCGGACGCGGCACACCTGCCCACCCTCATCCGCGCCATGCGCAACGTGCCCGGCGTGTACGACGTGGACCGCGCACAGCACCACGCCTCGTCCTCCTCCTCGGGGACGATGTAGGCATCCCCACGCGCGCGTGCATGTGCCCCGCCGGATCCGCTCGCCGGCGTCACGCACGCGCGCGTGAGCAACCCGTTCGGGTGGGGCGGGCGCGCGTCGCCGACGCGGCGACCGTGCGCGCTGGTAGCGGTGGTGCATGCTGCTCACCCCCCGCGCCCGGACCCCGCGAGCCCCGTCCGCCCGACCCGGACGCTCCCGTCGGCTGAAATCCGCGCTGCTCGCCTCGGCCGTCTCCGTCTGCCTGGTCGCCGCGAGCGCTCCGGCGACCCCGCTCGGCGTCGGCGACCGCCTCTTCCCGGACCTGGGCAACCCCGGGTACGACGTCGCGTCCTACGACCTGTCCTTCACCTATTCCGGCGCCAACGACAAGCCACTCCAGGCGGTCACCACCATCGACGCCTGGACCACGACCGCCCTGGACCGGATCAACCTCGACTTCGCCCACGGCAAGGTCGACTCGGTCGAGGTCGACGGCGAACCCGCCGCCTTCGCCGGCGCCGGCGACGACCTGGTGGTCACCCCCAAGGACGCGCTGCCCCCGGGCAGCTGGATGCGGATCACCGTGCGGCACACCAGCGACCCCGTGAGCCCCGCCGACCGGGACGGCGGCTGGATCAGGACCACGGACGGTCTCGCCATGGCCAACCAGGCGGACGCCGCCCACCTGGTCTTCCCGTGCAACGACCACCCCTCCGACAAGGCGATGTTCACCGTCCGGATCACGGCGCCCAACGGCTACACGGCGGTGGCCAACGGGCTGCCGACCGGCATGGACCGGGTCGGCGGGGCGACCACCTGGACGTACCGCACGCAGCACCCCATGGCCACCGAGCTCGCCCAGGTGTCCATCGGCCGGTCCACGGTCGTGCACCGCGCGGGGCCGCACGCCCTGCCCGTCCGGGACGTCGTGCCCACCAAGGACCGCACGCTCCTCGAACCCTGGCTGAAGAAGACCCCCGACCAGATCGCCTGGATGGAGGGCAAGGTCGGCCCCTACCCCTTCGAGGCGTACGGCGTGCTCCTGGCCGAGGCCTCCACCGGGTTCGAACTCGAGACGCAGACCCTCTCCCTCTTCGAGAGAGACCTCTTCACCGAGCCCGGCTACCCCCAGTGGTACCTCGAGTCGATCATGGTGCATGAGCTGTCCCACCAGTGGTTCGGCGACAGCGTCAGCCCGCGCACCTGGTCGGACCTGTGGCTCAACGAAGGACACGCCACCTGGTACGAGGCGCTGTACGCGGAGGAGAAGGCGGGCCGCACGCTCCAGGCGCGCATGAAGGCGGCATACGGCGCCTCCGACCGCTGGCGCGCCGCGGGCGGCCCACCGGCGCTGCCCAAGGCGCCCAAGCCCGGTCAGAAGATCAGCATCTTCCGCCCCAACGTCTACGACGGTGCGGCCCTCGTCCTCTACGCCCTGCGCCAGGAGATCGGCCGGCCCGCGTTCGAGCACCTGGAGCGGGCGTGGGTGCACGATCACCGGGACTCCACTGCGACCACGGCCGACTTCGAGGGCCTCGCCGAAAAGATCTCCGGACGCGATCTCGCCGGCTTCTTCAAGCAATGGCTGTACGGCGAGAAGACCCCGCCGATGCCCGGCCACCCGGACTGGAAGTCGGCGGCACCGCTCGCGAAGGCCGACCCGAAGGCGGACTTGAAGACCGACTCGAAGACCGTCCCGAAAGCCGGCCTGGAAACCGCGCCGCATGCGGTCCCGAAGGCCCCGCGTACCGCGGAATAAGGCCGTGACGAGACGGGCCGTACCGTGCGACCATCGTGAGGTCGGCGCGGCACGGGCCCGGGAATCTCCCGGGGCACTCGTGCGTTGAGATGCATGAAGGCCGCCGATCCGGCATCCCCAACGACGTAAGGACCCAATGACCTCCTCTTCTTCCCCTTCCCAGGACACCAAGCGCATGGCGCACGCCTACCCCGAAGGTCTTCGGGCCGATGCCCTGATGGAAGAGGACGTCGCCTGGAGCCACGAGATCGACGGAGACCGGGACGGCGACCAGTTCGACCGCACCGAGCGCGCGGCCCTGCGCCGCGTGGCCGGCCTCTCCACCGAACTCGAGGACGTCACCGAGGTCGAGTACCGCCAGCTCCGCCTGGAGCGGGTCGTGCTCGTCGGCGTCTGGACCACGGGGACCGCACAGGACGCGGACAACTCCCTCGCGGAGCTGGCCGCCCTCGCGGAGACCGCGGGCGCCCTCGTCCTCGACGGCGTCATCCAGCGCCGCGACAAGCCCGACGCGGCCACCTACATCGGTTCCGGCAAGGCCGACGAGCTGCGCGACATCGTCCTCGAAACGGGCGCGGACACCGTCATCTGCGACGGTGAGCTCAGCCCGGGGCAGCTGATCCACCTCGAGGACGTCGTCAAGGTCAAGGTCATCGACCGTACGGCCCTGATCCTCGACATCTTCGCCCAGCACGCCAAGTCCCGAGAGGGCAAGGCGCAGGTCGCGCTCGCGCAGATGCAGTACATGCTGCCGAGGCTGCGCGGCTGGGGTCAGTCGCTGTCCCGTCAGATGGGCGGCGGCAAGGGCGGCGGCCTCGCCACCCGTGGCCCCGGTGAGACCAAGATCGAGACGGACCGGCGGCGGATCCGCGAGAAGATGGCGAAGATGCGCCGGGAGATCGCGGAGATGAAGACCGGCCGCGAGATCAAGCGCCAGGAGCGCAAGCGCCACAAGGTGCCGTCCGTCGCCATCGCGGGCTACACCAACGCCGGTAAGTCGTCCCTGCTCAACCGCCTCACGGGCGCGGGCGTCCTGGTCGAGAACGCCCTGTTCGCGACCCTGGACCCGACCGTGCGCCGGGCGGAGACGCCCAGCGGCCGGCTGTACACGCTGGCGGACACGGTCGGCTTCGTCCGGCACCTGCCGCACCACCTGGTCGAGGCGTTCCGCTCCACCATGGAGGAGGTCGGCGAGTCCGACCTGATCCTGCACGTGGTGGACGGCTCGCACCCCAACCCGGAGGAGCAGCTGGCCGCCGTGCGCGAGGTGGTCCGGGACGTCGGCGCCACCGGGGTGCCCGAGATCGTCGTCATCAACAAGGCGGACGCGGCCGACCCGCTGACGCTCCAGCGGCTGATGCGGATCGAGAAGCGTTCCATCGCCGTCTCGGCCCGCACCGGCCAGGGCATCGACGAGCTGCTCGCGCTGATCGACAACGAGCTGCCGCGGCCCTCGGTCGAGATCGAGGCGCTCGTGCCGTACACCCACGGCAAGCTGGTCGCCCGCGCCCACACCGAGGGCGAGGTGATCTCCGCGGAGCACACGGCGGAGGGCACCCTGCTGAAGGTACGGGTGCATGAGGAACTGGCGGCGGACCTCGCGCCGTACGTTCCGGCGCCGGCCGCCTGAGTCGTCAGAAGGCCCAACGCCCGAAGGCCCGCCCTCTGCTGATCGCAGTGATCGCAGGGGGCGGGCCTTCGGCGTGCACGGCTCACTTGCCGCCGTAGGTCTTGCTCATGTTCTGGTAGAGCGCCTCGGCCTCCCGGCCGAGCTGCGGGCCCGCCAGCCAGGTGTTGTCGGCCGGGCCGATCGAGGTGTTGGAGACCAGCTCGGTCTTGCCGTTGACCACCCGGAACCAGCCGCCGCCGGAGGAACCGCCGGTCATCGTGCAGCCGATGCGGTACATCGCCGGCAGCGAGGTGCTCAGCGAGAACCGCCCGGGCCGGTCGAGGCACTTGAACATCTTCAGCCCGTTGTAGGGCGGCGCAGCCGGGTAGCCCCAGGCACCCATCGTGTTCACCTCGGTCGCGGACGGCGCGGAGAAGTCCACGTCCAGCGCCCCGCCGACCGTCTCCTCCAGCGACTTGGCGCCCTGCTCCGGCGTCACGTGCAAGACGGCGTAGTCGTAGGCGGCACCCGCGCCGCCCGTCTCCGAGCCGCCGGCGATCCACTCGTTCGAGGTCGACGCCCAGTCCGCCCACCAGTTGCCGTAGGGGGAGATCTCCGCCGCCGTGGCGTTGCCGAGCTGCGCCTCGCTCTTGCCGAGGTCGTTGTAGGCCGGGACGAACACGAGGTTGCGGTACCAGCCGCCGGCGCCGCCGGCGTGTACGCAGTGACCGGCTGTCCAGACGAGGTTGGACTTGCCCGGGTGGTTCACGTCCTTGATGACCGTGCCCGAGCAGACCATCGCCCCCTCGGGCGAGTCGAAGAAGACCTTGCCGACCGGGGCCGCGTTCTCGTGATACGGCGTCTTCTCGGCCGCCGCCTGGACGGCCGCCGGCTCGGGGTCGCTGACGCCCTGGTCGGCGGCGGCGTCCTTGGTCGTGACCGTCTTGTTCGCCTCCTTCGCGGACTGCATCCGCTCCGGCTTCCACAGGCCCTCGATCACCGGGTTGACGAAGTCCTTGGCGGCGCTGAGCCACTTGTCCTTGTCCCAGTCCTGCCAGCCGCCGTCGGCCCACTTGTCGACGTCGATGCCGTGCTGCTTGAGCTTGCCGGCGATGTCGGCGGGAACCTTGACCTTGCCGTCACCGGGGCCGGTGTCGGCGGTCCGGGAGGTTCCGGCGCCGGCCTTGTCCTCGTCCGAGCCGTTGCAGGCGGTCGCCGTCAGTGCCAGGGCGGTGACGAGCCCGGCGGCGAGCAGAGTGCGCCGCCGGCCGTGCCGGTGCGCGATGGGCGTACGTGTGGAACGCATGGTGCGATGTCCCCCGTTGAAGCATGTGGATCCGTTGAAGCGTGTGGATCGTCGGAGCGTGGGATTCGACAGGGCCCATGGGACCCTGCCCTGTCATGTCATGCGCCTGTCATGGGGTCGCTCGAGTTCGTACGGCGACCACGCGCAGGCGACACCCCACTATGCCCGGGGAATTCGGGACGAACGGCGGTGGGATGGTGAAGGTTCCCGACAGGCACCCCACCGCCGATCCGGCTACTGACCGGCGAACTTGTCGCTCACCGAGTCGTACACACCCTTGGCCACGTCACCCAGCCGCGGTCCTGCGAGCCAACCGGCCTTCGCCGGGCCGATCGAGGTGTTGGACACCAGCGCGGGCTTGCCGTCCGACCCGGCCGCGACCCAGCCGCCGCCCGACGAGCCGCCGGTCATCGTGCAGCCGATGCGGTACATCGTCGGGTCCGAGGAGCTGATCGAGAACCGCCCCGGCTTGTCCTGGCACTGGTACAGCTTCTGCCCGTCGTAGGGCGCCGCTGCCGGATAGCCGGTCGCCGTGATGCTGTCGATCTTCGGCACCGCTGGGGCCTTGAAGTCCACCGGCAGCGCCGAACCGACCGTCTCCTCCAGGGACTTGCCGGAACCGCCCTCCTCCGGCGTCACATGGATGACGGCGTAGTCGTACGAGGCGCCGTGGCCGCCCGTCTGTCCGCCCTGCGCGATCCACTGGTCCGAAGTCTTCGTCCAGTCGCCCCACCAGACCCCGTACGGAGCGGCCTGCTCCTTGGTGGCCGTCTGCAACTGCTCGGCCGACAGGCCCTTGTCGTTGTACGACGGCACGAACACGAGGTTGCGGTACCAGCCGCCGCCCTTGCCGGCGTGCACGCAGTGGCCCGCCGTCCACACCAGGTTGGACTTGCCGGGGTGCGCCGGGTCCTGGACTACCGTCGCCGAGCACACCATCGTGCCCTCGGGGGAGTCGAAGAACACCTTGCCCGCCTCGGGGGCGTTGGCGTGGTACGTCGTCGGCACGGCCTTCGCGTCCACCGCCGCCGGCGTCGGGTCGGTCACGCCCTGGTCACCGGAGAGGTCGCCGTCGTCGACGGCCCGGTCCGGGTCCTCGGCCTTCCGCATCCGGTCCGGGTCCCACAGCCCCTTGATGATCGGGTTGATGTAGTCCTGCGCCTCCCGCAGCCAGTCGTCCTTGTCCCAGTTCTTCCAGGCGCCGTTCTTCCACTTGTCGAGGTCGATCCCGTGCTCTTTGAGCTTGTCCTTGATGTCGTCCGGGATCGTGATCTTTCCGTCGCCGGCGGCCGACGCGGTCGCGCCGGCCCGGCCGTCCGCGTCGGTGCCGCCCGAGTCGCAGGCGGTCGCCGTGAGTGCGAGCACCGAGGCGAGGGCCACGGCGCCCAGCACGGGGGAGGTTCTGCGGCGCGCGTTCCTCCTCCGACGAGCGGCGAACGACGGCCGTATGGATCGCATGGTCTGACTCCCCCTGCTGTCAACGAACTTGAAACACCGGCCGTTCCGCCCGGGGCGGAACTCATGGTGATCTCATGACGAGTTCAGGCGGGTCTCACGGCCAGGTGCGATGCCACCACACGATATGCGGTCGCTGTGGGGGACATCCGACGGAACGGCAACTGTTCGGTCACAGCAAGGATCTTGAGGCAACCCGTAACCAGGAGGGCTGTCCGGGGTTGGTAGCGGTGGGGGGTCCGCTGTCCGCGCCCGGCCCCCTGAACTGCGGGAGGACAGGGAGCCGTGGCCGTGACCGAGCCAGTGCCCGAGGAGGTCCCCTCGGGACGTTCCACCGGAGCGTTTTCCGCCGGAGCGTTCCCCGCCGGGACGGCCACTGCCGAGACGGCCGTCGTCGCCGCACCGTCGGGCGCGCGACCGGCGCACGAGGGCATCCTGCGGCGCCAGTCGGCACGCGAGTCGGCGGCGCGCACGTACGCGCGTGCCCTACCCATCGTGCCGGTGCGGGCACGCGGGCTGACCATCGAAGGCGCGGACGGCCGCCGCTACCTCGACTGCCTCTCGGGCGCCGGCACCCTCGCGCTCGGCCACAACCACCCCGTCGTGCTGGAGGCGATCCGCAGGGTCCTCGACTCGGGCGCGCCCCTGCACGTCCTCGACCTCGCCACGCCCGTCAAGGACGCTTTCATCACCGAGCTGTTCCACACCCTGCCGGCCGGTCTCGCCGACCACGCGCGCGTGCAGTTCTGTGGACCGGCTGGCACGGACGCCGTGGAGGCCGCCCTCAAACTGGTCCGCGCCGCCACCGGCCGCACCGGCGTCCTCGCCTTCACCGGCGCCTACCACGGGATGACCGCCGGCTCCCTCGAAGCGTCCGGGGGCGCCTTCGACGTACGGGTGGCCAGGCTGCCCTATCCGCAGGACTATCGCTGTCCGTTCGGCGTCGGCGGCGAACGCGGCGCCGAACTCGCCGCCCGCTGGACCGAGTCCGTCCTCGACGATCCCAAGTCGGGTGTACGGCGGCCCGCCGGGATGATCCTCGAACCCGTTCAGGGCGAGGGCGGCGTGATTCCCGCGCCGGACGCCTGGATGCGCCGTATGCGGCAGATCACGGCCGACCGCTCGATCCCGCTGATCGCCGACGAGGTCCAGACGGGCGTCGGGCGGACCGGCGCCTTCTGGGCGGTGGAGCACAGCGGGGTCACCCCTGACGTGATGGTCCTGTCCAAAGCCATCGGCGGCAGCCTGCCCCTCGCCGTCATCGTCTACCGCGACGACCTCGACGTCTGGGAACCAGGCGCGCACGCGGGCACGTTTCGCGGCAACCAACTCGCCATGGCCGCCGGCACGGCCACCCTCGCCTACGTCCGCGAGAACGGCCTCGCCGAACGCGCGGCCACCCTGGGCGCCCGCATGCTGGACGGGCTCCGCAGCCTGGCCCGGGAGTTCCCCGGTATGGGCGACGTGCGCGGCCGGGGGCTGATGATCGGGGTCGAGATGGTGGACCCCGAGGGGGAATGCGGGCCCGGAGGGATTGGCTCCCCGCTGGTCGCCGCTCGCGCCGATGACGGACTCGACGCGTTCACCGAAGTCGACGGTGCCGGTGCCGGTGCCGGGGTGGGTGCCGGTGCTGGTGCTGCCGTGCCCAGCACACCATCAAGTTCGATCTCTGCGCAGGCCGTTTGTCCTGCCGCTCCCGCGCTGGCCCTCGCCGTCCGGCGAGAGTGCCTGCGGCGCGGCCTGATCGTCGAACTCGGTGGGCGGCACGCCAGCGTCGTACGCCTGCTTCCCCCCTTGACCATCACCGACGAGCAGGTCGCGGCGGTACTCGACCGGCTGGCGGACGCGATGGCGGCGGTCTCCCGCGGCCAGGCCCACGGCCAGATCCGCGATACGGGTCCCGGCGACCACGCTCAGGCGCACCGGCAAGGCTGGCCCCGGCGGCAGCCCGGGCAGGTCCCCCGACAGGGCGACCCAGCCGAATCGGCGCACCCTGCCTGACCGCGGCCGGCCCCACCACGTCACGAGGAACGACCTTGACCACCTCCCCGCAGCCCGTCGACTCCGACTCCTCCACACCTTCGCTCCCGGCCCCCCGGCTGCAGGAGGAGACCCCCCGCGCCGAACCGCCGCGCCTGCCCGCCGCCGACCTCCCGGCCGATCTCCTGGAACACCCCGATCCCCGTACGGCGGCCCAGGCCGCGGCCGTGGAGAACCTGCTGCGTTGCTGGGTACGCGAGGCGGGCCTGACCGCCCCCGAAGACGGCACCCTCCGTGTCCCGCTGCCCGCCAGCGGCGTCACTCTGCTCGCCGCCGTCCACTACTGGTCCCCCACGGGCTGGCATCGCTTCGGCCTCGCGCGCCTGGCCGGCGCACCCGAGCAGTCCCCGCCCGCGGACGCCGTGACTCTCGCGGCCCTCCTGGCCCGCGAGACGCCCACGGGCGGCGGACCGTCCGCCGCAACCGCCGAAGCCGCGACGGCCCACCAGGCCCACGAAGGAGCTCTCCCGGCACCCGCTCCCACCACCACCAGCGGTGCAGGCGACGACCTCGTCGCGCGTGTGGCCGACTCCGTGCGCCGCACCGCGGTCTTCATCGGCGAGCGTCGGGACCGCCCCGCCGGCGGCCCCGACCTGTTCCTGACCGCCGAACAGGCGCTGGTGCTCGGGCATCCGCTGCACCCGACTCCGAAGAGCCGCGAAGGCCTCTCGGACGGCGAAGCGCACCGGTACTCGCCCGAGTCGCGAGGCGCCTTCCCCCTTCACTGGCTCGCTGTCGCTCCGACCGCGCTCGCCACCGACTCCGCCTGGACCGAAGCCGGCCGTCCCGTCCCCGCCGCCCGGCTGACGGCCCGACTCGCGGGGGCCGGCCTGCCGTCGCTGCCCGAGGGCTTCGCCGTGCTGCCGGTGCACCCCTGGCAACTGCGTGAGGTCCGCCACCGTCCCGAGGTCGAGGCTCTGTTCGGCGCCGGACTGCTCCAGGACCTCGGCGCGCACGGCCTTCCGTGGCATCCGACCTCCTCCGTACGCACCGTCCACCGGTCCGACGCCCCCGCGATGCTCAAACTGTCGCTGGGCCTGCGCATCACCAACTCCCGTCGCGAGAACCTCCGTAAGGAACTCCACCGCGGGGTCGAAGTGCACCGCCTCCTGCGCGCCGGCCTGTCCAAGCGGTGGCTGGCGACCCACCCCGGCTTCGACATCGTCCGGGACCCGGCCTGGCTCGCCGTCGACGGAACGGATGGCCTTCCGCTGACGGGCCTCGACGTGATGATCCGCCACAACCCGTTCGCCCCGGCCGACGACGTCTCCTGCGTCGCCGGACTCGTCGCACCCAGGCCTTATGCCCGCGGCACCGCGGAATGGGACGCCTCGACACCCGAGGCCCGTGCGGCCTCCCCGGACCGGGCTCACGCCCACCGCTCCCGGCTGGCCTCGATCGTCACCCACCTCGCCGCACGGACCGGTCGACCGCTGGGAACCGTCGCCGCAGAGTGGTTCCTGCGCTACCTGGAGCAGGTCGTCCGTCCCGTCCTGTGGCTCGACGGCGAGGCGGGGATCGCCCTGGAGGCGCACCAGCAGAACACGCTTCTCCTCCTGGACCCCGACGGCTGGCCCATGGGTGGCCGCTACCGTGACAACCAGGGCTACTACTTCCGTGAGTCCGGCCGCGCGGACCTCGACGCCCTGCTGCCCGGCATCGGCGAGCGCAGCGACACCTTCGTCTCCGACGAGGTCACCGACGAGCGGTTCGCCTACTACCTGGGAATCAACAACGTGTTCGGACTCATCGGCGCGTTCGGCTCCCAGCGGCTCGCCGACGAGCAACTGCTGCTCGCCGCCTTCCGGCGATTCCTCGCCGACGCTGCCTCCGGCCCCGAACCGCTGCGCAGTTCGCTGCCGGCCCGACTCCTCGACTCGCCCTCCCTGCGCTGCAAGGCCAACCTGCTGACCCGCCTGCACGGCCTCGACGAACTCGTCGGCCCGGTGGACACCCAGTCCGTCTACGTCACCATCGCCAACCCCCTGCGTACCTGAGCCGTCCGAGAGGAGCCCGCCGTGCCTCCCGTCGAGACCGACGCCGACCCCTGCCCGGCCCCTGCCCTCGGCATCAGCGACTGGGGGCCCATCGCCACCCCTGTGGGGGCGTTCCGCCTCGTCCCCGTACGGATCGAGCGGGACCTCTCCCTCGTCGGCCGGTGGATGAACGACCCCGCTGTCGCGGCGTTCTGGGAACTGGCCGGACCCGAGCCCGTGACCCGGCGACACCTGTGCCGCCAGCTCGCCGACGCCGGGCGCAGTGTCCCGTGCCTCGGCGTGCTGGAGGGCCGGCCGATGAGCTACTGGGAGATCTACCGGGCCGACCTCGACCCGCTGGCCCGGCACTACCCGGCCCGGCCGCACGACACCGGGATCCACCTCCTCATCGGCGGCGTCGCCGACCGCGGGCGAGGGCTCGGCAGCCTTCTGCTCAGAGCCGTCGCCGACCTCGTCCTCGACAGGAGACCCGCGTGTGCCCGCGTCGTCGCCGAACCCGACCTTCGCAACATTCCGTCCATCGCCACCTTCCTGAGCGCAGGCTTCCGGTACTTCGCCGAGGTCGACCTGCCCACCAAACGGGCCGCCCTCATGGTCCGGGACCGAGAACCGCCCGAGCTTTCGTGACACTGTGTAATCGTGCCCTCACCGCTGGAACGTCTCTCGCGCCCCTCCGGTTCCCACTCACGTCCAGCTCTTTCACCTCCGCTTTCACCTCCGCGTTCACCTCCACCGAGGAACCCACCGACTTGATCCCTGCTCTCCCGTCCGCCTCGACGACACGTTTGTCAGTGCCGCGCCGTAGGGTGGTCGCGCTATGACGAAGCCCTCTCTCCCCGAACTCCTGCATGCCGCCGTCACCGCCGTCGGCGGCACGGAGCGCCCCGGCCAGGTGACCATGGCCGAAGCCGTCGCCGAGGCGATCGACGAAGGCTCCCACCTGCTGGTCCAGGCCGGCACCGGCACCGGTAAGTCCCTCGGCTACCTCGTGCCCGCTCTCGCGCACGGGGAGCGTGTCGTGGTGGCGACCGCCACGCTGGCCCTGCAGCGCCAGCTCGTGGAGCGGGACCTGCCCCGTACGGTCGACGCGCTGCATCCCCTGCTGCGCCGGCGCCCGGAGTTCGCGATGCTCAAGGGCAGGTCGAACTACCTGTGTCTGCACCGACTGCACGAAGGCGTCCCGCAGGACGAGGAGGAGGGCCTCTTCGACCAGTTCGAGGCGGCCGCCCCCACCAGCAAACTCGGCCAGGACCTGCTGCGGCTGCGCGACTGGGCGGACGAGACCGAGTCCGGTGACCGCGACGACCTCACGCCCGGCGTGTCCGACCGGGCCTGGGCCCAGGTGTCGGTGTCCTCCCGGGAGTGTCTGGGCGCCACCAAGTGCGCCTACGGGGCCGAGTGCTTCGCCGAGATGGCCCGTGAGCGCGCCAAGCTGGCCGAGGTGGTCGTCACCAACCACGCGCTGCTCGCCATCGACGCCATCGAGGGCGCTCCCGTCCTCCCGCAACACGAGGTGCTGATCGTCGACGAGGCGCACGAACTGGTCTCGCGGGTCACCGGCGTCGCCACCGGCGAGCTCACTCCCGGCCAGGTCAACCGTGCCGTGCGCCGGGCGGCGAAGCTGGTCAACGAGAAGGCGGCGGACCAGCTGCAGACCGCGGCCGAGGGCTTCGAGCGGCTCATGGAGCTGGCGCTGCCCGGCCGCCTGGAGGAGATCCCCGAGGACCTCGCCTACGCCCTGATGGCGCTGCGCGACGCCGCGCGGACGGTCATCTCGGGCATCGGCGCGACCCGTGACAAGTCCGTCCAGGACGAGGACGCGGTCCGCAAGCAGGCACTGGCCTCGGTGGAGACGGTGCACGACGTGGCGGAGCGGATCACGAACGGCTCCGAGTGGGACGTGGTCTGGTACGAGCGGCACGACCGCTTCGGCGCCTCCCTGCGCGTCGCCCCCATGTCCGTGTCGGGCCTGCTGCGGGAGAAGCTCTTCGCGGACCGCTCCGTGACCCTGGCCTCGGCGACCCTGAAGCTGGGCGGGGACTTCAACGGTGTGGGCGCCTCGATGGGGCTGGCCCCGGAGGGCACGCAGGGCGAGGACGTACCGCAGTGGAAGGGCATCGACGTCGGCTCGCCCTTCGACTACCGCAAGCAGGGCATCCTGTACGTGGCCAAACACCTTTCGCGTCCCGCGCGGGACGGCGACCGCGCCGACATGCTGGACGAGCTGACCGACCTGATCCAGTCGGCCGGCGGGCGCACTCTCGGGCTTTTCTCCTCCATGCGGGCCGCGCAGCTCGCCGCCGAGGAACTGCGCACGCGTATCCCCGAGTTCCCGATCCTCCTCCAGGGCGAGGAGACCCTCGGTGAGCTGATCAAGAACTTCTCGGCGGACCCGAAGACCTGCCTGTTCGGCACGCTGTCGCTGTGGCAGGGCGTCGACGTCCCCGGCCCCAGCTGTCAGCTGGTGGTGATGGACAAGATCCCGTTCCCGCGCCCGGACGACCCCCTGATGAGCGCCCGCCAGAAGGCGGTGGAGGACGCCGGCGGCAACGGCTTCATGGCCGTCGCCGCCACGCACGCGGCGCTCCTCATGGCACAGGGCGCGGGCCGCCTCGTACGGGCGTCGGGGGACCGCGGCGTGGTCGCCGTACTGGACCAGCGACTGGCGACGGCCCGTTACGGGAGCTACCTGAAGGCGTCCCTGCCGGACTTCTGGTACACCACGGACCGCGACCAGGTCCGCAGGTCGCTCGCGGCGATCGACGCGACGGCCAAGCAGACGGAGGGGCAGTGAAGGCAGGGCCGCAATGACGGCAAGCCGCAGTGACCTGTAGACGCAGCGAAGGCGGGTGTCGTCCCGGTCAAAGGGACGGCACCCGCCTCCTCACAGGTCCCCCAGCACAACACAGGGCCCCGGAACCGGCGCAGGGATCCCGGGGCCCAGTCACAGGGGTGGACGGGGCAGGCCCGTCCACCGCCGCACTCAGACGCGGCGGAGTACTGCCACCACCTTGCCGAGGATGGTCGCGTCGTCACCGGGAATCGGTTCGTACGCCGCGTTGTGCGGGAGCAGCCACACATGGCCGTCCTCGCGCTTGAAGCGCTTGACGGTGGCCTCGCCGTCGAGCATCGCGGCCACGATGTCGCCGTTCTCGGCGACGGGCTGGCGGCGGACGGTGACCCAGTCGCCGTCGCAGATCGCGGCCTCGATCATGGAGTCGCCGACGACCTTCAGTACGAACAGTTCGCCGTCACCGACCAGTTGCCTGGGGAGCGGGAAGACGTCCTCGACCGACTCCTCGGCGAGGATCGGGCCACCGGCGGCGATCCGGCCGACCAGCGGGACGTATGAAGCGGCGGGTTTGCCGGCGGTGTCCGTGGGCTGCACGGAGGCGGCCTGGTCGGAGCCGCGCACCTCGTACGCGCGCGGGCGGTGCGGGTCGCGGCGCAGGAAGCCCTTCCGCTCCAGTGCCATCAACTGGTGCGCGACCGAGGAGGTGCTGGACAGGCCGACCGCCTGACCGATCTCCCGCATCGACGGCGGGTAGCCGCGCCGCTGCACGGAGTCCCTGATGACCTCGATCACTCGGCGCTGGCGGTCCGTGAGCCCCGAGCTGTCCGCGCGGATGCCTGGAGGTCGCCCCGGCAGCGAGCGCTTGTGCGCCTCGGGATTCATGGCTTCGTTCATCGCATGCACCGGCTCGAGTCGGCCCTGGGAGCGGTCCTGGGCAGTGATGGTGGCACTGTCTGCGGTGGTGGTCACGTCGGCCCCTCTCGGTTGTCTCCCTGCTGCACAACGGTAGTTGCTTTCGAAAGGTTGCGCCAAACACACGTTCGAGTGAAAAAGCCTGGATAGCCTGACTTGATCATGTGTCTGGGTGTATGGCTAACGCGGTCCCCGGCGGACGAAAAGGCTCGTCGTTGTACTCTTCACCGCCGGGGTCGATGACCTTGTGAGGCGGGGCCCAGTCTGCCACCCGGTCTTCCGTCGGCCGGGAACCGGCCCCGCTCTGCGCGAGAGTCGCACCTCTCCTCCTTGCGGTGCCCACGGTATCGCCGTAATTGCCGGGGCGATACGGCCGTACGCGCGCGTGCAGGGGTGGATTTCGCGTGCTCGGCGTGACGGCGGGATCGCGTGGGGTGAGCTCGGCGGGAGCGACACGCGATACAGCCTGGATGTATGAGCCAAGCCCCACATCTAGTGGTTGGATTGCATCAGCGGCCCAGAAGTTGTGGTCCCCGGTGTCTTCAGATGCTCATGGATCGCCTATGCTGGGGGCTGCTTCGAGGGGCCCATGAGGCCCGGCGAGGCCATTGAGTCTGCTGTGAGGAGGGTTGGAGTTCATGCACTGCCCCTTCTGCAGGCACCCCGACAGCCGTGTCGTCGACAGCCGTACGACGGACGACGGCACGTCGATCCGCAGGCGCCGCCAGTGCCCTGACTGCTCCCGTCGGTTCACGACCGTGGAGACGTGCTCGCTCATGGTGGTGAAGCGGTCCGGAGTGACGGAGCCCTTCAGTCGCACCAAGGTCATCAACGGCGTGCGCAAGGCATGCCAGGGACGGCCGGTCACCGAGGACGCGCTGGCTCAACTCGGCCAGCGGGTCGAGGAGGCGGTGCGGGCCACCGGAAGCGCCGAGTTGACCACCCACGACGTGGGGCTGGCCATACTCGGCCCGTTGCAGGAGCTCGACCTCGTCGCCTATCTGCGATTCGCCTCCGTCTACCGGGCGTTCGACTCGCTCGAGGACTTCGAGGCCGCGATCACGGAACTCAGGGACCAGACGGCACGCCCCACCGCGGACGACGACGACCGCGAGGGCGACACGGAGGCTGCCGCGGGGAGCCGGGAAGACGACGGCGGACGCGGAGGGACCGTACAGGTCCCCGAGCCCGCCCACGCCGCCGACTGACCGACGGGCCGAACCCGGACCACAGGATCCGGGGACGGCCGGGCGGGGCGGCGGACCAAGACCTGTTGTGGGCGGTAGCGCGTGGGTGCCCACAGCACAAGACAGAACACCGTGTCACGGGAACAACGTGGCATTTCAGGGCGTTTATGCCCGTACCAGGGAGGCGGCATGACAGAGACGGCGAGCGGTCCGGCACGAGGTTCCCGCGCCAAGGGCGCCAAGACCACGAAGGGCCTGCGTATCGAGCGCATCCACACCACCCCCGGCGTGCACCCGTACGACGAGGTGGCCTGGGAGCGCCGTGACGTCGTCATGACCAACTGGCGCGACGGCTCGGTCAATTTCGAGCAGCGTGGCGTCGAGTTCCCCGACTTCTGGTCGGTGAACGCGGTCAACATCGTCACCAGCAAGTACTTCCGCGGTGCCGTCGGCACCCCGCAGCGCGAGACCGGCCTCAAGCAGCTGATCGACCGCATCGTGAAGACGTATCGGCAGGCCGGCGAGGACCACAAGTACTTCGCCTCGCCCGCCGACGCCGAGATCTTCGAGCACGAGCTGGCGTACGCCCTCCTGCACCAGATCTTCAGCTTCAACAGCCCCGTCTGGTTCAACGTCGGCACCCCGCAGCCCCAGCAGGTCTCCGCCTGCTTCATCCTGGCCGTCGACGACTCCATGGAGTCGATCCTCGACTGGTACAAGGAAGAGGGCATGATCTTCAAGGGCGGCTCGGGCGCCGGTCTGAACCTGTCCCGCATCCGCTCCTCCAAGGAGCTCCTGTCCTCCGGCGGCAACGCCTCCGGCCCGGTCTCGTTCATGCGTGGCGCCGATGCCTCCGCCGGCACCATCAAGTCCGGTGGCGCCACCCGTCGGGCCGCCAAGATGGTCGTGCTCGACGTGGACCACCCGGACGTCGAGGACTTCATTGCCACCAAGGTGAAGGAAGAGGAGAAGATCCGCGCTCTGCGCGACGCGGGCTTCGACATGGACCTGGGCGGTGACGACATCACGTCCGTCCAGTACCAGAACGCCAACAACAGCGTCCGGGTGAACGACGAGTTCATGACGGCCGTCGAGAACGGCACCGAGTTCGGCCTCCGCGCCCGGATGACCGGCGAGATCATCGAGAAGGTCGACGCCAAGGCGCTGTTCCGCAAGCTCGCCGAGGCCGCGTGGGCCTGTGCCGACCCGGGCATCCAGTACGACGGTGTGATCAACAACTGGCACACCTGCCCCGAGTCCGGCCGGATCACCGCGTCGAACCCGTGCAGCGAGTACATGCACCTGGACAACACGTCCTGCAACCTCGCCTCGCTCAACCTGATGAAGTTCCTCAAGGACGACAGCAAGGGCAACCAGTCCTTCGAGGCCGACCGCTTCCAGAAGGTCGTCGAGCTCGTCATCACCGCGATGGACATCTCCATCTGCTTCGCGGACTTCCCGACCCAGAAGATCGGTGAGAACACACGCGCGTTCCGCCAGCTCGGCATCGGCTACGCCAACCTCGGCGCCCTGCTGATGGCAACCGGCCACGCCTACGACTCCGAGGGCGGCCGCGCGCTGGCCGGCGCCATCACCTCCCTGATGACCAGCACGGCCTACCGCCGCTCCGCCGAGCTCGCCGCGGTCGTCGGCCCGTACGACGGCTACGCCCGCAACGCCGACGCCCACAACCGCGTCATGAAGCAGCACTCCGACGCCAACGGCACGGCCGTGCGCATGGACGACCTGGACACCCCGGTCTGGGCCGCCGCCACGGAGGCCTGGCAGGACGTGCTGCGCCTCGGCGAGAAGAACGGTTTCCGTAACTCCCAGGCGTCCGTGCTCGCCCCGACCGGCACCATCGGTCTGGCGATGTCCTGCGACACCACGGGCGTCGAGCCCGACCTCGCCCTGGTCAAGTTCAAGAAGCTGGTCGGCGGCGGCTCGATGCAGATCGTCAACGGCACCGTCCCGCAGGCCCTGCGCCGCCTGGGCTACCAGGAGGAGCAGATCGAGGCGATCGTCGCCCACATCGCCGACAACGGCAACGTGATCGACGCCCCCGGCCTCAAGCCCGAGCACTACGAGGTGTTCGACTGCGCCATGGGCGAGCGCGCCATCTCCCCGATGGGCCACGTCCGCATGATGGCCGCGATCCAGCCCTGGATCTCCGGCGCCATCTCCAAGACGGTCAACATGCCGGAGACGGCGACCGTCGAGGAGGTCGAGGAGATCTACTTCGAGGCCTGGAAGCTCGGCGTCAAGGCGCTCGCGATCTACCGCGACAACTGCAAGGTCGGCCAGCCCCTCTCCGCGAAGACCAAGGAGAAGGAGAAGACCGAGATCACCGAGAAGGCCGAGGACACGATCCGCACCGCGGTCGAGAAGGTCATCGAGTACCGCCCGGTCCGCAAGCGCCTGCCCAAGGGCCGTCCCGGCATCACGACCTCGTTCACGGTCGGCGGCGCCGAGGGCTACATGACCGCCAACTCCTACCCGGACGACGGTCTCGGCGAGGTCTTCCTGAAGATGTCCAAGCAGGGCTCGACCCTCGCCGGGATGATGGACGCCTTCTCCATCGCGGTCTCCGTCGGCCTCCAGTACGGCGTGCCGCTGGAGACGTACGTCTCGAAGTTCACCAACATGCGCTTCGAGCCGGCCGGCATGACCGACGACCCGGACGTGCGGATGGCGCAGTCGATCGTCGACTACATCTTCCGCCGCCTGGCGCTCGACTTCCTGCCGTTCGAGACGCGTTCCGCGCTCGGCATTCACTCCGCCGAGGAGCGTCAGCGCCACCTGGAGACCGGTTCGTACGAGCCGACCCTCGAGGAGGAGGACGTGGACGTGGAGGGCCTCGCCCAGTCCGCCCCGCGCCCGACGGACCTGAAGGCCGTCGCCACCCCGAAGGCCGAGGTCGAGGCGGCCAAGCCCGCCCCGACGCAGGCCCACACCAGCGCCGAACTGGTGGAGATGCAGCTGGGCATCCAGGCCGACGCCCCGCTGTGCTTCTCCTGCGGGACGAAGATGCAGCGGGCCGGTTCCTGCTACATCTGCGAGGGCTGCGGTTCGACCAGCGGCTGCAGCTGATGCCGGACACCTGCTGGGGTTGAACCAGTGGGCGAGGGCGGTGGAACCGGTTGTCGGCTCCACCGCCCTCGGCGTCCCTAGGCTTCTCCAGGCGTGCTTCTGCGGGCGCTGCCGTCAGGACTGGCGTACCTGGCCCATGATCCTCGTGAACGTCGCCGGGTCGTCCTCGAAGCCCTGGACGCCGGCGTGGAACGACCACCCGTCGGTCTCTCGCACGAACTCCCCGACCGTCGCCGCGGTCGCCCCGAGAACACCGGCGAAGTCGTCCTCGTCCAGGACGTTGTAGCCCTCTCGAATCCGGAAGGCGGGGTTGAGCACGCTGACGAAGGTCCGGTGCTCCGGGTTCTGCTGGATGACGACGCCGACGACCACGCGCGCGTACCGCGCGTCCAGCCGGTCGAGTTCCAGCGTCATGACCTCGTCCCAGCCGAAGCCCTTGCCGTCCTTGCTGTCCCGGTTGAGGTAGATCGTGCCGTCGGGCGAACGACTGTCGAAGTGCACGACATAGGCAGGGGCGCCGCTGGAATCGCCCGCCAGGTACGTCGCGGCCACGATGTCCAGATCCGTGGGGGGCTGCCCCGCCGGACTCGGGTCCCACTTCAGCGCCATCTCGATCTTGCGGATTCCCTTGTTGAGGCCGCTCACGGACTCCCCTCCCCGTTTCCCCGTCTGCCGTCGCCCCGAACTGCCGGACCATCAGGGCCGGTTGTCCATCCTGCCACGCGCGCGTGCGCCGTCGCAGCGCTGCACCGATCCCAAGCGTGACCGACGCCACGCCCGGTGGCCTTACCATGGCGCGGTGCTGGTCAAGTGGATTCGCTGCACCGTGGTGGACCGCCGCGGTTTCGAACGGGGACAGCGAAAGTGGGCGGGGCTTCTGGGGGAGCCGGGGTTTCGGGGACAGGGCGGGGGCTGGAGCAGGGGGCGGCCCTCGGTCGCGCATGTCTTCGCCTTCTGGGAGAGCCGAGCCTTCTACGACTCCTTCATGGCGCGCTCCCACGACCGGCTGGCGGCGACGCAGTCGGGCACCTTCAAGGACGCTCAGGTGCGGCTGTTCGACTACCGCTTCGACGTCAAGACGGGCTTCGAGCCCCGTTTCACCGACTCCGACCTGCTGCGGGTGGCCCTGTGCCGGGTCCACGAGGAACGCGCCGAGCACTTCACCCTGATGCAGGAGAAGGTGTGGAACCCCGCCATGGCCGGCTCGCCCGGCATGATCCGAGGGCTGTTCGCCGAGGCGCCCGGGCACGAGTTCCTGGTGCTGTCGATGTGGCGCTCGGCGGCCGAACACGGAAAGTACCGCACCGAGCGCGTGGAGCGGCTCGCGCTGCGCGCCCAGACGGAGGCGGACATCTCCTCCCTCACCGGTGACATCGTGGAGCTCGAGTCGACCTGGACGGTTTGAAAACCTGCGGTGTTTTGCGCCTTCTGGTGCGGGATCTGTGTGACCTGCGCTGTATGGAGGCCGTACGAGTGCTCGATCGGCCGTGATCCGATCTAGGGTTTTGGCATGGCACGACCACGGCGCATCGTCCTTGTCCGGCACGGGGAGTCAACGGGCAATGTTGATGACACCGTCTACGAGCGTGAACCCGACCATGCACTGGCCCTGACCGAGCGGGGCCGGCGGCAGGCAGAGGCGACGGGAAAGAACCTGCGGGAGGTGTTCGGCCGCGAGCGGGTCAGTGTGTACGTCTCCCCATACCGGCGCACGCACGAGACGCTCCGTGCCTTCCACCTCGATCCCGACCTCATACGGGTACGTGAGGAGCCGCGGCTGCGCGAGCAGGACTGGGGGAACTGGCAGGACCGCGACGACGTACGACTGCAGAAGACGTACCGGGACGCCTACGGGCACTTCTTCTACCGCTTCGCCCAGGGCGAGAGCGGAGCCGACGTCTACGACCGGGTCGGCGGCTTCCTGGAGAGCTTGTTCCGAAGCTTCGAGGCCCCCGACCACCCGCCGAACGTGCTCCTGGTGACCCATGGCCTGGCGATGCGGCTGTTCTGCATGCGCTGGTTCCATTGGACGGTCGCCGAGTTCGAGTCCCTCGCGAATCCGGGGAACGCCGAGATGCGGATGCTCGTTCTCGGAGACGACGGCAGGTACACGCTCGACCGGCCCTTCAACCGCTGGCGAGACCCGGAACCGTACGGGATCACGGATAGAGTGGCAGAGCGATGACCGCTGACTCCTCTCCCGACGGGCGCCTGGGGCGCGCCCTGGCCAGCCTGCGTGGCCTCGCCGTGGGCGACGCGCTGGGCTCACAGTTCTTCGTGCCGGTGAACTACCCCCTGCTGCAGCGCCGTGAGCTGCCTCCCGGCCCGTGGCAGTGGACCGACGACACCGAGATGGCCTGCTCTGTCGTGGCCGTCCTGGCCGCCCACCACCGCATCGATCAGGACGCTCTGGCCCACGCCTTCGCAGAGCACCATGACTTCGACCGCGGGTACGGTCCGGCCGTCAACCGGCTGCTGAGACTGGTCAGGGAGGGCGCCGACTGGCGCGAGCTGTCCGCCGCCCTGTTCAACGGGCAGGGGTCCTGGGGCAACGGCGCCGCGATGCGGATCGCCCCCTTGGGCGCCTGGTACGCGGACGATCCCGAGCAGGCGACCCATCAGGCGGAGATCTCCGCCTACCCCACACATCAGCACCGGGAGGCCGTGGTCGGGGCCATGGCCGTCGCCGCGGCCGCCTCGCTGGCCGGTGCCTCCGGAGGTCCGCCCAGCGCCGAGGCGCTGTTGGACGGTGTGATCGCCCTCGTCCCGAAGAGCGCCGTCGGCGCGGGTCTCAGGCGCGCCAGGGACATGCTCGACTACGCCGACGCGTCCACCGTCGCGGCTGTGCTGGGCTGCGGGAGGCGCACGTCGGCCCATGACACCGTCCCCTTCGCCATCTGGTCGGCCGCCCGGGCACTTGGTGACTACGAGGCCGCGTTCTGGACGACCGCGCAGGTCGGCGGGGACGTGGACACGACCTGCGCCATCGTGGGCGGCGTTCTGGCCTCCGGCAAGTCGGGGACGCCTCCCGCGGCATGGGCGCAGCAGGTGGAAGCGCTGCCTGGGTGGGTGCCGGCGTCTGCGTGACCCGTGGGATGCGGGACGCGAGGTGTGGCGTGTGAGATGCGGGGCGCGGGGTGGGCAGTTTCCTGCGCAACTCTCGGTGTTCGGCGGGAACTCTGCGTGACCGCTCGTGCGTTCTTCCGACATCCGCTGTGCGAAGTGTGCGTGCGGAGGACGGGTGACGGTGGGAGCGACCTAGGGGGCGTAGGGCTTGGGCATGCGGTTCGTCTTGTTCGTGATCATGCTGGTGCTGCACAGGTGCCGGGCAGGCCGACCGGGCCGACCGGGGAGCGGTGGACGCGCCTGTGTCGTGCCAGGCGGAGACACTCCGAGGTCGGCCCGTGGGGCTCGCCCGTCAGCCGGCCGTGGGGCCCGCCGTACCGGACAGCGCTTCCAGGTCGCTCTTGCGGACGCGGATCACGAACCAGGCCGTCACAAGGGCGAGCGCGGCCATGGCGGCGGCCGGGACGAACGCGGTGGAGATGCCTTGGGCGAGTACGTCATGCCCCCAGGGGGCGGGCAGTTGGTGCGTCTTGGTGAACTCGGCCTTCTGCTCCGCGGATCCGTCGGCGAGGAACTTCGGCAGTTGCTTCTCCGCCTCGTCCTTGCTGGCCGTGCCGAAGACGGTCGTCAGGATGGACAGTCCGAGCGAACCGCCCACCTGCTGCGTGGCGTTGAGCAGGCCGGATGCCGCGCCCGCTTCGTGCTGGGCGACACCCGCGACCGCGGTGACCGTCACCGTCACGAAGTTCAGACCCATGCCGAAGCCGAAGATCACCATCGGTCCGAGCACTCCGCCGGCGTAGGTGCTGTCCGGGCTGATGAAGGCCTGCCAGGTGAGGCCGACGACCACCAGCGAGGTCCCGGTGACCATGAACGGCTTGGGGCCCAGGACCGGCAGGAACCGCTGCGACAGACCCGCGCCCGTCGCGATGGCGACCGTGACGGGGAGGAAGGCGAGACCGGCCTTGATCGGGCTGTAGCCCAGTACGTTCTGTACGAACAGGACGATGTAGAAGAACATGCCGAACATGGCCGCAGCGAGGCTCAGCATGATCACGTACGTACCGGAGCGGTTGCGGTCGGCGAACATCTTCAGCGGGGTGATCGGTTCCTTGGCCCGCATTTCCGTGAACACGAAGGCGACGAGCAGGACCAGCGCGGCGCCGAAGGCGCCGAGGGTGAGGCTGTCCCGCCAGCCTTCCTCCGCGGCCCGGATGAAGGCGTAGACCAGGGAGGCCATGCCGGTCGTCGAGGTCAGCGCGCCGGCGATGTCGAAGCGCCCGGGGTGCCGTTCCGACTCGCTTATGTACAGCGGCGCGAGGGTCGCGATGAGCACTCCGATGGGCACATTGACGAACAGCACCCAGCGCCAGTCGAGCCACTCGGTGAGCATGCCGCCAGCGAGCAGGCCGATGGCGCCGCCGCCCGCGGAGACGGCGGCGAAGACACCGAAGGCCCGGTTCCGCTCCGGACCCTCGGGGAACGTGGTGGTGATGAGCGCCAGCGAGGTGGGCGACGCGATGGCGCCTCCCACCCCCTGCAGGGCGCGCGCGGCCAGCAACTGCCAGGGCTCCTGGGCCAGTCCGCCCAGCAGCGAGGCGAAGGTGAAGAGCAGGATGCCGGCCATGAACACCCGGCGTCGGCCGAGGATGTCGCCGGCTCGGGCGCCGAGCAGCAGCAGACCGCCGAAGGTGAGCGTGTAGGCGCTGACCACCCAGGTGAGGTCGGTAGTGCTGAACTTGAGCGCCTCTTGAATGTGCGGCAGCGCGATGTTCACAATCGTCGCGTCGAGTACCACCATGAGTTGGCAGGCCGCGATGACGGTGAGCGCGATGCCGGGATGGCCCTCCCTGCGGGCTGCACCCGGTTTCTGGTCTTGGATCAACTGAGAGGTTGTCACGATGGGTCCCCCACAAGAGCGTTAGTGAACGCTGGCGTTCACTGGCCCGTCAACCGTAGTGAGTCCCTCATAGTGAACGCAAGCGTTCACTTGCGGCGTCGCCTTTCGGCGTGTCCCCCGTCGCGGCCGTGCACTGCCCCGCTCCACCCCGTAATCCCCGCTCCCTCTGCTCGCTGGAGACACTCAGATGGTTACTTCGCGCTGGACGGCCGCCCCTGCTCAGGCGACCTCCCCCCGTCGGCGCGGCGCCGTGCTCGAACGTGCGATCCTCGATGCCGCACTGGAGCAGTTGGGCACCGTCGGCTGGAACGCGCTCACGATGGAAGGCGTCGCGGCCGGCGCCCAGACCGGCAAGGCCGCCGTCTATCGCCGCTGGCCGTCCAAGGAGGACCTGGTCGCGGACGCCTTGCGGGCCGGGCTGCCCCGGCTGGATGCCGCGCCCGATCTGGGGAGCGTGCGTGAGGACCTGGTGGCGCTGTGCCGCGAGGCGCGTGACGCGATGTTCTCCCGGCCCGGTTCCGCACTGCGCTCGGTGATTCACGAATGCGATCCGGTCCAGGCGGAGCGCTTCCACACCGTCATCTTCGAGGGAGTGGTGGAGCCGACGGTCAAGCTCCTTCATGAGGTCATCAGCCGGGGGATCGATAGGGGCGAGGTGCGGCCCGACGCGGCGAACGGCTTCGTCTTCGACGCCATTCCAGCCATGATGATGTATCGATCGAAGATGTGCGCATGCGAATGGAATGATCGCGATCTCGAGGAGATGATCGACGGATTCATGCTGCCGCTGCTCCGACCGGACGCCCCTTGAGCGACTTGGCGATGCCCGGGTCACCGGCCCGTGAGGGGTCGGCGCCTACCGGGGTGTCGCGACGGGATCCCGTCGGCGTAATCTAAGGGCGCCATGCCGTACGAACCACCTACTCACACTGTCGAGCGCTCCCTGCGCGCCACGACCGGAGCGAAGGTCATCGCCGGTGTCGACGAGGTGGGCCGCGGTGCGTGGGCCGGGCCTGTCACCGTCTGCGCGGCGGTCACCGGACTCCGTCGACCCCCCATGGGCCTCACCGACTCCAAGCTGCTCACCGTCAAGCGGCGCACCGAGCTTGCCGAGGAACTGCTGAAGTGGGTGACGTCGTACGCCCTCGGGCACGCCTCTCCGGAGGAGATCGACGACCTGGGGATGACCGCCGCGCTGCGGCTCGCCGCTGGGCGGGCGCTGGAGGCCCTCCCGATCCGCCCGGACGCCGTGATCCTCGACGGGAAGCACGACTATCTCGGAGCGCCGTGGCAGGTCCGCACGGTGATCAAGGGCGACCGTTCGTGCGTGGCGGTCGCGGCGGCCTCGGTGATCGCCAAGGTCCGGCGCGACAAAATGATGGCCGAACTGGGTATCGACCATGCAGACTTCGGTTTTGCGGACAATGCCGGGTATCCGTCGCCCGTGCACAAGGCCGCACTGGAGGAGCGGGGCCCCACCCCGTACCACCGCTTGTCGTGGGCGTATCTTGATGCGCTGCCCCAGTGGCGGCACCTCAAGAAGGCCCGCAGTTGGGCGAACGGAAGCACTGCGGAGATCGAAGGCCAGCTCGGCTTCGACTTCTGACGATTCCGGCCGCACCGATGTGCCACCCGCTGGCGCGTGCCGCACCAACGTTTGATAAATAACAGCTCATGCCTCTCATTCCCGAGGAGCCTCAGATTCACGAGAGTGCCCAGGGTCCCCGCGCGACTCCGGCCAGCGGCCGCACCGCGCCGACCCCTCGACCTGTACCCGGACCCCGTCCCGCGGCTCCGTCGCGTCCCGGTCGTCCCGGACCCCTCCGGCCCACGCCGCCGGTGCAACGCGCACCGCGTGACGTGGCCGCCCAGCCCGGGCCCTCGGCCCCGGCCGCTCCTGCCGCCGCCGCGCCCGCTTCGGCGACCGCTCAGGTCCAGTTGATCCCGGCCTCGGCCGAGGGCGCGCTGGACGCCGCCGAGGAGGCCGTGGACCTCCTCCTGGAATCGGGCCGTGCGCCGGGGGACGTGCTGGTGATCACCACCGGCGAACAGCACCCCTGGGCCGCCCACGAACTGTCCTTCGGCGAGGCGCCCTACTGGGCGCAGCACGACGTGGGAGACGACGTCTTCTACGCCGACGCCGCCGTGGCGGGCCGAGCGGGCGTGCGTCCCGTCGTCGTGGTCGCCGTCAACGGCGGTGCCGACACCGTGGCCGCCACCGCTCTGCCGCTGGCCCTCACTCGGGCCGCCGCGCTGCTGATCGTCTGCGGCGACCCGCAGCAGATCAACGCGGTGCTGGGCGCGGGCGTCTGAGCAGGTTCCGGTAGGCCGGGAGGCTCCGGGGCCGACGGAGGCGTCGCTGTTGCGACGCCTCTGCGGTGTGCTCCGGGGCGGCTCCACCGGGCTCCGTCCGACAGGGCCCGCCGCCCCCGATGGAAGCGCCCTCGGCGGTGGCTACAGGGAGCGTGTCACAGCCCCTGCCGGCAGCCACGACGTACACATTCGGCGAGGGCCGTTCGGTCCACCGCGTGACGATGTACATCGGGTCGACGCGCGTCGGGTCGAGCTCTGTGGGGCCGACGTGTGTCGGGCCCTGAGCGGCCGTGCTCGGCGGCTTCCCGCCTCGTCGGGGCGGGGTTCCGCGCTTCTGCGCGGCGCTCGGGCGTTCAGGGACGGCGTTCAGGGCCGGACGCCTTAGCGGGCGGCCGCGCGCCGCAGTACGTCCGAGGCGGCGCCACCGGTCCGGGGCAGCAGCGGCGGGGCCTCGGACAGGGCGAACGGCTCCGGAGTCGAATCCGCGTGCGGCCGACGGCCTCCGCGCCCCTCTCCCAGGACCTGCCAGCCGTCCCGGGTCAGGGTGATGTAGGCCCCACAGCGCAACCCGTGCAGCGTGCACGCGTCACGCAGGCCCCACATCCAGGCCCCGTCCTCCTCCGTCCAACGGGCGTCGCCCTCACGGCAGTAGAGCAGCACGGCGGTGCGCACCGGCGTGCGCAGCCGCAGGTCGTGCGGGATGACCCGACGCAGCTGGGCGAGCAGGGCGTTGCGGAACATCCAGCCGTCGCTCGAGGCCTGGCGCCGGGTGAACGAGGCGCTGGCCCGCACTCGCTCGTCGGGGTCGAGCACGGCCACGATCGCGGTGGCCGGCCGTGGCCGGTGCCGCGAGTGCAGCCCGCTGACCACTTCCCGAGGGTTGCGCAGCAGCGGTATGCCGGCCGCGGCCCATTCGGCAGGCTCGAGCAGTCGGCTGGCGGATGTGGCGGACGTGGACGTCGACAACGATGCCGCCGAGGACGGAGCGAATCCGAAGGTCACGATCCTCCCTTCGGCTACGGCCCACACAGCGGGCGGGTCGGATTCGGGGGAGCGCGCACCGCAACAAAGCCCTACCGGACTACGGACGAGCCGTGCGGGGAGCGGACCTCAATTCTTCCTGTCGAACTTGGATGCGGCAACGAGCAATTGGGGCCACCGACCGTTATATGGCGGTGAGTGTCTTATATCCCTACCCCATGATTCCTGGGACGACGCGTGCGTCCACAGTCAACGTCCCGCCCGTCACTCTGAGGCAAGGGTTCGACGACCGTTCGTGAGCCTGTCGTCGGGTTGATCGAATTGGCCGATTGTCCGTGCCGTCCTGTTGCATGGGGGCATGGACGATCTGGAACTCCGCGCCGAAGCCGATGCCATCCTCGCCGAGCTCGTCGGCGCCCCTGGGGGGTCGGCGCGGCTGCGGGAGGACCAGTGGCATGCGGTGGCGGCTCTGGTGCGGGAGCGTCGACGGGCACTGGTGGTGCAGCGCACCGGCTGGGGCAAGTCGGCGGTGTACTTCGTCGCCACCGCTCTGCTGCGTCGGCGTGGCTCCGGCCCCACGGTGATCATCTCGCCGTTGCTGGCGCTGATGCGCAACCAGGTCGAGTCGGCGGCCCGCGCCGGCATCCGGGCGCACACGATCAACTCGGCCAACCCGGAGGAGTGGGAGACCGTCTACGAGGAGGTCGAGCGCGGCGAGACCGATGTTCTCCTCGTCAGTCCGGAACGCCTCAACGCCGTGGATTTTCGCGATCAGGTGCTGCCCAGGCTCGCGGCCACGACCGGACTGCTGGTGGTGGACGAGGCGCACTGCATTTCCGACTGGGGCCACGATTTCCGCCCCGACTACCGTCGGCTGCGGGCGATGCTCACCGAGCTCCCCGCCGGTGTGCCGGTACTGGCCACCACCGCGACCGCCAACGCGCGGGTCACCGCCGATGTGGCCGAGCAGTTGGGCACCGGCGCCGGTGAGGCTCTGGTGCTGCGCGGCCCGCTGGAGCGGGAGAGCCTGCGGCTGGGCGTGGTGCGGCTGCCGGACGCCGCGCACCGCCTGGCCTGGCTCGCCGAGCACCTGGACGAGCTGCCGGGCTCCGGGATCATCTACACGCTGACGGTGGCCGCGGCCGAGGAGGCCACCGCCTTTCTGCGGCAGCGCGGCTTTCGGGTGGCCTCGTACACCGGGAAGACGGAGAACGCCGACCGGCTGCAGGCCGAGGAGGACCTGCGGGAGAACCGGGTCAAGGCGCTGGTCGCGACCTCGGCGCTGGGCATGGGCTACGACAAGCCGGACCTGGGCTTCGTCGTCCATCTCGGCTCGCCCTCCTCGCCGATCGCCTACTACCAGCAGGTGGGCCGTGCGGGCCGCGGGGTGGCCCACGCCGATGTGCTGCTGCTGCCGGGCAAGGAGGACGAGGCCATCTGGCGCTACTTCGCCGATACCGCCTTTCCGCCCGAGGCGCAGGTCCGCCAGACCCTCTCGGCTCTCGCCGGTGCGGGACGGCCGCTGTCCGTGCCGGCGCTGGAGGCGGCGGTGGATCTTCGGCGCAGCCGGCTGGAGTCGATGCTGAAGGTGCTGGACGTCGACGGCGCGGTGAAGCGGGTGAAGGGCGGCTGGACGGCTACGGGAGCGGAGTGGGTGTACGAGGCCGAGCGCTACACCTGGGTCGCCAAGCAGCGAGCGGCCGAGCAGCAGGCCATGCGCGAGTACGCGAGCACATCCCAGTGTCGGATGGAGTTCCTGCGCCAACAGCTGGACGACGAGGGCGCGGCTCCGTGCGGCCGTTGCGACAACTGCGCCGGGGCCTGGGTCGATTCCTCTGTCTCGGCGGAGACGCTGACCGGCGCGGCGAAGGAACTGGACCGCCCCGGCGTGGAGATCGAGCCGCGCCGCATGTGGCCGACGGGGATGCCCGCACTGGGCATCGACCTCAAGGGCCGTATTCCGGTCAAGGAGCAGTGTTCCACCGGGCGGGCCCTGGGGCGTCTCTCGGACATCGGCTGGGGCAACCGGCTGCGCCCGATGCTGGCGGAGAACGCGCCCGACGAGCCGGTCCCCGACGACGTCCTGCGGGCCGCGGTGGCGGTCCTCGCCGACTGGGCGCGCTCCCCGGGCGGATGGGCGTCCCATGCCCCGGACGCCTCCGCCCGACCGGTGGGAGTCGTCGCTGTGCCGTCCGTTTCCCGCCCACGGCTGGTCGGTTCGCTCGCCGAGGGAATCGCGGCCGTCGGCCACCTCCCCTTCCTGGGCACGCTGACGTACACCGGGCCGAGCGACGCCCACGTCACGCGCCGCAGCAACTCCGCCCAACGCCTCAGGGCGCTGTCCGGGGCTTTCACGGTCTCCGAGGAACTGGCCGGAGCTCTGGCCGGCTCGCCCGGCCCCGTTCTGCTCGTGGACGACTGCACCGAGTCCGGGTGGACCCTCGCAGTCGCCGCCCGCCTGCTCCGCCAGGCAGGTTGTGAGGAGGTCCTCCCGCTGGTCCTCGCCGCGGCAGGGTGAGCGTCCCTCGCGTGCGGGAGGGGGAGCGCGGGCGCGACCCCCGGTGCAGGGTCCGTCGACCGGGACGCCGGCACCGGGGGCCTGAGCCGGGCTACTCGGTCACATCGTGGCCGTTGGGCCTGCCGCCGACGCCGGCGCGCCGCCGTGACCGCTGCCTGTCCGCACCGTGGGAGCCGGGTTCCTCAGGGAGCTGAGATCGTGCGCGTACGTGCCCACGGCGTTGGCGATGACGTCGATGTTGATGCCGAACGCCGTCATGTTGACGTTCTTGATGGTGTCGCCGGCCGTTTGATAGTTCACGTCGAACGCGACGCCCGCCGTCCCTCCGAACTTCGCTGCCTCGGCAGGGGTCTTGATGGCCTCCGCGCCGCTGAACGTGCCACCCGAGGGGATGCCCGCGTCGACGAAGGCGCGGTAGTCGAAGCGGCTGACGAACGGCGTGCCCGCGTGCGGCAGCCCCCGACGGCCGAGGAACTCGGTGATGTCGTGCTCCAGGGGAGCCGAACCCTGTGGTACGTCCTGCGTGTTGGCGCCGTCCGAGCCGTCGCCGTCCAACACGAACAGGCCGTAGTTCGGTGAGGCGATCATTTCGAAGTGGAGGTAGAGCTTGAGCTGCTGCTTTTCGAGCGGCGTGAGGTGCGCGACGTAGTAGTCGGACCCGACCAGGCCGCTCTCCGTGGCCGACCACCAGGCGAAGCGCACCTTGTTGCGTGGGTGCTTCTCCTTCTCGGCCAGCTTCAGCGCGACGTCGAGCAGCCCGGCGGAGCCGGAGCCGTCGTCGTTGATGCCCGGACTCGCCGGCACCGTGTCCAGCTGAGCGCCGAGCATCACGGTGTCGGTGGCGTCGCCGCCGCGTGTCTCGGCGATGACGTTGTCGGTGGTGCGCCGCTCCTGGAACTGGCGGATCTCGAAGGAGATGGTCACAGGGCCCTCGGCGGCGTCCGCGGCGAGCCTCTCGCCGTCGGCCTTGCTGATCCCGCCGGTGGGGATCTTGGCGGCGGCCGGGTCACTGAGGGTGCCCGACAGCGGGCCGTACCCCGCGTCGATGTTGTTGTAGATGATGGCGCCGATCGCGCCCGCCGCGGCGGCCTGTTCCTGCTTGGCCGCGAACGAGCAGCCGCCCCGCCTGATCAGGGCGATCTTGCCGGTGTACGTGCCGGCGGCGTAGTCGCCGGCCTCGCAGCCGGTGGTGCCGTCGGCGTCGACCGGGACAGCGGCCAGGTCGGCCGTGATGCCGCCCACCGGCGTCGACTTGGTGTACGTCAGCGCCTTGATCTGAACGTCGCCGGGTGTGGGCGAGAGGACCGAGATCTTCTCGGCCTGCGTCTGCGTGTAGACGAACTCGAACTTCTGGTACGAGACGCGGTAGCCGGCCTTCCGTAGCAGCTTGTAGACGTAGGCGGCCGACGCGTCGTGTCCCGGTGAGCCGGCGACGCGATCGCCGCCGGCCGAGTCGGCTAACTGCTGGAACTTCTGAAGGTGCTTGTAGGCGTCCTTGGCGGACGCTTCACGAACGAGTGTCTTCGAGAGCTTGGCGGCCGCCTTGCCCGGGTCGTCCTTGCGGGCGTCGGCGGGTGAGGTGGAGGCGAGCAGCAGCGGGATCGAGAGTGCGGTTGCGGCCAGGGTGGCCGCGGCTCTTCGACGGGATGCGTTCACAGAAGCTCCTTCCCCGTGGGCACAAAGTCGAGAGGAAGCTAGCGATCATCAGTGCGTCATGTGAACAGATGTGTCATAACTACGTCTTTTGTCGCGCCATTGATCATCATTCCGCTGTAGGAGGCCAATGCGGCTGTCCAGGGCTCGTGCGGGCGATCCCGACCCGGTGGACGTCCCGCGAAGCCCGGGCGCGCCGCGGTGTTCGGCGGGATGTGCGCCCCTGCAATCACCCATTTGACGTGTCCCTGATCGGACTTATCCACAGGCCAAGCGGAGTCTTGGGATCCGCGAGATCGTCTCCGCATGACGAATCACAGCGAAACCACTGGATCCTCCGAAAACGGCGACATCACCGGACCCGAGGGAGATGACGGACACGCGGACGGAAACTCCGACGGACACACGGCATACGTGAGCCACACGAGGTACGAGGGGAACGCCGAGTACGGCGCAAGCCCCGCCGCCCACCAGGTGACCCTGCGAACCCCGGGCGAACTGGCCGACGCGTTGCCCTACCTGCTCGGGTACCGGCCGGAGGACAGCATCGTCCTGGTCGCCCTGCACGACCTGGGCGGACGGGGCCGGTTCGGTGGCCGGGCCCGCCTGGGCATTCCCGCGAACCCGGACGACTGGGGAGCGGTCGCGCGGCAGTTGGCGCAGGGTCTCGTGGCGGGCAGCGAACGCCGTGGCAACCGTCCCGCGCAGATGGTCGCCTACCTCTGCCAGGAACCGGCGAAGGGCGAGACGGGCCGACAGGTCATGGAACGGCTGCAGTCGCTGGCCCACCAACTCCGTCTCGAATGCGGCCGCCTCGACATCCCCGTGATCGAGGCACTCTGCATCTCCGACGGCCATTTCTGGTCGTACTGCTGCGGCGGCAAGGGCTGCTGCCCGGTCGAGGGCGTCCCGATGGGCCTGCCCGGGACCTCGGTACTGGCCGCAGCCGCGACCTATGCCGGGATCCAGGTCCGGGGGACCCTGCGCGAACTGCGAGCCCGACTGCTGCCCCTGGACACCGCTGCCGCAGTGGAGCAGGAAGTCGCCCTGGACACCGCCGGCATGGCCCTCATTCCGAGGATCCTGGACGAGTCGAGTCGCGCGGCGGTGGGCGAGGAGACGCTCGAACTCGCCGGACGGGTCATGCGACGCTTCGCCGAGTCGCCCATCGTGTCGGGGATGCTCATGGCGGACCACCGCGACGACGAACTGCTCGGATTCGACGAAGCGGCAGCTTTGATCCTCGGCCTTCAGGACCGGGTGACCCGCGACCGGGCCGCTGCGTGGATGGAGGGCGACGAGGCGGCTCCCGCCCTGCGTCTGTGGCGGGCACTGGCACGTCGCTGCGTCGGGCCCTACGGCGAACACGCGGCGGCGCCCCTCACTCTCGCGGGCTGGGTCGCCTGGTCCAGCGGTGACGAGCTCGAGGCGAGGGAGGCCCTTGCCATGGCCCTGGGCGCGGACCCGGCATATCTGTTCGCCCGCCTCCTCCACCAGGCCTGCAACGAAGGCCTCGACCCCGAGTCGGTACGACGCTGTCTGCGCGCCGAGCGCGAGGAACGCGGACGGGACACGGCAGCACAGAGTCCGGGCAAGGCGGCGACGGCCGAGGGGCCCGAGAGCTCCGAACGCTCCAAGGACGTCAAGGACCCCGACGGCCTTGACGGCACGGAGGATCGGCAAGCCGCCGAGGACACGCCCGGGGACACGGACACAGACGTGGACGTGGACGGCGACGGGGACGGGGACCTCGACATGGACGTCGATAGGGACCGTTCCGGCGAAGCCAGGGACCTGGACCGTCCCGATGAGGTCGAGGAGGCCCGGGGCTCGGGCCCTCACGGCCCGGCCGCATGCACATCGGGGCCCGCGTCGACGCCACCGCTCACGACCGCCCGCAGGCGCCGCCGTACCCGAGCCTCCGGTGTGGGCGTCGCCCATGAGCCGGCTGCGGCAGGCGCAGAGCAAGGGCTGGAACCGCTACGCCGAGCGCCGGGAAAGAACGGCCCTGGCTCGCATTCCCCGAGCATGCACACCGCTCACACCACGCACCCCACCCCGCCGAGCCGAGGAGGATCCCGCCCCCGCCCCGCCGGCAAGGCCTCCCCACGACGTCGTGGCGGCGGCGCGGAAGGTGCGCGGCCCGAAGGCGACGAAGCCACGGGGAAGGCGTGACACCCCCCGCGTCCCGGTGCACGACGCTCGTCTGCCGGTGAGCAACGGCGTGTCCGGGCGGCGTGTTCGCTACCCGCGGTTCCGGAGGCCATTCGGTGGGGCCTGAGCCGTGGGGGCGTGACCTGGGGGAGTGCCACCCCGTTCACCTGAGTGGCGGAACACCGGCACGGTCGTGCCGCCGCAGCGCACCCGCCCTGTCGGAGCCTTCCACCCGGCCTCGCACCTGCCCGAGGCGCCCAGAGAGCAGAGGAAGTCACCGCATGCATCAGCCGACTCCGCCCTCCGCCGCCGACGAACGCTTCACCCTCGACAACCCTGGGCTGGCCCATGGCGCCGGCGCCGGCCAATCTCCTTCCGGCAGGCCCGTTCCGCAAGAGGCCAGACCCTCCGAAGACGAGCGGCCACGTCGGCCGGTCGCCGGGCCCGGGGGCGTCTCCGGCCTGTCCGCGGACGGGCGGATCCGGGGCACGCCCACCGCCGAGCCCACCGGTGCGCCCCGCCGCACGCAGCCATCCCGCTTGTCGTCAGCACCCTCGTCCCGAGGGGTCGCTCCACCGCCCCGGTCGCCCGCCCCACCTCGTGCCACCGGCCTGCCGCCCGCCCACACGGCGATGATCTGCGTCGCCCTGCCGGGCCTCGCGATCTCGACGGAACAGGGGCAGCTGACCGGGCGTGGACTGGAGGGGTTCTACCGGGCGGGCCGGCGCATCCTCTCCCGTTGCCAGGTGCGGGTGGCGGGACGCGAACCGCTGGTGGTCCAGGCGAGGATGACGTCGGCCGACCGGGCCCGTTTCGTCGGCACCCTGCGCGTCACCCCGCACGGCGGCCCGGACCCGGACGTCGTCGTCGAGCGGACGCGCTGCGCGGACGGCACGGAGCGGATCACCCTGCACAGCGCGGCCGCACGGCCGCTGCGGCTTCCGGTCGAGTTGGCCCTCGGCGCCGACCTGGCCGACCTGGGGGCGATCGCGTCCGGCGCCGTGGGCCCCGAACTGCCGGCCAGCGTCCACGACTCCGGCCTGCGTTGGTCCTGTGCAACCGGAACCTCATGCGTCACAGCCGACCCACCGCCCGCCGACGCCATCGCCTCCGCCGGGCTGCTGCGCTGGGACTTCGAGGTCCCTCCCGGCGGCAGCGTCTGCGTGGAGCTGAGAGTTCGCCTGGACGGGGCGGGCCCGGTCCGGGCCGTGGGCCGGACGGCTACGAGCCCCTTGGCTGTGGCACGCGCGACGGGCGACGACCCACGCGTCCGGGCGCTCCTGGCGACGAGCCTCGATGATCTGCAGGCCCTGCTGGTGCGCGACCCCGCACACCCCGCCGACATCCACCTCGCCGCAGGGGCGCCGTGGCGCTGCGGTATGGCCCCGGCCGAGGCGCTGGCCGCGGCCCGTATGACGCTGCCCCTCGGCACCCGCCTCGCCGCGGGCACCCTGCGCACCCTGGCGCGCACCCAGGTCATGGGCCCAGGTCCGCGGTACGGCATGATCCCCGGCCCCCGGCGCGACGCGGGCGCCCATCTGCCGCCGGGGTGTACGGGGACGGAGGCCACGCTGCTCTTCCCGGTACTCCTCGCGGAGGCCCGCCGATGGGGCCTGCCGGACCAGGAGACGGAGGAACTGCTGCCGACGGCCGAGCGTTGCCTGACCTGGCTGCGCGCCACGGTCGGCGACGGGCCCTACCTGAGAGACCCCCAGCCCGGCGGGCCCGTCCGCTGCGAGACACAGGCCCATGCCCACCGAGCGGCACTGCTCGGCGCCGATCTGCTCGACGCCTGCGCCAGACCGGGCGCGGGCGGCCTGCGGGAGTGGGCACGGGCCGTGCGTGCCGTGTTCCGACGGGATTTCTGGATCGACGACCGGGGAGGTGGCCGACCCGCGGCCGCCCGCACCCCGGACGGGCGCCCGCTGCCCCACCTCGGCGCGACCGCCGTCCACCTCCTCGACACCGGACTGCTGGGCGGCGGCGCCCTCGCCCCCGGGCTGCTGGACAGGGTGCAGACCGAACAACTCGCCCGGCTGCTCGGCAGCCCCGTCATGGACTCGGGCTGGGGGCTGCGAGGTCTCGGCGTGAAGGAAGCCGGCTACAACCCCTTCGGCCACCGCAGCGGAGCCGTACGGGTCCACGAAACGGCGATCGCCGTCGCGGGCCTGGCCGCCGCGGGCTACGAGAAGGAGAGCGCCGGGCTGCTGCGAGGCGTACTGGCGGCGGCCGAGGCCTTCGGCCACCGCCTCCCGGAGATGTACGCGGGAGAGCAGCGCGGAGACGGCAGCGCTCCCCTTCCCCATCCGGCAGCCTGCCGTCCCGCCGCCACTGCTGCGGCGGCCGGGGTCCTGCTGCTGACCGCCCTGGCCGGCGTCCGGCCCGACGCCCCGGCCGGAACCGTCACACTGCGCCCTGTGCCCAGCGTGCCTCTGGGCGAGATCTCCCTGACCGGTCTACGGGTGGCGGGCGCCCCCTTCTCCGTACGGGTCAGTCGGCTCGGACTCGCCTTGGTGGAGGAAGCGGCCGACGGGTTGCAATTGGGGGTGTGACCTCGTGCGACGCGGCGCAGGACGGACGCCGGGGCGCATGCTGACGGCCGCGCGCGACCGTAGGGGATCAGCCATCCGGGCGGCCGACGAAGGGAGTGTTTATCGTCAGGAAGACGACTATGATCGCCGCATGCCCTACGACCCGTCAGCGTTTCCGCCCTTTGCCGTCACTGTGGACCTGGTCGTGCTGACCGTGCGCCGCCATGCCCTGTGCGCGCTGGCGGTGCGCAGGGGCGAGGCGCCGTTCCAGGGGCGGTGGGCGCTTCCGGGCGGCTTCGTGCGGGCCGACGAAGACCTCACCCAGGCGGCGGCTCGCGAACTGGCCGAGGAGACCGGACTGTGCGCCCACGACCCTTCGGTCCCGGCCCAGGACAACGGCGCCCACCTGGAGCAGCTCGCCACGTACGGCGATCCCAAGCGTGACCCCCGGATGCGCGTCGTGAGCGTCGCGCACCTGGCGCTGGCCCCGGACCTGCCGGCTCCGCGAGCGGGCGGCGACGCCAGTAACGCGCGCTGGGCGCCCGTCGAGGAACTCCTCCAGCACGGCGGTTACGGCCGGGACGGGGAACCGGTCGCGCCGCTCGCCTTCGACCACGCGCAGATCCTCGCGGACGGGGTGGAACGGGCCCGCTCCAAGATCGAGTACTCGTCTCTGGCGACCGCGTTCTGCCCCACCGAGTTCACGGTCGGCGAACTGCGCCGGGTCTACGAGGCGGTGTGGGGAGTGGCGCTCGACCCGCGCAACTTCCACCGAAAGGTGACGGGCACGCCCGGCTTCCTGGTACCCACCGGCGGCACCACCACCCGGCAAGGTGGCAGGCCTGCGCAGCTCTTCCGCGCGGGCGGTGCGACCTTGCTCAACCCGCCGATGCTGCGGCCCGAGGTGTGACACCGTCCTGCCGTGGCCGTTGAAGTGCGGACAGGAACCCGAACGAGTCGATCGCCTGCGCGGACGACCGTGCGGCACTCGGGTAAAACGGACATAACGCGCTATCTTGCTGCGGGTGATCCAGGCCTTCGGACTGACCAGCAACTCCCGTAAGGCGCTTCCGCCCGCCGTCGACGACGTCTCCTTCGAGGCGCGCGCGGGCCGCGTCACCGTACTGCTCGGAGCGCCGGGCGCGGGCAAGACCACGGCGTTGAGACTCCTGCTCGAACTCCAACAGGGCCGCGGCCTCGCCTACTTCAGAGGCCGCCCCCTGCATCGCATCGCCCACCCCTCCCGTGAGGTCGGCGTCCTCCTGGGCGATGTGCCCGGGCACCCGGCCCGCACGGTCCGCGGCCATCTGCGCATGCTGTGCGCGGCCGCCGGCGTTCCGGTCCGGCGGGCCGACGAAGTGCTCGAGGTGGTCGGCCTGGTCAGCCTGCGCGGCGAACGCCTCGGCACCCTCTCCCGCGGTATGGACCGTCGGCTCGGCCTGGCCTGCGCTCTCCTCGCGGACCCGCACACCCTCGTCCTCGACGACCCGGCCGACGGGCTCGCCGGGCGCGAGCACCGTTGGCTGCACGGCATGCTGCGCGCGCACGCGGACCAGGGCGGCACCGTTCTGATGACCACGGCCGATCCCAAGGAGGCCGCCCGCACCGCCGACCGCGTCGTCACCCTGGACCGGGGCAGACTCGTCGCCGATCAGGAGGCCGCCGACTTCGCCCGCACCCGGCTGCGCCCCCGGGTGGCCGTCCGCAGCCCACACGCCGTCCGCCTGGCCGGCCTGCTCGCCAAGGAGGCCCGGGCCGCGCAACGCTCCCTCGAAGTCGTGCAGGAGGACGGCAACCGGCTCTCGGTGTACGGCAGCAGTTGCGCCCATGTCGGCGAGACGGCGTTCCGGCACGGCATCCTCGTCCACCAACTCGCCGACGAGACAGGCGACATGGGGCCGGGGGCGGGAGCGCAGGTCCCGCGTCGGACGCGCCCCGAAGCAGGGTCGGCCTCCTCAGCGGGGGAGCCGGCCGCCGTCGGAGTCCCTGGGCCGGTCATGGCAGGCCCGAAGGCCTTCGGGGACGCACGGGCGGAGAACGGCGCCCAGGAGGCCGACGCCGCTGAAGCGCCGCGCCCGCCCGAGGACGAGCCATCGGCATCCCCCGCGCCAGGCCGCCCGACCGATGTGCCCCCTCGTGGTGCCCTTCCGGCGTCTGGCGGCGGTTCCGGGCCCGGTGCCGCCGCTAAGACTGTCGGCGGCACGGCCGAAACCATCCCGGGCGTGACCACGACCGCAACGGCGACCGAGGCAGCCGCCGTGGACCAGCGCCCCCCCAGCGCCGAGCCGGCCGCCGTGCCCCCCGCTCGGCACTCCCGGCGTCCCTCCGCCTCCCGTGCCTTCGACACCCTGCCCGCCCTGCCACCCCCCATCTCCGTGCGCTCCGCCCCCAGCCCCCTGCGGCCCCTCCGCTACGAACTCCGCCGAGCCGCCGGCATCGGCACCGGATTCCTCACCGGCGCGGCGGTACTGGTCGTCTCCGCCCTCGCCGCCGTACTCCTGGCCCGGGTGGGCCATACCTCGCAGGCGCGGCTGCTGGCCGCGTGGCCCGTGCAACTGCCGCTGCCGCCCGCCGCGCTCGGCGCGGGACTGCTCGGTGCGCTGGCCTTCGGAGACGAGTTCCGCCACCCCGCCCTGGCGGCGGACCGCGGCACCGTGCCCCGCAGGCTGGGGGTACTCACCGCCAAGCTCCTCGTCGCCGCTCTCACCGCCCTGATGCTGGCCTTCCTCACGGTGGGCTGCGATGCCGAAGTGCTCTATCTCGTCTACGGACGGGAGCTCGCGCAGGTTCCCGCGGAGTGGCTTGCGCTGAGCGCGAGTTGGCTCGGTCTCGTGGTCGGCTGCGCGTGGGCCGGTGTTCTGGCCGCCGGCGTCTTCCGGTCCACCACGGCCGGGCTGGCGGCAGTGGTCGCCGTGCCCGTCGTCGTCGTACCCCTCGTACAGAAGGCCGTGGAGAGCACGTCGGTGCGGGCGGCGGCCGGACTCTCGATGCGGTTGCGCGAGACGCTTTTGGTGCAATGGCCCTTCGGGGGAGAGCGCTATCTGTTCGCCGTGGCGCGCGTGCTCGCCCAACCCGTCGGTGGAGCGCTGACGTTGTCCCTGACGGCTCTGCTGTGCGCGTATGTGTTCACGACCCTGCGCAGCAGGGTCCGATGACGCCCCTCCGGGCCCATCCCGTCCGGGCCTGTGCGCAACTCCCCGGAGAAAGCCCATTTCTTTCCGATAAGGCGTCAATTGCGACGGGGTGAGCGATCACCCTTTCGTGTGCTTTTCACCAAAGACCTCAAGGGAGTTGGAGGCAGCGCCGACAAAGGATCCGTGAGTACCCTTGCGCACACCATGATGACCGCCGCCCGCTCCGCCGACTCCGGTCTGGCCGGCCCGGGCGAACTCGACCGCTACCCCTACGCCGAGGCCCCGTCCGCCGACCGCGTCGGAGCTCCCGTCTGGGAGAGCGCGGACCCCGAGCTGGGCCGCGTGGGCCGCCGCACCGCGGGCAGCCGCGGACGCGGACTGCACGGCCAACTCGTCCAGCAGCTGGGCCAGATGATCGTCTCGGGCGACCTGGGTGCCGACCGTCCGCTGGTGCCCGAGGAGATCGGCCAGCGGTTCGAGGTGTCCCGCACCGTCGTCCGCGAGTCGCTGCGCGTCCTCGAGGCCAAGGGCCTGGTCAGCGCCCGGCCGAACGTCGGCACGCGCGTGCGTCCCGTGAGCGACTGGAATCTCCTCGACCCGGACATCATCGAGTGGCGGGCCTTCGGTCCCCAGCGCGACGACCAGCGGCGCGAGCTCAGCGAACTGCGCTGGACGATCGAGCCGCTCGCCGCCCGCCTCGCCGCCGGGCACGGGCGCGCCGACATCCAGCAGCGCCTGTCCGACATGGTCGAGATCATGGCGCACGCCATGGGGCAGGGCGACGCGCTCACCTACTCCCGGGCCGACGCCGAGTTCCACTCGCTGCTCATCCAGGTCGCGAGCAACCGCATGCTGGAGCACCTTTCCGGGATCGTGTCGTCCGCCCTCCAGGTCTCCGGCGGCCCGGTCACAGGCTGCGACCGGCCGAACGATGCGTCGCTCGGGTGTCACGGCAGGATCGTCGGCGCCCTCGCCGCGGGCGACGGCGCCGCGGCCGAGACGGCCATGAGGCAGCTGCTCACCGTTCATCCCGAGGTGGAGCGCGTCGTGCCGGCGCCGCGCGAGCACTGACCGTACCCGACAGGTGGGAGCGGTCGGGGAGGTCTTCCCCTCCCGCGTCGTCCCCGGCCGGTTCACCCGCATTGCCGTCGGACCCCGCAGAACCCGAAACGGGGGCTGCGGGGTCCGACGGTCGATGTGGTGGGATTCGGTCACGGCGGCTCGGGTAGACACCACAGGTGACCGCTTCTGCCCGTGTCTGACCGTTTATGCACGCTTACGGGGTGTGACTCGGGCCACGAAGATTGGGCGTAACGCTTGTGGAAACAACGCGATGACCTAAGAGGTGGCAGCCGCGGAGGGAATACGGACGTCGTTGAAGGCGCTGTGCATCCTCCCGGCCCCCGCCCGCGCCGTCGGCCCACCCCCAGGCCGGTGGTCGGCTCCTGTCCATCGTGGACGGGGCCGGAAGCCGTTTTCCAACGTTCCGAGAGGTTGTTCGTGTCGGCCAGCACATCCCGTACGCTCCCGCCGGAGATCGCCGAGTCCGTCTCTGTCATGGCGCTCATTGAGCGGGGAAAGGCTGAGGGGCAGATCGCCGGCGACGATGTGCGTCGGGCCTTCGAAGCTGACCAGATTCCGGCCACTCAGTGGAAGAACGTACTGCGCAGCCTCAACCAGATCCTCGAGGAAGAGGGTGTGACGCTGATGGTCAGTGCCGCGGAGCCCAAGCGCACCCGAAAGAGCGTCGCAGCGAAGAGTCCGGCCAAGCGCACCGCCACCAAGACGGTCGCGGCGAAGACTGTGACCACGAGGAAGGCCACCGCCACCACCGCGGCCGCCCCGGTGGCACCCGCTGTGGACGACCCCGCAGAAGAAGCCGCCCCTGCCAAGAAGGCGGCCGCCAAGAAGACGACGACCGCCAAGAAGACGGTCGCGAAGAAGACCGTCGCCAAGAAGACGGTGGCCAAGAAGACCACCGCCAAGAAGGACGACGCCGAGCTGGTCGAGGAAGAGGTCCTCGAGGACGCTCCCAAGACCGGCGACGAGCCCGAGGGCACCGAGAGCGCCGGCTTCGTACTCTCCGACGAGGACGAGGACGACGCCCCCGCCCAGCAGGTCGCCGCGGCCGGCGCCACCGCCGACCCGGTCAAGGACTACCTCAAGCAGATCGGCAAGGTTCCCCTGCTCAACGCCGAGCAGGAGGTCGAGCTCGCCAAGCGCATCGAGGCCGGTCTGTTCGCCGAGGACAAGCTGGCCAACGCCGACAAGCTCGCCCCCAAGCTCAAGCGCGAGCTGGAGATCATCGCCGAGGACGGCCGGCGCGCCAAGAACCACCTCCTGGAGGCCAACCTCCGCCTGGTGGTCTCCCTGGCCAAGCGCTACACCGGCCGCGGCATGCTCTTCCTGGACCTCATCCAGGAGGGCAACCTCGGTCTGATCCGCGCGGTCGAGAAGTTCGACTACACCAAGGGCTACAAGTTCTCCACGTACGCCACCTGGTGGATCCGTCAGGCGATCACCCGCGCGATGGCCGACCAGGCCCGCACCATCCGTATCCCGGTGCACATGGTCGAGGTCATCAACAAGCTCGCGCGCGTGCAGCGCCAGATGCTCCAGGACCTGGGCCGCGAGCCCACCCCGGAGGAGCTGGCCAAGGAACTCGACATGACCCCCGAGAAGGTCATCGAGGTCCAGAAGTACGGCCGCGAGCCCATCTCGCTGCACACCCCGCTGGGCGAGGACGGCGACAGCGAGTTCGGTGACCTCATCGAGGACTCCGAGGCCGTCGTCCCGGCCGACGCCGTCAGCTTCACCCTCCTGCAGGAGCAGCTGCACTCCGTCCTCGACACCCTGTCGGAGCGCGAGGCAGGCGTCGTCTCCATGCGGTTCGGTCTCACCGACGGTCAGCCGAAGACCCTCGACGAGATCGGCAAGGTGTACGGCGTCACGCGCGAGCGCATCCGCCAGATCGAGTCCAAGACCATGTCGAAGCTGCGCCACCCGTCCCGTTCGCAGGTGCTGCGCGACTACCTCGACTAGGTCGTAGCCGTACGGCACGAAGGCCCGGTTCCCCTCGGGGAGCCGGGCCTTCGTCGTCGGCGCGCGGGTGCGGGGCGCCGCGCCCTGAATGACTCTGGGTGTTCATCGACCACTCCAGAGTGAGGAGCGCGCATGCGTCGTCCTTTTGTCCGGGGCTTGGCCCGGCCGTTGATCCTGGCGGCCATGGCCATGGCCATACCGTTGGCCTCCGCCGCCCCGGCGGCCTCCGACGGCGTCGTGCTGGGAGGCTATCCGATCGACGTCTCCCAGAGTCCGTGGACGGTCGCGCTGTCCAGCCGTGACCGGTTCGGAGGTATGCGCTCGGGGCAGTTCTGCGGAGGCGTGGCGGTCGGCCCGTCGACCGTGCTCACCGCGGCCCACTGTATGGGCGAGGATGTCCTGGGAGTGCCGCCGGCCAAGGCGACCGATCTGAAGGTCGTCGCGGGCCGTACGGACCTGTACGCGGACACGGGCCGGGAGGTCTCCGTACGCAGCGTCTGGGTGAACCCGGGCTACGACAGTTCCAGCAACGCCGGGGACTTCGCCGTGCTCACCCTGGCCGAGCCGCTCCCGGCGGCATCGATCATCGCCATGGCGGGCGAGGGCGACCCGGCATACGCGCCCGGCACGGACGCCGTCGTCTACGGCTGGGGTGACCTCACGGGGTTCGGTGCGTACGCGCACAGGCTGCGGGCGGCCAGTCTGCATGTGCTGTCCGACACACGCTGCGAAATGGCGTATCCGGGATCGGCCGACGGCACGTACGTCGCGCGGAGCATGGTCTGCGCCGGAGAGGTGCGGGGCGGCCGTGACGCCTGCCAGGGGGACAGCGGAGGTCCGCTGGTCGCGGGTGGCCGGCTCATCGGGCTCGTGTCGTGGGGCGACGGCTGTGGGCGGCCGGGAAGCCCGGGCGTCTACACACGGGTTTCCGACGCCGTACGGACACTGGGCTGGGGCGCGGGCACTCGGAGGCCCCACAAAGCTCCTGAGCGCGCCTGAGCGGGCCTCCCACGGCGAGGGCCGGGGATGCGCGACACGAGAACGGGCGGCCGCCCCTGGGACCAGGGACGGCCGCCCGCACACCGGCCTGTGCCGGTTCTCGCTCGTCGTGGACGCGCAGGATCAGCGCTCTTCTTCGGAGACGGACGCCGGAACGGTCGTCAGCCGCTCCGTCTCATCCTGTATCTCGGCGGCGATCTTCTTGAGTTCCGGCTCGAACTTGCGGCCGTGGTGGGCGCAGAAGAGCAGTTCTCCGCCGCTGAGCAGGACGACGCGCACGTACGCCTGGGCGCCGCAGCGGTCGCAGCGGTCAGCGGCCGTCAGCGGGCTCGCGGGGGTCAGAACAGTAGTCACGTCGCCTCTTCTCTAGCTCGACGAGCTGTCGTACCAGGGTCAACATCCAACCAGCCCCAAAACGTTCCCGCTCGTGGCTTCTCCTCGAAAAAATCTTTCCGAGGTGGCCGTCTGCTGCCGGTTTGGCGGCGAATGTGCCGTATTGCGTGGTCTGTAGTGCTTACGGTTTCGCGCTGTCGGTCATGGTTCGATCCTCCCGGCTGGCTTGCCGGTTTGTTCATGAGGACGTGCCCGGAGCCTAAATGGTTCATGCCTCGAAGGGAACGTGATATGTACTTCACTCCATCGAGGGATCGAACACGTATGCGACGCTGGACTAGTCTGAGTTTGACACGAGGGTGGCGTGACAACGGCTCTACCAGGCCTCGGTACCCTCTTGGCGGTGAACCAAGCCGCGCCCTTACCCAGAAGGGCCCCAACTGAAATTCAGCGAGGAGCGAACCGCGTGACCGCCGAAACGTCCGTGCCGTCCACAGCGCTGCTGGCAGGAGCAGACCGGGACGGTTCCAACTACACCGCGCGGCACCTGCTCGTCCTCGAGGGCCTCGAGGCCGTGCGGAAGCGCCCGGGTATGTACATCGGCTCGACCGACAGCCGTGGTCTGATGCACTGCCTTTGGGAGATCATCGACAATTCCGTCGACGAAGCCCTGGGCGGATACTGCGACAACATCGAGGTGATCCTTCACGACGACGCCTCGGTCGAGGTCCGTGACAACGGCCGTGGCATCCCGGTCGACGTCGAGCCCAAGACCGGCCTGTCCGGCGTCGAGGTCGTCATGACCAAGCTGCACGCCGGCGGCAAGTTCGGCGGCGGCTCCTACGCCGCCTCCGGCGGTCTGCACGGCGTCGGCGCCTCCGTGGTCAACGCCCTGTCCGCCCGACTCGACGTCGAGGTGGACCGGAGCGGCCACACGCACGCCATCAGCTTCCGCCGAGGAGTCCCGGGCGCCTTCGCCGCGGACGGCCCCGACGCCAAGTTCGAGACGGGCGGCCTGCGCAAGGTCAAGAGGATCGCCAAGAACCGCACCGGCACGCGGGTGCGGTACTGGGCCGACCGTCAGATCTTCCTCAAGGACGCCAAGCTCTCCCTGGAGACCCTCCACCAGCGGGCCCGCCAGACCGCGTTCCTGGTGCCCGGCCTGACCATCGTCGTGCGCGACGAGTACGGCCTCGGCGAGGGCGGCAGCAAGGGCGAGGAGTCCTTCCGCTTCGACGGCGGCATCAGCGAGTTCTGCGAGTACCTGGCCACCGACAAGCCCGTCTGCGACGTCCTGCGCTTCACGGGGCAGGGCACGTTCAAGGAGACGGTCCCGGTCCTGGACGAGCACGGGCAGATGACCCCGACGGAGGTCACCCGCGAGCTCGGCGTCGACGTGGCGCTGCGCTGGGGCACCGGCTACGACACGATGCTCCGGTCGTTCGTCAACATCATCGCCACGCCCAAGGGCGGCACTCACGTCGCCGGCTTCGAGCAGGCGGTCGCCAAGACGATGAACGAGGTGCTGCGGGCCAAGAAGCTGCTGCGTGTCGCCGAGGACGACATCGTCAAGGACGACGCCCTGGAGGGCCTGACCGCGGTCGTCACCGTCCGCCTCGCCGAGCCCCAGTTCGAGGGCCAGACCAAGGAGGTCCTCGGCACCTCGGCGGCCCGGCGCATCGTGAACACCGTGATCTCCAGGGAACTCAAGGCGTTCCTGACCTCCACCAAGCGCGATGCCGCAGCTCAGGCGCGGGTCGTCATGGAGAAGGCGGTCGCCGCGGCCCGGACGCGTATCGCGGCCCGGCAGCACAAGGACGCACAGCGCCGCAAGACGGCACTGGAGTCCTCGTCCCTGCCCGCGAAGCTGGCCGACTGCCGCAGCGACGACGTCGAGCGCAGCGAGCTGTTCATCGTCGAGGGAGACTCCGCGCTCGGTACGGCGAAGCTCGCCCGCAACTCCGAGTTCCAGGCGCTGCTGCCGATCCGGGGCAAGATCCTCAACGTTCAGAAGTCGTCCGTGACCGACATGCTCAAGAACGCGGAGTGCGGTGCGATCATCCAGGTCATAGGAGCGGGCTCCGGCCGCACCTTCGACATCGACGCGGCCCGTTACGGCAAGATCATCATGATGACCGACGCCGATGTCGACGGCTCCCACATCAGGACCCTCCTGCTGACCCTGTTCCACCGCTACATGCGGCCCATGGTCGAGGCCGGCCGGGTGTTCGCCGCGGTGCCGCCGCTGCACCGCATCGAACTCATCCAGCCCAAGAAGGGCCAGGACAAGTACGTGTACACGTACTCGGACCGCGAGCTGCGCGACAAGCTCATGGAGTTCCAGAGCAAGGGCGTCCGGTACAAGGACTCCATCCAGCGCTACAAGGGTCTCGGCGAGATGGACGCAGACCAGCTGGCCGAGACGACGATGGACCCCCGCCACCGCACCCTGCGGCGCATCAACCTCTCCGACCTCGATTCGGCGGAGCAGGTGTTCGACCTGCTCATGGGTAACGACGTGGCGCCGCGCAAGGAGTTCATCTCAAGCTCGGCGGCGACGCTGGACCGGTCCCGCATCGACGCGTAGCGGCCGGGCTCGGCTCGGCCTCGGCTCTGCGGCTCTCCGGCCGGGACGAGCGGGTCCGGGTTCTCCACCCGCGGGTGGAGAACCCGGACCTTCGCATATCCACCCATGATCCACCCCCGCTCCGATATGCGGAGCGTCGCGATTCCGTAGCGTCGAAGGCGTCGGCAGCACTCGCTGCCGGCATCCCCTTCCCGCTCACGGAGGCTGTGATGTCCGGGCTCCTCAACGCACTGGTGATCGTGGCCGTGGCCGTGCTGGTGATCGTGCGGCAGTTCCGCGCAAGCCGCATGGACACGGACCGGCGATGGTGGCTGCTGCCCGGGATCCTGGCCGTCATAGCGCTGCGCGAGCCCGGCCTCCTCGACGCCCGTCACCCCACCGAATCGGTCCTGGTGCTCGGCGCCGAAGTGGTCGTCAGCCTGGTCATGGGAGCCGCCTGGGCATGGACCACGCGCATCTGGGTGGAGCCGGACGGCGCGGTGTGGAGCAAGAGCACGAAGGCGAGCGCGGCCGTCTGGGCCGTCGGCATCGGTCTGCGGGCGGGCCTCTTCGCGGTCGGTGCGCTGATGGGCGTCCACCAGCACAGTTCGGACCTGATGCTGGGGCTCGCGGGCACCCTGCTGGTCCGCTCCGGGATACTGATCTGGCGCACACAGTCCCTGAGCCAGGTCACTGCGGCCACGGCATACGGTGACCACCTGCCCCGGTCCGCGTGGAAGGAGCGCGTGTGACGGAGAACGCCTGGACACGCTGGCCTTCTCGGGAGGCGCTGGGCCGCGAGGGGACGACGGGTTCCCGACGCCTGATCGCCTGGGGTGTACGGCTGCTGCTTCTCGGCATTCTCTTGTGGAGTGCCTTCCATGACAGCCGGGTCAACGGCTGGGTTACGGCGGCGGGCGCCGCGGGAGTCCTCCTGACGGCCGGGCTGGCCTGGTGTTTCTGGCGGGCCACGCTCCAGCACCGGCTCTGGCCGTCGCTGGCCCTCATCCTCCTCCTGCTCACGCTGGCCGTCGGCGCCCAGTTCGTGGGTTTCCGAGAACCCGCCCTCGTTCTGTGGTGCGGCTGCGGCGTCGCGGCACTGGAACGGATGCCCCTGGCGGTGGCGCTGCCCGTCGCCTCGGTCGCGCTCGCCTCGTATGCGGCCGTGAACAACGACGTGTGGCTGACCACAGCCGCCACGATCGGCGGGATGGCCCTCGCCGGGTACACGCTGCGCCTGGACGCCGAAGCCCGGGGCAACGCCCAGCGACTGCTCGCCCAGGAGCGTGCGGCGCGTGCGGCCGAGGCCGAGTCGGCCGCGCTCGCGGAGCGGGCCCGCATCGCCCGGGAGATCCACGATGTCCTGGCGCACAGTCTCTCGGCGCAGCTCGTGCACCTGGAAGCGGCCCGGCTGCTGATCGAGCGGGGCGCGGACCGCGAGCAGGTCCTCGACCGCGTGGTGGCGGCACGCGGGATGGCCCGCGACGGTCTCGAGGAGACCAGACAGTCGCTCTCCGCGCTGCGCGGCGATCTGACACCGCTGGAGAACTTCCTGACCGACCTCGTCCGCGCGTCGCACGGCGCCGAGGTCACCGTTGAGGGTGAACGCAGACACCTGCCGGCCGAGGCGTCACAAGCGGTGCGAAGGGTCGCCCAGGAAGCTCTGACGAACGTCCGCAAGCACGCTCCGGGCGCGAAAGTGCGGGTGCGGCTGGAGTACGGACCGCATGAAGTCACCCTGGACGTGCGGGACTCGGGGGGTTCGCCGGGCGAACTCGCCCAGGCGGGAGGCGGGTACGGTCTGCTGGGCATGCGGGAGCGCGCCGAACTGCTGGGCGGATCGCTCGCTGCCGGACCGGACGAGGAAGGTTTCGTGGTGACGCTGAAGGTGCCGGTATGACGGCGGAGGCGGAGAAGAAGCCCGCCAGGGTGGTGGTCGCGGACGATCAGACGGTCGTCCGGGAAGGCATCGTGATGCTGCTGGGGCTGTTGCCGGGGGTCGAGGTCGTGGGCGCCGCCGGGGACGGGGACGAGGCGGTGCGGCTCGTCGCCGAACTGGCTCCCGATGTGGTGCTGATGGACCTGCGGATGCCCCGCTGCGACGGAGTGGAGGCGACCCGGCGGATCCGGTCGGAGCATCCCGGAACCCAGGTCGTGGTGCTCACGACCTACGCGGACGACGACTCCCTGTTCCCGGCGCTGAAAGCGGGAGCCCGGGGGTACCTCACCAAGGACGCCGGTGGGGACGAGATCGTCCGGGCCGTGCACAGTGTGCTGTCCGGGGACGCGGGGCTGTCGCCGAGTGTGCAGCGGAGGCTGCTGGAGCGCCTGTCGGCGCCTGAACCGGAGCCGGCGGAGCCCGCTGCCGTGCCCGACGGGCTGACGACACGGGAGGCGGAGGTGCTGGTGCTGATCGCCGAGGGGCTGAGCAATCAGGAGATCGCGCGCAGGCTGAGCGTGTCCACCGCGACGGTGAAGACCCACATCAACAACATGTTCACCAAGACGGGCATCAAGGGCCGCGCCCAGGCGGTGCGTTATGCGTACCGGATGGGGCTGGTACGGCCGCCGACGGGATGAACGGCCCGTCGGTCACCTGATGGGGTGAAGTGTGCAGGGAAGAAGAGTCGCGGATCTTCCCGTTCTGTCCATCCTTGGGCATGCAGTCAAGCAACGGCCGTGCCCGCACCGACGGGGACGGCTCCGAGGTCGGCGGTCCCACGCCATACGGGGACGAGCACCATCAGCGTCAAGTCCGGGCATTCGCCGAAGCGCCAGGAGACATGCGCTACGAGGACCCGTGGTATGACGCGCTCGCCTCGGGCTGGGGCGAGTCGGCCGGCACGGTCACGGAGGCGGCCGAGGTCCCGGGGGCACGTCGGGAGCGGCGGACCGGAGCCGTCGCGGCGGCCCAGGTCTACCTCGAGGTGCAGCGCAGCGCGGCCTTCCAGGAGGTGCGCAGCAGGTACCGGCGGTTCGTGGTGCCGGCGGTCGCCGGTTTCTTCGTCTGGTACGTGGCGTACGTCGTGACCGCGACGACCGCGCCCGCGTTCATGGCGCGGCCGGTGGCCGGCGCGGTGAACGTGGCGTTGCTCGCGGGGCTCGGACAGTTCCTCAGCACATTCCTGCTCACCTGGGCCTACGCCCGGCACGCACGGCTGCACAGGGACCGTGCCGCGCTCGAACTGCGCTGGGACACTCAGGAACTGACGCGTGAAGCAAGGGGCGGTGCGTCGTGACCGGCAACCAACAAGCGCCGGCGTTGCTGCTGTTCAGCGCCTTCGTCGCGGTCACGCTGGGGATCACGACCTGGGTGGGCCGCAACCGGCAGGGTTCTCAGGAGGAGTTCTACGCGGGCGGGCGGTTGTTCTCCCCGATGGAGAATGGTTTTGCCATCGCCGGCGACTACATGTCGGCCGCCTCCTTCCTGGGCGCCACCGGACTGATCGCGCTGTACGGGTACGACGGTCTGCTGTACGTGGTGGGCTTCCTCGTGGCCTGGCTGGTGGTGCTGTTCCTCGTCGCCGAACTGGTGCGCAACTGCGGGCGGTTCACGCTCGCCGACGTGGTCGCCGCGCGCATGAGCGAGCGGCCGGTGCGGATCGCGGCGGGAACCTCCTCGGTCACCGTGTCCGTTCTCTATCTGGTGGCGCAGATGGTGGGTGCGGGCAGCCTGGTCGCGCTGCTCCTCGGGAACACCGGCGAGGCGGCCCGGTCCTGGGCCGTCATCGGCGTCGGTGCGCTCATGGTGATCTATGTGTCGTTGGGAGGGATGCGGGCCACCACGTGGATTCAGATCGTGAAGGCGGTCCTGCTGCTGGGCGGCACGGTCGTGCTCACCGCACTCGTCCTGGTGCGTTTCCACGGTGACTTCAACCAGTTGCTGCGTACGGCGGCCGAGCGCAGCGGCCACGGTTCCGCCTATCTGGCACCCGGGCTGAAGTACGGCGGGGACTGGACGGCGCGCTTCGACTTCATGAGCCTGGGGCTCGCGCTGGTGCTGGGCACGGCGGGGCTGCCGCACATCCTGTCCCGCTTCTACACCGTGCCGACCGCGCAGGCCGCCCGGCGGTCCGCGGTCTGGTCGATCGGGCTCATCGGCGGGTTCTACCTGATGACGATCGTCCTGGGCTTCGGAGCGGCGGCGATCGTCGGCCCGGAGGCCGTACGCGGCTCGAACGCATCCGGGAACACGGCCGTTCCCCTCCTCGCCCTCGATCTGGGCGGCGGCGCCGACTCCACGGGCGGCACGGTCCTGTTCGCGGTCGTGGCGGCCGTCGCCTTCGCCACGATCCTCGCCGTCGTCGCCGGGGTCACGCTCGCCTCCTCGGCGTCGGTGGCGCACGACCTGTACGCCTCCTTGCGCCGTCGGCGCGCCGAACCTCGCAGCGAGGTCGCGGTGGCACGGGCCGCCGCCGTGGGCATCGGCATCGTCGCGATCGCCCTCAGCCTGCTGGCCCGCGATCTCAACGTGGCCTTCCTGGTCGGGCTCGCCTTCGCCGTCGCGGCCTCCGCGAACCTGCCGGTCCTGCTGTACTCGCTGTTCTGGCGGGGCTTCACCACGCGGGGCGCCGTGTGGGCGGTGTACGGCGGGCTGGTGCCTGCCCTGGCGTTGGTCGTGCTGTCGCCGGTGGTGTCCGGCAGCCCGGAGTCGCTCTTCCCGACCGTGGACTTCCAGTACTTCCCCCTGCAGAACCCCGGCCTGGTCTCGATTCCGCTGGGCTTCCTGGCGGGCTGGCTGGGCACGGTCACCTCGGCCGAGATCGCGGACGAGGCCAAACACGCGGAGACCGAGGTGCGGTCACTGACGGGAGCGGGTGCCGCGTAGGCGGTTTCGTTCAGCCAGCGGCAGGCTCGGCCAGCGATCAGCCGATCTGAGCGGAACGGCCTGCCGGGCGGCTGCTCCACCGCCGTACCGCAACGGGATCACCGCTCACCCCTCACCGCTCACCCCTCAGCCCTCACCACTCGGCTCACGGCTCACGGCTACGGTGCCACCCACGCGTATCGGTGTTCCGGGCGGCCGGTGTCGCCGTACTTCAGGGAGAGGTGAAGGCGGCCGGCCTGTTCCAGGTGGCGGAGGTAACGCTGGGCGGTGGAGCGGCTCAGGCCCGTCTCGGCGGCGACCTCGTGGGCCGACAAGGGCTGGTTCGCGCGGTGCAGGACCGCGCAGATCAGGTCCGTGGTCGGCTCCGAGTGGCCGCTCGGCAGACCGGGCGAGGACGGCACGGGTGCGGTGCGCAGGGCGCCGAAGATCCGGTCGACCTGTTCCTGGCCGGCGATGCCGTGCCCGCCCACCCGGTCCACGGTGCGGCGCAGGGCGGCGTAGGAGTCGAGGCGGGTGCGCAGCGCGGCGAAGGTGAACGGTTTGACCAGGTAGTGCAGGGCGCCCAGGCGCATCGCGGTCTGCACCGTCGTGACGTCGCCGGCCGCCGTGATCATGATGACGTCGGTGCCGTGGCCCTGTTGCCGCATGCGGTGGACGAGCTGGAGACCGGTCTGGTCGGGCAGGTAGTGGTCGAGCAGCACGAGGTCGATGGTGCCGCGCTCGACGGCGGCCAGTGCCTGGGCGGCACTGTGCGCGCGGGCGGCCACCCGGAATCCGGGAACCTTTCCCACGTACTTGGCGTTGATCTCGGCGACACGGAAGTCGTCGTCCACGACCAGGACGTCAATCATCGGGCCTCTCTCCGTGCAGGCCAGGTGGGCGTTAAGCCCATGTTTCGGCTTCGCTGTTGTAGCGCGAGCAAAACGAGCACAACAGGCTACTGCAGGCAAAAGAAGCGCATGCGCCCAGAAGGCTGATGCTGTCTCGCCGGTCACCTCTACCGTCCCCGGCCATGAGCGCACACACCAGCCCCGCCATCGAGTTGCGGGGTGCGAGCAAGGTCTTCAGGACCCCGTCGGGTGCCCCGCACACGGCCGTGCGGGACCTCGACCTCACTGTCGGGCGCGGCGAGTTCGTGGCCATCGTCGGACCGACCGGCTGCGGCAAGTCGACCACGTTGACGCTGGTCAGCGGATTGGAAGAGCCCACTCAAGGCGAGGTACTGGTCGCCGGGCAGGCCGTGCAGGGCGTCGGCGACAAGGTCGGCTTCGTCTTCCAGCAGGACGCCACGTTCCCGTGGCGCACGGTCCTGTCCAACGTCATGGCCGGCCCCCGCTTCCGCGGAGTGCCCAAGGCGGAGGCGAAGCTGAAGGCGCGCGAGTGGTTGGCCCGGGTCGGGCTCGCCGCCTTCGAGGACCGCTACCCGCATCAGCTCTCCGGCGGTCAGCGCAAACGCGTCGCCCTCGCCGCGACCTTCGTCAACGACCCCGAGATCCTGCTCATGGACGAGCCGTTCTCGGCGCTCGACGTGCAGACCAGGGCCCTGATGTCGGACGAGCTCCTGGAGCTGTGGGAGGGCACCGGAGCGTCTGTGGTCTTCGTCACCCACGACCTCGAGGAGTCCATCGCGCTGGCCGACAAGGTCGTGGTCATGACCGCGGGGCCGGCCACCGTGAAGCACGTCTTCGACATCGACCTGCCGCGCCCGCGCAAGGTCGAGTCGGTGCGTCTTGAGCCGCGGTTCATCGAGATCTACCGCGAGATCTGGGAGTCCCTCGGTGAAGAGGTCCGCATCACCCGTGAAAGAGGTGCCGCCCATGTCGCCTGACGTGCTCAGCACTCCGGTCGTCGACACGGCCCAGGCGCCGGACCGCGCGCACTCACGCGCGCGTGCCGCCCGCAGACGCAGGATCGTCGTCGCGGCCGCCCGCGTCCTCCTCCTGGTGGCCGTCCTCGCCCTGTGGGAGGCGCTCTCGCGGGCCAAGACCATCGACCCGTTCAACTTCTCGATGCCCTCCAAGATCTGGGACCAGATCTGGACCTGGATCACGCACGGGACCGCGCTCGGCTCCCTCGGCGAGCAGATCTGGTACACGCTCAACGAGGCGCTGCTCGGCTGGATCATCGGCGTGGTCACCGGTGTCGTGTGCGGCATCGCGCTCGGGCGGATCACCTTTCTCGCCGATGTCCTCGGTCCCTACATCAAGGTGCTCAACTCCATACCCAGGATCGTCCTGGCCCCGATCTTCGTGATCTGGTTCGGCCTCGGCCCCGCCTCCAAGGTCGCCTCGGCCGTGGTCCTGGTGTTCTTCCCGGTCTTCTTCAACGCCTTCCAGGGTGCCCGCGAGGTCGACCGCAACCTTGTCGCCAACGCCCGCATCCTCGGCGCGAGCGACCGAAGGGTGACGCTTCAGGTGGTCATCCCGTCCGCCACCTCGTGGATCTTCACCAGCCTCCACGTCAGCTTCGGCTTCGCCCTCATCGGCGCCATCGTCGGCGAGTACATCGGCGCGACCAAGGGCATCGGCCTGCTCGTCGCACAGTCGCAGGGCACGTTCAACGCCGCCGGTGTGTACGCCGCGATGGTCATCCTCGCCGCCGTCGCCCTGGTCGCCGAGGGGCTGCTGACCTTCGCCGAGCGCCGCATCTTCCGGTGGAAGCCGTCGGGTTCCGACAGCTGACCCTTCGGCCGGCCGCAGCCGGCTCTTCCCGGAACGATCCGCATCCCCGCATCCCCGCATCCCCTCACCCCCGCATCCCCTCGTTGAACGATCCTCACCCCCGCACCGCCCTCTCACAAGGACGTGAAACCGCCATGCGCATGCGCACAACCGCCAGACACGCGGCCCTGGCCGCCGCCGGCCTGCTCGCCCTCTCCTCGCTCACCGCCTGCGCCAACGACGCGGCCAGTACCACGTCCAGCGGCTCGGGCAGCAAGGGGGACGGCAAGGGCACGAAGGTCAAGATCATGGTCGGCGGCCTGGACAAGGTCATCTATCTGCCCGCGATGCTCACCCAGCGGCTGGGCTACTTCGACGCCGAGGGGCTCGACGTCGAACTGCTGAGCGAGCCGGCCGGTGTGCAGGCCGAGACCGCGCTCGTCTCCGGCCAGGTCCAGGGCGCCGTCGGCTTCTACGACCACACGCTCGACCTCCAGGTGAAGGGCAAGGAGGTGGAGTCCGTCGTGCAGCTCTCGCAGGCCCCCGGCGAGGTGGAGATCGTCTCCACCAAGGCGGAGGGCGACATCGCCTCGCCCAAGGACTTCAAGGGGAAGAAGCTCGGCGTCACGGGCCTCGGCTCCTCGACGGACTTCCTCACCAAGTACCTCGCCGTCAAGAACGGCGTGAAGGTCAGCGAGTTCACCCCGGTCGCCGTGGGCGCGGGGCCGACCTTCATCGCGGCGCTTCAGCAGGGCGCCATCGACGGCGGTATGACGACCGACCCGACCGTGGCGAACGTCCTGGACAAGAAGGCCGGGAAGATTCTCCTCGACATGCGCACCCCGCAGGGCTCGCAGGAGGCGCTCGGCGGACCGTACCCGTCGTCAAGCCTGTACATGCAGACGGACTGGGTCAACGGTCACAAGGACACCGTCCAGAAGCTGGCCAACGCGTTCGTCAAGACGCTCAAGTGGATGTCCACACACAGCGCCGGCGAGATCGCCGAGAAGATGCCGGCCGACTACTCGCAGGGGAACAAGATGCTGTACTCGGTGGCCATCAAGAACTCGCTGCCCATGTTCACCAAGGACGGCGTGATGCCCAAGAACGGTCCCGAGACGGTCGAGAAGGTCCTCAAGGCGTTCAACACGAACATCCAGAACGCCGACGTCGACCTGAGCAAGACCTACACGACCGAGTTCGTCGACAAGGCGACGGGCTGACGGTCGAGCAGGCGGCGGGTCGGGATCCGTATCCCACGAGGGCACGGTTCCTTCCCCGCCCCCCCCCAAGAGCCGTGCCCTCAGGCGCGGGTCGCCCACACGTAACGGTGTTCCGGGCGGCCCGCGTCGCCGTACTTCAGGGTCAGCCGGGCCCGTCCCGTGCGCTCCAGAAGCTTCAGATAGCGCTGGGCGGTCTGGCGGCTCACTCCGGTCCGGTCGGCGATCTCCTGCGCCGACAGCGGCCCCTCGGCGTTCATCAGGGACTGGCGTACGAGTTCGGCGGTGGTGGGGGAGTGCCCTTTGGGCAGACCGGGCTCCGAGCGGGCGGACAGCGCACCGAAGATGCGGTCGACGTCGGCCTGTTCGGCCTCACCCCCGCCGTCGAGCGTGCGACGCAGGTCCGCGTACGCCTCCAGCTTGGCGCGCAGGCCCGCGAAGGCGAACGGTTTCACCAGGTACTGCAAAGCGCCCTGGCGCATCGCGGCCTGCACCGTCGAGACGTCCCGGGCGGCCGTCACCATGATCACGTCGGTCTGGTGGCCGCGCCGGCGCATCTCCTGCACGACCTCCAGACCCGTCTCGTCGGGCAGGTAGTGGTCCAGCAGAACGAGGTCCAGACGGGGCAGCAGCTCCAGCTGGCGCAGTGCGTCGGCCGCGCTGTGGGCCTCGCCGGCGACATGGAAGCCGGGGACCTTCCCGACGTAGGCGGCGTTGACCCGGGCGACCCGGGTGTCGTCGTCCACGACCAGGACCTCGATCATCGCGACTCCTCCTCGACAGCGCTCTTCGCCGGAGCGGCCCACGCGGGCTCCGGGCCGGACGCCGGGCCGGAGCCCAGGCCGAAACCCTGGTCGGATTCCAGACCGAAGTCCTGGGCGGATTCCGGGCCGGGCGCCGGTTCGGGCTCGGTCAGCGCGTCGGGCAGGACGACGGTGAACTCGGCGCCCCCGCCGGCCGCCTCGCCGGCCGCCGCGCTGCCGCCCTGCCGCTCGGCGAGCCTGCGCACCAGGGAGAGTCCGATGCCGCGCTTGCCGTGCGCCGGCGGCTTCTTCGTGGACCAGCCCTCGGTGAAGATCAACTCACGCTGCTCGGCCGGTATGCCGGGCCCCGTGTCCCGCACCCGCAGTACGGCGGCACGGCCCTGCGCACGCAATTCGACCTCCACGCGCGCGTGCGGCTTGCCCGCGACGGCGTCCAGCGCGTTGTCCACGAGGTTGCCGACGATCGTGACCAGCCCGCGCGGGTCGATCAGCCGGTCCGGCAGCCGGGTGCGGTCGGAGACCCACAGGGCGACACCGCGCTCGGCCGCGACGGTCGCCTTGCCGACCAGCAGGGCGGCGAGCAGCGGATCCTCGATCCGCTCGGTCACCTGCTCCGCGGTGGCCCGGTGATCGCCGACCACCTCCCCGACGAACTCCACGGCGTCGTCGTACATCTCCAGTTCGAGCAGCCCCAGCAGTGTGTGCATGCGGTTGGCGTGCTCGTGGTCCTGGGCGCGCAGCGCGTCGATCAGGCCGTGCGTCGAGTCCAGCTCGCGGCCGAGCTGCTCCAGCTCGGTGCGGTCGCGCAGGGTGGCCACCGCGCCGCCGTCGTCGGTGGGCATGCGGTTGACGACCAGGACCCGCTGGCCGCGGACGGAGATCAGGTCCGTGCCGGTCACCCGGCCGGACAGGACGTCGGCCGTACGTCCCTCGCCGAGCGCCTGGTCGGGCGATGCGCCCACCGCTTCGTCCCCGATGCCCAGGAGGCGCTGGGCCTCGTCGTTGAGCAGCCGGACGCGTCCGGCGCGGTCCAGGGCGACGACGCCCTCCCGGATGCCGTGCAGCATCGCCTCACGCTCGGCGAGCAGCGCCGAGATGTCCGAGAAGGCCAGGTCACGGGTCTGTCGCTGGACCCGTCGGGAGATCAGCCAGGCGGCCAGCGCACCCACGGCGAGGGCGCCTCCGGCGTAGGCGAACAGCCCGGGGATCGCATGGATCAGACGCGCCCGCACACTGTCGTACTCGATGCCGACCGAGACCGCTCCGATGATCTGGCCGTCGCTGTCGTGCAGCGGCACCTTGCCGCGGGCCGAGCGGCCCAGGGTGCCGCTGTCGATCTCCATGACGGTCCTGCCGGCCAGCGCCTTGCGCGGGGACGTCGAGACATGGCCGCCGACCTCCGCGGGCTCCGGGTGCGACCAGCGTGTGCCGTTGAGGTCCATCACCACGACATACTCGGCGCCGCTCGCCTTGCGGATCCGCTCGGCCTCCCGCTGCACCGGTCCGTCGACCGACGGCCGCGTGCGTTGCAGGTCCTCGGCGATCTGCGGCACCGCGGCGGTGGTCTGTGCGATGGCGAGGGCGCGGCGCATCGCCTGGTCGTCCAGCTGGTTGCTGAGCGGGGCGAGGAACAGCCCGGTGGCGAGCACCACGACTCCCGCGGCGATCGCCAGCTGCATGAGCAGAAGCTGCGAGAACATGCGCCGCGGCATTCCGAGGCGCAGGCGACGGGCGGGGGGAGTGGGGCTCATACCCAAGACGGTACGTGGGTGGGCCGGTGCAGCCGTAGGGGTGGGTGGTGCGGATCTCAGACGGCCAGTGCCGTCCCCACCGGTTCACGCACCGCGACCACGTCCATCCGCGCAGGTGAACCGAGGACCGAGGCACCGCAGGTTTCCGGCCGGGGCGGCTCCCCGCGGCTCTGGGCCACCTCGACCTGCCAGCGGCGTCCGTCGGTGTGTGCGACGGTCACCTCCCAGCGCGGTGCGCCGCCGAGGGTCCGCACGGCGCTGGTCCGCACGACGCTCAGCACCTCCGCCGCGTCTTCGCCGGTGGCCGCGCGCACCGCCAGCTCCGCCGCCTGGCCGGGCCGCTCCCAGGCCGAGCTCCCACGACACCCCTCCACGACGATCCGCCCCTCCTGGACGCCGTGCAGGACCTCCTTGACGGCGTGTGCCTCGGCGCGGCCGTACGCGTACCCGTGCGGCAGGACGAGCAGGGTGGGGGAGAAGCGATGACCTCCCAGATGGGTGACCTCCCAGGCGCCCCGCACCCCGGAGGCGGCGAGTTCCGCGGCCAGCGGACGGCCGAGGAGCGCGCAGCAGCGGTCGCGCTTGCCGTTGGTGCAGACGAGGGCGAGCGGGTCGCCGGTGTGGGGCCGGCCCCGCAGCGCCCGGTCGAAGGTGTGGTGCTCGCCCCGGCCGAGCGCGGCGAAGTCGAGGTCCAGCAGCTGCCGTGGGTCGTGGGTCGTGGCGCTGTGCAGCCACACCCTGCCGGGGACGGTGTGCGCCGCGTACACCTGCCGCAGCCGGGGGGCGCCGAGGTCCGCGTGGCGTCCGGGGCGCCGGATGAGCGCGACGCGTACGCCCGTGTCCTGCGCGGCGGCCTCCAGGGCCCGGCCAAGGACGGGGTCCAGGTGGCTCGAGACCAGCGCTTTCGCGCCCCAGGGCCCGGGCTGTTCCAGGAGGAGCCAGGTTGTCGCCGTGGCCGCGGTTCCGGAAATGGGCTCGTCGAGGTCCCGCGAGACGGTCGCGCACGTACTCACAGAGGTGAGCCTAACCTGACTTGACGCGGAGCGGCTTCCGGACCCCGCCCGAGCGGGGCGGGTGTCCAGGAGCGCGCGCACGCGTGCGCGTGCCCGAAGGCCCGCTCATGGCCGGGCCGCACCCCTGGAGGGCGGGCGCCGACGGCTGTCCGGCCGGCGCCGCTGACGATCCTTCACTTCGTGGGGGTTCTTCCGGCTCGTATTCTGGGGCCGCAGTCAGTCCTCGGACGTGCGCCGGGCCGCGGGCCGGCGCACGCGCAGGTGTCGGAGAGGTCGTACGTGTCGCAGAGTCGCAGTCCGCAGCAGATCCCGGTCGTCGTGCTCGCCGGATTCCTCGGCTCCGGCAAGACGACCCTGCTCAACCACCTCCTGCATCGCAGCGGCGGCAGCCGTATCGGCGCGATCGTGAACGACTTCGGCGCCATCGAGATCGACGCCATGGCGGTGGCCGGAGCGCTCGGCGACTCCACCGTCTCCCTCGGCAACGGCTGTCTGTGCTGTGCCGTCGACGCCGGTGAGCTCGACGTCTACCTCGAACGGCTCGCCGCGCCGGCCGCCGGCATCGACGTCATCGTCATCGAGGCCAGCGGTCTTGCCGAACCCCAGGAACTCGTGCGGATGGTGCTGGCCAGCGAGCATCCCGGCATCGTCTACGGCGGGCTCGTCGAGGTCGTCGACGCCGCCGAGTTCGACACGACCCGGGCCACGCATCCCGAGGTCGACCGGCATCTCGCCCTCGCCGACCTGGTCGTGGTGAACAAGCTCGACCGCGCGCCCGACGCCGACCGCGTCCTGGGGCTCGTCCGGTCCCTCACCGACCGTGCCGCCGTCGTCCCCGCCACCTACGGCCGCATCGACCCGGAGTTCCTCTTCGACTGCCGGCCGAGCGAGGAGCGCGTCGGACAGCTCTCCTTCGACGACCTGCACGACCACGACAGGCACGACCTGCACGACCACAGCGGAAGCGATCACGCCGGCCACCTTCACACCGCGTACGACAGCCTCTCCTTCACCTCCGAGGCCCCTCTCGACCCGCGCCGCCTGATGGGGTTCCTCGACAGCCGGCCCGAGGGGCTGTACCGGATCAAGGGGTACGTCGACTTCGGCCCGAACGACCCGGCCCACCGGTACGCCGTGCACGCCGTCGGCCGCTTCCTCCGCTTCTACCCGGAGCCCTGGCCCGCCGCGGAGGCCCGCCTCACCCGACTCGTCCTCATCGGTTCCGGCATCGACACCGCCGCCCTCGGCAAGGAGCTCGAGGCGTCGCAGAACGACGCCCCACACGCCGACGAGCACGGCATGTGGGGCGTCCTCCGCTACGTCCAGGCCGCCGACGACGAGCCCTTCCACGAGGCCGAGACAGAGACCGAGGTGGAGGCGGAGACCGAGGGCGGCGGCCGAGGCTGAGGTCAGCGGCTGAGGCCTAGACCGGCCCCGCCACCACCGACACCGTCTTCGACAGGGACACGCCCGAGCCGTCACGGCGCGGGTCCATCTCCGGCAGGTCGGCGGGCAGGCCGTTCTTCTGCGCCGCCTTGGCCGGGACGGGGCCCGCCCAGGCCAGCGACAGACAGTCCTCGCCCTTCAGGAACCGCTGGCAGCGCACACCGCCGGTGGCGCGGCCCTTGCGCGGATACTGGTCGAAGGGGGTGAGCTTGGCGGTCGTCTGCACGGAGTCGTCCAGCGTGCCGCGCGAGCCCGCGATGGTGAAGACCACCGCGTCCGCCGCGGGGTCAACGGCCGTGAACGAGATCACCTTCGCCCCCTCGGTGAGCTTGATGCCCGCCATACCGCCCGCCGCCCGGCCCTGCGGGCGCACCTGCGAGGCCTGGTAGCGCAGCAGTTGGGCGTCGTCGGTGATGAAGACGAGGTCCTCCTCGCCGGTGGTCAGCTCGACGGCGCCGACGATCCGGTCGCCGTCCTTCAGGGTGATGACCTCGAGCTCGTCCTTGTTGGTCGGGTAGTCGGGCACGACCCGCTTGACCACGCCCTGTTCCGTGCCGATCGCCAGGCCCGGGGACGACTCGTCGAGCGTGCTCAGGCAGACCACCGTCTCGTCGCCCTCCAGGGAGACGAACTCCGCCAGCGGGGCGCCGCCCGACAGGTTCGGCGCCGTCGCCGTGTCCGGCAGCTGCGGCAGGTCGACGACGTTGATCCGCAGCAGCCGGCCCGAGGAGGTGACCGCGCCGATCTCCCCGCGCGCGGTGGCCGGCACCGCAGAGACGATCACGTCGTGCTTGGTGCGCGGGGCGTCCCCGTCCTCGTTCTCCCCGAAGGGCTCGCCGTTCGCCGTGCGGGCCAGCAGGCCCGTGGACGACAGCAGGACGCGGCACGGGTCGTCCGCCACCTGGAGCGGTACGGCGGTGGCCGTGGTGCCCGACGACTCCAGCAGGACCGTACGGCGCTCGGTGCCGAACTTCTTCGCCACCGCGGCCAGTTCGGCCGAGACCAGCTTGCGCAGCTCCGCGTCCGAGTCCAGGATCCGGGTCAGCTCGGCGATCTCCGCGTTGAGCCTCTCCTTCTCCGCCTCCAGCTCGATGCGGTCGAACTTGGTGAGCCGGCGCAGCGGGGTGTCCAGGATGTACTGGGTCTGGATCTCCGAGAGCGAGAAACGCTCCATCAGGCGCTGCTTCGCCTCCGCGCTGTTCTCGCTGGAGCGGATCAGCCGGATGACCTCGTCGATGTCGACGAGGGCGGTGAGCAGGCCCTCCACCAGGTGCAGCCGGTCACGGCGCTTGCCGCGGCGGAACTCGCTGCGCCGCCGCACGACGTTGAACCGGTGGTCGAGGTAGACCTCCAGGAGCTCCTTGAGGCCCAGCGTGAGCGGCTGGCCGTCGACCAGCGCCACGTTGTTGATGCCGAAGGACTCCTCCATCGGGGTCAGCTTGTAGAGCTGCTCCAGCACCGCCTCCGGCACGAAACCGTTCTTGATCTCGATGACCAGACGCAAACCGTGCGCGCGGTCGGTGAGGTCCTTGACGTCGGCGATGCCCTGGATCTTCTTCGAGCCGACCAGGTCCTTGATCTTGGCGATGACCTTCTCGGGGCCGACGGTGAAGGGCAGTTCGGTGATGACCAGGCCCTTGCGGCGCGCCGTCACCGTCTCCACCGAGACCGTGGCGCGGATCTTGAAGGTGCCGCGGCCGCTCTCGTAGGCGTCCCGGATGCCGGCAAGGCCGACGATCCGGCCGCCGGTGGGCAGGTCGGGGCCCGGGACGTACTTCATCAGGGCGTCCAGGTCGGCGCCCGGGTAGCGGATCAGGTGGCGGGCGGCCGCGATGACCTCGCCCAGGTTGTGCGGCGGCATGTTCGTGGCCATGCCGACGGCGATCCCGGAGGCGCCGTTGACCAGCAGGTTCGGGAACGCGGCGGGAAGCGCCACCGGCTCCTGTTCCTGGCCGTCGTAGTTCGGCGCGAAATCGACCGTGTCCTCGTCGATCGACTCGGTCATCAGGCTCGTCGCCTCGGCCTGGCGGCACTCGGTGTACCGCATGGCGGCCGGCGGGTCGTCGTTGCCCAGCGAGCCGAAGTTGCCGTGGCCGTCGACCAGCGGCACGCGCATGGAGAACGGCTGGGCCATGCGCACCAGGGCGTCGTAGATCGACGCGTCGCCGTGCGGGTGCAGCTTGCCCATGACCTCGCCGACGACCCGGGCGCACTTGACGTAACCGCGCTCGGGGCGCAGGCCCATCTCGTTCATCTGGTAGACGATGCGGCGGTGCACCGGCTTCAGGCCGTCGCGGGCGTCCGGCAGGGCGCGGGAGTAGATGACCGAGTACGCGTACTCGAGGAAGGAGCCCTGCATCTCGTCGACGACGTCGATGTCGAGGATCCGCTCCTCGTACGAGTCGTCGGGCGGCGGGGTCTTCGTGCTGCGGCGGGCCATCGCTGCCGGCTCCTTGCTGGGGCGTGTGACGGGATCTGACGCGGACCATTGTGGACCGTGCCACTGACAGCGCGGGCGAGGACCCGGCGTCGGCCGTGGGACCCCGCACGCAGAGGCACCTCCTCCACGGCTGTCCGCAGGCTACGCGATCTCGCTCTCGGCGTATGTCCCGCGGGAACTTCGCCGACCGTCCACACGCTTGCATACAGTGGCAGGACCGGCAGGAAAACCGCGGTTTCGACGACCGCGTCCGCGATCGGAAGGGACGTACATGCCCATGGGTCACACGGCCACAGCCCAGGCAGGCTCCGGGGGCCTGACAGCGACCGAGCACCGCCTGGCCAACGGCCTGCGCGTGGTGCTCTCGGAGGACCACCTGACCCCCGTCGCGGCGGTGTGCCTCTGGTACGACGTCGGTTCACGACACGAAGTCAAGGGTCGCACCGGCCTTGCTCACCTTTTCGAGCACCTGATGTTCCAGGGCTCCGGACAGGTCAAGGGCAACGGCCACTTCGAGCTGGTCCAGGGAGCGGGCGGTTCGCTCAACGGCACCACCAGCTTCGAGCGCACCAACTACTTCGAGACCATGCCCGCCCACCAGCTGGAGCTCGCCCTCTGGCTGGAGGCCGACCGCATGGGCTCGCTGCTCGCGGCGCTCGACGACGAGTCGATGGAGAACCAGCGCGACGTCGTCAAGAACGAGCGTCGCCAGCGCTACGACAACGTCCCCTACGGCACGGCCTTCGAGAAGCTGACGGCCCTCGCCTACCCGGACGGCCACCCCTACCACCACACGCCGATCGGCTCGATGGCCGACCTGGACGCGGCGACCCTGGAGGACGCGCGCGCGTTCTTCCGGACGTACTACGCGCCCAACAACGCGGTCCTGTCCGTGGTCGGCGACATCGACCCCGAGGAGACCCTCGCCTGGGTCGAGAAGTACTTCGGCTCCATCCCCGGCCACGACGGCAAGCCCGAGCCTCGCGACGGCTCGCTGCCCGACGTCATCGGCGAGCAGTTGCGCGAGATCGTCGAGGAGGAGGTGCCGGCCCGCGCCCTGATGGCCGCCTACCGCCTGCCCGAGGACGGCACGCGCGCGTGCGACGCCGTCGACCTGGCGCTCACCATCCTGGGCGGCGGCGAGTCCTCCCGCCTGTACAACCGGCTCGTGCGGCGCGACCGTACGGCCGTGGCGGCCGGCTTCGGCCTGCTGCGGCTCGCCGGCGCGCCCTCCCTGGGCTGGCTGGACGTGAAGACGTCCGGTGACGTCGAGGTGCCCGTCATCGAGACCGCCATCGACGAGGAGCTCGCCCGGTTCGCCGAGGAGGGCCCCACGGCCGAGGAGATGGAGCGCGCCCAGGCCCAGTTGGAGCGCGAGTGGCTCGACCGGCTCGGCACGGTGGCCGGCCGCGCCGACGAACTGTGCCGCTACGCCGTCCTGTTCGGCGACCCGCAGCTCGCCCTGACCGCCGTCCAGCGGGTGCTGGACGTGACGCCCGAGGAGGTGCAGGAGGTCGCCAAGGCCCGACTGCGCCCCGACAACCGCGCGGTGCTCGTCTACGAGCCGACCGCCGCCGAAGCCCCCGCCGACCAGGACGAGAACGAGGAGGCGGCCCGGTGACCGAGCTCGCCACGATGGACTTCCACCCCCAGCCCGCGGCGGGCGAGGCCAAGCCGTGGGCGTTCCCGGCGCCCGACCGCGCAGCGCTGGCCAACGGCCTGACCGTGCTGCACTGCCACCGCCCCGGCCAGCAGGTCGTCGCCGTCGAGATCCTCCTCGACGCGCCCCTGGACGCCGAACCGGCCGGCCTCGACGGCGTCGCCACGATCATGGCGCGCGCCTTCTCCGAGGGCACCGACAAGCACTCCGCCGAGGAGTTCGCCGCCGAACTGGAGCGCTGCGGCGCCACCCTGGACGCGCACGCCGACCACCCCGGCGTCCGCCTCAGCCTCGAAGTGCCGGCCTCGCGGCTGCCCAAGGGCCTCGGTCTGCTCGCCGACGCCCTCAGGGCGCCCGCGTTCGCCGACAGCGAGGTCGAGCGCCTCGTCCGCAACCGCCTGGACGAGATCCCGCACGAGCTCGCCAACCCCTCGCGGCGTGCCGCCAAGGAGCTCTCCAAGGAGCTGTTCCCGGCCACCGCGCGCATGTCGCGCCCGCGCCAGGGCACCGCGGAGACCGTCGAGAAGATCGACTCCGCCGCCGTGCGCGCGTTCTACGACAGGCATGTGCGCCCCGCCACGGCCACCGCCGTGGTCGTCGGCGACCTCACCGGCACCGACCTGGACGCCCTCCTCGGCGACACCCTGGGCGCGTGGACGGGCTCCTCGGCCCAGCCGCGGCCCGTGCCGCCGGTCACCGCCGACGACACCGGCAGGGTCGTCATCGTGGACCGTCCCGGCGCCGTGCAGACGCAGCTGCTGATCGGTCGGATCGGCGCCGACCGGCACGACCGCGTGTGGCCCGCGCAGGTGCTCGGCACGTACTGCCTCGGCGGCACCCTCACCTCCCGCCTGGACCGCGTCCTGCGCGAGGAGAAGGGTTACACCTACGGTGTCCGCGCCTTCGGGCAGGTCCTGCGGTCCGCGCCGGACGGCTCGGGCGCCGCGATGCTCGCCATCAGCGGCTCCGTGGACACCCCGAACACCGGTCCCGCCCTGGAGGACCTCTGGAAGGTGCTGCGCACCCTCGCCGAGGGCGGCCTGACCGACGCCGAGCGTGATGTCGCCGTGCAGAACCTGGTCGGGGTGGCGCCGCTGAAGTTCGAGACCGCCGCGGCCGTCGCGGGCACGCTGGCCGACCAGGTCGAGCAGCACCTGCCCGACGACTACCAGGCGACGCTGTACCAGCAGCTCGCCGCGACCGGCACCGTGGAGGCCACCGCGGCGGCCGTGAACGCCTTCCCGGTGGACCGGCTGGTGACCGTCCTCGTCGGCGACGCGGCCCGGATCAAGGAGCCGGTGGAGGCCCTCGGCATCGGCGAGGTGAAGGTCGTGTCCGCCGAGTAGACGGACCGGCGGGCGCGGTGGCCGCGCCAACGGCACGCGCGCGCAGGGGCCCTGGCCGACGGAAACGTCACCAGGGCCTCTGCGTGTCCGAATTGAGGCGGAGGTTGCCTGTCTGCCCTGTGGCATGCGCTACAAAAACCGGGATTCGTTTGAGGATTGAAACCCGTCCCGCTTAGCTTCGTCCGGGCTGTTCGTCAGGCAGTGCGCCGCAGCCGCGGCAGCGGACAGTCATCGCCGAGTCCCCGTACGGCGCGAGCCAGGGGAGCCGGGGACCCATGTGAAGTCCCTGGGGTGAATCGGACGCCCGCGCGAGCCGCGAGGGGGTCCGTAGGAGACCTTCCTGCTCCGAACCCGTCAGCTAACCCGGTAGGCGAGAGGGAAGGAAAGGACACCCCCCACTTCATGGCGTTCACCTGCGCCACCGGGAAGCACCGTCGGCCCAGCCGGATGCAGCGCACCACCGCGCGCGCCGCGGGCGTCGCGGCGCTCACCACCACCGGTGTCATGGCCACCGTGGCCTCCGCCCCGGCCTTCGCCGCCGAGCCCACCCCCGAGCAGACCGGGCTGATCCCCGTCGTCACCGCCGGCGAGGCCGTCGCCGACCAGATCGACGACCAGGTCGCCGTGCAGAAGAAGGCCGCCTACGAGCAGGCCGCGCGCGAGGCGGCCGCCAAGAAGGCCGTCGAGGAGCGCGAGGCACGCGTGCGTGCCGCCCGTGAGGCCGAGCGCAAGCGGCTCAACGCCTTCGTGCCGCCGATCACGGGTTCCTACGTCTCCACCGGCTACCACGCCAGCAGTTCGCTGTGGTCCTCCGGCAGTCACACCGGCATCGACTTCCACGCCGCGACCGGCACCACGGTGCACGCGGTCGGCCTGGGCACCGTCGTCGAGGCCGGCTGGGGCGGGTCGTACGGCAACCAGGTGGTCATCAAGATGAACGACGGCACGTACACCCAGTACGGGCACCTGTCGTCCATCGGCGTCTCGGTGGGCCAGCAGGTCACTCCCGGCCAGCAGATCGGCCTGTCCGGCGCGACCGGCAACGTCACCGGTCCGCATCTGCACTTCGAGGCCCGCACCACGGCGGAGTACGGCTCGGACATCGACCCGGTCGCCTACCTCCGCCAGCACGGTGTGAACGTCTGACGGCGCACGGCGACAGATCGTCCAGCCCCGGCCCCCTCGGCCGGGGCTTTTGCCGTTTTCGATGCACTGCTGTCCAAAAAATATCCATGGATTCCGGCCCGCCATCGGAAATTCCCGCTCATTGCAATAGAGTCACGGAACACACGTCAATCGTCGACGTTTCACGGGGATTAAGGCGGAGGTCCGTCATGCGTATTCCGGCGCACTCGGTGTGCACGGCCGTCCGGGACGACATCGTCTCGGGTGTCTACGAGCGCGGCAGCCGCCTCACCGAGGAACTCCTCGCCCGCCGCTACGGCGTTTCCCGCGTCCCCGTCCGGGAGGCGCTGCGCACGCTGGAGGCCGAGGGCTTCGTCGTGACGCGGCGGCACGCGGGCGCGTGCGTCGCGGAGCCGACCGAGCAGGAGGCCGCGGACGTGCTGGAGATGCGCATGCTCCTGGAGCCGCTCGGCGCCGCCCGGGCCGCCCAGCGGCGCACGGAGGCCCACCTGAAGGTGCTGCGCGGCCTCGTCCGGCTGGGCCAGGAGCGGGCCAGGAGGGGCAGCAGCGAGGATCTGCGCTCCCTGGGCGGCTGGTTCCACGAGACGCTCGCCCAGTCCTCCGGAAGCCATGCCCTGACGTCGATGCTCACCCAGCTCCGTCACAAGATCGCCTGGATGTACACGGTGGAGGCGCCGGCCAACCCGGTGGAGTCCTGGGCGGAGCACGGCGCGATCGTGGACGCGGTGGCGCGCGGCGACCAGGAGCGCGCGCGGGCGATCACGGCGCTGCACACCGAGCGCACGACGGCCGCGCACCGACTGCGCTTTTCCGGCGGACCGGAGCGCATCGACCGCGTGAGGACTTCGCAACCTCCCGTAAACATGACGAGCGTGCGGCATTAACACGGGAGCCGTATACAAAGAGGAGATAATTCGCGGGGGATTATTTCTGCTGCCCGGGAACGGGAAATGCGAAGGGCTCGCCCGATAATTCGGGCGAGCCCTGCAACCCTCAATTACCAGGGGTTGATCAGACGGTCTCGGGGAGTTCCTCGAGACCCTCGGCGACCAGCTTCGCGAGACGGTCGAGAGCGACGTCCGCCCCCTCGGCCTCGGAGGCGAGGACGATCTCCTCGCCGCCCTGGGCGCCCAGGCCGAGCACGGCCAGCATGGAGGCCGCGTTGACGGGGTTGCCGTCGGCCTTGGCGATCGTCACCGGGATGCCTGCGGCCGTGGCGGCCCGGACGAAGATGGAAGCGGGGCGGGCGTGAAGGCCCTCGGCCCAGCCGACGTTGACGCGGCGCTCAGCCATGTGATGCTGCCCTTCAGGTTCAGGTTGTCTAGACCAGTGTTCCACACGTGAAGCGTGTGAGGGACGGGTCCTGGACGACCCGTCCCGCGCGGTCGCCGGATCGCGGCCTCGATCCGGCATCCGTCCTCCACAGACTGCCTCGCGCCGTTGTCGGACGCGAGCCGTACTCTGGGCCCCATGCAGAGCGCGTCGGACCGGCACGAGTACCCCGCCCACTGGGAGGCCGACGTGGTGCTGCGCGACGGCGGCACCGCACGCATCCGCCCCATCACCGTCGATGACGCCGAGCGCCTGGTCAGCTTCTACGAGCAGGTTTCGGACGAGTCGAAGTACTACCGCTTCTTCGCGCCCTACCCGCGCCTGTCCGCGAAGGACGTCCACCGCTTCACGCACCACGACTTTGTGGACCGGGTGGGACTCGCGGCCACCGTCGGCGGCGAGTTCATCGCAACCGTACGCTATGACCGCATTGGTGCCGACGGCATGGCCGCCTCCGCGCCCGCCGACGAGGCCGAGGTCGCCTTCCTCGTGCAGGACGCCCACCAGGGCCGCGGCGTCGCCTCCGCGCTCCTCGAACACATCGCGGCCGTCGCGCGCGAGCGCGACATCCGCCGCTTCGCCGCCGAGGTGCTCCCCGCCAACACCAAGATGATCAAGGTGTTCACGGACGCCGGCTACACCCAGAAGCGCAGCTTCGAGGACGGCGTCGTCCGCCTGGAGTTCGACCTCGAACCCACCGAGCGCTCCCTCGCCGTGCAGCGCGCGCGGGAGCAACGCGCGGAGGCGCACTCCGTACGGCGGCTGCTGGCGCCCGGCTCGGTCGCCGTCGTCGGCGCCGGCCGCACGCCCGGCGGCGTCGGCCGAAGCGTCCTCGGCAACCTCCGGGAGGCCGGCTTCACCGGCCGCCTGTACGCCGTGAACAAGGCCTTCCCCGAGGACCTGAAGGAGCTCGACGGCGTGCCCGCCCGCCGCTCGGTGCGCGACATAGCGGGGCCCGTCGACCTCGCGGTCCTCGCCGTCCCGGCCGAGCACGTGCCCGAGGCCGTCGCCGAGTGCGGCGAGCACGGCGTGCAGGGACTCGTGGTCCTCTCCGCCGGGTACGCCGAGAGCGGCCCCGACGGCCGCGAGCGCCAGCGCGAACTCGTCCGCCACGCGCGCGCGTACGGCATGCGGATCATCGGCCCCAACGCCTTCGGGGTCATCAACACCTCCCCGCAGGTGCGGCTCAACGCATCCCTCGCCCCTCAGATGCCGAGGCCCGGCAGGATCGGGCTCTTCGCCCAGTCCGGCGCCATCGGCATCGCCCTGCTGTCCCGCCTCCACCGGCGCGGCGCAGGCGTCACCGGCGTCACCGGCGTGTCCACCTTCGTCTCCTCCGGCAACCGCGCGGACGTCTCCGGCAACGACGTCCTGCAGTACTGGTACGACGACCCCGACACCGACGTCGCCCTGATGTACCTGGAGTCCATCGGCAACCCGCGCAAGTTCACCCGCCTCGCTCGGCGCACGGCGGCCGCCAAGCCGCTGGTCGTCGTCCAGGGCGCCGGTTCCGCCCCGCAGGGGCACGCCGTGCGGGCGACGCGGCTGCCCCACGCGACGGTGTCGGCGCTCCTGCGGCAGGCCGGCGTGATCCGCGTGGACACCATCACCGAGCTGGTCGACGCGGGCCTGCTGCTCGCCCGCCAACCGCTGCCGACGGGACCGCGGGTGGCGATCCTCGGCAACTCCGAGTCTCTGGGCCTGCTGACGTACGACGCCTGCCTCTCCGAAGGCCTGCGCCCGCTGCCCCCGCTGGACCTGACGACGGAGGCGTCCGCGGAGGACTTCCACGCGGCCCTCGCGCGGGCGCTGGCCGACGAGACCTGCGACGCGGTGGTCGTGACGGCGATCCCGGCGATCGGGGAGGCGTCGCCCGGGGACGCGGCACTCGCGCAGGCCCTGCGCTCGGCCGCGGCCGCCGCTCCCGCCAAGCCGGTGCTCGTCGTCCACGTGGAACTCGGCGGGCTCGCCGCGGCCCTGTCCGCCGCGGCGAGCACCGCGCCGCGCGCCGAAGCGACCCCCCACGCGCGCGGCGCGGCGGAAGCCACCGGAACCCGATGGCCGGCCCCCGTGGAAGCGCCCGAGGGAGCACACCTCATCCCCGCCTTCCCCGCCGCCGAACGCGCCGTCCGCGCCCTCGCCGAGGCCGTGAAGTACGCCCAGTGGCGGCGCGAGGCGGCCGACCCCGGCAAGGTCCCCGAGTACGAGGACATCGACGAGAAGGGGGCCGCCGCACAGATCGGCGGGCTCCTCGCGCGCGGACAGGGCCTCACCCTCGGCGCCGACGAGACCTGCGAGCTGCTCGGCCGTTACGGCATCCGCACCCGCCGGGCGATCCCCGCACCCACCCCGGACGAGGCCGCACGGGCCGCGGGCGCCCTCGGCTACCCCGTCGCCCTCAAGGCCACCGCCCCGCATCTGCGCCACCGCGCCGACCTGGGCGGCGTCCGCCTCGATCTGGCCGACGAGGAGCAACTGCGCCGGGCGTACGCCGAGTTGACCGAACTCTTCGGCAAGCCGGAGGAGCTCCGCCCGGTCGTGCAGTCGATGGCCCCGCGCGGCGTCGACACCGTCGTCCGCGCGGTCATCGACCCGGCGGCCGGCGCCGTGCTGTCCTTCGGACTCGCCGGGGCCGCCTCGCAACTGCTCGGCGACATGGCGCACCGACTCGTGCCGGTCACCGACCGCGACGCGACCTCGCTGATCCGCTCCATCCGCACCGCCCCCCTCCTCTTCGGCTGGCGCGGCTCGACCCCCGTCGACACCCCCGCCCTGGAGGAGCTGCTGCTGCGCGTGTCCCGGCTGGTCGACGACCACCCCGAGGTCGTCGCGGTCACCCTGGAGCCGGTCGTCGTCGCCCCGCACGGCCTGAGCGTCCTCGGCGCCTCCGTACGCCTCGCGCCTCCGCCCGCGCGCGACGACCTCGGACCGAGGACCCTGCCGACGTACTGAGCCTGCCGACGTACCGAGCAGAGCGTGCCGCAGGCGGACGTCGCCGACCGACGGAAGCAGTCGCGAGCGGTGCCTCGCAGTCAGTGGGTCCCCGTAGGATGGAGGGCATGGCCAAGACCAGTACGACGACCCAGGGGCTGCGCGCGGCGATCGAGCGCAGCGGCTACTACCCGGCCCTCGTGGCCGAGGCGGTGGAGGCCGCTGTGGGCGGCGAGCCGATCCGGTCGTTCCTGGTCCACCAGGAGACCACGTTCGACCAGAACGAGGTGCGCCGGCACGTGACCGTGCTGGTGCTCACCGGTAACCGCTTCATCGTCAGCCACACCGACGAGCAGGCCGCCGACACCACCTCCCCGACGCCGTACGCCACGACGTCGACGGAGTCCGTGAAGCTCGGCCGGATCTCCTCGGTCGTGCTCAGCCGAGTGGTCGCCAACCCGGAGTCGTACGCGCCGGGCACGCTGCCGCGCGAGGTCGTGCTGACCATCGGCTGGGGCGCCGTCTCCCGCATCGACCTGGAACCGGCTGCCTGCGGCGACCCCAACTGCGACGCCGACCACGGCTACACCGGCAATTCCACGGCGGACGACCTGAGCCTGCGCGTCAGCGAGGCCGGGGACGGCCCGGAGACGGTGCGCCAGGCGCTCGCCTTCGCGCAGTCGCTCTCCGAGGCCACCGCGGACGTCACCCGCTGATGGCTCAGTTCGCCCCCTGGGACTACCCCGAACCGCTGGCCGTCGGCTCCGCCCCCGTCCCCGAGTACGGCTCCGGCTCCCTCGCCGACCTGCTGCCCACCCTGGCGGCGGGCATGGGCGTGCCCGGCACGAGCGCGGCGATCCCGGAACTGACCCCGGCCGACCGCAACTGCGTCTTCCTGATCGACGGCCTCGGCTGGGAGCAGATCAAGGACCACGCCGACGAGGCGCCCTATCTGCACGCTCTCCTCGCCGGCTCGCGCGGCGGCACCGGACGCCCGCTCACCGCCGGCTACCCGGCGACCACCGCGACCTCCCTCGCCTCCGTCGGCACCGGCCTGCCGCCGGGCGCCCACGGCCTGCCCGGCTACACCGTGCGCAACCCGGCCACCGGCGAGCTGATGAACCAGCTCCGCTGGCAGCCGTGGACCGCGCCGGCCGCCTGGCAGCCCTACCCCACGGTCTTCCAGCTCGCCCACGAGGCGGGCGTGCACGCCGCCCAGGTGTCGTCCCCGGCGTTCCAGAACACCCCGCTGACCAAGGTCGCGCTCAGCGGCGGAACGTTTCACGGGCGTCTCACCGGCGAGGAGCGGATGGACCTCGCCGCCGAGCAACTCGCCGCCGGTGACCGCTCCCTCGTCTACACGTACTACGCCGAACTGGACGGCGCAGGGCACCGCTACGGCGTCGCCTCCGACACCTGGCGCGGCCAGCTCATGTACGTCGACCGGCTCGTCCAGCGCCTGGCCGAGCAACTCCCGCCGCGCAGCGCGCTCTACGTCACCGCCGACCACGGCATGGTCGACGTGCCCTTCGACGAGGAGCACCGCATCGACTTCGACGCGGACTGGGAGCTGCGCGCCGGGGTCGCCCTGCTGGGCGGCGAGGGCCGCGCCCGTCACGTCTACGCCGTACCGGGCGCCGAGGACGACGTCCTGACCTGCTGGCGCGAGGTGCTCGGCGAGCAGTTCTGGGTGGCCTCCCGGGAGGAGGCGATCGCCGCGGGCTGGTTCGGGCCGCGGATCGACGAGCGGGTGTACGCGCGCCTCGGCGATGTGGTCGCGGCCGCCCGGGATGACGTGCTGATCATCGCCTCCGAGCGGGAGCCCAAGGAGTCGGCGATGGTCGGCAACCACGGCTCGATGACCCCTGCCGAGCAGTTGGTCCCCCTGCTCGAAGTACGCTCCTGACGCCCCGGAACCGTTTCTCCCGCCCGGCTTCACCTTCACCTTCGCCGTCACCGTCACCGTCACCGAAAGGCGCTCGACTCCCCATGCCCGAGCTGGTGTTCTTCTCCGGAACCATGGACTGCGGGAAGTCGACGCTGGCCCTGCAGTTCGCGCACAACCGGTCGGCGAGGGGACTGCAGGGCTTGATCTTCACCCGGGACGACCGCGCGGGGGAGGGGAAGCTCTCTTCACGGCTGGGGCTGGTGACCGACGCGGTCGAGGCGGTGCCGGGGATGGACCTGTATGCCTATGTGGTCGACCGGGTGTCTCAGGGCGGCAAGGTCGACTACTTGATCGTGGACGAGGCGCAGTTCCTGGCGCCGGAGCAGATCGATCAGTTGGCACGGGTCGTGGACGACCTGAACCTTGATGTCTTCGCCTTCGGTATCACCACCGACTTCCGCACCAAGCTCTTCCCGGGCTCGCGGCGGCTGATCGAGCTGGCGGACCGCCTGGAGACCCTCCAGGTGGAGGCGATGTGCTGGTGCGGGGCGCGGGCCACGCACAATGCCCGCACCGTGGACGGTGAGATGGTGGTGGAAGGCGAACAGGTCGTCGTCGGTGACGTGAACGGCCTGACCGCGGAGGTCGGCTACGAGGTGTTGTGCCGGCGGCACCATCTGCGCCGTATGACGAGCGCTTCGGCCCATGCCGGCGCGCTCTCACCGGACGTCCTGCCGATGACCTCCGACTGAGCGCGCACTCGGCTCACGCAGGAGACCTGAAACCCGCAACTGTCGCCGCCTGCACGGGGGTTCAGTGAGGTGTCACTGCTCCTCGTGGTCGTATCCGCTGAGGAGTTCGACGCCGCGGAGCAGGGCGCAGTGGTCGAGGTCCGCCTCTCCGCGGGCCACGGCCGATGCCACGAACTGGGCGGCGACGCTGCCCAGGGGGATGGCGGCGCCGATCGCGCGGGCGGTGTCGGTGGCGATGCCCAGGTCCTTGTGGTGCAGGCCCATCCGGAAGCTGGGTGTGTAGTCGCGCTTGAGGAAGTTGGCCTTCTTGCGGGCGAGGGCGGTGGAGCCCGCCATGCCGCCGCCGATGACGTCGAGGGCGGCTTCGAGGTCCACCCCCGACTTCTCGAGGAAGACCACCGCTTCCGCGCACGCCTGGAGGTTGATCGCGAGGACCAGCTGGCTGGCGGCCTTCACCGTCTGGCCGCGGCCGTTCGGACCGCAGTGCGTGACGGTCCTGCCGAGGGCCTCGAAGACGGGTTTCGCCGCCGCGAAGTCCTCCGCGTCCCCGCCGACCATGATCGACAGGATGCCGTCGACCGCACCGGTCTCCCCGCCCGCCACGGGCGCGTCCAGAACCCGGATCCGGTGCTCGGCGGCTTTGCCCGCCAGTGTGATCGCGTGCTGCGGGGCGATGGTGGACATGTCGATCAGCAGCGTCCCCGGGCGGGCGTTGGCCAGGATTCCGTCGGGGCCGAGAGCGACCTCCTCGACCTGCGGAGCGTCCGGCAGCATGGTGATCACCACGTCGGCCTCGCGGACCGCCTCGCGGATCGACGCCATGGGCCGCCCGCCCGCCGCCCGCAGCGGCCCGTCCCTGCCGTCGCTGCGGTTCCATCCGTACACGGTGTGGCCGGCTCGGCACAGGTTGACAGCCATCGGGCTGCCCATGGTGCCAAGACCGAGGAAAGCGATCGTCTTCAACGTGAACTCCTTGGTGACAGCGGGTGAGGGGGTGGCGGAGCGGGTTTCAGGGCAGGAGCAGCCGCTCCAGGTCGGCGGGCGGCCTGCGGCCCACGAGGGAACGGAGCGCCGTCCAGGAGCCGGTGTCGCCGGCGAGGATCCCGCCCAGCAGATCACCGCTGTCCTGGCGGAGCAGGATCTTGGCGTAGCGGTCGGTGTCCTCGGCGAAGACCGCTTCGAGCGTCTGCCCGTGGTCGTAACGCGTGGCGCCGAAGGTGGCGATCCGCACGCCGAGCAGCTTGAGCGCGGTCGATGTGTCGGTGCCGTCGAACGGCTCCGGGGTCCGCCCCGTCAGCTGGCGCGCGACGCTGTCGGCCATGCGGTACCCGGGAGCGACCAGGCCGTGGCAGCGTCCTCGCACGCAGGCGCACTCGCCGACGGCCCACACCCGCCCGTCGGCGGTGCGGCAGAGATCGTCGACGACGAAGCCACCCCGCTCGCCCCGCTCGAGTCCGGCGGCGTCGGCCAGTTCGTCACGCGGCCGGACGCCCGCGGCGAACACCACCACGTCGGCTTCCAGCACGGTCCCGTCCGAGAGCGTCACCGCCCGCACCGCCCCGTCCGTCCCGGCCTCGATCGACGCCGTGGCCGTGGCGCAGTGCACCCGCAGGCCGAGCTCGGCGACCCGCCGGTGCAGCACGCGCGCGGCGCCCGCGTCGAGCTGTGCCGGCATCAGATGCGGGGCCGTCTCGACGACATGGGGGCGCATTCCCAGCAGGCGCAGGGCGTTCGCCGCCTCCAGACCGAGCAGCCCGCCTCCCACGACGACGCCCGGCCGCCCGGGGGAGGCGGCGGCGCGCAGGGCGTCGAGGTCGTCGAAGGTGCGGTAGGTGAAACAACCCGGCAGGTCGTGGCCGGGAACCGGCGGGACGAACGGGCGTGAACCGGTGGCCAGGACCAGCGCGTCGTAGAAGATCCGCTCGCCGTGGGCCGTCTCGACGCTGCGGGCGGTCCGGTCCACCGAGACGACGGGGCAGCCCAGAAAAAGGTCCGTCCGAGGGTCGCTCAGGAAGTCCGCTCCCACCAGAGTGAGATCGGACTTGCTCTTGCCCTCCAGGTACGAGGACAGGCCGACGCGGTCGTAAGCGGGATGATGCTCTTCGCCTACGACGACGACGCGCCAGGTCCGCTCGGTGTCCAGGGCCCTGAGCTGCTCGACGAGCCGGTGGCCGACCATGCCGTGTCCGACGACGAGGAGTGTCCGCGTCATGATGCCTTCTCCCTTTCCTGCCGTGACGCGCGCGCCCAGACGCGGCACAGTTCCTCCACCGGCCCCGTGCAGCCGCCGCAGCCCGTGGTGGCCCGGGTCGTCTTCGCGAGCTCCGTGACGGTGCGGGAGCCCGCCCGCCACGCCTTCAGCAGCGTCTGCTCCGAGACGTTGCCGCACAGGCAGACCGGAGCGTTCCCGCCGCCCGCGGCACTGCCCGACGCCGGGCCGGGAGGCAGGTCCAGCAGCAGCCCCAGCCGGTCGGAGGGAAGCCGCTGTCCGCGTCTGTGGAGGAACCCGATGGTCGCGATGGCCTGCGGCAGGCCGAACAGCACGGCGGCCACGACACGTTCGTCCCGCAGGGCGAGACGGACGTACCGCCGGTTGGCCCGGTCGGTGAGGCCGATCCGCCGGGTGCCGGGCCGGTGCAGATCGGCGGGCGAGCCGATGGCGGCCACGTCCGCGACATCGGTGCGCAGCCGCAGCGCGGACGGGCGCGGCCGATAGGTCACAGCGTGTCCGGCGAGGATCTCGGCGAGGGCCTCGGCCTGCTCCCAGGCGACCTGGGGACCGTCGGCGAGCCGGCCGTCGTAGGCGGTGCTGTCACCGATGGCGTGCACATGGGGGTCGCTGGTGCGCAGCCTGTCGTCGACCACGGTGCCGACGCGGACGTCCAGACCGCAGGCGCGGGCGAGCCGGGTGTCGGGGGCGGTCCCGGCGCACAGGACGACCGTGTCGGCGCGCAGCGTCGTTCCGTCGTCCAGCCGCAGTCGGCCCGGCAGACGGCCGACGGCCGTTCTCCCGCCGAGCACGGTGACCCCGGCCCGCTCCAGTCGCTCGGAGAGCATGCCGCTGCACGTCTCGCCCAGCCGCGTGTACAGGGGATGCGGGGTGGCGCAGACCAGGGTGGCGCCGACGCCGCGAGCGGCGAGCGAGGCCGCGGTCTCCACCGCGAGGGGGCCCTCACCGAGGACGACCGCGCTCTCTGCGGTGACCGGCGGTGTGCCCGAGGCCGGACCCGGGGCGACGACCCCCTCCGTCAGACGTCCCTCGCAGTCCAGCAGACCGGGAATGCCGGGGATCAGGGGGCGGGCTTCGACAGCGAGGACGAGGGCGTCGTAGGAATAGGTGGCGGGCGCGCCGTTCACCTGCGCGAGGACCCTGCGTCGTGCCCGGTCGACGGCCGTCACCACCGTGGCCGGTCCGGCCCCCAGCACGGTGACGGCGCCCTCGAAACCGTGGTGCCGCATGCGGTCCACGAGCCGCTGGGCTGCCGGACCGTCGCCGACGACAAGTACGTTGCTCAACGTGTCACTCCTGGTAGGGGGCTATCCGCACGGCGCACACCTTGAACTCGGGCATGCCGCTGCGCGGGTCCAGAGCCGGGTGGGTGAACAGGTTGGCCCGGCCCGCGGCCGGGAAGTGGAAGGGCACGAACACGGTGTCCAGGCGCATCGTCGCGTCCAGCCGGACCCGGGCCGTCATGCTGCCGCGCGCGGAGACGACCACCGCGAGGCCGTGCTCGGCCAGCCCGCAGCGGGCCGCGGTGTCGGGGTGGACTTCGAGGAACGGCTCGGGAACCGCCTCGCGCAGCTCCGCGACGCGACGGGTCTGGGAACCCGACTGATAGTGCGCCAGAACCCGGCCGGTCGTGGCGTAGAGGGGGTAGGCGGAACTGATCTCCTCGGCCGGCCCCTGATGGTCCACGTCCGCGAACCGGGCCCTGCCGTCGGGGTGCGCGAACCGGTCCAGGAAGAGCCTCGGCGTCCCCGGGTGAGCGCCCTCGGTGTCGGGGCAGGGCCAGTGCAGGCTCTCCCCGGCGTCCAGCCGCTCGTAGGAGATGCCGGAGTAGTCGGCCCTGCCGCCACGGGATGCGGCACGCAACTCCTCGAACACCTCTCGGGGCTCGGTCGGGTAACGGCCCGCCGGTTCGCCCAGCCGTACGGCGAGATCGTGCAGGACCCGAAGGTCACTGCGCACCTGCGGCGGGGGCGGCAGCAGCGAACGGCGGCGCAGTACCCGGCCTTCGAGGTTGGTCAGGGTCCCCTCCTCCTCGGCCCACTGCGTGACCGGCAGCACCACGTCGGCCATACGGGCCGTCTCCGAGGGGACGAAGTCGGCCACGACAAGGAGATCCAGTGCCGCGAGCCGTTCGGTCACGTGCGAGGCGTGCGGGGCCGAGACCGCCGGGTTGGAGCCGAAGACCAGCAGCGCCCGTGGCCCGTGCTCGCCGCCCAGCGCGTCCAGCAGTTCGTAGGCGCTGCGCCCGGGGCCCGGCAGCTCGTCCGGCGCCACCCCCCACACCCCGGCGACATGGGCGCGCGCGGCCGGATCGGTGAGGGCGCGGTAGCCGGGCAACTGGTCGGCCTTCTGACCGTGTTCCCGGCCGCCCTGGCCGTTGCCCTGCCCGGTCAGACACCCGTAACCGCTGCCCGGCCGCCCCGGCAGGCCGAGGGCGAGCGCCAGGTTGACGAACCCCGCGACGGTGTCGGCGCCGTTGCTGTGCTGCTCGACGCCCCGACCGGTCAGGACGTAGGCGCCGGCGGCCTCGGCGAGCATCCGGACCGCCCGGCGCTGCGCGCTCGCCGGCACACCGGTGACCTCCTCGACCCGTTCCGGCCACCATGCCATGGCCCGTCGTGCCGCCCAGTCGAAGCCCTGGGTGCGCTCGCGGACGTAGTCCTGGTCGACCAGCCCCTCCGCCACCGCGACGTGCAGGAGACCGAGGGCCAGCGCGAGGTCGGTGCCGGGCGTCGGCTGAAGGTGCAGTGCCGCGCGCCGGGCCGTGGCGGTGCGCCGGGGATCCATGACGATCAGCCGCGCCCGGTCGAGATGCTGCATCAGGGGCGGCATGGTCTCGGCGACGTTCGCCCCCGCCAGCAGTACGGTCTGCGCGCCCCTGAGGTCGGTGACGGGGAAGGGCAGGCCCCGGTCCAGCCCGAACGCCGCGTTGCCGGCGGCCGCCGCGGACGACATGCAGAAGCGGCCGTTGTAGTCGATCTGGCTGGTGCGCAGGGCGAGGCGGGCGAACTTGCCCAGCAGGTACGCCTTCTCGTTGGTCAGGCCACCGCCGCCGAACACCGCCACGGCGTCCGGGCCGTGCTGGGCGCGAATGCCGCGCAGACCCCGCGCCACGGTGTCCAGCGCCCTCTCCCAGGAGACCTCCCGGAGACGGCCGTCCGCGCCGCGCACGAGGGGCCGGGTCAGCCGGTCGGCGGTGTGCAGGACCTCGGTGGCCGTCCAGCCCTTCTGGCACAGCCGGCCCTGGTTGACGGGGAAGTCCCGCGGCCGCACCTTGACCCCGACGTCGGGGTCACCGTGCAGTTGGGTGGCGCACTGCAGCGCGCAGTACGGGCAGTGGGTGTTCGCCTCGGGTATCGGCGCGGGCAGGTCAGACACGGCTGGCTTCCTTCACTGCGCCCGTCGCCCGCCTGCGTGCGCCCGGGACGCGGCGGAGGTAGACGGACCTGAGCACGGCCAGGCACAGCGCGTAGTAGGCGAGGAAGGCGACGAAGGCGGGGATGCCGGAGCCGGATCCGTCGGTGTAGGACAGTTTGAACGCGAGGTTGATGGCGGCCCCGCCGAGCGCGCCGACGGCGCCGGCGATGGCGATGACCGCGCCGGACAGGCGCCGCGCCCGGGCGAAGGCGTCACGAGCGTCGCGGCCGGAGGTGACCTCGTCCTCGGCCTTCTTCGCGAACAGCGCCGGGATCATCTTGTACGTCGAGCCGTTGCCGAGGCCGCTGAGGACGAACAGGGCGGTGAAGCCGGCGACGAACAGTGCGAAGGAGTTCGCCTGGGCTGCCACGATGAGCAAGGCGGTGGCGGCGCCCATGCCGAGGAAGTTCCAGAAGGTCACCCGCGCACCACCCACGCGGTCGGCCAGCAGGCCGCCCAGCGGACGGGCGAAGGATCCCAGCAGCGGCCCGAGGAAGGTGTAGCCGACGGCCTCCCGTGGCGAGGCGCCGAACTCGTTCTGCAGGACCAGGCCGAAGGCGAAGCCGTAGCCGATGAACGAGCCGAACGTGCCGATGTAGAGCAGCGAGATCAACCAGGTGTCGCGGTCTCGCGCGGCCTCGCGCCGGGTGCCGGGCTCGGCGCGCACGGCGTCGACGTTGTCCATCTTCCACGCTGCCAGCAGCGCGACCAGCACGATCACCGGCAGGTACACGGCCGCGACATAGGAGGGGTGGGTGTCGCCCGCGACGGAGATCACCAGCAGTCCGATGAGCTGGACCGCCGCCACGCCGAGGTTTCCGCCGCCCGCGTTGAGGCCGAGGGCCCAGCCCTGGTGGCGCCGCGGGTAGAAGGCGGTGATGTTGGTCATCGAGGAGGCGAAGTTGCCGCCTCCCACTCCCGCCAGGGCGCCGACCAGCAGGAACACCCACAGCGGGGTGCCGGGCCGTTGCACGAAGTACAGGGCCGAGAACGCCGGCACCAGCAGGATGCTCGTCGCGAACACCGTCCAGTTCCGGCCGCCGAACCGGGTCACGGCACGGCTGTAGGGCAGCCTCAGCAGGGCTCCGACCACGGTCGGCGTGGCCACCAGGAGGAACTTCTCGCCGGAGCCGAAACCGAGACCGATCTCGGGGGACATGAACAGGACGAGGACGGACCACAGGGTCCACACCGAGAATCCGACGTGCTCGGACAGGACGGACAGGACGAGGTTGCGGCGGGCGATCAGACGGCCTCCCGCATGCCAGGCGTCCTCGTCCTCGGGATCCCAGCCGATGAGCCAACTGCCCGGTCGGGCAGATGTGTGAGCCATGTTCACTCCGAGTGCGTGACGGGCTTCGTGGGCACGGACAGGCCCCGGCGAGGGTTGCTCGCCGGGGCCCGGCGTTTCGGCTTGCATGGTGGTGCGGTGGTGATGCGGTCGTGCGGTGTGACGGGGCAAAGGCCTCAGAAGCTGAGGTCCAGCGCCTTCACCTGGTCCCGCTCACGGTCCGGGTGGCTGTCGGGGAAGACGAAACAACGGGTGTTCTTGAGCTTGTTGTTCTCGACCTTGGCCGTGGAGAAGATCACCACCGGGACCCGCTCGCCCTTGTTGAGGAAGTCCGCGCGGAAGTCGATGATCGGTGCGTCCTCGCCCCAGCGGCCCAGGAAGTCGTCCACGACGTCCTGGTCGGCGTAGATGTGCCGGATGTGGTGACCGACGTAGGTGTCCGGCTGCTCGCTCGCCCCGACGATCGCGATGTCCTTCCAGTTCGCGTGGGCGACCGTGCCGTCCTCCTCGATGAGGTGGATGGCGACGGGGCAGTTGTCGTAGTAGGCCTGGATGAACGCGACGGCGTCCGCACCGGCCGGCGTGTAGGACTCGCTGGACCGGTCGACCTGGTCGATCCACGCCTGGGCGGTGGAGGAGCCCTCGCCCGGGGCGGGAGAGGGGCTCGGGTGGGTGGTGACCGGGCGCAGGGCCCAGAAGCCGTAGGTCGCGCCGTCGACCGTCCCGAAGCCGACGTTGGCGTACCCGGAGGGGAACTCGGGGTTGGTGAAGGCAGCCTCCAGGTTCTCCACCGGCGTCCCGGCCTTCACCAAGGCGTCGTGGCCGTCGATGCCCAGGACGTCGGCGAGCCTGCTGCCCGCCGCGGCCCCGTCCCGCAGAAGCTCCGTGGCGGCCTTGTTGGCCAGCACCACCGCGCCGTCGGCGTCGGTGACCAGCATGCCGGGAGAGGCCCAGTTGAACAGGTCGAGAAGCTGCTCGGAAGAAGGGTGCTTCGACATGGTGTATGTCTGCCTTTCTCTGGGTTACAGAACCTTGCGGCTGTAGTTGAAGACCTGACCGGTGGGTCCGTTCGACGGGAACTCGGCGATGGCGACGATCCACTCCGCCACGGTGCGCGACGACTTGAGCCAGTCCGTTCCGAATCCCGCGTTGATGGCGCGGATGATCTGGTCGTTCATCTCGCCGTCCAGCCCGGCCATCGTCATGGCGGTGGCCACGGGGCCGGGGCGTACTTCGTTCGACACGACACCGTCGTCGGCGAACTCGACCGAGCACGCTCGCATCAGGGTGGTCATCGCGGCCTTGCTGGCCGCGTACGCCCAGCGTTCGGGCCGGTAGCCGTTGGCCAGACTCGCCCCGACGAACGTCAGGGAGCCGCCGCCGGCCTGCTTGAGCAGCGGAGCCGTCGCCTGTACGAGGTTCAGCGCCGTGCGTACGTTCGTCTCGTAGGTGTCCGCCGCCACCTGCCACTCGACCTTGACGAGGTCGACCGGATCCGGTGAGAGGCCGGCGTTGAGCACCACCGCCCCGACCCCCTCGGCGAGGGCGGCGCCCGTCGAGGCGAGAGCGGCGCGCACTGCCTCGCCGTCCCGCACATCGGCGACGAGGTCGACATATCCGCTCTCCTCGGCGAGGGCGGGGTTGCCACGCCGGGACAGCCCGACGACGGTGTACCGCCTGCGCAGGAACTCCGTCGCCACGGCCGCGCCGATCCCGGACGAGGTGCCGGAGACCACCGCCACCCGGGAGGCGTCCTGCCCCATCAGGCGGCCTGGAAGACGGTCGTGTCGATGGCCTTCAGGGTGCGCATCGACTCGATGGTGATGACGCCCGGGTCCAGCTTCCGGCCGTGCAGGCGCTCGATCTCGATGACCATCTGGACGAACTGGAGACTTGTCACCGCGCCCGACTGGATGAGGTCGGTGTCTTCCTGGATGTCGAGCGGCTTCTCGTGGAGGCCGTCGAGCCACTTGCGCAGCGAGGTTATCTTGCTTTCCACTGTGCCCTCTTCCTCTTACTTTGTCCTGAACTCCACAGAGAAGTCGGTGGGGTGGGAGAACGACTGGCTCTCCATGCCGAGGCGGTCCCGGGTGACGACCACGTCCGAGCAGCGCCGGACGATCTCCTCGATGAGCAGCGAGAACTCGGTTTTGGCGAGCATGGCCCCCGGGCAGGCGTGCGCTCCGACGGCGAACGGGATCGAGCCCTTGCGGCTCCTGCCGGTCTCGAACCGGTCGGGGTGGTCGAAGACCCGCGGGTCACGGTTGGCTCCGGCGACCGAGGCCAGTACCGCCGAGTGCCGCGGCACCCGCACGCCCTGAACGGTCAGGTCCTCGGCGGCGAACCGGACGATCGTCTGGACGGGCGGGTACAGCCTGAGGGTCTCTTCGATGTAGTCGTCCCGGACCGCCTCGTCGCGAAGCTCGTCCAGGTCGAAGACGCCGCGTCCCATGCAGTACACGAGCGAGGTGATGAACGCGCTGCTGGTCTCCGTACCGGCCAGGAAGAACAGCAGCGCCGTGGAGCGCACTTCGCTGTCGGTCAGCGAGATCCCCTTGCGGTCCCGGGTCCGCTCGATCGTCTCCAGCAGGGACCGCGCGCCGGCGGTCCTGGCGGGCCGCTGTTCCTCGATCAGCCGCAGCAGCTCGCTGACGTTGGCGTGGGTCTCGTCGGTTTCCTCGGTGGGATAGTCCAGAAGCCGAGCCAGCGGACGGGTCAGGCGGTGGAACCGACTCTCCAGCGAGGTGTCGACACCGAGGATCGTGCACACGATGCCGTACGGCACCCGATGCGCGAAGGAGTTGTAGAAGTCGTCGGTCTCGATGCCCGCGATGCTGTCGACCAGGCTGTGGATCAGCCCCGGCATCAGCGCCTGTTTGTACTCGGCGATGCGGCCGGCGGACAGGATCGGCGCCAACAGGGCACGGAAGGCCCGGTGACTGGGTCCGTCGGCGTCGAGCACGTTGGGGCCGAAGGCGCGCGCGCTGGCCTTGAGCGGATGGTCGGCCACCATCGCGGGATGGGCGAGAGCCTCCTGCACCGCCGCGTTGCCGGTCACCGCGAACAGTCCCTCGTCCAGCCGGTGCACGTCCGCCTGCGCCCTGAGACGCCGGTACCAGTAGGGCCGTGCGAGCAGGCTCGCCGGAGACTCCGCGGTCGCTACGAAGGGCATGTCGCATGCCCCCCGACGCCCAGACCGGCGATGCCGGCCAGCAGTCGCATCGCCGCGAGCCATTCGGCCTCGGTCAGGCCCAGAGACCCGGGTTCCGTGTAGAACGCGGTGAGCGATCCGGTCTCTCCACCAGGTACATCTAATTTGCAGTAGAAAACTGTCCGGCCGCGAATTTCTCCGTTGGAGGCGGTAGGGGCGGGAGGTACGGCCTCCGGTCCGGCGACGCCGACCAGTCCGTCGGTGCCCAGGGAAAAGCCGCCGAAGGTGATGGCTGTTTCCGGTGTGAAGTTTCGCCGGACGAGCTCGAAGACGAGCCTGAGACGTTCTTTGGGATCGTGCTGGGTCGCATACCTCTCAAGGAGAGCGTTCGCCGCTTCCAGCACTCGTTCTATTCGGCGTTTGCCTTGGATTGATTCTAGGGCGAGGGAGAATTTTTCTTCGGTGTTCTGTGTACTCAAGTGTCGAGTCCTTGCCTGTTGCACGGGGTCTGGCACTTGTGGAGCAGAAATTCGTGCGGGCATTCAGGAGGTGTAGCCGAAGCGCGCCGACAGTTCCCGCTTGTTGATTTTCGTGTTCTCCAGGAGCGGCATCGAGGAGACGAAGTGCACCTTGGAGGGCACCATGTAGGCCGGAAGCCGCTCCCTGAGGTGTCCCTGCATTTCCTGTTCGGTCATGGCCTTGTAGGGCTGCTCGGCGAACAGGATGATGCGGGGTGTTCCGGTGCGATCGGGGATCGGCATGACGACCGATCGCGTACTGCCCAGGGTTCGGGCGGCCGACTCGATCTCCGCCGGTTCGATTCGATGGCCGGCGATTTTGATCTGGGCGTCCTTGCGGCCCACGAAATGCAGGACGCCGCATTCGTCCAGCCGGCCCTGGTCACCGGTGAGATAGACCGGGATCCGCTTCCCGTCGGCCGTGACGTGCTGGAACACGGCGGCGGTCTGGGCGGGGGCGTTCAGATAGCCGAGAGCGAGTCCTGTCCCGCCGATGGCGACCTCGCCCGTCTCACCCGGCCGGACGGGGATGCCGTCGCGGACGATGTACATCTGCGTGCCGGGCACGGGAAGGCCGGCCGGGATGCCGGTCGCCGCCGCGGTGTCGTCCTCGGTGATGCGATGGACCGTGGCGAACACACAGGACTCGACGGGCCCGTAGCCGTTGTACAGCTCGATGCCGGGGTGGGCGTCGAAAAGTTTCCGGCAGTTCGCCGGAGACGGTTTGTCCCCGCCCAGGAGTACGGCCCGCAGACCGCCCAGGCACTCGATGTCGCCGCCCGCGATCACGTCGAAGAGCGAGGGCGTGAGGAAGAGATGGGTGGCGCCCAGGTCGTGGACGTAGGAGCGGATCGCGGGTGGCAGCAGCAGGTCGTCCTCGTGCACGACCACGGTGCCGCGGCTGAGCAGGGTGCCCCACAGCTCCAGAGTGAAGGCGTCCCAGGCGACGGCCGCCGCGTGGATCATCACCGGGTGCTCGCCGAAGTCCATGAAGCCCTTCGGGGCGAACAGTCTTGTGGTGGCTCGGTGCGGGGACAGCACCCCCTTGGGGCTGCCGGTGCTCCCCGACGTCCAGAACAGGGTTGCGCAGGCGTCCGGCGGTACGTCCGGCAGGCCGGCCGGCGCCTCAGCTGCCGGGTCCGTCCGCAGCAGGTCGTCGAAGGTGGTGTGGCCGGTCCCTGCCTGGTCGAGCCGGGTGGAACCCGCGGCATCCGCCAGGACGACGGGGGAGCGCATGGTGCCCAGCAGTTCGGCGATGCGGGGGGCCGGCCAGCGCACGTCCAGGACGCCGTAGGCGCCGCCGGCCATCAGGACGCCGAGAAGGACTGCGGCCAGGTCCGGTGATCTGCGGGCCAGAACGGGAACGATACTGCCGGGCCGTACACCGTGCCCGATCAGCCGGTGAGCGATTCGGCGGGACCTGGCCGCCAGCTCCGCATAGGTCACCGCCTCCCCGGCGGTGACGATGGCATTGCGGTCCGGAAATTCCCGGGCGACGCGCTCGAATGCCTCGTGAATGGTTGACTCGAATTCTGCCCTGTCGTACATGGTGCTACGCACGATTGATCCCCCATCGGCGCGGTCGCTGACAAGCGGCGAGTCTTTCGGAGGATGTCAGTCGAATTTCATCGAGGAGGGGAGGATCGAGCCGGGTGCGAGGTCGAGCCGCGGGGGAGCGGAGAACTCCATGAGAACGGCGCCTTCCTTTCCCACGAAGGTCGCCGTGTGGCGCTGACGCGAGGGGATGTAGGCCACGTCACCGGCGTTGAGTTCGTATTCGGTGCCCTCGCAGACGAAGCGGATGGACCCCTCCGTGACCACGACCCACTGCTCGTTCTCGTGCCAGTGCGGAGGCATGTTCAGTTCTCCGGACTGATCGGCCACCACCTTGAGGCAGGACATCTCCTGGCCGAATGCGAAGCGACGCGACAGCGCGATCCCTTCGGCCTTCAGTTCCTCGTGGTCGTCCCAGTTTATCTTCATCGGATTTCTCCTGGTTGACATACATGGAGCACGGACAAGGACCTTTTGGGTCCATGGGGTTCGTTGCTTTGGTGGAACGCTTTGCGACCCAGACCAGACGGTACGTAACCGCGAAGTTACTTTCAATGGGCATCTCACATTCCGGATAGCTGGCCGAGGACGCAGAGAGTATTCCCTGTTGCAAAGTGGCTGAGATGTCTATTGCGCGCTGCCGGTCTTCGCCGCCTCGACGGACTCCGGGGACGGCGCGTCGGGCCGGTCCAGGACTCGGTCGGGCAGGCGCATCGCCAGGGCGACAGGGACGGCGAAGACGAAGAGCAGTGCGTAGAAGGTCGCGCGCAGACCGCGGGAATCGGCCAACCAGCCGAAGGCGGGAGAACACAGGCCGCCCGCCGCCATGGCCAGCCCCAGCGTCAGTCCGCTGGCCGTGCCGGGGCGGTGGGGCAGGTAGTCCTGTGCCAGCGTCACCTGGGCGGCGAAGGGCAGGAACATGGCGGCGCCGAACAGCGCGGCACTGGCGACCAGCACCCAGAACGCCGGGGCCCACGCGATGCCGAGCAGGGCCGGAAGCGCCGTCAGGTACCCGACGCGCAGCGAGGTCATCCGGCCGTACCGGTCACCGACCAGGCCGCCCAGCAGGGTGCCGACGGCGCCGGCCGCGGTGTAGACGGTGAGCGCGGCGGCGCCGGCCCCGGCGGATTGCCCCAGATCGCGCTGTGCGTGCAGGGACACCAGGGAGGTGACGGTGACGAAGGGGATGGACCAGCCGACGATGACGACCACCAGGCGGCCGAAGGCGCGCCAGTCGTCAGCCTGTGCCGTGCCGGCCCCGGACTTCGTCGCCGATGCGGCGGTCGCCGGCGAAGCCGTCTCCGCGTAACCCCGCCGGCGCATCCACGGCCCCTTGAGCCCCCACAGGATCGCCATGATCACGGCGGGGACGGCCAGCAGATAGCTCGCGTCGAATCCCGCCGACCCGATCACCAGGGTGACCAGCGACGGCGCGACGGCGCCGCCGACCGTCCCGCCGACGGAGAAGACACTCATCGCCTTCTGTGAGGAGCCGCCGGCGGCACGGGCCTGGCTGGTCGCGGGCGGGTGGTAGGCCGCGATGCCGATCCCGGCCACCGCGACGCACAGCCAGGTGAGCGCGTAGTTGCCGGCCAGTCCGGCCGCGACCACGCCCAGGGCGGCCGTGACGAACCCGGCAGGCACCAGCCAGCTCTGCGGCCTGCGGTCGGAGAGCACGCCGAACAGCGGCTGGAACAGGCTGGAGACGCCGCTCGCCGCGAACGCCAGGCCGGAGACCGCGGCATAGCTGTAGTGACGCTCGGACATCAGGAACGGCAGCATCGCGGGGATCGCGCCCTGATACAGGTCGTTGACCGCGTGCGTGCCGGTCAGAAAGCCGAGTTGCCCTTTTTTCATTGAAAAGTCTGTCCTGTTCGCCATGGGGTAAAGATCTATAATCATCAGGTTCTCAGGTCCTCAGGTCCTCTGAGGTGTTACCTTACCGAGTGCCGCGAGGCGCGAAAACCCCGCCCCGTCAAAGGTGTTGGCCTCGGAGTTCGTCCTGCCGGATGAGGCATTCACACACGAAGGAGCTTCAGATGAGCGCACAGACAGCTGTCCGGGTGTCGGAAGGACTCGTCGCACTGGAGGAGGAGCCGACCCGGCTCGCCGAGACGCTGGACGGCCTCTGCACCCGGTGGGCCAGGGCCTCGGGCGCCGCCGCCCTGACCGTGCCCGCGCTGCTGCCGGTCGCCGACCTCGCCGCGCTCGACGTCTACCGGAACTTCCCCCAGCTCGCCCTCGTCTCCTCACCCCTGGACGTTGCCGCGGCCGGCACCGGTCAGATCGAACAGCAGGCCTCCGCCGGGGAGTTCGGTCCCGGGGCGCTGCGCGGGGCGGGCCTCGCCCTCCCCTCCAGCGCCTGCTACGGCGTGTACCTCCACCACCGCGACCGACAGGTGTCCCCGGACGGAGAGCTGGTGACCGTGGTCGCGCAGTGCTTCCGCAACGAGGACCACTTCGACGGGCTCCGCCGCCTCAAGGCGTTCCGGATGCGCGAGGTCGTGGCGCTGGGAAGCCCGGACCAGGTCACGGACCACCTCGATCGCTCGGCGCGCTTCCTGGACGCCCTGGCCGGCGAGATCGGCCTGCCGCTGGAACGCCGGGCGGCCTCCGACCCCTTCTTCGACCAGTCCGGCGAGCGTGCCACGTTCCAGCAGCTGCTTCCGGTCAAGTACGAGTACGTCTACAAGGGCTTGGCGATCGCCTCGGTCAACACCCACTTCCTCTTCTTCGGTGAGCGGTGCGCCATCTCGCTGCCGACCGGCGAACCGGCGTCCACCAGCTGTGTCGGCTTCGGAGTCGAGCGCTGGCTGCACGCGCTGGCGGACCACTTCGGCGGCGACTGGGACCTGGCGCAGGACGCCGTGGAGAAGGCCGCCAAGTCGCTGGCCTGAGGGACGGTGGTCGCGGCGGCGCGCGCCGGTGGGTGCGGTGGTGCGCGCGGTGGGCGCGCACCACCGCACCCCGCCGCCTCAGCCGGCGGGCGGCCTGGGCGCGCGGCGGGCAGTTACGCTCCAGCGTCCGTCGGTGCGGGTGAGCCGGATGGGATGGTCGAAGCACTTGCTGACCTGGTCGCTGGTGAGGACCTCCTCGACGGGCCCGGAGGCCAGCGGGCGCCCGTCGCGCAGCAGCAGCACATGGGTCGTCCCCGGGGGAAGCTCTTCCAGATGATGGGTGACCAGGACCGAGGCGAGGTCCGGATAGGTGTGCTGCAACGTGTCGAGCCGTTCGATGAGCTGCTCGCGGCCTGCGACGTCCAGACCGGTCGCGGGTTCGTCGAGCAGCAGCAGCCGTGGACTGGGCATCAGCGCCCGGGCGATCAGCGCACGGCCCCGCTCGCCCTGGGACAGGGTCGGCCACCGTGCCTCGCGGCGGTCGCCGAGGCCGAGCAGCTCGATGAGGCGGTCGGCGAGGGCGACCTGTTCGGGGGCCGGAGTCCATCGGGGGATGCGTTCGAGGGAGTTGGTGACGCCGGTCAGCACCACGTCGTGGACCTTGAGAGCCGAGCGCAGGTCGTGGCGTGGGTTCACATGTCCGACGCAGGAGCGTAGTTGGCGCATGTCGACCCGTCCCAGCCGGTGGCCCAGTACTTCGACGGCGCCGCGCGTGGGGTGGGCGAGAGCCCCGAGGAGAGCGAGCAGGGTGGTCTTGCCCGCGCCGTTGGGGCCGAGCAGCGCCCAGTGCTCGCCTGCCCGTACGGTCAGCGACACATCACTCAGGATCGCGTTGCCGTCGCGGACGACCTCCACGTCCTGCGCGTGGAGTACCGGTGCTGTGGTCACGAGGAGGCCTGTTCGCAGCGGTTGACGGCGGCCATGACGGCGTGGACCGACGCGGTCAGGACGGAGGTGTCCCAGCCCGCGCCCCAGCGGGTCACGCCGTTCACCCGGCACTCGGCGTAGGCCACGGCGGGGCTGCCGGGCCCGGTGCTGGTGGAGTGCTCGGTGTAGCCGAGGATGTCGACGGTGATGCCCACGGTGCGCAGGGCGTCGGCGAGGGCGGACAGCGGTCCGTTGCCGGTGCCGTGGCAGGAGTGCTCCTGCCCACCGGTGCGCAGGGTGCAGGTGAACCGGTGTTCGCCGGGGGCGGGTTCCGTGGCGTTCCAGGAGGCCAGGGCGAGGGTGCCGTCCAGGGCCGGGGCGATGTAGGTGGTGCGGAAGAGCTCCCACAGCTCCTTGTGGCTCAGCTCCTGGCCGGTGGAGTCGGTGACGTGCTGCACCGCGCGGGAGAAGTCCGGGCGCATCGACTGGGGCAGGTCCAGCCCGTGGTGGGTGTGCAGGAGGTGGGCGATGCCTCCCTTGCCGGACTGGGAGTTGATGCGGATGACCTCCTCGTAGGTGCGGCCGATGTCACCCGGGTCGATGGGCAGGTACGGCACCGCCCATGGCGCCTCCTCGGCGGCGAGGCCCTGCTCGGCGGCCTGCTTGGCGTGATGGGCCAGGCCCTTGGCGATGGCGTCCTGGTGGGTGCCGGAGAAGGCGGTGTGCACGAGGTCGCCGCCGTAGGGGTGGCGGGGGTGGACCGGCAGCCGGTTGCAGTGCTCCACCACCTCGCGCACCGCGTCGATGTCGGAGAAGTCGACCATCGGGTTCACGCCTTGCGCGTACAGATTGAGGGCCAGCGTCACCAGGTCGACGTTCCCGGTGCGCTCGCCGTTGCCGAACAGACAGCCCTCGACGCGCTGTGCCCCCGCCAGCACGGCGAGTTCGGCGCAGGCGACGCCGGTGCCGCGGTCGTTGTGCGGGTGGACGGAGAGGATCACCGAGTCGCGGCGCGCCAGGTGACGGTCCATGTACTCGATCTGGTCCGCGTACACGTTGGGCGTGGCGATCTCCACGGTCGCGGGCAGGTTGTGGATCACCGGCCGGTCGGGGCTCGCCTCCCACAGCTCGGTCACGCTGTTGCACACGTCCAGGACGAAGTCCGGCTCCGTGAGGTTGAAGACCTCCGGGGAGAACTCGAACCGGATGTCGGCGCCCGGCCGCTGTTCGGCCTTGCGCAGCAGGTAGCCGGCCGCGTCCAGGATCAGCCGGTGGACCTCGGCACGGGAGCGGGACAGGACCACGTTCCGCCAGGTGGGCGCGGTCGCGGTGTAGAGGTGCACGAGGGTGCGGGGGAGGCCTTCGACGGAGGCGATGGTCCGGTCGATCAGGTCTTCGCGGGCCGCGGTGAACACGGAGACGGTCACGTCGTCGGGGACGGTGCCGCTGTCGGCCAGGTGCCGTACGAAGTCGAAGTCGGTCTGGCTGGCGGACGGGTAGCCGACCTCGATCTCCTTGAAGCCCATGGTGACCAGGAGGTCGAACATCCGGCGCTTGCGCGCGGTGTCCATCGGCTCGGCCAGCGCCTGGTTGCCGTCGCGCAGGTCGACCGGCACCCACAGGGGGGCCCGCTCGAGCCGGCGCGAGGGCCAGGTGCGTTCTGTCAGGGGCAGGGCGACCCGCTGGTGCGCGGGCTGGTAACGGTGGTGCGGCATCGCGCTCGGACGCTGGGGGTTCCAGCGCGGCGCGTCCGCCGGGACGTCACCGGCGGGAGTGCGCAGGGTGGGAAACGCCGTGCTCTGAGAGGGAGCAGCCATGGTGTGCTGAACTTCTTTCGGTCGGCCATCGTGCGACCGGCGCAGCCCCGAACCCCGCTGCGGGGTGCCGGTCGTGTCAGGCCCCGCAGCGGCAGCCGAGGAGAAGGAGCTCGTGCAGCAGCATGCGAGGTACAGTAACGACAACTCAGCTCCTCAGACAACCCGAGAGGTGTGGAAAGGTGAACCTCACATGTCACTAGGTGCCTTGCGGCCGTCCCCCTTGGTCGAACAGGCCACGGAACACCTGCGCGAGCAGATCACCGGCGGTGAGTGGGCCGTGGGGACGAAGCTCCCCGGCGAGACCGCCCTCGCCAAGTCTCTCGGCGTGGGACGCTCCACCGTCCGCGAGGCCCTGCGCGCACTGGCCGGCGCGGGACTGGTCCAGGCGCGCCAGGGCGCCGGAGTCTTCGTCATCGCGACCAAGCCCAAGGAGGACTGGTCCACCCAGCTCCGCCAAGCGGTCATCACGGACGTCTACGAGGTGCGGATGCTCCTCGAGGTGGAGGCCGCGCAGCTGGCCGCGCAGCGCCGGACCGAGGACGACATCGCCGCCCTCCACGATGCCCTGGCCAGGCGCCGTGACGCCGCGAACGCCGGCAACGCCGAGTTCGTCGAGGCCGACATCGCCCTGCACCGGGTCATGGTCGCCGCGGCCCACAACCCGGTCCTCACCAGCCTGTTCACCGAGTTCGTGCCGGTGCTCCAGAGACGTCTGCTCGATCTCGTCGAGTTGCTCAGCCTGCGCTCCGACAATCCCAACCACGGCGACGCGGGACACGCCGTCCTGGTGAACGCCGTTGTGCAGGGAGATGCCGAGGCGGCCGGACGGGCGCTGCGGGACGAGCTCCAGCAGACCCTCGCCCTGCTCCACTCCCTCTGATCCGCGTCGTCGTCCGTCGTCCTCCCAGAGAGCGGTAGCCGTGCTCGATGCCGAACCGTGGATACGGTCCTTTCCCTCCGCCGCGTCACCCGCCACGTCCTGGACGGTCCTCTTCTTCCCGCACTCGGGTGGCTCCGCCGACTCCTACCGGGACCTGGCGGCGCGGCTGGCCGGCACCGCCCGGACGGCGTGCGTGCGCTACCCGGGGCGTGCGGAACGAGGGCGCGAGCCTCTCTTCACCGATGTGCACGTCCTCGCGGACCAGGTGGCCGAAGCGCTCGCCCCGGTCCGCGGAGACGGACCGCTGCTCCTCTTCGGCCACAGCCTGGGGGCGGCGGTGGCCTACGAGGTCGTCCGGCGCATGCCGGACCAGCGGCGGCTCGTCCTGGTGGCGTCCGGGCATCCCGCCCCTTCGCGCATCAGGCTGCCCGTCCTGGACGACCCCGTCGGCGACGGCTCCGGCGACCCGGACGGGCCGCTGGCCGAACTGATCGGATCGCTGGGAGGCGCGGACGCCGGGCTGCTGGAGCACCCGGTGCTGCGCCGGATATTCCTGCCGGTCATCCGCGGTGACCTCATGGCGCACAGCCGCTACCGAGCGGCGCCCGGCTCGGCCGTCGACTGTCCGGTCGTCGCGCTGACGGGAACCACGGACCCCCTCACCGACCCGCCCGGCGTCCGGGCGTGGGAGCGGCACACCACCTCGACCCTGCGCGTGCACGAGCTGCCCGGGGGGCACTTCTTCACCAACGAGCGTGCCGAGGACGTGGCGGACATCCTCCGCGGTGTCATGACGAACGAGTGGGCGCTCGACGCGCGTCCATGACCCGGCGGACGGCACAAGCCTTACGACCTCAGCCGGTCCGTGCCGGTGCTCAGGCGCCGGGCTCAACCTTCCGCCGGCCCGCGTTCGCGGGTTTCCGGCAGGCCCAGCAGACAGCCCAACGACACGAGGGCCATGAAGCTGACGTACCACCCGACCGACGCCGAGCCGAACGCGGACTGCAGGCGGGTCGCCACCAGCGGAGCGACCGCGCCGCCCGCCACACCGCCCAGGCTGTAGGCGAGACCGGCGCCGGAATACCGCAGCTCCGCCGGGAACAGCTCCGGCAGGAACGCCCCCATGGGTCCGTAGATCACGCCCATGAGCAGCAGGGCCCCACCCAGCCCGACGACGATCAACGGCAGCCGGCCGGTGTCCAGCAGCGGGAAGAGCAGCGGGCCCCACACCGCCGCCCCGATCGTGCCCGTCAGTGCCGTGCGCCGCCGGCCGAGCCGGTCGGACCGCGTCGCCGCGAGCCATGTTCCGGCGGCGAGGAAGACGACGGCCCCCATGGAGGCGAGCAGCATGCTGGTCCGGCCGACACCGAGCGTCTTCGTTCCGTACGACAGGCAGTACGTGGTGGCCGTGTAGAACAGGCCGTACGCCACGATCATCGCGCCGGAGCCGAGCAGCAGCTCCCGCGGACACCGGCGTACGACGTCGGCGAACGGGCTCCGGCTCGCCTGCCGGTCCGCCAGCACCTTCTGGAAGACCGGAGTCTCGCTGATCCGGATCCGGACGAACAGGCCCACGGCCACCAGGACGAGGGACAGCAGGAACGGCACCCGCCACGCCCACCCCCTGAACGCCTCGTCACTGACCGCGGTGGACAGCAGCAGAAAGACGCCGGTCGCCGCGAAGAAGCCGACGGACGGGCCGAGTTGGGGGTAGGCGGCGTACCGGCCCCGGCGGCCGGACGGCGCGTGCTCCACCGCCAGCAGGGCCGCACCGCCCCATTCCCCGCCGAGCCCGAGGCCCTGCAGAAAGCGCAGCAGCACCAGCAGCGCCGGCGCCCAGGCTCCCCAGGTGCCGTACGTCGGGAGGAAACCGACCGCCGCCGTCGACAGGCCCATCAGCAGCAGGGAGGTGACGAGTACGGACTTGCGGCCCACCCGGTCCCCGAAGTGGCCGAACAGGACCGAGCCGAGGGGCCGGGCCACGAAGGCCACCGCATAGGTGGAGAAGGCGGCGAGCACGCCGCTGACCGGAGAGAGGTTGGGGAAGAACGCCTCGTCGACGACGAGCGCGGCGGCGGTGCCGTAGATGTAGAAGTCGTAGAACTCGATGGCCGTGCCGATGAAGCTGGCCACCGCCACCCGCCGCCGCGATGCCGCCCCCGAGGACCCGTCGGGTACGCCGGCCCCTTCGTCCGTTTTCCGAAGCGAAGCCTCGCGTCCGGGCTGCATCAGACCCCCTCTGGTGTCGGACGGCTACGGTCGGCACGGGCCTGTCTCGATATCCGAGAAACAACCGGCTGGACGGCGGGTGGGTGGCCCGTGGCCACCCGCATGCTTCGGCCAATGGTCGCTACAGCCATTGATGGGAGCCATGACCGCGCCCTACTGTCCCTGGCAGCCGCTCCGTGTCCGCTCCGTGTTTGCCGGTGCTGTGTAGACAGAAGTGCACGGTCCAGGGACGGCCCTTCACCGCGGCATCTGGATCAGCGAGAAATGGGCGCCCTCGGGGTCGGCCACGGTCGCCACGCGGCCGTGCGCGCTGTCCTCGGCGGGTCCGAGGACCTGCCCGCCGAGGTCGGCGACGCGGGCGAGCGCCGCGTCCGTGTCGGCCACTTCGAAGTACGTCGTCCAGTGCGGCCCCAGGTCCCGCGGCAGCGCGCCGCCCACGCCGTGGATGCCGGCGACGGCGCGGCCCGCCACATGCAGGGTCAGATAGTCGAAGTCGGCGGACACCACCATCGCCTCCTCGGCGTAGCCGAACACCGTCTCGTAGAACTTGCGGACGCTCGCGGTCTCGTACGTCGCCAGTTCGTACCAGACGGGCGTGCCGGGCACACCGGTAACGGCCGTGCCGACGTGCGCCGCCGCCTGCCAGATGCCGAAGACGGCGCCGGAGGGATCGGAGCCGATCGCCAGACGGCCGTCGTCGGCAGCGTCCAGGGGGCCCACCCCGATCGTGCCGCCGCACAGCCGGACCGTTTCGGCGGTCGTGTCCACGTCGTCCGAGGCGAGATACGGCGTCCAGGCCACGGGGAGATGGCGGTCCGGGGGCAGTTGGCCGATGCCGGCCACCTCACGGCCGTCGAGCAGCGCCCGCGCGTAGGGACCGAGCTGCGGCGGACCGGGTTGGAATTCCCAACCGAACAGCTCACCGTAGAACTCCTGCGTCGTGGTCAACCCGTGCGCCATCAGACTCACCCAGCAGGGTGTGCCGGGCGCATACCGAGTGTGTGCTGCACCGGTCGGGCCGGCCGACCCACCTGCCTCGGTCATCGTCACTCTCTCCTCGGCCCCTCGTGGGGGCCGCGTCGCTTCCGCCCTCGGAGAATGCCTGATGGGGGGTTTCTCATCGGTTTACGGGCGGTTGTCGCCGTATGTCGATCGCCTGTACGGCATGTGCTCGATCCCGCACGCCTCGTGATCGAGCCTGCCCGGCCGAGCAGAGTAGCCGGACATGAGCGACGGGGCCACTCCGTGCGCGAGGATGGTGGCCATGAACGCCATCATCACCGCATCGGAACTGGCCGGCGACCTGGCGGGGGAGAATCCGCCCGTCGTCCTCGACGTCCGCTGGCAGCTCAGCGTGGCGAAGGCGGCCGGTGAGCCGTCCTTCGACGGCCGGGCCGCGTACGAGGCCGGGCATGTGCCCGGCGCGGTCTACGTCGACCTGGACCGGGAGCTCACGGGAGCGCCGGGCGGTCGCGGCCGTCATCCGCTGCCCGACCTCGCGGAGTTCGGCGCAGCGATGCGCCGTGCGGGTGTCTTCGCCGGCCGACCGGTGGTCGTGTACGACGGCGGGCAGGGCTGGGCGGCGGCACGCGCGTGGTGGCTGCTGCGCTGGACGGGGCACCCGGACGTGCGGGTCCTGGACGGCGGGTTGCCGTCGTGGCAGGGGGACCTCTCCGTCGACGTCCCCGCGCGCGTGCAGGGCGACTTCGAGCCCGAGCCGGGCGCCGACGGCCTGCTCGACGCGGACGGGGCCGCGGCGCTCGCCCGCTCCGGAGTGCTGTTCGACGCCCGCGCGGGGGAGCGGTACCGCGGTGAGGTCGAGCCGATCGACCGGGTCGGCGGACACATCCCGGGCGCCGTGTCCGCGCCCACGAACGACAACGTGGCCCCGGACGGCCGTTTCCTGAGCGCCGAGGAGCTGAAGGCCCGGTTCAAGGCGCTGGGAGCGCAGGACGGCGCCGAGGTGGGCGTGTACTGCGGCTCGGGCGTCTCGGGGGCGCACGAGGTGCTGGCGCTGGCGGTCGCCGGGATTCCGGCGGCTCTGTACGTCGGGTCGTGGTCGGAGTGGTCCGCGGACCCGGCCCGGCCGGTCGCGGTGGGCCCCGACCCCCAGTGACCGGCCGCGGGCACACGCCGGGGGAGGGTTGCTCCGAACAGGAGCGGCCCTCCCCCACGTATGTACCTCTGTGCGAACCGGCATCGGCGAAGAGACGGACGCCCCGGGCGAGTTGCCCGGGGGCCGCTTACTCCTGCTTCTTGCGCCGCGTCCCGAACACGATCTCGTCCCAGCTCGGCACGGCGGCCCGGCGGCCCGGACGGACGCCGTCCGCCTCGGCCTGCCGGTCGGTGGCGCCGACGAGACGGTCGCGGTGGCTGCCCACGGAACGCGGCATGAGGACGTCCGCGTAGGCGGAACCGGCGGAGGCGGCCGGCGCCGGGGGTTCCTCGGCGACGGGCTCCTGCTCGTCGGGCTCCTCCGTGGCGGGTTCCGCCGGGCGCTCCGGGACGACCATGTCGCCACGGAAGCTCGGCACCGCCTCCAACAGGCTGGTCAGCGAGTCCCGTTCGCGCTCGCCGGTGGTCTCCTCGGCCGGCTCCGACGGCTGGGCCGGCAGGCTCGGCCGGTCGAGGGCGCGGTCCAGCGGCCGGTCGCGCGGCAGCCGGGCGATACGCGGGACGAACGGAAAGCTGGGCTCCGGAGCGGCCAGGTCGTCGGACTCGCCGATCAGCGAACGCGCCTCGTCGTCGACGGCCTGGACGAGCCGCCGGGGCGGGTCGTACGTCCAGCTCGCCGAGTGCGGTTCGCCCGCGACCCGGTAGACCAGCAGGACCTCCCAGGTGCCGTCGTCGCGGCGCCAGGAGTCCCACTGGACGGTGTCCTTCTCGGCGCCGCGCAGCAACAGCCGTTCCTGGACCGCCTCGCCGAGCTGGGGCCCGGCGTTCTCACCGGGCCGACGGACCGGAGTCTTCCGGGCCCGCTCGGCCATGAAGGCACGCTCGGCCAGCACGGGGCCTTCGAAGCGGCGCACACGGTCGACAGGGATGCCGGCCATCTGCGCGACTTCTTCCGCGGTCGCACCGGCACGTATACGCGCCTGGATGTCGCGGGGGCGGAGATGGCTCTCCACCTCGATCTCGATCTGGCCGAGGCGGGGACGGTCGCCGCGTACGGCGGCGCGCAGACGCTCGTCGATCGGAAGCGTGTACTCCGTGCTGTCCGCAGCCTTCAGCACCAGCCGTGTGCCGTCATTCGAGACGGCCACGACACGCAGTTCGGGCATGGGGACCTCCCGGGTGGTGCCTGCCGACGTCACGTGCGTCGCTGCTTCCGCTAGTCGAGTGTGGCCTGCCCGGGTGCAGCCTGCCACAACCTTGCCGAGTTGCCCGGCGTGTCGGGCACAGGCCCTGCGCCGCCGTTATGGCACGGTTACCCATTCGCCACGCTGAGTGACCAACGCCGTCACCCTGTGCAACTAGCCCCCTCCAGGCGGTCCAGCGAGGCCCCGGACATCCTGGCGGGAGACCGGGCCCAGGGCTCGCAACAGTACTCCATTTGGGCCACGTGCGTGGATTGGCACGCCAGCCAACTTCTCGCGAGAAGTGGGACTTGACCCTCCGTGGCGGCCTTTTCGCGATCTTGGGCGCGGCACATTTCACGCAATCTCCCGAAACGGAGGCGACTGTTTCGCTCTCGTGCCCCCGCCGGCTCCGACGGAGCCCGCTACGGCCCCAGAACCCTCCGCAAGTAGTCGTTCTGGAACCGACGGTCGGGATCCAGCCGGTCCCGCAAGGCCGTGAACTCGGCGAAGCGCGGATACACACCGGCGAAGTACTCGGCGTCCCGCGTGTGCACCTTGCCCCAGTGCGGCCGGCCCTCGTGGGCGGTGAAGATGGGCTCGGCGGCGGTGAAGTACCTCTGGTACGGCGTGCCCTTGACCATGTGGACGGCGATGTACGCGCTGTCGCGGCCGGAGGCGGTGGACAGGGTGATGTCGTCGGCGGGCGCGGTGCGCACCTCCACCGGGAAGCTGATCCTGAGGTCGGAGCGCTCGATCATGGTCTTCAGCTCGCGCAGCGTCTCGGTCACGGCCGCGCGCGGGACGGCGTACTCCATCTCCACGAACCGCACCCGGCGCGGGGACGTGAAGACCTTGTAGGGGATGTCCGTGTAGGTGCGCGCGGACAGGGCCCTGCTGGAGACCTGGGCGATCGTCGGGATCGTGGCGGGCGCCGCCCGGCCCACCCACTGGGCCGCCTGGAAGACGCCGTTGGAGAGGAACTCGTCCTCGATCCAGCCCGCGACCGGGCTCACCGGCTTGCGCGGGCCGGCGCTGCGGTTGTTGCGCTTGGTGTTGGTGCTGCCGGTGTGCGGGAACCAGTAGAACTCGAAGTGCTCGTTCTCGGCCCACAGTTCGTCGAACTCGGCGAGGACCCTGTCGAGGGGCATCGGCTCCTCGCGCGCGGTGAGCAGGAAGATCGGCTCCACGGCGAAAGTGATCGCGGTGACGATGCCGAGGGCGCCCAGGCCGATCCGGGCGGCGGCGAAGAGCGCGCGCTCCTCGTCGGTCCCCTTCTCGGAGCAGGTGAGCACCGAGCCGTCCGCGGTGACGAGTTCGAGCCCCTTGATCTGGGCGGCGATCGAGGCGGACTCGCGGCCGGTGCCGTGCGTGCCGGTGCTGATGGCCCCCGAGACGGTCTGTTCCATGATGTCGCCCATGTTCGTGAGCGACAGCCCCTCGCGCGCGAGGGCCAGGTTGAGTCTCTTGAGCGGTGTGCCGGCCTCGACCGTGACGGTCATGTCGTCGCGATCGATCTTGCGGATGCCGGTCAGGAGCTGAGGGCGGATCAGCACACCGTCCGTGGCGGCGATCGACGTGAAGGAGTGGCCGGTGCCGACCGCCTTCACCTTCAGCCCGTCCTCGGCGGCCCGGCGCACGGCCGCCGCCAACTCGTCGACGGACGCGGGTGTGACCTCACGCGCGGGGCGTGCGGCGACATTGCTGCCCCAGTTACGCCACGTGCCGTTCTTCCCGCTCGCTGTGCTGCTCAACGGTGCCTCCCCGACCCGGCGCCGGTCTGCTCAGCCGGCGGTACCCCAGGAAACCGACCGCGACCGCGACGGCTCCGGACACCGCCGGAACCCCGTACCCGGCCCGCGCCCCGGCCGCGTCGATGACCCAGCCGGCGAGAGAGGAGCCGAGCGCGACCCCGACCGCGAGCCCGGTGCTGATCCAGGTCATGCCCTCGGTCAGATGTGCGCGTGGTACGTGCTCTTCGATGAGGGACATCGTGGTGATCATCGTGGGAGCGATGGCCAGGCCCGCAAAGAACAGCGCCACGGCCAGAAACGGCAAGTTTCCGACCAGTAGGAGGGGGATCATACTCACGGCCATCATGAACACGCCCAGCAGCCAGCGCCGCTCCGGCGCCCCCTTGAGGCGCAGCAGGCCGAACACGAGCCCGGCCGCGCACGAACCGGTCGCGTAGATCGCGAGGACGAGGCTGGCGGCGCCCTTGTGGCCCTGCTCGTCGGCGAAGGCGACCGTGACCACGTCGACCGCCCCGAAGATCGCTCCGGTCGCCACGAAGGTGGCCACCAGGACCTGCAGTCCGGGCGAGCGCAGTGCCGATCCGCCGCCGCGCTGCCCGCGCGGGTGCGGCTTCGGCTCGGTGGCCCGCTGGGCGGTCAGCCAGAAGACCCCGACGGCGAGGAAGCAGGCCGCCAGCAGTGGTCCCGCCTCCGGGAACCAGACGGTGGACAGGCCGATGGAGATGATCGGCCCGAAGATGAAGCACACCTCGTCCACCACGGACTCGAACGAGTACGCCGTGTGCAGTTGGGGGGTGTCCCGGTACAGGGCCGCCCAGCGGGCCCGGATCATCGCGCCCAGGCTCGGCACGGACCCGATGCCCGCGGCGCACACGAACAACACCCAGTCCGGCCACTCGAAGTGCGCGGCCAGCAGCAGCCCGGCCGACGCGGCGAGCGCGACCACCGTCGCCGGACGCAGCACCCGGCGCTGCCCGTGCAGGTCCACCAGCCGCGAGATCTGCGGCCCGAAGACCGCGGCCGCCAGCGCGATGGTCGCCGACAGCGCGCCAGCGAGCCCATAACGCCCGGTGAGCTGGGAGATCATCGTGACCACGCCGATGCCCATCATCGACAGCGGCATCCTGCCGAGGAACCCCGCGGCGGAGAAGGCCTTGGAGCCGGGGGCGGCGAACAGGGCGCGATACGGGCTGGGCACGGCGGTCTCCGGTGGTCCGGTCACGCGCGGTAAGGCGTGAATACAGCTCGTACAGCTTACGAGTTAGGTAACCCTAACGTATGGGCGGCGCTCCCGGGCCGCACGGGTGGCACGTCCCCGTCCGTCACCCCGCCGTTTCCCGGCTGTCAGAGGCGGGTGGCAGGATCGACCCATGCGAGACGCGCTCGATGCAACCCCCTACGACGCCCTGCTCCTGCTCTCCTTCGGCGGCCCGGAGGGCCCTCAGGACGTGATTCCGTTCCTGGAGAACGTGACGCGCGGGCGAGGCATCCCCAAGGAACGCCTCAAGGAAGTCGGTCAGCACTACTTCCTGTTCGGCGGGGTCAGCCCCATCAACGACCAGAACCGCGCCCTGCTGGACGCCCTGCGCAAGGACTTCGCCGACCACGGCCTGGACCTGCCGATCTACTGGGGCAACCGCAACTGGTCCCCATACCTCACGGACACCCTGCGCGAGATGGCCGCCGACGGCCGCCGCCGCATCCTCGTCCTCGCCACCAGCGCCTACGCCTCCTACTCGGGCTGCCGCCAGTACCGTGAGAACCTCGCCGACTCGCTGGCCGCGCTGGAGGCCGAGGGCCTCCAGCCGCCGAGGGTCGACAAGCTGCGGCACTACTTCAACCACCCGGGCTTCCTGGAGCCCATGATCGACGGCGTCGTGGCGTCCCTCGCCGACCTGCCCGACGACGTCCGTGCGGGCGCCCACCTCGCCTTCACCACCCACTCGATCCCGACGGCCTCGGCCGACACCTCCGGCCCGGTCGAGGACCACGGCGACGGTGGCGCGTACGTGGCGCAGCACCTGGACGTCGCACAGCTGATCGCCGACGCCGTCCGCGAGCGCACCGGTGTGGACCACCCCTGGCAGCTCGTCTACCAGTCGCGCTCCGGCGCCCCGCACATCCCGTGGCTGGAGCCCGACATCTGCGACCACCTGGAGGAGCGGCACGCGGCCGGCGCCCCCGCGGTCGTGATGGCCCCCATCGGCTTCGTCTCCGACCACATGGAGGTCCTCTACGACCTCGACACCGAGGCGAAGGCCAAGGCGCAGGACCTCGGCCTGCCGGTACGCCGCTCGGCCACCGTGGGCGCCGACCCGCGCTTCGCTGCCGCGATCCGCGAGCTCGTCCTGGAGCGCGCCGGACAGGAGAACGGCCGGGAGATCACCCCGTGCGCCCTGGGGGCGCTCGGCGCGAGCCACAACGTGTGCCCGGTCGGCTGCTGCCCCGCCCGCGCCCCCAAGCCCGCCGCCGCGGGCGCCGACAGCCCCTACGCGTGAGGAGCGGCGTGACCGACCCCCTGCACACCGAACTGCTGGAGCTCGCCCAGGACGCCGCCCGCCGGGCCGGTGAGCTGCTGCGGGACGGCCGCCCGGCCGACCTCGCGGTCGCCGCCACCAAGTCGAGCCCGATCGACGTGGTCACCGAGATGGACATCGCCGCCGAGAAGCTCATCACCGGCTTCATCTCCGAGCACCGCCCCGACGACGGCTTCCTCGGCGAGGAGGGCGCCTCCAGCGAGGGCAGCAGTGGCATCCGCTGGGTGATCGACCCGCTGGACGGCACGGTCAACTACCTCTACGGGCTGCCCACCTGGGCCGTCTCCATCGCCGCCGAGCAAGGCGGCGAGACGGTCGTGGGAGTCGTCGAGATCCCGATGCGCGGCGAGACGTACCACGCCGTGCGCGGCGCAGGGGCCCGCGGGAAGGGCGCCTGGGAGGGCGAGCGCGTGCTGTCCTGCCGTCCGACGGCGCCGCTGGACCAGGCCCTGGTCTCCACCGGCTTCAACTACGTCACCGAGGTCCGCGCCCACCAGGCCGACGTCGCGCAGCGGCTCATCCCGCTGCTGCGGGACATCCGGCGCGGCGGCTCGGCCGCGGTCGACCTGTGCGACGTGGCCGTCGGCCGCCTCGACGGCTACTACGAGCGCGGGCTGCACCCCTGGGACCTCGCCGCAGGCGACCTGATCGCCCGGGAAGCGGGCGCGCTGACCGGTGGACGGCCCGGAGAGCGCCCGGCACGTGATCTGGCGGTCGCGGCCACGCCCGGCGTCTTCGAGCCCCTCCAGCGGCTTCTGGAGGACTTCGGCGCCTGGCACGACTGAGCCGCGTGACGCGGACACGCGAAGGGGCCCCGGCGCTGGATTCGCCGGGGCCCCTTCGTCGTGCTCGGGAACTGCGCAGAACTGCTCAGACGCTCGTCGCGCCGACCTCCACACCGTGTTCGGCGGCGAGGCGACGCAGGTCGTCGAGTTCGGCCTGCTCCACCTCGGCAAGGAAGTCGTCGCCCTCGTCGCGAGCCCTCGTCAGGTCGGACTCGGTCGCCCTTATGCGCTGCAGAAGTCCTGTGGTGAATGCGTCCATGCTGCGCCCCCTCGTCCTGGGTCGTGGGTCGGTGGCACGGGGGTGTGCCGGTTGGGAAGGGGCGATCACGTCTGCAAGCAGGTGCCCAGCGCTGCCCTGCTGGGCGGCGACGGTGCCGGACACCCACGCCCACTCTGCGGGAAGCGGAACGCGGTGTACCACATGGTGCTGCGGCACATGCAGAGCGTGATCGCGGGGTGTAAAGCCGTCCTCCCCCCGCTCCCCTCCACGGAAACCTCAACCCGACGAGAAAATCTCGCATTCCCGGGCTTCACACCGCTCCTTCATCTGTCACGCACCCGCCTTACCGCCGACTTATGGCCGAAAAGGGCAGGATGGAAGCACACACTCACCAAGGCCCCCGCCCGCGTGCGCTCACGGAGCGCTACGCGGGTGGACAGAGGAAGGACAAGCGACGTGCGCGTACTCGTCGTCGAGGACGAGCAGCTGCTCGCCGATGCGGTGGCCACCGGACTGCGCCGGGAGGCCATGGCCGTCGACGTCGTGTACGACGGTGCGGCCGCCCTGGAGCGCATCGGCGTCAACGACTACGACGTGGTCGTCCTCGACCGCGACCTCCCCCTCGTGCACGGCGACGACGTCTGCCGCAAGATCGTCGAGCTCGGCATGCCCACGCGCGTGCTGATGCTCACGGCGTCCGGCGACGTCAGCGACCGCGTCGAGGGCCTGGAGATCGGCGCCGACGACTACCTCCCCAAGCCCTTCGCCTTCAGCGAGCTGATCGCACGCGTGCGTGCCCTCGGCCGGCGCACCAGCGTGCCGCTGCCGCCGGTCCTGGAGCGCGCCGGCATCAAGCTCGACCCCAACCGCCGCGAGGTCTTCCGTGACGGCAAGGAGGTCCAGCTCGCGCCCAAGGAGTTCGCCGTCCTGGAGGTCCTGATGCGCAGCGAGGGAGCGGTGGTCTCCGCGGAGCAGCTCCTCGAGAAGGCCTGGGACGAGAACACCGATCCGTTCACCAACGTCGTGCGGGTGACCGTCATGACGCTGCGCCGCAAACTGGGCGAACCTCCGGTGATCGTCACCGTCCCCGGTTCCGGCTACCGGATCTGATCCGCCGTGGCATCGACGCCCGCGCCGCCCCAGGCGCCCCCGAAGCCCACCTGGGACCCCAGGAGGCCGCAGGCCGCCCTGCCCTGGCTGCGCCCCACCATCCGCATACGCCTCACGCTGCTGTACGGCGGCATGTTCCTGATCGCCGGCATCCTGCTGCTGTCGATCATCTATCTGCTCGCGGCGAACGCGCTGAACGTGGGCAGCGACCTGCCCTTCAAGATCCTCTCGGGCCAGGTCGGCAGCGACACCTGCAACTTCCCGGTCCAGCCGACCGCCACCGAGCTCAACCACGCCATGAACGAGTGCGTGAACGAGCAGCGCCAGCACGCCCTCGACAACCTCCTCAGCCGCTCCCTGCTCGCCCTTCTCGGCCTGGCGATCATCGCCTTCGCCTTCGGCTACGCCATGGCCGGACGCGTTCTTTCCCCGCTGGGGCGGATCACCCGCACGGCGCGCGCGGTGGCGGGCTCGGACCTGTCCCGCCGGATCGAGCTGGACGGCCCGGACGACGAGCTGAAGGAGCTCGCCGACACCTTCGACGACATGCTGGAGCGCCTGCAGCGGGCCTTCACGGCCCAGCAGCGCTTCGTCGGCAACGCCTCGCACGAGCTGAGAACACCGCTGGCGATCAACCGCACCCTGCTCGAAGTGCACCTCTCCGACCCGGGCGCCCCGGTGGAGCTGCAACAGCTCGGCAAGACGCTGCTGGCCACCAACGAGCGCAGCGAGCAGCTCGTCGAGGGCCTGCTGCTGCTCGCCCGCAGCGACAACCAGATCGTCGAGCGCAAGCCGGTGGACCTTGCGGAGGTCGCCGAGCAGGCCATCGACCAGGTCCACGGTGAGGCGGCGGCCAAGGGCGTGGTGATCCGGGGCGAGCAGAAACCCGCGGTCGTCCAGGGCAACGGAGTCCTGCTGGAGCGGATCGCCCTGAACCTCGTACAGAACGCCGTACGGTACAACGTGCCCGAGGGCGGCTGGGTCGAGGTGTTCACCGAGATCCAGCACGGCCAGGCGGTCCTGGTGGTGTCGAACACCGGGCCGGTCGTGCCGGCGTACGAGATCGACAACCTGTTCGAGCCCTTCCGTCGGCTGCGTACGGAGCGGACGGGCAGCGACAAGGGCGTCGGGCTCGGCCTGTCCATCGTGCGGTCCGTGGCCCGCGCGCACGGCGGTCATATCGCGGCCCAGCCGCGCGAGGGGGGTGGGCTGGTGATGCGAGTTACCTTGCCTGTCTGAGACCATGTCGCCGACACACGCGGGGATGTTCGCTTTGCGCGGAATTTTCTGGGTCTCGACCCGGCCTGGCCGTGTGTGATCGATCACAAGGGCGAATTTCCGGCCATCTACTCTCCGTGATCATGAATGCTGTCGTAAGGCCCGGAAAATCCGGGTTTTCGGGGGTCCTGATCACGGGAAGTACACGGTGAGACGCCTTTGAAGTGCGGCAATCGGACCGTGTACGGTCCCGATCGCCATCCATGCCGATCACTCGTGAGGAGTTCGGTTGGGTGTCGATTGAGTAACAGACCTTGATGTGAGGCAAAATCTCCGCCTCGAGGCGGGCACAAGTCCGGCCTCTCACGCGTTACGTGCGCTGGAGACACCGCAGACACCCAGAGGGGGAGAGGCGAAATGGCTACCGATTACGACACCCCACGCAAGACCGACGACGACGTCGATTCCGACAGCCTTGAAGAGCTCAAGGCACGGAGGAACGACAAGTCCGCCTCGGCAGTGGACGTTGATGAGTTCGAGGCCGCGGAGGGCCTTGAACTGCCCGGCGCAGACCTCTCGAACGAGGAGCTGGCTGTCCGGGTGCTGCCGAAGCAGCAGGACGAGTTCACCTGCATGAGCTGCTTCCTGGTGCACCACCGCAGCCAGCTGGCCCGGGAGAAGAACGGCCAGCCGATCTGCCGCGACTGCGACTGAGGCGGGGTCGGCCGTGACTGGCTCGACCCCTCCTCGGAAGCGCCGCTTCCCCCTGCGGGGAACGGACAAAGGGCCCTCCCGGGGCCCTCACGGCGTGCGTGACGACGAGCGAGGCTCATCCGGCAAGGGAGCGGTCCCTGCAGGATCGGCCTCGCTCGAACCCGCGGCTGACCGGAGTGACCTCCCGGCGCCGACACCGAGCGCCGCCCCCGCCTCCGGGACGGGGGTCCCCCCGCTCGAGCGCAGTCGAGAGTGGGGGAGGGCGGCGGTCATCCGGGCGAAGGCCACAGAGCTGGCCCGAGAAGGCGTCCGCAAGGGCGGGAGCCGCGCCAGGGCGGGGCTGGCGCACCTCGCCGACCGGATCATCGAGATCGCCCCGAGGATCCCCGTACGGGACCTCCGGACGCTCCGCAGACAGTTCCCGGGCCTTGGGCCCGAGCAGCTCGCGGACAAGCTCGTGGCGGGCGCGGCGAACGCCACGTCCACCGTCGGGGCGGGCATCGGGGCGGCGGCCATGCTCCCCGTACCGCCCGCGATGCCGACCGAACTGGCCGCGGAGATCACCGGGGTCGCCGCGATCGAGCTCAAGCTGATCGCCGAACTCCATGAGGTCTACGGCGTGCGGCCGGCGGGCAACCTGAAGGACCGCAGTACCGCGTATCTGCGCTCGTGGTCGGGCGAACGCGGGGTCGACGTCCTCAAGCCGTCCTCGATCGACTCGGCGTTGGGCGGCCGGATGAAGCGCGAGCTGCGTCAGCAGATCATGAAGCGCATGGTCCGGGACCTGCCGAACCTCATGCCCTTCATGGTGGGCGCCGCCGTCGGCGCGGTCATGAACCGGCGCGACACCAGGAAACTGGCCGCGAAGGTCCGGGCCGACCTGCGCAGGATGCAGGTGCCGTGGGACTCGTTGCCGGAACTGCCGCCGCTGGAGAAACCCGCCGATCCACTGGCCATGGGCGAGATCTCCGCGAATCCGCTGAGCCTCCAGGGACTCGAAAACCCCGAGAAATCCGAGAGCCCCAAGAACCCTGAGAACCCCCAGAAGTCCGAGAACCCCGAGAAGTCCGAAAATCCTGGGGATCTCGGGCGCTGAGTCTGTCGAGGTCGTCGGCTACGCCGCCGCCTCCCGCGCCGCCTTGAGAGCCTGGGCCAGGCGGTCCGGCTCCCGCGTCGACAGGTACAGGTACGGCGTGGGGTCGTCCGGGTCGGTGACCTCCACCCGCAGCGCCGTGGGGATGTACGCGCGCAGCAGCAGGAAGGCCCGGGTGTCGGCCTTGAACGTGCGCCAGGCGCGCGCCTCCTCCGCGTCCAGGATCTCCGCCTCGCCCAGGGCCGTGACCGGGATCTTCGCCTCACCCGCGATCAGGGAGTCGCCCACCACACGGATGCGCAGGGATCCGTAGGAACTGGCCATGACGGCCGCCACGGCGGTGCCGCCGACCAGACCGCCGAGCAACGGCAGGGTGCCGAAGGGGAGCAGGATCAGGGCGAAGGAGACGCCCACGAGGAACGAGATGAACCACCACGAGCGGGGGGCGGTGAGTCGTTCGTCGTAGGGGGTGGTGGGGAGCTGCATGGAGCCAAGCTTGGCACGGTGTCCGGATTCCACGGACGCGCGGGTAAGGTCTGCGGCTGTGAGTGGTACTTCCGCAGCTCTCGAGCCTCCGGCCGATGCCGTGAAACCCGTCCGGCACCCCGATGCTCCCGTGCCCGGCGAGCTTCTCGGCGCCCACTACGAACACTGTTTCGGATGCGGCGGCGAGCAGGCCCACGGGCTGCACCTGGAGGCGCGGGCCGGCGAGGGAGTGACCGTCACCGCCGAGTTCACCGTGCGATCCGCCCACCAGGGCGCGCCGGGCCTCGCCCACGGCGGGATCCTGGCCTCGGCCCTCGACGAGACGCTCGGCTCGCTCAACTGGCTGCTGCGGACCATCGCCGTGACCGGACGGCTGGACACCGAGTTCGTACGGCCCGTGCCCGTGGGCGTCACGCTGCACCTGGCGGCCGAGGTGAGGGCCGTGGCCGGGCGCAAGATCTACTCGACCGCCACCGGCCGGATCGGCGGCCCCGACGGGCCTGTCGCCGTCCGCGCCGACGCGCTCTTCGTGGAGGTCGCGGTCGAGCACTTCGTGAACCACGGCCGCCAGGAGGAGATCCGGGCCGCCATGAGCGACCCGGACCAGGTCCGGCGCGCCCGTGCCTTCGAGGTGAACCCGTGAGCCGCGAGACCCTGAACGTCCTGATCCGGCGCGTCGACCCCGACGTACCGCTTCCGACGTACGAGCATCCGGGGGACGCGGGCGCCGATCTGCGCACCACCCAGAGCCGTGAACTGGCGCCGGGGGAGCGGGCCGTGCTGCCCACGGGGGTTTCCATCGCCCTGCCCGAGGGGTACGCGGCGTTCGTGCACCCGCGGTCGGGGCTCGCCGCCCGGTGCGGTGTCGCCCTCGTGAATGCCCCGGGGACGGTTGATGCCGGGTACCGTGGGGAGATCAAGGTGATCGTGGTGAATCTCGACCCGCGCGAGAGCGTGCGGTTCGAGCGCTTCGACCGGATTGCCCAACTGGTCGTCCAGCAGGTCGAGAGGGTCCGCTTCCAGGAGGTCGCGGAGCTTCCCGAATCGGCACGGGCCGCAGGGGGCTTCGGGTCCACCGGCGGGCATGCCGCTGTGGGCGGCGCAGGCGGTACAAGCGGTCAGGCCGCCGAAGGCGGCGCGACGGGTGGGAATCGATACGCTTCGGTCGTATCCGACCGGGAAGGACAGTGACGTGTTCGGACGTCGCAAGAAGAAGGGTGCCGCCGAGGACGCGGCCGGCGAGGCCGAGCAGGTCGTCGACAGTGTCGACACTGAGGCGGACGACGTAGAGGGCGAGCGCGAGCGTGTGCGGCTCGAGCCCGAACCGCGGCCCGACGGGCCCTGGGACGACTCCGAGGTGCGCGACCCGGCCGAGGGCCGTGTGGACCTCGGCGGGATCTTCGTGCCGGGGGTCGACGGCATGGAGCTGCGGGTCGAGGTCGCCGGTGACGCGATCGTCGCGGCGACCGTCGTGCTGCGCGACAGCGCCATCCAGCTCCAGGCCTTCGCCGCTCCCAAGCGCGAGGGCATCTGGGGCGAGGTGCGCGAGGAGATCGGCTCCGGCATCACCCAGCAGGGCGGCATCATCGACGAGGTCGAGGGCCCGCTGGGCTGGGAGCTGCGGGCTCAGGTGCCGGTGCAGCTGCCGGACGGGACAGGCGGCTTCCATGTCGTGCGCTTCGTCGGCGTGGACGGCCCCCGCTGGTTCCTGCGTGGCGTGATCTCGGGCCAGGGCGCGGTGCAGCCGCAGGCGGCCGGGCTGCTCGAGCAGATCTTCCGGGACACGGTCGTGGTCCGCGGCGAGGGCCCGATGGCGCCGCGCGACCCGATCGTCCTGAAACTGCCGAACGACGCGCAGATGGTGCCCGAAGGCATCCAGCAGCAGGAGGAGGGCTCCCGCTTCTCCGGCGGCATGGGCCAGTTGCAGCGCGGACCGGAGATCACTGAGGTCCGCTAGAGGCACGACAGAACGTACGGCTGAAAGGGCCGCATCCCGTCCAGGGGTGCGGCCCTTCGGCGTGCCGCACAACCGACGCGGCAGCGCGATGGCGAACACGCAGACGCCGACCCACGGGGACAACCCGGCGTGAACCGATTCGGGGGGCTCATCCGATGAAGGGTTGAGGGGCGCCGGTGTTCGTCTTCACCGCGTCAGGGTTGCGTCAAAGGCGTCCCTCGCGGTTCAGCTCGTCCCTTATGTCAGAACTGTTGGCCGTAAGGTCGACGCTGCGTACGCAGCAGTTACTGGAAGACAATGAGGCCATGGCACGCGGCAAGCTTCGGATCTATCTCGGTGCGGCACCGGGCGTGGGCAAGACATACGCGATGCTGTCCGAGGCGCACCGGCGGGTGGAGCGCGGCACGGACTGCGTGGTGGCGTTCGTGGAGCACCACGGGCGTCGGCGCACCGAGGTGATGCTGCACGGACTGGAGCAGGTCACGCGCCGCGAGCTGGAGTACCGCGGCGGCGTCTTCACCGAGATGGACGTGGACGCGGTTCTGGCCCGCCACCCACAGGTCGCCCTGGTGGACGAACTCGCCCACACCAACATCCCGGGCTCGCGCAACGCCAAGCGCTGGCAGGACGTGGAGGAACTGCTCGCCGCCGGCGTCGACGTGGTCTCGACGGTGAACATCCAGCACCTGGAATCCCTCGGCGACGTCGTGGAGTCGATCACGGGGGTACGGCAGCAGGAGACCGTGCCCGACGAGTTCGTCCGGCGTGCCGACCAGGTCGAGCTGGTGGACATGTCACCCCAGGCACTGCGCCGGCGGATGGCGCACGGCAACATCTACACACCGGACAAGGTCGACGCCGCCCTGTCCAACTACTTCCGGCCCGGAAACCTCACCGCGCTGCGGGAGCTGGCCCTGCTCTGGGTGGCCGACCGGGTCGACGCGTACCTGAAGCAGTACCGCAGCGAGCACCAGGTGTCGGCGATCTGGGGTTCGCGCGAGCGGATCGTGGTCGGGCTGACCGGCGGCCCGGAGGGACGCACCCTGATCCGGCGGGCGGCGCGACTGGCGGAGAAGGGCGCCGGCGGCGAGGTGCTGGCCGTGTACATCGCGCGCAGCGACGGTCTGACGTCGGCCTCGCCCAAGGAGCTGGCGGTCCAGCGCACCCTCGTGGAGGACCTGGGCGGCACCTTCCACCACGTGGTCGGTGACGACATACCGGCCGCGCTGCTCGACTTCGCCCGCGGGGTCAACGCCACGCAGATCGTGCTCGGCTCCTCGCGCCGCAAGGCGTGGCAGTACGTCTTCGGACCCGGGGTCGGCGCGACGGTCGCCCGCGAGTCGGGGTCCGACCTCGACGTGCACATCGTCACCCACGACGAGGTCGCCAAGGGACGCGGGCTGCCGGTGGCCCGGGGCGCCCGGCTCGGGCGGTCCCGGATCATCTGGGGCTGGCTGGTCGGGGTGGCGGGTCCGGCGCTGCTGGCGCTGTTGCTGAACACCGTCCACCTCGGCCTCGCCAACGACATGCTGCTGTTCCTGGCGGTGACGGTGGCGGCGGCGCTGCTCGGCGGGCTGCTGCCCGCGCTGGCCTCGGCGGCCGTGGGCTCGCTCCTGCTGAACTACTTCTACACACCGCCCCTGCACAGATGGACGATCGCCGACCCGAAGAACATCGTCGCCATCGTGATATTCGTCGGGGTGGGGGTGTCGGTGGCGTCGGTGGTGGACCTGGCCGCCCGGCGTACGCACCAGGCGGCCCGACTGCGGGCCGAGTCGGAGATCCTGTCCTACCTGGCGGGCAACGTGCTGCGGGGCGAGACCAGCCTTGAGGCGCTGCTGGAACGGGTGCGGGAGACCTTCGGGATGGAGTCGGCGGCGCTGCTGGAGCGGGCGGACGGCATAGCGCCGTGGACCCGTGCGGGCCATGTCGGATTCGGGCGCCCGGTCGCGCGGCCCGAGGACGCCGACGTGGACGTGCCGGTCGGCGACCACCTGGCGCTGGCCCTCACCGGGCGGGTGCTGCCCGCGGAGGACCGGCGGGTGCTGGCAGCGTTCGCCGCGCAGGCGGTCGTGGTGCTGGACCGGCGGCGCCTTCAGGAGGAGGCCGACCAGGCTCGCGCGCTGGCCGAGGGCAACCGCATCCGCACGGCCCTGCTGGCCGCCGTCAGCCACGACCTGCGCACGCCGCTGGCCGGGATCAAGGCCGCGGTGTCGAGCCTGAGGTCCGACGACGTGGCCTGGTCCGAGGAGGACCGGGCGGAGCTGCTGGAGGGCATCGAGGAGGGCGCCGACCGCCTCGACCACCTGGTGGGCAACCTGCTGGACATGTCCCGCCTCCAGACCGGTACGGTCACGCCGATCATCCGGGAGATCGACCTCGACGAGGTGGTGCCGATGGCGCTCGGCGGGGTCCCGGATCCTCAGGAGAGCGTGGAGCTGGACATCCCGGAGACGCTGCCCATGGTCGCCGTGGACGCCGGGCTGCTGGAGCGGTCGGTCGCCAACCTCGTGGAGAACGCGGTCAAGTACAGTCCGGCCGGCGAGCCCGTGCTGGTCTCGGCGAGCGCGATGTCCGACCGGGTCGAGGTACGGGTCGTGGACCGTGGGCCGGGCGTCCCCGACGAGGCCAAGGAGCGGATATTCGCGCCCTTCCAGCGGTACGGTGACGCCCCGCGCGGAGTCGGCGTGGGCCTCGGCCTGGCGGTCGCGCGCGGCTTCGCCGAGGCCATGGGCGGCACCCTCAACGCCGAGGACACCCCCGGCGGCGGCCTCACCATGGTCCTCACCGTCCGCGCGGCCGGACCCCGCCCCGAGCCGCAGCCCGCACGACCCGCACGACCCGAAAGGCAGGCCTCATGCTGAGCCCGGCAGGGGGGACACCCCAGGCTCCGACGAGGGTGCTCGTGATCGACGACGAGCCGCAGATCGTGCGCGCCCTCGTGATCAACCTCAAGGCCCGCAAGTACGAGGTCGACGCCGCCCACGACGGTGCCACCGCTCTGCGGCTCGCCGCCGCCCGCCACCCGGACGTGATCGTCCTCGACCTGGGGCTGCCCGACATGGACGGCGTCGAGGTGATCAAGGGCCTGCGGGGCTGGACCAGGGTGCCGATCCTGGTGCTGTCCGCCCGGCACTCCTCGGACGAGAAGGTGGAGGCGCTCGACGCCGGCGCCGACGACTACGTCACGAAGCCCTTCGGCATGGACGAGCTGCTGGCCCGGCTGCGGGCCGCCGTCCGCCGGGCCGAACCCGCCGGCGGCGAGGACGAGGTGCTGGTGGAGACCGACGAGTTCACCGTCGATCTGGCCGCGAAGAAGGTCAACCGGGCCGGGAAGGACGTGCGGCTGACGCCCACGGAGTGGCATCTGCTGGAGGTGCTGGTACGCAATTCGGGCCGTCTCGTCAGCCAGAAACAGCTGCTGCAGGAGGTGTGGGGGCCGTCGTACGGGACGGAGACGAACTATCTGCGGGTGTACATGGCGCAACTGAGACGCAAGCTCGAGGCGGACCCCTCGCATCCCAAGCACTTCGTCACGGAACCCGGGATGGGGTACCGGTTCGAGCGCTAGCGGGGAGGGCGGAGCAGCCGGGACGGCCGGTGTGGCGGCGGCTACGGCTCTGTCGGTGCACCCCGGTACGCTTCAGATATGAGTGCTGTTCCTCGTTCCGAAAAGCCGGTGGGCCGGTTCCGGCGCATGCTCGACCGGCTCTCCTCGTCGCAGGAGGACCTGGAGTCCGAGGAGCTGCGCGAGGACGCCGAGACGGCCGGTTGTACACGCATCGGAGACTGTCAGGACCGCCAGATAGTCACCGTTACTGGTACCTTGCGCACGGTCACCCTGCGGCCGCGCGCCGGAGTCCCGGCCCTGGAGGCCGAGCTGTTCGACGGCAGCGCCGCGTTGGACGTGGTGTGGCTGGGCAGGCGTTCCATCGTGGGGATAGAACCGGGGCGCAGGCTCATCGCATCGGGCCGGGTCTCCATGAGCCGGGGCCGCCGGGTGCTGTTCAACCCCAAGTACGAACTGAGACCCCTGGGTAGGGAGTAGCCGGTGACGTCGCTCGACAAGCCGACCGAAGACACGACTGCGGAAGACACCGCCGCGGCCGACGCCCGGGCGGTGACCGAGGCCGCGCTGTTCGAGGCGTTCGGCGGCGTGCGGGGCATGGTCGAGACGGTGGTGCCCGGCCTGCTCTTCGTCACGATCTTCACGATCAACAAGGACCTGCACATGTCCGCGATCGCCGCGCTCGCGGTGTCGCTGGTCCTGGTCGTGGTCCGCCTGGCGATGAAGGACACCGTCAAGCACGCGTTCAGCGGAGTCTTCGGCGTGGCGTTCGGCGTCGTCTTCGCGATGATGACCGGCAACGCCAAGGACTTCTATCTGCCGGGCATGCTCTACACGCTGGGTCTGGCGCTGGCGTACATCGTCACGACACTGTGCGGGGTGCCGCTGATCGGGCTGATCCTCGGGCCGGTCTTCAAGGAGAACCTCTCCTGGCGCACCCGCAACCCCGGCCGCAAGACGGCGTACGCCAAGGCCAGTTGGGCCTGGGGGCTGATCCTGCTCGCCAAGTGCGCGATCCTCTTCCCGCTGTACTGGTGGGCGAACACCGCGCAGCTGGGGTGGGTGCTGGTGGCGCTGAAGATTCCGCCGTTCCTGCTGGCCGTGTGGCTGACGTGGGTCTTCCTCGCGAAGGCGCCCGCGCCGATCGACGTGTTCGCGGAGATGGAGGCGGAGGAGAAGGCCGCTGCCGCGGAGGCGGAGGCTGCCGCCGGGGCCTCGGAGGTTGGTGGGCGGCACCGTCGGGAGGGGTAGTGCCGGCGTTTCGGTGACCGTCCCTGGGGGCTGCCGCCCCCCAGACGCCCGCTTCGGCCCTGAACGGGCCTCGTCCTCAAGCGCCGGACGGGCTGGTAGCAAAGGGCGCCCGGAGATTTCCGGGCGCCCTTTGCCGTCGTCTCAGCCGGACGTCAGCTGCCGGTGTCGTCCTTGCGGACCGACAGCAGGTCCTCCAGCTGTTCCTCTCTCGCCTGGGCGGCGACGAAGAGGAGTTCGTCACCGGGTTCCAGGGAGTCCTCGCGGGACGGGGTCAGGACCCGGGTGCCCCGGATGATGGTGACCAGCGAGGTGTCCTCGGGCCATTCCACGTCGCCGACCTGGGTGCCGGCCAGGGCCGACTCCTCGGGGAGGGTCAGTTCGACGAGGTTGGCGTCGCCGTGGCTGAAGCGGAGCAGCCGGACCAGGTCACCGACGCTCACCGCCTCCTCGACCAGGGCGGACATCAGACGCGGCGTGGAGACGGCGACGTCGACACCCCAGGACTCGTTGAAGAGCCACTCGTTCTTGGGGTTGTTGACGCGGGCCACGACGCGCGGGACGCCGTACTCCGTCTTCGCCAGCAGCGAGACGACCAGGTTGACCTTGTCGTCGCCGGTCGCGGCGATGACGACGTTGCAGCGCTGCAACGCCGCCTCGTCCAGTGACGTGATCTCGCAGGCGTCGGCCAGCAGCCACTCCGCCTGGGGGACGCGCTCGACCGAGATGGCGGTCGGCGCCTTGTCGACGAGCAGGACCTCGTGGCCGTTCTCCAGCAGCTCGCCCGCGATCGAGCGGCCGACGGCCCCGGCTCCGGCAATGGCGACCCTCATCAGTGACCGCCTTCCTTCGGGCCTTCGGCGAACGACGCCTCGACCTTCTCGACCTCGTCGGTGCGCAGCATCACATGCACCAGGTCACCCTCCTGCAACACCGTCTGCGAGGTGGGCAGGATCGCCTCGCCGAGGCGGGTCAGGAACGCCACGCGGACGCCCGTCTCCTCCTGCAGCGTGCTGATCTTGTGTCCGACCCAGGACGGGGCGGCGTGCACCTCGGCGAGCTGGACGCCGCCGGTCGGGTCCCGCCACAGCGGCTCGGCCCCCGAGGGGAGCAGCCGGCGCAGCATCTGGTCGGCCGTCCAGCGGACGGTGGCGACGGTCGGGATGCCCAGGCGCTGGTAGACCTCGGCGCGCCGCGGGTCGTAGATTCGGGCGGCGACGTTCTCGATGCCGAACATCTCGCGGGCGACGCGGGCGGCGATGATGTTGGAGTTGTCACCGCTGGAGACCGCGGCGAACGCGCCGGCCTCCTCGATGCCCGCCTCGCGCAGGGTGTCCTGGTCGAAGCCGACCCCGGTGACACGACGGCCGCCGAAACCGGAGCCCAGTCGTCGGAAGGCGGTGGGGTCCTGGTCGATCACTGCGACCGTGTGCCCCTGTTGCTCCAGGGTCTGGGCGAGAGCGGAACCCACTCTGCCGCAGCCCATGATGACGATGTGCACGACCGTCCTTCCGAGGTCAAGAAGTTCAAGAAGTCAATAAGTTTCTGGTCCGGGCATGGAGCTCGGCCTTGACCAGGGTCTCAGACCGTCGCCCAAGCTACACACGCGCGGTCCTGGCGGGGACCCCTGTGCACACTCCGCGCACGGTCGAGCGATCAGCGGCGACTGATGCTCCAGAGGCTGAGGAAGGTAAGGATTCCGAGGCCGACGAGGCTGCCGATGGCGCCGATGAGCTCCGCGGTCGTATGCATGGACCCTCCGAAGGACGGCAGCGGGCGGGGGATTGTCATATAGACATGACGACCGGCATGGCCGCGGAATCCGCTGCGCGGGCCCGGCCGAATTCACCCGGGAGGCAGACGAGGCGGCCCATCACCCGGCCGGCCCGGGGGAGGGTGGGCGGTCCCGTGTTCGAAGGCTTACGATTCTCTGTTGTGTCCAAACTGACCGACGTGCCCAAACGAATTCTGATCGGGCGCGCACTGCGCAGTGATCGGCTGGGGGAAACGCTCCTGTCGAAGCGCATCGCCCTACCCGTCTTCGCTTCCGACCCGCTCTCCTCCGTGGCCTACGCGCCCGGGGAGGTGCTGCTGGTCCTGTCCATCGCGGGCGTGTCGGCCTACCACTTCAGCCCGTGGATCGCCCTCGCGGTCGTGGTGCTGATGTTCACGGTGGTCGCCTCCTACCGGCAGAACGTCCACGCCTACCCCAGTGGCGGTGGCGACTACGAGGTGGCCACCACCAACCTCGGCCCCCGGGCCGGCCTGACCGTCGCGAGCGCGCTGCTCGTCGACTACGTCCTGACCGTCGCCGTCTCCATCTCCTCCGGCATCGAGAACCTCGGCTCCGCGATCCCGTTCGTCGTCGAGCACAAGGTGGCCTGCGCGGTCGCCGTGATCGTCCTCCTGACGCTGATGAACCTGCGCGGCGTCAAGGAGTCCGGCAAGCTCTTCGCGATCCCGACGTATGTGTTCGTCGCGGGCGTCTTCATCATGATCGCGTGGGGCGCCTTCCGCGGGCTGGTCCTCGACGACACGATGCGGGCGCCGACGGCCGACTACACGATCAGGGCCGAACACCAGGGCCTGGCGGGCTTCGCGCTCGTCTTCCTGCTGCTGCGCGCCTTCTCCTCCGGCTGTGCAGCGCTCACCGGCGTCGAGGCGATCTCCAACGGCGTCCCGGCCTTTCGTAAGCCCAAGTCCAAGAACGCGGCGACCACGCTGGCGGCGATGGGCCTGCTGGCCGTCACCATGTTCTGCGGGATCATCGTCCTGGCCCTGGTGACCAAGGTCCGGATGGCCGAGAACCCGGCCGCCGACCTGCTCAAGAACGGCGTCGGCGTCGGCTCCGGATACGTCCAGAACCCGGTGATCACCCAGGTCGCCGAGGCCGTCTTCGGCAAGGGCAGCTTCTTCTTCATCGTGCTCGCCGCGGCCACGGCCCTGGTGCTGTTCCTCGCCGCCAACACGGCGTACAACGGCTTCCCCGTGCTCGGCTCGATCCTCGCGCAGGACCGCTACCTGCCCCGCCAGCTGCACACCCGCGGCGACCGGCTGGCGTTCTCGAACGGCATCGTGCTGCTCGCCGGCGCGGCCACCCTGCTGGTCGTCATCTACGGCGCCGACTCCACCCGGCTGATCCAGCTGTACATCGTCGGCGTGTTCGTGTCCTTCACGCTCAGCCAGACCGGCATGGTCCGGCACTGGAACCGGCACCTGGCCACCGAGACCGACCCGGCCAAGCGCCGCCACATGGTGCGCTCCCGCGCGATCAACACCTTCGGCGCCTTCTTCACCGGCCTGGTCCTGGTCGTCGTCCTGGTCACCAAGTTCACACACGGCGCCTGGGTCGCCCTGCTCGGCATGGTGATCTTCTACGCGACGATGACCGCGATCCGCCGCCACTACGACGGCGTCGCCGCGGAACTCGTCGCCCCTGAGGGTCCCAGCGACGACAGCGTCCGGCCCTCGCGCGTGCACTCGGTGCTGCTGATCTCCAAGATCCACCGCCCGACCCTGCGCGCCCTCGCCTACGCCAAACTCATGCGCTCCGACACCCTGGAGGCGCTCACCGTCAACGTCGACCCGGCCGAGACGAAGGCACTGCGCGAGGAGTGGGAACGGCGCGGGATCGACGTACCGCTGAAGGTTCTGGACTCGCCGTACCGGGAGGTCACGCGGCCGGTCATCGAGTACGTCAAGAGCCTGCGCCGGGAGTCGCCGCGCGACGCGGTGTCGGTGATCATCCCCGAGTACGTGGTCGGCCACTGGTACGAGCATCTGCTGCACAACCAGAGCGCGCTGCGGCTGAAGGGCCGGCTGCTGTTCACGCCGGGCGTGATGGTCACGTCGGTCCCGTACCAGCTGCAGTCCTCCGAGGCGGCGAAGAACCGGGCCCGCAAGCGTCAGGAGTGGAACGCTCCGGGTTCGGTACGGCGCGGTCCCCTGCAGGAGGGGCGGCCGAAGGAGCCGTCGGGCACCGGCGGCGCGAAGACCGGCGGTGCGACCGGCGGCGGTTCGACGGCCGGTGGTTCGACGGCCGGTGGTTCGACGGGCGCTTCGGGGCCGGACGCGAAGAGCTGACCCGGGCGCCGGGCTCCGCACCCGGCGTCCCGCGTCCCGGCTCGTCCCGCGTCCCGGCTCGTCCCGCGTCCCGGCTCGTCCCGCGTCCCGGCTCGTCCCGCGTCCCGGCTCGTGGTGAACGGCCGGACGACAGCCACGTAGACTGGTGGGCTGTTGTCCGGCCGTTCCTCGTTCGACGTTGTGGAGTCACCCCGCCATGCAGGCAGAACCGAAGAAGTCGCAGGCGGTATCCCTGGTCGGCGAGGAGTACGAGGTCGAGATCGGCCCCGTCGCCCACGGCGGTCACTGCATCGCCCGTACCGAATCCGGCCAGGTGCTGTTCGTCCGGCACACGCTGCCCGGCGAGCGGGTCGTGGCCCGGGTGACCGAGGGCGAGGAGGGCGCGCGATACCTGCGGGCGGACGCCGTACGGATCCTGGAGGCGTCCAAGGACCGCGTCGAGGCCCCCTGCCCGTACGCCGGCCCCGGCCGCTGCGGCGGCTGCGACTGGCAGCACGCCAAGCCGGGCGCGCAGCGCCGCCTCAAGGGCGAGGTGATCGCCGAACAGCTCCAGCGGCTGGCGGGCCTCACGCCCGAGGAGGCCGGCTGGGACGGCACCGTGATGCCGGCCGAGGGCGACAAGCTTCCGGCGGGCCAGGTGCCCCAGTGGCGCACGCGCGTGCAGTACGCGGTGGACGCCGACGGCAACGCCGGTCTGCGCCGCCACCGCTCGCACGAGGTCGAGCCCGTCGAGCACTGCATGATCGCGGCGCCGGGCGTGAGCGAGCTGGGCATCGAGGAGCGCGACTGGTCCGGCATGGCGTCGGTGGACGCGATCGCCGCGACCGGCTCCCAGGACCGCATGGTGATCCTGGAGCCGCAGCCGGGCGCCCGGCTCCCCCTGGTCGAGCTCGACAGGCCCGTCTCCGTGATGCGCGTCGAGGAGAAGGACGGCGGCATCCACCGCGTGCACGGCCGCGCCTTCGTCCGCGAGCGGGCCGACGGCCGTACGTACCGGGTCGGCAGCGGCGGCTTCTGGCAGGTCCACCCGCAGGCCGCCGACACCCTCGTCAAGGCCGTCATGCAGGGCCTGCTGCCGCGCAAGGGCGACATGGCGCTCGACCTGTACTGCGGTGTGGGCCTGTTCGCCGGCGCGCTGGCCGACCGACTCGGCGAGAAGGGCGCGGTCCTCGGCATCGAGTCCGGCAAGCGCGCGGTCGAGGACGCCCGCCACAACCTCGCCGACTTCGACCGGGTGCGCATCGAACAGGGCAAGGTGGAGAGCGTCCTGCCGCGCACCGGCATCACCGAGGTCGACCTGATCGTCCTGGACCCGCCGCGGGCAGGGGCGGGCAAGAAGACGGTGGAGCACCTGGCGTCGCTCGGCGCCCGGAAGATCGCATACGTGGCATGCGACCCGGCCGCACTGGCACGGGACCTGGCGTACTTCCGGGACGGCGGATACCGGGTGCGGACGCTGCGGGCGTTCGATCTGTTTCCGATGACGCACCACGTGGAGTGCGTGGCGATCCTGGAGCCTGCGGCAAAGGGTTCCTGAGCTGCGGTTTTGTGCGTGCGCATTACGCGCGGTGTGGGCGTTACGGGCGATATCCTGACGCTGATCTCCTCCCCGCGGGGAACCCCGAGCCGTAGGGCGTGCCAGGAACCTGCCTGTCGCGCGGGACCGGGCTTCGGGTAGCCGGGCGGTCGCGGGATGTCAGCGCTCGCACCGCCTGACAGCCCCTTCCAGCCGCCTTCATGGCGGCGGCCCGTCGCGGTCAGCTGACGGGGGAGGAGGCCGGCAGGTCCTGGTCGGAGGCCCAGGAGGCCAGGATGCGCAGCCGTTCGTGCGTGGGGGAGCCGGGCTCGGCGGTCCAGACGGTCAGATGCTGGTCGGGATCGGTGTTGGCGGTGAGGGTGTCCCAGTCCAGGACGAGTTCGCCGACGACCGGATGGTTGAGGGTCTTCGTGCCCACGGTGCGGGCGGCGACGTGATGATCGCCCCACCAGCGGGCGAACTGCTTGTCGCGCATGGACAGTTCACCGACCAGCTCGATCAGGCGCGGGTCTTCGGGATACTTCGCGGCCTCCATGCGCAGTTGGGCGACGGCGATGTGCGCGGAGCTCTCCCAGTCGGCGTACAGGGTGCGCATGGCGGGGTCGGTGAAGATGATCCGCGGGTAGTTGCGGTGCCTTTCCGCGAAGCGGGAGAAGTCGGTGACCAGTGCGGCGGCCAGCGCGTTCCAGGCCAGAATGTCCCCGCGCCGGCCCTGCACGATGGCCGGAGTGGCGGTGAGGTCGTCCAGGACCCGCTGCAACTGTGGCTGGACCTTCTGCCGGCCGCGGTGCCGGGTGCGGGTGGTGGTCTTGCCCGCGAGCTGGAAAAGGTAGCCGCGCTCGTCGTCGTCCAGGTGGAGGACCCGGGCGAGGACGTCCAGCACGGGCGCCGACGCCTGCATACGGCCCTGTTCGAGGCGGGTGTAGTAGTCGGTGCTGATGCTGGCGAGCTGGGCGACCTCCTCGCGGCGCAGCCCCTCCACCCGGCGGGGCCTGTCGGTCTCGGGCAGTCCGACCGTGCGCGGGCTCAGCTCGGAGCGGCGCTTCTTGAGGAATTCTCCCAGCTCATTGAGGGGAACGTTGGCGGTCATGCTTCCCAGGATGACATCGATCGCACCTGCGGAAGGGGGGACAATTTCCTCCCCGGATGTGTCCCTCCTGGGATATTTCTCTCCGCTTTTCGCGCCTGCCCTCGCGTGTGAGGCTCGACCGTGAGCAGTCGTTCCTCACGACGGCTGCGGCTCACCGATCCCCGCACCGAAGGAAGCATCCCCATGCGCGGAGCAGTCATCCACGCCCCCGGCGACGTCCGCTTCGAGAACCTCGACGACCCGAAGGTCATCGAGCCGACCGACGCGGTGATCCGTACGGTCGCCACCTGTGTGTGCGGCTCCGACCTGTGGCCGTATCGCGGTCTCGAGCCGGTCGGCGACCCGCACCCGATGGGGCACGAGTACGTCGGCATCGTCGAGGAGGTCGGCAGCGAGGTCGCGGGCGTCAGGCCGGGCCAGTTCGTGGTCGGTTCCTTCGCCACCTCGGACAACACCTGCGTGAACTGCCTGAACGGCTGGCAGTCCTCCTGTCTGAACCGCGAATTCATGAGCACCTGCCAGGCGGACTACGTGCGCATCCCCAACGCCCACGGCACCCTGGTCGCCACGGACGAGCACCCGGACGCCGAGATGGTGCCCAGCCTGCTCGCCGTGTCCGACGTGATGGGCACCGGCTGGTACGCCGCCCTCGCCGCCGAGGTGAAGCCCGGCTCGACGGCGGTCGTGGTCGGCGACGGAGCGGTCGGCCTGTGCGGTGTCATCGCCGCGAAGGAACTGGGCGCGGAGCGGATCATCGCCATGTCCCGGCACGAGCCCCGGCAGAAGCTGGCCCTGGAGTTCGGCGCCACCGACATCGTGGCCGAGCGCGGCGACGAAGGCATCGCCCGCGTCAAGGACCTCACCGGCGGCATCGGCGCCGACAGCGTGCTGGAGTGCGTCGGCACCGCGGATTCGATGCGGCAGGCCCTGCATTCCACCCGGCCCGGCGGCAACGTCGGCTTCGTCGGCGTACCGCACGAGGTGGCGGTCGACGGCCAGGAGCTGTTCTTCTCCCATGTCGGCCTGCGCGGCGGCCCCGCCCCCGTGCGCCGCTTCCTGCCCGACCTGATCGACCGCGTGCTGACCGGCCGCATCAATCCGGGAAAGGTCTTCGACCTCAGCCTGCCCCTGGACCAGGTCGCCGAGGGCTACAAGGCGATGGACGAACGCCGCGCCGTCAAGGCCCTGCTCAAGCCCTGAGCACAGACGCGTCCACATCCGGGGCCGTATCCAGGCGGTGCGGCCTCAGGACCGGCAATCACCCCCGCTCACGCAAGGACTGCCCATGACGACCTTCGCCCTCGTCGGCGCCGGCCCCGGTCTCGGGCTGGCTACCGCCCGCCGCTTCGGAGCCGCCGGCCACACCGTCGCCCTCATCGCCCGCGACGCGGAGAAGCTGGCCGGCCTGACGGCCGACCTCGCCCGTGACGGCATCCAGGCGCGCGGCTACCCGGCCGACGTCCTCGACATCGAGTCCCTGACCGCAGCCCTGTACGCAGCCGCGGCCGACCTGGGGCCCATCGAGATCCTCCAGTACAGCCCCGTGCCCCAGGCCCACTTCATGAAGCCGGTCCTCGGCACCAGCGCCGACGACCTCGACGCCCCGCTCGGCTTCTCCGTCAAGGGTCCTGTCGCCGGCGTGCACGCCGTCCTGCCCGGGATGCGCGAACTCGGCCGCGGCACCCTGCTGTTCGTCAACGGCTCCAGCGCCGTACGACCCAACCCGAAGGTCGCCGGCACCTCGATCGCCTTCGCCGCCGAGAGCGCCTACGCCCGCATGCTCCACGACGCGCTCGCCCCGGAGAACATCCACGCCGCCCAGCTGATCATCCCCGGAGCGATCCGGCCCGACGCCGAGCACAGCAGCCCCGACGTGCTGGCCGAGCGCCTGTACGACATCCACGTCAAGCGGGACGGCTTCCGCCACTACGCCGAGCCCCTGCCCGACTAGCCACTGGACGACCTTGTGAACCCCGCCCCTCTTCGGGCTCTCGCCCGCGTGGGCCCGGCCGCCGCCCTGCTCCTGGTCATGACCGCCTGCACCGACGACTCCCCGCCCTCCTCCGTCTCCGGGGCCGCGCCCGCGTCCGCGCAGGCTTCGACGGCCCCGGCGGCCACCACACCGACCGGCAGGACCACCGCGATGAACATCCGGCTCACCCTCGACGGCCACCCCGTCGCCGCCACCCTGAACGACAGCCCCACCGCCCGCGACCTCGCCGCACAGCTCCCCCTGACCCTCTCCCTGCGCGACCTCAACCAGGCAGAGAAGACCGCCGATCTGCCCCGGAAGCTGTCCACCTCCGGCGCCCCGGAAGGCGCCGATCCCGAGGTCGGTGACCTGGCGTACTACGCACCCTGGAACCAGCTCGCCGCCTACTACCGCGACGCCCCGTACGCGACCGGCCTGGTCATCCTCGGGCATATGGCCGACGGCGGCGCCGAGCAACTCGCCACCGCCGACGAGATCACCCTCGAAGCCGCGCCCTGACCCGGCCCACCGCTCGCCCTTACACAAAGGGGGAGGAGACCCTCCCCTTTTCGTCCGGTTCGCTGCAGGGGACCTTCGAAGACGTGGTCGCGCCGTCCACTGTCCGCCGCGACGGCTTCAGCCGCCACCAAGATCCGATTTCCACGCAAGGAGAGACCACACGTATGCCTTCCGCGTCCGGGACCACCCCCGGCAAGCTCCCCCTCGTCGTCTGGGTGCTCGCCGCCGGCACGTTCCTGATGGGGACCACCGAGTTCGTCGTCGCCGGCCTGCTGCCGGAGCTGGCCGGTGACCTCGGCGTCAGCGTCTCCCACGCCGGCCTGCTGATCACCGCCTTCGCCATCGGCATGATCATCGGTGCGCCGACCATGGCCATGGCGACCCTGCGCCTTCCCCAGCGCCGGACGCTGATCCTGGCCCTGTCCGTGTTCTGCCTCGGACACCTCGTCGCCGCCCTCAGCACGTCCTTCACGATCGTCCTGGCCGCCCGGGTCGTCACCGCCCTGGCCACCGGAGCGTTCTGGTCCGTCGGCTTCGTCGTCGCCACCACCGCCGCCGGGCCGCACAACGCCACCCGCGCCACGGGCGTCATGATCGGCGGGCTGACCCTGGCCAACGTCGTCGGCGTGCCGGTCGGCTCCTTCGCCGGTCAGTTCACCGGCTGGCGCGGCCCCTTCTGGGCCCTGGCCGTCCTCTCCGGGCTCGCCGCCGTGTTCATCGGCCGCTTCATCCCGGCCCGGGAGCAGCGCGTCGAGGTGTCCCTCCAGGCCGAGGTCCGGGCTCTGCGGCAGGGCCGGCTGTGGCTGGCGCTCGGCGCCGCGATGCTGATCATGGGCGGAGTCCTGGCGACGTACACCTATGTCACGCCCCTGCTGACCGACCGCGCGGGCATCCCCGCAGGCGCCGTACCGCTCGTCCTCATCGCCTTCGGCGTCGGCGCGCTGGGGGGCACCACCATCGGAGGCCGCCTGGGCGACCGGCGTCCGATGGTCACCACCATCACGGCCGCCGCGGCCACCGCTCTGGTCCTGCTCCTGATGATCCCGCTGTCCGGCAATCCGGTGACGGCCACGCTCCTCGTCTTCCTGATGGGCCTGACCGGCTTCACGGTCAACCCGGTCGTCACCGCCCTCGCCATGCGCTTCGCGGGCGACGCCCCCACGCTCACCTCGGCGCTGACCACCTCCGCCTTCAACACCGGCATCGCCGCCGGATCGGCGATCGCCGGTAGGGCCCTGGACTCCTCCCTGGGCCTGACCGGCCCGCCGCTGGTGGGCACCGTCATCGCCGCCCTCACGCTGCTGCCCCTGATCGCCCTCGCCGTCCACGGCCCGTCCCACAAGGGCCGGATCGTGGCCCGGAGCGGCGCTCCCACGCAACGGCGACGCGACGAACCCGCGCAGGTCTCGTCGCAGCACTGACTCAAGCCTGGAGCCGCGTACGGCCGACGACGTACCAGCAAGAGAGGACTCCGCACATGACTGTGAGCAGCACGGGCCTCACCGGGAAGGTGGTCTTCGTGACCGGAGCCGGCTCCGGCATCGGCCGCATGACTGCCGTCGCCTTCGCCCGCGAGGGCGCCCGCATCTGACGGCGTCGCGGCAAGGCGTCGTGCCGCCGCGGTTCATCCAGGCACTGCGGACACCGGCCGTACCGCCACATCTCTCCACCTGAAGGGACAACTCCCCGTGAATCCCACCTACGACTTCACCGGCCAGGTCGCTCTCGTCACCGGGGCCGGCGCCGGTATGGGGCTGGCGACCGCCCGCGCGTTCGCCCGGTCCGGAGCCGCCGTCGCCCTCACCGACATCGACGCAGCGGCCCTGAACGCCGCCGCGAAGGAACTCACCGACGCCGGCCATCAAGCCCTCGCCCTCACCTGCGACGTCAGCGACGAGGACCAGGTCGCCGCCGCCGTCGACCGCACGGTCGAGACCTTCGGCCGCCTCGACATGGCCTACAACAACGCCGGCATCCAGATCCCGCCCAGCGACGCCGCCGACGAGCCCGCCGAACGATTCGACCGCGTCAACGCGGTCAACCTGCGCGGCGTGTGGGCCTGCATGAAGCACGAGCTGCGGCACATGCGTGCCCAGGGCAGCGGCGCGATCGTCAACTGCTCCTCCCTGGGCGGCCTGGTCGGCCTGCCCGGCCGCGCCTCCTACCACGCCTCCAAGCACGGCGTGATCGGCCTGACGAGCAGCGCGGCACTCGAATACGCCCCCCGAGGCATCCGTATCAACGCCGTCTGCCCCGGCACCATCGACACCCCCATGGTCAGCGACATGATCGCCAAGGGGGAACTCGACCGTGCCGAGGCCGAGGCCAACCAGCCCATCAACCGGCTCGGCACCGCGGATGAGATCGCCCAGGCCGTCCTGTGGCTGTGCAGCCCCGGAGCGGGTTTCGTCATCGGCGTCGCCCTCCCCGTGGACGGCGGCTACGTCGCCCGCTAGGGACGGCCCACCCCGCAACGAGAGTTGAGACATCATGGAATTCATCAAGCCGCAGCCCAGCAGCAAGGCCCCGGCCAACTGGTTCACCGGCGACGTGTGGTGGGACGTCATCGTGGCCGGCCAGGCCCCGTCCGCGATGCGCGCCAACCTGGTCCGCTTCTCGCCGGGCGCCCGCACCAACTGGCACTCCCACGCCGTGGGCCAGACCCTGCACGTCGTTTCCGGCATCGCACTGATCGGCACCCGGGACGGCACCGTCTTCGAGGCCCACCCCGGCGAGACCGTCGCGTGTCCGCCGAACGAGGAACACTGGCACGGCGCCGTCCCCGACCGGTTCATGGAGCACATCGCCCTGTGGGAGGCCACGGGCGACGGCACCCCCGAGACCACGTGGGCCGAACCGGTCACCGACCAGCAGTACAACGGCCGCCGCACCCGCGCCCACTAGCCCCGGCCCCTCCCACGCGCATCCGGGGCTCAGTCACTTCTGACGGAGCCTCAAGGGGGGAGGAAAGTCTCCCTGCCACGGGCGTCACCGGTGGTGCAAGACTCCCCAAGTGACCGGCAGCCGCTGCCAGAGCGCGCGGTTGCCGGCTTCCCCGCGGTGACGACGATCCACTCTCGCGTCCCGCCGATGTGTACGGCCGATCCGTCATCAGCGATACGAAGGCGTACGTATGTCAACTGAACTCCCCGAACCCGCCGCTCCACCCCCGACCGGAGCCGGCGACTCCTCCCCGGCGCCCACTCGGCGCACCTTCATCGCCACGAGCACCGCGGTCGGCGGCGCGGTCGTCGCGGGGAGCGTCGTCGGAGGGACCTCCCTCATCGGCGGGGAAGAGGCGGCAGCCGCCGAGAGGCCGCCGTCCAGCCGTGTCTCCCTGACGGTCAACGGCACCCGCCGGACCGTGACGGTAGACAACCGCACCTCGCTGCTCGACCTGCTGCGCGAGCATCTCGGACTGACGGGCTCGAAGAAGGGCTGCAACGCCGGGGCCTGCGGGGCGTGCACGGTGCTGGTCGACGGCCACCGGGTCAACGCCTGTCTGACGCTGGCGGTGCGTCTGGAGGGGGCCGAGGTCACCACGATCGAGGGCCTGGCCGAGGGCGATCAACTCCACCCGTTGCAGCAGGCGTTCATCGACGAGGACGCCTTCCAGTGCGGCTACTGCACACCGGGGCAGATCGTCTCCGGGGTGGGTTGCATCCAGGAGGGGCACACCGGTTCGCCGGAGGAGATCCGGGAGTGGATGAGCGGCAACATCTGCCGCTGCGGCTGTTACGTCAAGATCGTGCGCGCGGTGGAGCAGACCGCGGGCCGGAAGTGAGGATCGGCCGCCATGCATCCCTTCTCCTACACCCGTGTCTCCGACACCCGTGAAGCCCTCAACGCCGGTCGCGGCGGCGGGCGTTACATCGCCGGGGGCACCACCCTGGTCGACCTCATGCGGGAGACCGTCGAACGCCCCGAGACCCTCGTCGACATCACCCGCCTGCCGCTGGGCGAGGTCACCGTCACCGAACGCGGGGGCCTGCGTATCGGCGCCCTGGTGACCATGTCCGAGGCCGCCGCCCACGCCAAGGTGCGCACGCTGTATCCCGTCGTCTCCGAGGCGCTGGAGCTGAGCGCCTCTGCCCAGCTGCGGAACATGGCGACCATCGGCGGCAACATCATGCAGCGCACCCGGTGCACCTACTTCCGGGACGTGACAGCCGACTGCAACAAGCGCGAGCCCGGCTCCGGTTGCGCCGCCCTGCACGGTGTCAACCGCACCCATGCCATCCTCGGGACCTCTGACGCCTGCGTGGCCACGCACCCCTCCGATGCCGCCGTGGCCTTCGCCGCCCTGGAGGCACGGGTGCATCTGCTGGGCCCGGACGGGGCACGGCACGTCCCCTTCGCCGATTTCCTGCTGCGGCCCGGCAGCACCCCGCAGCGCGAACAGGCTCTGCGCAGAGGTGAGTTGATCACGGCCGTGGAGATCCCCGCTCTTCCGCGCCCGCTCAGGTCCGGCTATCTGAAGGTGCGTGACCGGCAGTCCTACGAGTTCGCCCTGACGTCGGCGGCCGTCGCGCTGCACGTACGCGGTGGGGTGATCCGCGAGGCCAGGGTCGCCGCCGGGGGCGTGGGCACGGTGCCCTGGAAGCTGCCCGCCGTCGAACAGCACCTCGTCGGTGAACGCCCCTCGGGGGCTCTGTGGTCGGCCGCTGCCGCGAAGGCGGCGGACGGCGCCCGCCCTCTTCAGCACAACCATTTCAAGGTCGAGCTGCTCAAGCGCACGGTCGAACGCCAGCTGCGCGTCGTAGGAGGTACCAAGTGAGCCCCCAGCCGCCGGCAGCCGTGGGTGCGCCGCTGTCCCGGGTGGACGGCCGGCTCAAGGTCACGGGCAAGGCGCTGTACGCCGCCGAGCACGAGGTCGAGGGGTCCGTTCACGCCGTCATCGTCGACGCGAGCATCGGCCGCGGTCGCATCACGTCGATCGACGGCGCCGCCGCCGAAGCCCTTCCGGGCGTACTGACGGTGCTCCACCACCGCAACGCGCCGACGCTGCCGTACCGCGACAACGCCGGGTCGAACAACCCGCCCGGCCGGCGACTGCGCGTCTTCCAGGACGACCGCGTCCGCTTCCACGGCCAGCCGGTCGCCGTCGTGGTGGCCACCACCCTGGAGGCCGCACAGCACGGCGCGAGCCTGGTCAAGGTCGGCTACGACGCCGAACAGCCCTCGACCGACCTCACCGAGGCCGAGCCGGACGAGCCGACCCGTTACGCGCGCGGCGACGCCGAAGCCGCCCTGCGCGCGGCGGCCGTACGACTGGACCTGACGTATCGCACGGCGCGCAACCACCACAACCCGATGGAGCCGCACGCCACCATCGCCCGCTGGGACGGCGACCAGCTCACCGTGTGGGACAAGACCCAGTGGGTGGTGGGCACGCAGACCGAACTCGCCGCGGTGTTCGGCCTGGAGACGGACGCGGTGCGCGTCATCTCACCGTTCGTCGGCGGCGGTTTCGGCACGGCGCTGCGCTGCTGGCCGCACGTGGTGGTAGCCGCGCTGGCCGCCCGCGAGACGAAGCGCCCGGTCAAGCTGGTCCTCAGTCGCAAGCAGATGTACCTCGGTACCGGTTTCCGGCCCTCGTACGAGTACCACCTGCGCCTCGGCAGTGACCGGCGCGGCCGGCTGTCCGCCGCGGTGCACGAGCTGGACGCCGAGACGTCCTCGTACGAGACGTTCACCGAGTCCATCCTGGCGGCCGGGCAGATGCTCTACAGCATGCCCAACGTGACCCAGAGGTACCGGACGGTGCCGCTGGATCTGCCCACGCCGCTGTACATGCGAGGCCCCGGCTTCCAGACGGCCTCCTTCGTCATCGAGTCGGCCATGGACGAACTCGCCCACCAGCTCGGCGTCGACCCGATCGAGCTGCGCCGGCGCAACGAGCCGAACGAGGACGAGTCGTCCGGGCTGCCGTTCTCCACCCGTCGGCTGCGCGAGTGCTATGCGGTCGGCGCGCGCGAGTTCGGCTGGGATCGCCGCAACCCCAGGCCCCGCGCGACGCGTGAGGGGGACTGGCTGATCGGCAGGGGCATGGCCGCCGGCGTCTACGACACCGCGCGCATGCCCGCCCAGGCCCGCGCCCGCCTGGACGCCGACGGCACCGCGCTGGTCGAGGCCGCCGCCACCGACATGGGACCGGGCACGTACACCTCCCAGACCCAGGTGGCCGCCGACGCCCTCGGGTTGACCGTGCGCTCGGTCACCTTCCGGCTGGGGGACTCCCTCTACCCGCCGACCCCGCCGCACGGCGGGTCGATGACCATGGCCAGCGTCGGCTCCGCCACCCTCGACGCCTGCGACAAGGTCCGCCGTCAGGCGATCGAATTGGCCGTCGGGGACCGTGAGTCGCCGCTGTACCGCGTGGCGGCCGACGATGTCGTCGTACGCAACGGCCGCCTGCACGTGGAGAACGATCCCACGCGCGGGGAGACCTACCGGCGGCTGCTGGCCCGCAACGACCGCACCCACCTGGAGGCGGACGGCTCCTTCGCCCCGCCGTCGGGGCCGGAGCGGCACTCCTTCTACGGCTACAACGCCACCTTCGCCGAAGTGGCCGTCGACGCGACCCTGGGCCTGGTGCGGGTGCGGCGCGTACTCGGCGTGTACGACGCGGGCCGCATCATCAGCCCCAAGCTCGCCGACAGCCAGGCCCTCGGCGGCATGGTCGGCGGCATCGGCACAGCCCTGCTGGAGCACACCGTCACCGACCACCGCGACGGACGCATCGTCAACGCTAACCTCGCCGACTACCTCGTCCCCGTCAACGCCGACATCCCCGACCTCAAGGCGATCTACCTGGACGGCGAGGACCGTGAGGCCGACCCGCTCGGCGTCAAGGGTCTCGGCGAGCTCGTGATGATCGGGGTGGCGCCCGCCATCGCCAACGCGGTCTTCAACGCCACCGGCCGCCGCGTCCGCGAACTGCCCATCACCGCAGAGGCGTTGCTCTGATCCATGCCATCGGGCCGACGGTGCGCACACCGCTCGTCCGGCAGCCTGCCCCGTCCTGCTGCCGGACTTTCGAGGGCCGCCGCCGCGTGACGTTTCCCCGGCGTCGGGGCGGCGGCGGCCCGCTCACTTTCCGACCCTGGTCCCGCCGTGGAGAACTGCCATGCTGAACATCGCGGACACCCTGCGCCGCTGGTGCCGCGAGGCACGCCCCTTCGCCCTGGCCACCGTCGTCGGCGTGCACGGCAGCGCCCCGCTGCCGGTCGGCACGTCGGTCGCGGTGGACGCGGACGGCAACGCCGTCGGCAGCATCTCCGGCGGCTGCGTCGAGGGAGCGGTCTACGAGGAGTGCCGGCAGGTGCTCCGTGACCGGGGCACTCCGCGGCGGGCCTGGTTCGGCTATTCCGACGACGACGCCTTCGCCGTCGGTCTGACCTGCGGCGGCGAACTCGACGTCTTCGTCCAGCGCATCGATCCCGCAGCCCAGCCGCACCTGTCCACGGCCCTTGCCGCGATCGCTCAAGGGCGACCGGTCGCCGTGGCACAGGTCGTGGACGGCCCGGAGCGCCTCCTCGGCTCCACGCTGAGCGTGCTCGGCGGCGGCCGTGTCGCCTACGGGAGCGTGGACGGCGGCCCGGCGGACCGGGCAGTGGCCGACCGGGCCAGGGCCCTGCTGCGGGCGGGCCGCACCGTCCGCATCGACATCGGCGGGCAGGCCGACGAATGCCCCGAACGGCTGTCCGTCCTCGTTCATGTCCATGCGTCCCCGCCGCGCCTGCTGGTCTTCGGTGCCGTCGACTTCGCCGCGGCCCTCAGCCAGGCCGGCCGTTTCCTGGGCTACCACGTCACCGTCTGCGACGCCCGCTCCGTCTTCGCCACTCCCGCCCGCTTCCCGCACGCGGACGAAGTGGTGGTCGACTGGCCCCACCGGTACCTGGAAAGCACCGAGGTGGACGAACGCACCGCCGTATGCGTCCTCACCCACGACGCCAAGTTCGACATCCCCCTGCTGCGCCTGGCACTCGACCTGCCCGTCGCCTACGTCGGGGCCATGGGCTCCCGGCGCACCCATGACGAGCGCATGCGCCGCCTGCGCGAGCAGGGCGTCACGGAGAAGCAGTTGGCCCGGCTGCGTTCCCCCATCGGCCTCGACCTCGGAGCCTCCACACCCGAGGAGACGGCCGTCTCCATCACCGCGGAGATCATCGCCCAGGCCCACCACGGCACGGGCCGGTCACTGACCCAGATCACCGGCCCGATCCACCGGCCGTCGGAATCGGCGAGCTACCGGTAGGCCGGCCTCACGAACCGACAAGGTTTCATCGTTCCTCTGCAAGCAGCCGTCAGCCTGGAAGAACCGAGGCCCTGGCGTTCTCGATGGAGTGCAGAAGGCACGGCTTGATCGGGTGTGCCGGCCGGTCAGCCCGAAAGCCCCCTCAGGGTGCGGGTGACGCCGATCAGGGCGCATTCGGCGATGTGGGGATGCTGACAGGGCTTCTTCCGTGATGCCGGTGGGCAGCCGGTGTCCGGCGAGGCGCTGACCGCTGAGTCGGCTCTGCAGCGCACGGCAGTCAGGACTCCGGCGCAGGACGTTTGGTGCGGGTCTGCGGGCGTGTCCGGGCGAGTCCGGCTTCCACGGAGGCGAGAAGCGTGAGTGTTGCGTCGAGGTGCGTGGTGTCGTGGTCGGCGGCCGCCGAGACGGCGGTGGCCCATTCGCGGCGGACGAGGGCGTAGTTGGTGCGTCCGAGTTCGGTGATGTGGACGGTCACCCCGCGGCCGTCACCGGGGTCGGTGCGTCGCTCGATGAGGTCCTTCTGTTCCAGGCCGCGCAGGACGGTGGAGAGGTTGGTGCGCTGCAGCCCGGTCGCATCCGCGATGCGGCTGGGCGGGGCGGCGGGTGTGTGCTGGAGGTAGCGCATCACCATGCCCTCCGACGGTGACAGCGGAATGGCCCGTTCGTCGGTGTAGCCGCGGAACTGGATCTCCCGGCTGACGATCAGCACGAGGTCGGCCAGTTCGGCCCACCGCTGCTCGTCGTGGGGCGCGATGGTCGGGGCCGTCCGGTGCGCATGGTCCTTCGTCACGGCACCAGAGTACGGGCTTGCCGGGAAGTGGTTATGGGCACATACTCGTTATGGGTTCATAGTTATGACTTCATAACATCAGTCCTGGAGCTGTCGTGACGACAACAACATCCTCACAGGCGGGGACGACCGCGCTCTCGCCCCGTTCCACGGCCCGCGCGGGCGGACTGCACCCCGCCGGGGTGTTCATCCTGCTGGCCGGCGCGTTCCTGCCGATCATGGACTTCTTCATCACCAACGTCGCCCTGCCCAGCATCGACGCCTCGCTGCACGCCTCCGCGTCGTCGCTGGAGCTGGTGATCGCCGGCTACGGCGTCGCGTACGCCACCCTGCTGGTCCTGGGCGGCCGACTCGGCGACCGCTACGGCCGCCGCCGCATCTTCCTCGGCGCACTCGTGGGTTTCGTCCTGGCCTCGCTGGCCTGCGGCGTCGCCCCGAGCGTGGGTGCGCTGATCGCGGCCCGCATCGTCCAGGGCGCCACCGCGGCCCTCCTCATCCCGCAGGTACTGGCGACCTTCCACCACGTCCTCGAAGGAGAACGCAAGTCCCGTGCCGTCGCCCTGTACGGGGCCACCTCAGGCATCGCCGCAGTGGTCGGACAGCTGGTGGGCGGCCTGCTGGTCGGCGCCGACGTCGCCGGCACCTCCTGGCGGCCGATCTTCCTGGTCAACGTGCCCATAGGCGTGGTCGTGTGGTTCGTGGCGGCCCGGATCGTGCCCGACACCCGCTCGCCCCACCCGGTCGGCATCGATCTCCCGGGCACCGTGCTGTTCGCCGCCACCCTGACCGCCCTGCTCGTCCCCCTCGCTGAGGGCCACTCGCTGGACTGGCCGTGGTGGACCTGGCTGCTGCTCGGCGCCGCGATCGGCCTCGGCGCCGCCACCTACGTCGTCGAGAAGCGCGCCGAGCGGCGCGGTGACGTTCCGCTGCTGCCGCCGTCCCTGCTGCGCCTGCCGTCGATGTCCCGTGGCCTGGTCATGGTGTTCGCCTTCAGCATCGGCTTCGGCGCGTTCATGTTCGTCTTCGCGCTCACCGTCCAGAACGGCCTGCACGCCGACGCCCTCCACGGCGGCCTGGCAATCCTGCCCATGGCCCTGTTCTTCTTCGCCGGTTCCCTGGTCGCACCCCGTTTCATCAGCCGCTTCGGCCGGGCCACGCTGTCGGCCGGCGCTGTCGTCCAGCTCGCCGGCCTGATCGCCCTGGTGACGGTCCTGGTCACGAACTGGCCGCACGTCAGCCTCTGGGCCACGGCCCTGCCGCTCGCCCTGGTCGGCGCCGGGCAGTCGATGCTGTTCGCCGGCCTGTTCCGCAGCGTCCTCGCCGACGTCCCCACCCACCTCGGCGGCGTCGGCAGCGGCGTACTGATCACCCTCCAGCAGAGCGGACTCGCCCTCGGCGTCGCCACCCTCGGCACCCTCTACCTGGTCCTGGAACCGCACGGCGTCCCGCACGCCTTCGCCACTGTCGAGTACGTCCAGATGGGCATCGTCGCCCTCCTCGCCGTCGGCGCCGCCGCCCTCCCGCGCCTCACCGCCGCCGAACCGGCCATGCCGGTCGCCGACGCGTGAAACCCGCCCCTTTACCAAAGGTCACCTGGAGCAGCGATCGCCTGCCAGGGCGGTTTGTTCAGCAGGCCGAGCGGGTGGCGCGCAGGATCAGTTCGGTGACGGGGGCCGGGTCGCTCACGGCGACCGCGTGGGGTGCGCGGACCCTGACGGTGTGGGCGTGGGCGCGTTCGGCCATCCACTGCTCGGCGGCCGGAGGGATGTTGCGGTCCTCGGTGGCGACGAGGCGCCAACTGGGGAGCGAAGCACCAGGCGCCGATCACGGTCCGGGCGCGCTGCGGCAGGGTGCGCCGTACCTTCATCGCCCGCGGGCCGCCGAGGAGGACGTCCCGTGGGGCGAGTACGTCGATGTGCGGGACTCCCGTGCCCCGTTCGCCGTCGGCAGGTGTTGCCCTGTGCCGCTCGCCGGTCTCTGTTTCGACGGCGCTCACTGGGCAGCGCCTCCTTTGTCTTCCGGGACAACCGGTCCCGAGGACGTGTCGAAGGCATGGGTGACCGCCGGCCGGGTGCCGGGGACGAGGAGGCGGCGTGCCCGCTCCTCGTGGCGGCGGTCGGTGAGGGTGAGCCGGTCGCTGTGCTGCGCGAGATGCTCGGCCCAGGAGGCGACGAGGTAGTTCTCGACGAAGTGCTCGGGATCCTGTCCGTCCTGGTACAGCCCCCAGGTGAGGGCTCCGGTTCGCCGCCGGGAACGTGCGACGTGACTCATGCAGTCGCTGAAGGCGGACGCCTTCCCCGGGGCTACCCGGTAGGAGACGGTGACCAGTACCGGGCCGTCGGCCGGCCCGGGCTCGAACACCAGGGGCGGGACCGGCCAGTGCTCGGACGGGGAGGGGTCGACGCCCTCCGCCCCGTACAGCGGCCAGCGACGCAGGCTGATGGCACTGACGAGCAGCAACGCGCCGCCGGCCAGGAGGGGGACGGCGAGCCCCAGCCGGTCGGCGAGGGCACCCCACAGTGGTGCCACCAGCGCCTGGCCGCCTTGGAAGACAAGGAGATAGACGGCGAGGCCACGGGCCCTGACCCAGCCCGGGAGCCGCGTCTGCATGGCCGTGTTGAGGGTGGACAGCACCCCGATCCACGCCAGACCCGCGAACAGCAGTGCCACCGTCACCAGCCACGTGATGTGCACGGTGGCCAGCACCGCCAGGACACTGGCGAAGACCAGGGCGCCGCCGCCCAGAGTGCCGTTGGCGCCGAGCAGTCGGTTGCTGTGGGGCAGTACGAAGGCTCCCGCCACCGCTCCGACGCCGACCGCGCCCAGCAGCAGCCCGTAGCCGCCGGAGCTCAGGTGCAGGGAGCGGCTCGCCACGAGCGGGAGCAGCGCCCACAGGGCGGCGCCACCCGGGATGAACAGGACCATGCGCAGCAGGACCCGCCGGATGCCGGGTGCGTACCGGACGTAGCGGCGGCCTGCGTCCAGGGCGGTCAGCAGCTTCTCGCCCGCGGGGCGCGGGACGACCGTCCGCGGCCGCCGCCAGAGCAGCAGGACGGCGGCGATACCGAGGTAGGAAGCGGCGTTGAAGGCGAAAACCCACCCCGCGCCCGCAGTCGCTACGACCACTCCGCCCACGGCCGGACCGACGGCGCGGGCCAGATTCATGTTCACGCCGCCGAGCGCGGCAGCCTGTCCCAGCTGGCGGCGTTCCACCAACTCCGGCTGGATCGCCTGCCAGGCCGGGCCCATCAAGGCGGTGCCGCATCCCAGGAGGAAGGTGAGGACGAGCAGCAGTACGGGAGTGAGAGCGTTCGCGAACGCCAGCGCGGTCAGCGCGCCGGAGACCGCGAGCATGGCCAACTGCGCGGCCAGCAGCACCCCGCGACGGTCGTAGCGGTCGGCGACCACCCCCGAGGGCAGAGCCAGGAGCACGACGGGCAGGCTGGAGGCCGTCTGGACGAGCGTCACCAGTGCCGCGTCGTGCCCGATCAGCAGCCACTGGGCACCCACCATCTGCATCCAGCTGCCGATGTTGGAGACCAACTGGGCGATCCACAGCGCCCGGAAGACACGCGCCGCGAGCGGCGCCCACGCCGATTCCGGCTTCGGGAGCTGTGTCGCTGTGAACGGCGGTGCGGTGCTCATGCTGGTCCATGCGGGGTGAGTGGGGACGTGTCGACTCCGGCGGATGTCGCGTATGCCCGGCGGCTGTTGTCGTGGCCAAGTTAGGACCGGCCCACCGGTGGCGGTTGTCCCTCGGCGCACCGGTTCTTGCCCGTCGGTGCAGCCACCGGTGGGCCGTTGTGTGGTTCAGGGCCGCGGCCGGACCCAGGTCGCGTCGGCCGTCGAGAGGCGATGGGTGGTCACGGAGATGACCGCGAGCAGCACCAGTGCCAGGCCCAGGGTGAGCACGAGATGGCCGTGCAGGACCAGTTGGGCTCCGACGAGGGCGCCGAGGAACATGGCGAGCACGGAGAGGATCCGGCGGCCGGGGCGCGGCGCCTCGCCGCCGGCCGGGGTGGAGTCCGCGGCCAGGCCCGTCAGGGTCAGGGTCAGCACGGTGGTGGTGAGGTCCGGGACGCCGAGGCGCCGGGCGACCGCGTTCTGCAGGCCCATGGCGAGCCCCAGGAACACGATCAGGGTGTACCGGACGCCGGTGCCGACCTGCCCGTCCGATACGGCGGCGACCGTCACGGCGACCGCGACCAGGATCGTCTGTACGGCCGTCGCCGTGCGCAGCAGGTGCCCGCGGTGGGTGGCGAACCGTGTGCCGAGCCTGCCCCCTGCGAGCGCACCGAGCAGGAATGCGGCCAACGACACGACGGACGCGAGCGCGGACAGGCCCTTGGCGCCCGCGAGGGCGAACCCGAGGAAGACCGCGTTGCCGGTCATGTTGGCGACGAAGACATGCCCCAGCGCCAGATAGCTCACGGCGTCGACCAGCCCGGTGACCACCGTCAGCGTCAGCATCAGGGGAGGCAGCGGGCCGTGACGTTCCTCTCCGCGCGGCACCAGGGTACGGGCCGCGTCACTCAGCAGCCTGCGCATACCGTGTCCCTTTCGTTGCGGTGGCCGGCCGGTGCAGCATCACGCGGGTGAGCAGTGCGCTCGCCGGTCCGATCACGATCGTGGCGACGGCGACCCACGCCGGCCAGGGGGTGATGCCCAGCGCGTGGTCCACGGACCACCGTCCGGGCCCGGTCAGGGCCAGTGCGGCGGAGACGACGACGAGGACGAGGGGGTATTCGTAGCCGTCGTTCTGGACCCATAGTCCCTTGGGCCGCTTGACGGTGCCCGCGACCGTCATCACGCCCATCGCGGCCATGGCGGCCAGGGGCGTGAGCAGGCCGGTCGCCAGGAACAGGCCGGCACCGATCTGACTGGCTCCCGCGGCGAGCGCGGTCAGCCGACCGCCGCGGAAGCCGTCACGGCGGAACTCCTCGGTTCCGCCCGCCAATCCGTTGCCCCCGAGCCGGAAGGTCACCTTCTGCACTCCGTGCCCGGCGATGAGCAACCCCACCACCAGCCGGAGGACCAACAGTCCAGCGTCCATCGTGTTCCTGCCTGTTCCTGCCTGTTCCTGACGTTCCTGTTCCGCGCGGGGATCAGCCGGCGGCGTGGGCGCCGATGACGGCCTGCGCGTAGACCATGCCGAGGCCGTAGGCGCCGCCGTGTTCCTTGACCACGTCGCCGACGGCGGCGTACGTCTCGGTGCGCGCCCAGTCCCGCTGGAGCTCCAGGAGCACCTGGACCCAGGTCACCGGGACCGCGCCGCCCTGCACCATGCGCTGGATCGCGTGCTCGTGGGCCTGTGGGCTGACACCGCCGGACGCGTCGGTGACCACGTAGACCTCGTAGCCCTGGGCGATGGCGGACAGCGCGGGCAGGACGACGCAGACCTCGGTCCACAGGCCGGCGATGACGAGCTTCCGGCGTCCGGTGGCCTTGACCGCCTCGACGAAGCCGAGGTCCTCCCAGGCGTTCATCGTGCTGCGGTCGATGATCTTCTGCTCGGGGAAGACGGCTGCCACTTGCGGCATGATCGGGCCGGAGAACGACTCGGCGGCCACCGTGCTCAGCACGACGGGGACGTCGAAGGCCTTGGCGGACTTGGCCAGGCCCACAGTGGAGTTGATGATCGCGGTGCGGTCGCCGCTGCCGGTGCCGAAGAACATCTGCGGCTGGTGGTCCACGAACAGCACCGCGCAGTTGTCCGGGGTGAGCAGGTCGGGGCTGGGGGCGGCGGTGACGTCGGCGATGTTGACCATGAGAGTGGAGCCCTTCTCGGTAGGCGGTGGCGCGGACTGCTGTCCGTGCCGTGGGAGGAACCGTCCAGTTCGGACGAAGCGGGTGGGGGGTGGCCCGGAAGGGGCGGCGCAAGGGCCAGGCTCCTTCCGGGAGTTCAGAGGACGAAGCAGGGATCGAAGGGCGTGCTCGCGGCATCCGGGGCGAGGCCGCGCGCGATGCGCCACTGGCGGTGCTGCTCCGACTCGGCGACGGCCTCGCCGAGCAGCTCCGCTTGACGGGCGCCGGGAAGGGGCGCGCGGCGGGACACCTGGTAGCCGCCGAAGTGCGCCACCGGGCTCCAGGCCGGGCTGACGGGAGGAAGTTCCTCGTCGAGCCCCTCGTACTCGCCGGTGGCGTAGACGATCCGGCCGCCGGTCACCGTCAGCAGCGACTCGATGTGCGCGATGTCCGGCTCGGGCACGGCGAAGTAGTCCTCGGACAGGACCGCCAGGTCCGCGTAACATCCCGGCCGGAGCACGCCCTTGACCTCGTCCTCGCCGGTCAGCGCGGCGCCGGCGCGCGTGAACATCGCCAGCGCCGTCTGCCGGTCGACGCGGTTCGTCGGCGGGCGCAGCGCCAGATCGCCGACGGTGCGGCCGCTGACGAGCCAGTGCAGGGCGACCCAGGGGTTGTAGGTGGAGACCCGGGTGGCATCGGTGCCGGCGCCCACGGTCAGGCCGCGGTCCAGCATGGCCCGGATGGGCGGGGCGTCCGCGGCGGCTCCGGGGCCGTAACGGCGGACGAACGCATCGCCCTGGAAGGACAGGCGGTTCTGCACGGACATCGCGCCGCCGAGGGCGGCGATGCGGTCGAGGCTGTCCGGGGAGACGGTCTCCGCGTGATCGAACAGCCACCGGTTCCCTGCCGGGAAGAGCCCTTCCGCGGCGAGCTTCTCGAACACCGCCAGATCGCGGCGGATGGTCTCGTCATACGTGGCGTGCAGCCGGAAACCCCACCCGTTCTCCATCAGCAGGCGCACCGCCTTCTCGAACTCCACCTCGTAGTCAGGTGTGTGTTCCGGACGCGGCTGGGCGAAGTTCTCGAAATCCGCCGCCGCCCAGGTGAGGTTCTCACCCGCGCCGTTGAGACGCAGCCATTCGTCCCCGTCCTCGGGGCGGGCCATTTCGATCCAGCGGGCGAGGTCGTCGATCTCCTGACCAGCGGTCTGCGGAAAAAGGTGATAGGCGATACGCAGTGACAACTGTCCGGCCTTGGCCAGCTCGATGACGGTGCTGTAGTTGTCGGGGAAGTTCTGGAAGCCGCCGGCGGCGTCGATCGCCGAGGTCAGTCCGAATCTGTTCAACTCCCGCAGGAAATGCCGGGTCGAGGTCTTCTTGTCCTCGCCCTCCAGTACCGGCGCCTTGGCCAGGGTCGAGTAGAGGATGAGGGCGCTGGGGGCGGCCAGCAGCATGCCGGTCGGTTCCCCGTCCCGGCCCCGCATGATCTGGCCGCCCTTGGGGTCGGGTGTGTCCCGGGTGAAGCCCGCGGCCTTGAGCGCCGCCCGGTTCAGCACGGCCGACTGGTACAGGTGCAGGACGAACACCGGGGTGTCCGGGGCGGCGGCGTTCAGTTCGGCGACGGTCGGCAGCCGGCGTTCGGCGAACTGCTCGGCCGACCACCCGCCCACCACCCGCACCCACTGGCCCTTCGGGGTACGAGCGGCCTGCTCACGCAGCATCGCCAGACCCTGACGCAGGCTGCGCACGCCGTCCCAGCGCAGCTCCAGTACGTAGTTGAGACCCCCGCGAATCACGTGCAGATGGGCGTCGTTGAGGCCGGGGATCACCCGTCGCCCGAGCGCGTCGACCACCTTCGTGGCCACGCCGACGTGGGGAGCCACGTCCTTGTCGTCACCGGCGACCGTGATGACGCCGTCGTGGACGGCGAGCGCCTCCGCATGCGGGCGGGCCGGGTCCCCGGTGTGGATCTTCGCGTTGCGGACGATCAGGTCCGCGGCATCGTCGACGGCACGCGGAACCAGTCCGCCGACAGGCATGGGTGACATCTCTTGAAACCCCCTCCGGGGAAACGACTTCGATTCAAGTCATGGCCGCCGGCGGCGGAATTCGGTGATTCCGTAGTGCCCGAATTCCCTTTTGCTCGAATCGAAACGAGTGAATTCCATCGAAACTCGTCGTGCCCTGAGAACGAGGGCAGGCCCTGTGGATGAGGGGCCGCGGTTGCACGGTCATCACCATAGACACGCCGACGTGCCCATCATGTCCTGTCAGTGCACAGGACTTGGCCCAACAGTGCACCGGCTCATCCATGTTCTCCATGTCATTCGAAAGGCCCGAAGGAAACTGTGCACGGTGAGGACAGTGGCGGTGCACCCACGGGCAATTGCCGCGCGGCCCCGCGGTTTAGCGTGGCGAACAGCGGCTCCGGGACGTCCTTCGTGGGTTCCTGGCCGTCTTGCCGGAAGGGCCGGCGCCCCCACGAACAATTCAGGAGATTCCCATGTCCGACACCGTCAAGCCGGTTCAGCCGGTGCTGGAGCCCGCGGCAGCGGCGTTCGCGGAGGCCACCGCCAATCCGCCGTATCTGTTCGACCTGTCGCCGGCGGAAGGGCGCAAGGCCGTCGACGAGGTGCAGTCCGGGGAGATCGGGAAGCCCGCGGTCGACGAGGAGTGGATCACCGTCTCGGGCGGTCCGACGGGCAGCGTACGGGCCCGCATCGTCAAGCCCGCGGGCGCCGAGGGGACCCTGCCGGTGATCCTCTACATCCACGGCGCGGGCTGGGTCTTCGGCAACGCCCACACCCATGACCGCCTGGTGCGTGAACTCGCCGTCGGCGCGGGCGCCGCCGTGGTCTTCCCCGAGTACGACCTGTCGCCCGAGGCCCGCTACCCGGTCGCCATCGAGCAGAACTACGCGGTCGCCCAGTGGGTCGTCCAGCAGGGCGCCTCCAAGGGCCTGGACGGTACGCGGCTGGCCGTGGCCGGGGACTCCGTCGGCGGCAACATGACCGCCGCGCTGACCCTGATGGCCAAGGAGCGCGGCGACGTCCCCCTGACCCATCAGGTGCTGTTCTACCCGGTCACCGACGCGAGCTTCGACACCGGTTCGTACCACCAGTTCGCCACCGGCTACTTCCTGCGCCGTGACGGCATGCAGTGGTTCTGGGACCAGTACACGACCGACGAGGCCGAGCGCTCCCAGATCACCGCCTCGCCGCTGCGCGCCAGCACCGAGCAGCTCACCGGCCTGCCCCCGGCCCTGGTCATCACCGGCGAGGCCGACGTGCTGCGGGATGAGGGCGAGGCGTACGCCAACAAGCTGCGCGAGGCGGGCGTCCCGGTCACCGCGGTCCGCTTCCAGGGCATCATCCACGACTTCGTGATGCTCAACGCCCTGCGCGAAACCCACGCCGCCGAGGCCGCCATCACGCTGGCCACCGGCACCCTGCACGCCGCCCTTCACTCCGCCTGAACCCAAGAGGGAACCCTGACATGACTACCTCCACTCCCACCGTCGTCCTCGTCCACGGCGCCTTCGCCGACGCGGCCAGCTGGTCCGGGGTCATCGCCGAGCTGCAAAGTCACGGCATCCCGGTGATCGCCCCGCCCAACCCGCTGCGCGGCCTCGCCGCCGACGCCGCGTACATCGCATCCGTGGCCGCCCAGATCGACGGCCCGGTCATCCTGGTCGGACACTCCTACGGCGGCGCGCTCATCACCGTGGCCGGCACCACCGAGAACGTCGTCGGGCTCGTCTACGTCGCCGCCTACGTCCTCGAAGAGGGCGAGAGCCTCGGCGAACTGCAGGGTCGCTTCCCCGCCTCTCCGCTGGTGAGCAACCTCAAGCAGTGGACGTACCCCGTCGAGGGCGGTGACCCCGCGGTCGAGGTCACCATCGCCGCCGACGCCTTCCCGTCCGTCTTCGCCGCCGACGTGCCCGCCGACGTCACCAAGGTCCTGGCCGTGGCCCAACGGCCGCTGGCCGCCGGGGCGTTCGAGGAGACCGCCGCCGCGGCCGCGTGGAAGACCAAGCCGTCCTGGGCCCTGGTCGCCGGCGCGGACGAGGCGATCAACCCGGAGGTCGAGCGGTTCGGCGCCAAGCGCGCCGGGGCGACCGTCGTCGAGATCGCGGGGGCGTCGCACGCGGTCGCCGTCTCCCAGCCGAAGGAGGTCGCCGACCTGATCCGCGACGCGGTGCGGGCGACGAGCTGACCAGGGGAAACCAGCTGCGCGGACGAACTCGTTTCGTCCGCGCAGCTGTGTTTCCAGGCCGAAGCGGAGTTCCAGCGACGTGGCGCTCCTGCTGTTCGCCGGGGTCCCGGCCCGGCATGGTGCCGCCGGATCCCCCGTGCCGTCGTCCGGACGGGTCCCTCGCTTTGTGCGCTGGCGAGCATCGCCGCATGCACTCCTGGGCAACGAGGCCGCCGCGCGGGTACGTAGCGTCGTTGCTGCAACAGAGCCCAGTTCGCAGGAGGCGGATCATGACCACCAGTTCCCAGCACGTGAGCAGCCAGCCGCGGCTGCATCAGAAGGGCGAGATCATCCAGGAGTTCGGGACCGTCAAACAGTTCCCCCTCGGTCTGTCCTACGAAGCCCGCATGTACTCCTGCCAGCGGCTCAACAAAGTCCTGGCCGACACGCAGATCCTCTACGGCCTCTACAAGAAGCACCACTGGCTGATGCGCGGCGCGACCTTCTACCAACTGCACCTGGTGCTGGACAAGCACGCGGGAGAACAGCTCGAGCTCGTCGACGCCCTCGCCGAACGGGTCCAGACCCTGGGCGGTGTCGCGGTGGGGGACCCCCGGCACGTCGCCGAGATCACCTCGATCCCGCGCCCGCCGGACGGTGTGGAGGAGGTGCCGGCCATGCTGTCGCGGTTGCTGGAGGCCCACGAGACCATCCTGACCGAGGCCCACGACGCGGCGGCACGTACAGGGGAGTTGGGCGACGACGGCACCAACGACCTGCTGGTCTCACAGGTGATCCGGGCCGGCGAACTCCAGGCGTGGTTCCTGGCCGAGCACCTGGTGGAAACCCCTCTGGTCCGCGCCTGAACGCGCAGAAAGTGCCTTCCCGCTGTGATGACAGAGACCTTCGACAAGCCTCATCTTCCCAACTTGGAAGGATCTGTTGGGTGGCCGCGGTCTGGATGTCCTTGAGCTGGGCGAGGGTGAACCGAGGGCTCTTGGCAGTGTCGCCGGTGTAGTCCGACGGGAAGATGATGACGGGCCCGATGTTGGGGTCGTCGAAGGAGTCGATCGCACCGTTGTAGGACGCCAGGGCCTTCCGCTGCTCCCACTGCTGCTCGGTCCCGCTGGCGACGGACTGCACTTCGGAGGAGGACAGTGCCCGGTTGTAGACGCGGAAATCTCGCATCCGGCCTTTGAAGTACAGGTCGTTGGCGTACAGCGAACGGCTGAGGTAGTCCGCGGTCGTCGTTCCGCCGCCGATCGCGCCAGGGGTGATCGTCACGTTGGTTTTGCGGGCCTGCTCCACGCCGTTCTCGTTCAGGATGCCGGTGGTGCCCGTCTGGGTGTACGTCACGTGCTTCCACATGCCGCGCGCCAGCTGGTACGACGTGTTCGACGGAGTGATGTCCTGCTTGGCGGTGTGGTCGGTCATCGAGACCGAGGTGCGGAACGTGTTCCCGGTGGTGAACAGGTAGCCGTTGCCGTTGCTGCCGCTGGTGTTTCCGAAGCCGTAGAAGAAGTACGGCTTCCCCATGGCCGGGTCGATCCACAGGTCGAAGTCGACGGTGATCGAACTGAGCCCGGCCATGAGGTTGTCGGGGGCTTTGACGTAGGTGTTGGTGCCGTTGAAGCCCAGCCCGGTCGCGCCCTTCCAGTCGGCGGCGCCGTTGACGGTGCCGTCGCGCTCGTTGCCGGAGGAGTCGTGGGCGACCGTGCCGGAGGTCTCGTCCAGCTTGTAGCGCAACAGCAGGCCGTCGGTGACGTCTGCCTGCGTCGGCCCGGCGGCCATCAGCGTCCCCCCGCCGACCAGCGCCAGCGAGACGGCGGCGATCAGACCGGCCGACATCCGTCGTCGTCTCCAAGCCACCGCCCGCCGACGGCAGGAACATGAGTCGACCATCGAGAGCCGGCAGCTGACGAGTCGAGGTCAGCGGCCGAGTTCGCGGTAGCGGCTGGGGGTGGTGCCGTAGGTGGAGGTGAAGGCTCGGCTGAAGACCGCCAGGTTGGTGAATCCGTGACGGGCCGCGATGTCGGTCAGCGAGCGGTGGGCGTTACGTGGCGAGAGCAACGCCTGTCGGCAGGATTCCAGACGGCGGGTTCTGATCGCGGTGGCCACCGTGGTGTCGAAACGGGCGAAGACCCGGTGGAGCGTGCGGGTGGAGATGTAGAAGGTGTTCGCGATCTGCAGGGGGGACAGGCTCGGGTCGTCGAGGTGAGCGTTGATGTGGTGCAGTACAGCGGTGTACAGCTGACGTGCCTGGCCATCGGGGTCCTCCGGCTCGACCTCCTCGAGCGCGGCTGTGATCGCCAGTTCGGCGATTTCGTCGGCGAGCCGGATCGCGCCCGCGGAGGACACCTCGCAGCCGGGGTCCAGCAGATTCGACAGGACCGGTGACAACAGCCGTCCCAGCGCCGAATCCGCGCGCACCGCCGTCGCGGTCAGCGCTTGCGATCCCGACTCCGCCAGTGGAATGGACCCGCGCGGCCAGGTGTACACGCACAGCTTCCAGTCAGGGCTCAGGTTCCAGGTGAACGGCCGGGAGGTTTCGTAGAGGGCGAAATCTCCCGGTCTCAGCGCGCAGGTCCGCCCGTCCTGGGAGAGAAGTCCCTCGCCCGCGACCGGCATGCCGATTTGCAGAAGGTCACAGGGGCGGCGGGCGGTCAGGCGGGGGGTGCGCTCGAAGGTCTGCGAGGTGGCGGCGACATCTGCGGCCATCAGGTGCGCCAGCTGCCGGGTGTACACCGACCCGGAGAACCGGGTCGGGTCGGCGGGCGTGATGTCGAGCGCGACGAAGGTGTCGCGGATCATCTCGATCCAGGTATCGACCGCGGTGGTCTGAGCCGTCGCCGAGGCACAGTCCGGGGCATCAGGCCGATCGGCGGGTGCGGGTCGCAACGGCATCGACGGCCCCTCCTCTCGGAGTGAACTTCCACCCCCACGAGACGGACAATGGCATGTGTTGCGGCCGTACGATACGCCGCCGCACTCCTCGCGGAAACCCACCGTCCCACGAGTCACAGCACCGTTCCGGGACTGGCAGTTGAGACCCAGCGGGACCACGGTGTTCGGCCCACGGCAGGCCGACCACCACGATGGCGCTGACGGTCAAGCCGGCTGTCTCTGGGTGACAAGCACGACGCCGCAGCGACTCGTACGGTCGTGGTTACTCGCAGAACCCCCTGAGGGACGCTCCGAGTCCCGTTTCGACATGCGGTTTCTTCCTACGCGTCAACGAGTCCTGACATCCAGGAGGATTGGTATGGAGCTTCCCTCGCCGAGGGCCGTCGAGGACCTGGCGGACGAGTTGCGGCTCGGCGTTCCCACGAACGAACTGGCCGTGTACCACGCGGCGGCAACGGGCTTGCTCGGCTCCTGGGCGGTCGTCGACGAGCTGTATGACCGCGAGGCGGCGCCGACCGCCCCGGTGCGTAAGTGGTCCGAGCCGGCCGACAACCCCCTCGGCGCGTGGTACGTGACCACCGAGTTGCGCGAACGCACCGATGGCCCGTTGGGCGGTCGCCGTGTCGCGATCAAGGACAACGTCGCGGTTGCCGGCGTGCCCATGATGAACGGGTCGGAGACTCTTCGCGGCTTCGTCCCGAGCGTGGACGCGACCGTGGTGACGCGCCTTCTCCAGGCAGGCGGGACCATCGCCGGCAAGGCGGTGTGTGAGGACCTCTGTTTCTCCGGGGCCTCGCACACCTCCAGGACCGGCCCGGTCCGCAATCCCTGGGATCGTGACCGCACGTCCGGCGGCTCGTCCAGCGGCAGCGCTGCCCTGGTCGCCTCAGGTGAGGTGGACCTCGCGCTCGGTGGCGACCAGGGCGGGTCGATCCGTATCCCGGCCGCTTTCTGCGGTGTCGTCGGCTTCAAGCCCACCTTCGGCCTGGTGCCGTACACCGGGGCGTTCCCCATCGAGCAGTCGCTGGACCACCTGGGCCCGATCGCGCCGACCGTCGCCGATGCTGCCGCGATGCTGACGGTGATCGCGGGTGCGGACGGCAAGGACCCCCGTCAGCCCGCCGGCGTCGCCGGTCAGGACTATCTCGCCGGGCTGCGGAACCTGGGACGTGGCCTGCGCATCGGTGTCGTCACCGAGGGATTCGACCAGGCCAACTCCGACCCCGCTGTCAACGCGGCCGTCAGGCGGGCCGTCGAAAAGCTGACGGCAGCGGGCCACGTCGCTGAAGAGGTGTCCATTCCGTGGCACAAGCACGGCGCTGCGCTCTGGGATGTCATCTCTGTCGAGGGCGCGACCTGGCAGATGGTGCAGGGCAACGCCTACGGCATGAACTGGAAGGGTTCCTACGACCCGGCGCAGATCGCGTTCTTCGGCGAGCGGTGGCGCCGCGATCCATCGGCGTTCTCCGAGACGGTCAAGCTGGTCGCGCTCGGCGGCACCTACGCGCTCCGCAACGGCTACGGCGCCGGCTACGCCAAGGCGCGAAACCTCGAAGGCGTCCTGGCCGCCGCCTACGACAGCGTGCTCGACACCCATGACGTACTGGTCATGCCGACGCTGCCCATCACCGCGAGCCTCATCCCGCCTGCGGACGCTCCTGTCGAGGAGGTCCTCGGACGGGCCCTGGAAATGGTCTCCAACACCGCACCGCTCGACGTGACGGGTCACCCCGCATGCACCATCCCGGCCGGCCTGGCCGATGGCCTGCCGGTCGGGCTGATGGTCATCGGCAAGCGGTTCGACGACGCCGACGTGCTGCGCGCAGCCCACGCCTTCGAGCAGACGCTCGGAACGCTCACCGCCCCCGACAGGAAGAAGGAGTTCACCGCATGAACGGTGTGTTCGACCTCGCCGGCACCGATGGTGTCGGAGCGGTCATCGTCCCCGACGAGGAGCCGGTCTTCCGCGCGGCATGGGAGAAGGCCGTCTTCCCGATGTTCGCCATGTGCTTCCGCGCAGGCTTCTTCGGCGTCGACCAGTTCCGTCACGGCATCGAGCTGATCGATCCGGCCGTCTACCTGAAGTCGCCCTACTACGAGCACTGGGTCCACACCGTCGAGCACTTCGGTGAGAAGCTCGGCAAGCTCGACACGGCCGAACTCGACCGCCGCACCGAGCACTACCTCGCGAACCCGGATGCTCCGCTTCCGGAGCACGCCGACGACCCCGCGCTGCTCGCCTTCGTCGAGGCCGTGGTTCCGGCCGGCGCGCCGGCCAAGCGGCCCTCGGACAAGCCAGCCCGTTTCAAGGTCGGCGACATCGTCCGAGTCGACCGCTCGGCTCCCAAGGGCCACACCCGCCGTGCCCGCTACATCCGTGGCGCGATCGGCGAGGTAGTGCTCCACCACGGGCCGATGATCTATCCCGACACCGCCGGGAACGGGCTCGGCGAGAACCCGGAGCACGTCTACACGCTCCGGTTCACCAACGAAGAACTGTGGGGCGCCGAGCACGCCGAGCCCAACGGCTCGGTCTGCTTCGACGTCTGGGACCCCTACATCGAACTCGTCACCCCCGTGTCCGCCGGCACCGAAGGAGCAGTCGCGTGAGCGCGAAGATCCGGACCCAGGAGGAGATCGCCGCTCGGGTCAAGGCACTTGAGTCCATGTTGATCGAGCAGGGCATCATGACCACCCGGGCCATCGACCGCATGGTCGAGATCTACGAGCACGAGGTCGGCCCGCAACTGGGCGCGCGGGTCGTCGCCAAGGCCTGGAGCGATCCGGAGTTCAGGGCCCGCCTCGTCGAGGACGCCTCCGAGGCCTGCAAGGAGCTCGGCATCGGCGGCCTGCAGGGTGAGGACATGGTCGTGGTGGAGAACACCGACACCGTCCACAACATCATCGTCTGCACGCTCTGCTCCTGCTACCCGTGGCCGGTGCTCGGCCTCCCGCCCAACTGGTACAAGGACCCGCAGTACCGTGCCGCCATCACCCGTGAGCCGCGCAAGGTGCTCAGCGACTCCTTCGACTTCACCGTGCCCGAGGACGTCGAGGTGCGCGTATGGGACTCCAGCAGCGAGATGCGCTACTGGGTTCTGCCGCAGCGCCCCGCCGGCACGGACGGCTGGACCGAGGAGCAACTCGCCGAGCTGGTCACCCGGGACTCGATGATCGGCGTCGGTCCCGTCGCCACGGCCGCGTCATGACCGGCGCGGACACCTTCCCGGGCCCGTACGCCTCCCCGGAGGCGCTCGGCGAGTCCCGGCGCCAGGTCGAGGAGCTCGTCTGCGGTCTGCCGGGCGCCGACCCGAGCCGGATGGGCTTCCAGTTCCCGTGGGAGATCCGTGCCTTCGCCATGGCGGTCGCGGCCCACCAGGCGCTGGCGTTCGACTGGGCGCAGTTCCAGGGCGCGCTCATCGCCTCCATCCAGGACTGGGAGAACAGCGACATCCAGACCGGCGAGGTTCCGTGGTCGTACTACGAGCACTGGCTCGCCGCGCTCGAGACCGTCATGGCCACCCAGTGCGCCCTGGCGCCGGACGCGCTCGACGAGAACGTCCGGCGAGTCCTCGCCGAGCCGCCGAACCGTAACCACCACAAGGCCCGCACCGAGCCCATAGCAATCGATCCGGCCCGTGGCCGGCCGGGGCACGGCGCGTGAACGCACCGGCCGCCCCGGCGCCGTCGATGCCGACGCGTGCCGGCCCGCGGATCCGCATGTGCCGGGGCTGCTGTTGCGGCACCACCCGTAAACATCCCGACGTGGATCACGAAGGCATCGCCGAGATCCTCACCCACCACAGCGGTCCCGACACCGCGTTGGTGCGCACCGAGTGCCTGTGGGCATGCGAGCTCTCCAACGTGGTCGTCGTCAACCCGTCCACCGAAGCACGGCACGCGGGAACCAGGCCCGCCTGGATCACCCAGGTGAACACCGTCGAACGTGCCGAGGCACTGGCCGCCTGGCTGCGTGACGGCGGCCCCGGAATCGCCGAGCCGCCGCCGGAGCTCGGTCGCATTCGCACCGGGGCGGAGATCGCACGCACCGGCACCTCCCCTTGGTGACGGCACCATCGCCCGACCTCACAGAAGGAACCGCTCATGGAATCCGCAATCGACACGCACCTGAAGTGCCCGCGCACGCTGTCACGGCGGGTGTCCGACGACTACGCGCCGCCGTTCCCGATGTTCGTCGCCCGCGGCGACAAGGCGTTGCGGCAGGCCGTGATGGGCTACTTCGGTGTCCAGTACGCCGAGGAGGGCAGGCGTCCGCAGGCTCTGGCCACGCTGCGGCACCTCGTCGACAGCTTCGGCCTCGCTGACGGCCCGGTGCGCCACGACCTGACGCACCACGTCGACGACCAGGACCACCACAACCTGATGGCTGTCGGCTACTGGGCCGACCCGGCCGCGTACTGCCGCTGGCTGCGCTCGGAGGAGGTCAGGAGTTGGTGGGCCTCCGAGGAGCGTCTCAGCGAGGGCCTCGGCCACTTCCGCGAGATCGTGGCTCCGCGCGTGGAACAGTTCGAGACCCTGTACGCCTTCACCGAGGACTTCCCGGGCATCGGCGGCGTCATGGGTGAGTGCAGTGGCGAGATCGAGGAGCACGGCTACTGGGGCTCGATGCGTGACCGCATCCCCCTCTCGCAGACCGACTGGCTCAAGGCCGACGGCGAGCTCACCGTCGTCTCCGGTGACCCTGCCAAGGGCGGCCGCGTGATCGTCCGCGGCCACGACAACATCGCGCTCATCCGCTCCGGCCAGGACTGGATGGCAGCAGGAGAGGACGAGCGCGCCCTCTACCTCGACGAGATCCTGCCCGGTCTTCAGGACGGCATGGACTTCCTGCGCGACAACGGCGACACGCTCGGCTGCTACAGCAATCGTTTCGTGCGCAGCATCGACATCGACGGCAACGAGCTAGACGAGAGCTACGACATCGGCCACTGGCGGTCGCTCGACCTGCTCGAGCGGTGGGCCGAATCGCACCCGACGCACCTGCGGATCTTCGTCACCTTCTTCCGTGTGGTGACCGGTCTGGAGAAGCTCCGGCTCTACCACGAGGTCTCGGTCTCCGACGGCAAGGACCAGATGTTCGAGTACATCAACTGCCACCCGCGCACCGGGATGATGCGCGACGCCGTGGTTCCGGCGCAAGCGCTGACAACCATCAGACGAATGTCAAGGAGCGAACGAGATGGCCGACATCGACGTCTCCGTAATTCGAGAGGGCATCGCGCCGCCGTCGACCCTCACACGGCGGCGTGAGGACATGTGGCGGACCGCAGGACTCCTGGCCGTGATTTTGGCCCTCCATGTCGTCGGGTTCGGAATCCTCGCGGCATTGGTGATGCCGCGTCACTTCCAGGTCGGCTCACAGGCGTTCAGTCTGGGCCTGGGCATCACCGCCTACACCCTGGGGATGCGACACGCCTTCGACGCGGACCACATCGCGGCGATCGACAACACCACCCGCAAACTGATGTCGGACGGCAAGCGACCCGTCTCGGTGGGATTCTGGTTCGCGCTGGGCCACTCCACGATCGTGATCCTCCTGGCAGCAGGCATCGCTGCCGGAGTGAGGTTCACGACCACGCTGACCGACGACGGCGGCACCGCGCGCCATGATCTGGGCATCGTCTCCACCCTCGCATCAGGCGGATTCCTCTACCTCATTGCGGCAATGAACCTCGTTGCACTGTTCGGAATCCGGGGCGCCTTCCGACAGATGCGGGCGGGGGAATTCGACGAGAACGAACTCGAGAAGCACCTGGACAGTCGCGGATTCATGAACAGGATCCTCGGTCGGCTGACCCGTTCCATACGGCGTCCTGGCCAGATGTACTTCGTCGGGTGTCTGTTCGGCGTCGGATTCGACACCGCCACCGAGGTCAGCCTGATGGTGATGGCCGGATCCGGTGCCGCCGCGGGCCTTCCTTGGTATGCCGTCGTGTGCCTTCCGCTGCTTTTCGCCGCCGGCATGAGCCTGTTCGACACGCTGGACGGAACGTTCATGAACTTCGCCTACCAGTGGGCGTTCTCCAACCCGATCCGTAAGGTGTACTACAACCTCAGTATCACCGGTCTCTCTGTCGCCGTCGCCTTTCTCATCGGCAGCGTCGAACTCATCGGCCTCATACACGAACAGGGCAACCTGACTGATCCGGTCACCGGCTGGATCTCCGGAATCAGCCTCAACAACGTGGGCTTCGTCATCGTCGCGTTGTTCGTCGCAGCATGGGCGATCGCCGTCGGCTACTGGCGGATCGCAAAGGTCGACCAGCGCCGGCCCCTGGCCGGTCAGCGGTAGGTGTTGTTGCTGGTGTGCTCGCCCGCGAGCCAGGAGGCGAGCTCGGCGTGGGCGGTGCGCCGGCGTTCGGCGTCGCTCTCGTTGATGCCGGGCGCGTCCAGGGTGAACTCGAGGAGCAGGCCGTTGGGGTCGCTGGTGTAGAGGGAACGGCAGTAGCCGTGCTCCAGCACATACGTCTCGTCGGGCCGCCAGCCGGCCTTCTCCAGCCGTTCGGCGATCGCGCTCTGCACCTCCTCGGTGACCTTGAGCGCGATGTGCTGGAACGGTGAGTGCGGCATCTCGGGGCCGAACTGCTTCTGGTCCTCGGGGTCGGCGAACTGGAAGAAGGCGAGGGCGCTGCCGTCGCCGAGGCCGTAGAAGGTGTGGCAGTACGTGCGGACCGCGCCGAAGAGTTCGTCGGACTCCTTCCAGGTGGCGACGAGGGGCAGGCCGATGAGGTCCTCGTAGAAGGCCCGGGTCGCCTCCTGGTCGCGGGTGACGTAGGCGTTGTGGTGCAGCCGTGACGGCAGGGCCGCAGTGCTGGACGCGACGGAGGGCGCGGGGGAAGCCTGGGTCATCGTCGACTCTCCTTTGAGGTTCCATGACCAGCCGGACGACATCGCGACGGACATCTGTCCGCCAGACGGTCGCTGCTCGCTACCTTCATGCGCCCCGCCGTCGGCGTCAAGAGTGTTGCGGGACCGATGTGCCGGAGGTTGCTTTCTCCGCGGGCGGTAGACGGCATGCGGACAGGGGGCAGTAACCTGGAACGTCCAGTCGAGCACGTGTGAGGGGCCGCAGATGCCGCGTACGGGTACCGGGCCCGATTTCATCGAAGCGTTGGCCCGGGGGCTTGACGTGATCACCGCCTTCGCTCCGCATCAGTCGGCGATGTCGCTCTCGGAGGTGGCGGCGGCGACCGGTCTGGCCCGGCCGACGGTGCGGCGGATCCTGCTGACCCTCGAAGAGCTCGGTTACGTGCGCGCCTTGGACAAGGGCTTCGCGCTCACCCCGCGAGTGCTCGACCTGGGTGCCGCCTACGTCGGTTCGCTGGGGTTGTGGGACGTCGCCCGTCCGCACATGGAACGGTTGGTGGACCGGACGCGCGAGTCCTGCTCGATCGCGCAGCTCGACGGCAGCGACATCGTGTACGTCGCGAGGGTCGCCGTTCCGAAGATCGTGACGCTCTCCGTCCGGATCGGCACGCGGTTCCCGGCGCTGCAGACCTCCCTGGGCAAGGTGCTGCTGGCGGCGCTGGAGCCGGAACAGCTGGAGAAGACACTGGCGGAGCCGACCCGCTCCGGGCTCACCCCGCTGTGGCGGCCCGCCCGGGAGGAGCGGGACGAGGCCCTGCGCGAGGTGCGGGCCCGTGGCTGGGCCCTGGCCGACGAGGACCTGGCGTTGGGCATCCGCTCGGTCGCGGTGCCCCTGCGGGACGGCCGGGGCCGGGTGATCGCGGCCATCAACGTCAACGCCCATGCCGCCGAGACTTCGGTGCGCAAGCTGCGGGAGGAGCATCTGCCGCTCCTGCTGCAGACGGCGGGTGACATCAGCTGCGACTTCTCCAAGCTCGCCGCCCTCCCGCAGTCGGTGGTCGCTCCGAGACCCTGACCCCCTCCCCGACGGCCCGCACGCGGTCCGCCGGGCCATTTCCGTGTGCGGTGCCCCGCCCGCCGGCGTCGCCACCGCCGAGACCGCGCCGCGAACCCGCTCAGCGCATCCGCGCCGCGCCGCACCCCGGGCCGCTCGCCTGTCACCGCTCGCCGGCCTCGGCATCCGCGCCGGCACCGCGGGCCGAGCCCGCCGGCTCCTTCCGTACCGGCAGTGGGCACGCGACCGCGCTCGTTCCGGCCCGGAGAATCGCTCTCGACTCCTCGCGGCGCCACGGTCCGGCGTGTCACAATCCGATCGGCGGACGGATGTCCGCTGTGCGGTCGGAGGGATGGTTCATGGAGATGCCCACAGAGTCGGCAGCACCGGGCGGGGGTGGCGGGCCGCTGTCCGGTCTGCTGGTCGCCGACTTCTCCCGGGTGCTGGCGGGCCCGTACGCGACGATGCTGCTGGCGGATCTCGGGGCCGAGGTGGTCAAGGTCGAATCCCCCGGTGGCGACGAGACCCGGACGTGGATGCCGCCCACCCGCGGTGAGACGTCCACGTACTACCTGGGAGTCAACCGCAACAAGCGCTCCATCGCCCTTGACCTGCGCGCCGAGGACGATGCCCTCGCGGCGCGTGAACTGGCGCACCGGGCGGACGTAGTGATCGAGAACTTCAAGCCGGGCGCGCTCGCCAAGTACGGCCTGGACCACCGCAGCGTGGCGGCCCGGAACCCCGGCGTGGTCTATGCCTCGATCAGCGGATTCGGGCCCGGCGCGGGTCGTCACGTACCCGGTTACGACCTGATGGTGCAGGCGATCTCCGGTCTGATGAGCCTCACCGGCGACCCGGAGGGCGAGCCCTACCGGGCCGGCATCTCCGTCTTCGACGTGATGGCGGGCAACCACGCGACCATCGGCATCCTCGCCGCGCTCCGGCATCGCGACGCGACCGGCGAGGGCCAGCACGTCGAGGTGAATCTGCTGTCCTCGGCCCTGTCCGGCCTGGTCAACCACAGCTCCGCCTATGTGGCCGGCGGCACCGTGCCCTATCGGATGGGCAACGCCCACCCGAGCGTCTTCCCCTACGAGCCGTTCCCCACCGCCGACCGTGACCTGATCGTCGCCGCCGCCAACGACGGCCAGTTCCGGCGGCTGTGCGAGGTCCTCGGCATACCCGAGACGGCCGACGACCCGCGGTTCGCGCGCAATCAGGACCGCACCGCCCGCCGCGAGGAGCTCCGGCCGCTGCTGGTGGAGCAGCTGGCCGCGCAGGGCGCGGCCGAGTGGTTCGACGCCCTGGTCGCCGCAGGGGTACCGGCCGCCCCCATCAACACCATCGACCAAGGCTTCGCCACGGCCGAGCGCTTCGGACTCGACCCGGTCGTCGAGGTGGGCGAGGGGGAGCGGGCCGTTCCGATGGCACGGCACCCGATCACGTTCTCCGCGACACCGGCCCGCTACGAGCTGCCGCCCCCCGAACTCGACGAACACGGCCCCGAACTCCGCAAGTGGCTCACGGCCCCGCGAGCCCCGCGCACGACCGAGGAGGACGCCCGTGACTGACCGGCCCGCGTCCTACCCGACGGCGCTGGGCGCCTCCTCCCGCACCTCGATCACTCTTCTCGGCGAGGACCTCGCCCGTGACGTGATGGGCCAGGTCGGCTTCGGCGAACTCGCCTACTGGCTTGCCACCCAGCGCCGCCCCACCCCCGGCCAGGTCCGGGTCTTCGAGGCCGTCCTCGCGGCGCTGGCCGACCATGGCTTCACCCCGACCGCGATCGTCACACGCCTGACGTATCTGTCGGCGCCGGACTCGGTGCAGGGCGCGCTCGCGGCCGGGCTGCTGGGCGGCGGCTCCCGCTTCCTCGGGGTCACCGAGGACACCGGGACCTTTCTGCACGAGATCATCGAACGCCATCCCGGTACGGTGCCGGACGACGACGCGGGATGGGACGTCCTCGCCCTGGAAACCGTACGCGCGCGGCGGGCGGCCGGGCAGTTCGTGCCCGGTCTCGGCCATCACGTCCACAAGGACGGCGACCCGCGCACCCCCCGGCTCATGGAGATCGCCGCCGAGGAGGAGCAGTTCGGTCCCCACCTGTCGCTGTTCGCCGCGATCGGCCGGACCCACCCGCAGGTCCTGGGCAAGACCCTGCCGCTGAACGGCGCCGGGGTGTGCGGAGCCGCCCTGGCCGACCTCGGCCTGCCCATCCCGCTGCTGCGCGGCTTCGCGCTGCTGGCCCGTACCGCGGGGCTGATCGGCCAGCTCGCCGAGGAGATGCGGCATCCGGTCGCGAACAACGTCTTCCTCTCCGTCGACCTCAACAACCGGCCCGTCGCCCCTGACCCGTACCCCGGAGACCTGCCATGAGCCGGTCACCGGAGCGCGAGCCCTGCATCCTGCTCGTGCACGGCGCCCACCACGGCTCCTGGTGCTGGGAGGAGGTGACGGAACGGCTGCGCGCGGCCGGCGTCCGCAGCCACGCCATCGACCTCCCCTTCACCTCCTTCACCGACGACACCGAGGCGGTCCGCGCCGCCGTACGCGAGGCGGCACGACACGGCCCCGTGCTGCTGGTCGCGCACAGCTATGGCGGCCTGCCGATCTCGGCCGGCGGGCACGCGGCGGCACGCCTGGTCTACATCGCCGCACGGATGCCGCTGCCCGGCGAGTCCCCGGCACAGCTGACGCCCACCTGGAACGACCCCGCCTTCCACCGGTCCGTACGGACGGCCCCCGACGGCACGGTGACCCTGCTGCCCACCGCCCGCGAGGCGCTCTACTCCGCCACACCAGCGCGACACGCCGAGCGCGCGGCCGCCCTCTGGCGGCCGATGCGCAGCCGGGTGCCGGACACGCCCCTCGACGACCCGGCGTGGCTGACCGTCCCCAGCGCCTACGTCGTGTGCGCAGCGGACCGGACCGTACGCCCCGAGGCACAGCACACCTGTGCCGCACGTGCCGCCACCTACGTCGAACTCGACTGCGACCACTCGCCGTTCTACTCCGCGCCCGACCCGATGGCCCGGTTCCTTGCCGAGCAGGCCGCTCTCCTCGTGCTCCGGTGACGAGCTTGTTCCCCGCGTCGGCGTCATCGCAGCCGCGAGGCGAAGGGGGTGCGATGCCTCGCAGAGCCCGGGCGGTCGGCCCGGGGCCCCGCGCTCCGCCCGTCTCCGTAGGCCGTCAAGCGGGGTACGCGTGTGTCTGGGCCGCCTTGACCGTCGCCCACACCGCGGCACCCGGATACAGGTCGAGCTCCGCCGCCGCCACCGTCGTGAGGTCGGCGGCGAGGGGAAGCGCGCCGGTGAGGGCGGCGCGGATCTGGTCGCCGTGGGTCTCCAGGCCGGCGACCTCGCACTGCCAGAGGTTGCGGGCGCTGGAGCCGGTGGGGCGGTCCCGGTGCAGGGTGACCGCGCTGGGCGGGAAGGCGACGAAGACCGGGCCGGTGAGGTCCTCGGTGGTCGTGATCGAGGGCCCGCCGTCGACGCGGACCGTGTGGCCGTCGGCCGCGCCCTGGTAGAGGTTGAGGCCGACGAGGTGGGCGATGTAGTCGGTGCGCGGGTGGCGGGCGATGTCGGCGGGGCTGCCCTGCTGGACGATGTGGCCGTCCTCGATGACGACGAGGTGGTCGGCCAGGACCATCGCGTCCAGCGGATCGTGTGTGACGAGCACGGCGACCGCTTCGAACTCGGCCAGGTGGTGCCGGAGTTGGGCGCGGACGTCGAGGCGGGTGCGGGCGTCGAGGGCGGCGAGTGGCTCGTCGAGGAGCAGCAGACGCGGGTGGGTGGCCAGGGCGCGGGCGAGGGCGACGCGTTGCGCCTGGCCGCCGGAGAGCTTGCGGGGCTTGCTCCCGCCGTGGTCGGCGAGGCCCATGCGCTCCAGCCACTCGGCTGCCTGGGCGCGTGCCTCCGCCTTGGTCGCGCCGTGGCAGCGCGGCCCGAAGGCCACGTTGTCCAACGCGGTCAGGTGGGGGAAGAGCAGGTAGTCCTGGAAGACGACGCCGACCGGGCGGGACTCCGGCGGCGTGCGGTGCAACTCGGCGCCGTCCAGACGGAGGTGGCCGCCGGTGAGCGGGACGAGGCCGGCGAGGGCGCGCAGGGCGGTCGTCTTGCCGGCGCCGTTGGGACCGAGGAGCGCGACGACGTCACCCGGTGCCGCGGTCAGCGCCACATCGAGGCGGAAGGAGCCACGCTCGACCAGCAGCCGGGCGTCGAGCCCCTCTCCGGCCGGGGCGGGCGCGCCGAGCCGGTCCTGCGTGTTCTGCGTGTTCTGCGCGTTGCGTGTGGTCTTCTCGGCGTTGCTCATGAGGCGGTCATCCAACGCTCACGCAGCCCGGCCAGCACTGCGATCGAAACGGCCAGCAGGACCAGGCTCAGGGCGATCGCTGCCTCCGGGTCGCTCTGCAACGCCAGGTACACGGCGAGCGGCATGGTCTGCGTACGGCCGGGGAAGTTGCCGGCGAAGGTGATCGTCGCGCCGAACTCGCCGAGCGCCCGGGCCCACGCCAGCACGGCGCCGGCCGCGATGCCGGGAGCGATGAGCGGCAGCGTGACCCGGCGGAAGGCGGTGAAGCGGGACGCGCCGAGCGTCGTGGCCGCCTCCTCGTAGCGCGGGTCGGCGGCGCGCAGCGTGCCCTCGACGCTGATGACGAGGAACGGCATCGCCACGAACGCCTCGGCGACCACGACCCCGGCGGTGGTGAACGGCAGGGTGATGCCGAACCAGGAGTCCAGCCACCGGCCCATGACGCCGTTGCGGCCGAGCGCCATCAGCAGGGCGACGCCGCCCACCACCGGCGGCAGCACCAGCGGAAGGGTGACCATCGCCCGCAGAAGGCCGCGCCCCGGGAACTCGACCCGGGCCAGCAGCCAGGCCAGCGGCACCCCGAGCACCAGGCTCACCAAGGTGGCCGCTGTCGCACAGACCAGCGACAACTGGAGCGCCTGCCACACCTCGGTGCTGGTCAGCAGCTCGGGCATGCTGCGCCAGGGGGCCCGGATCAGCAGGGCGACGAGGGGGAGGACCAGGAACGCCAGCCCGATCAGCGCGGGCAGGAGAAGGGGCAGCGGGGCGCCCCTGCGGACGCCGCGGCCCCCCGGGGCCCCGCGGACGCGGCGGCGCCGCGGGCCGCCGGTCAGAGTGTCCGCGGCGCCGGCCCGGTCCAGGGACGGGGAGGTCATGGCTGGAGGAACCCGGCCTCGGTCAGGACCTTCCGGCCGTCGGCGGACTGCACCAGCGCGATGAACGCCTTGGCGGTCTCGGCGTTCTTCGAGTCCTTGAGCAGGGTGATCGGGTACTCGTTGACGGCCTGGGCCGACTCGGGGAAGTCCACGCCCTCCACCTTGTCACCCGCCGCCTTCACATCGGTCTTGTAGACCACCGCGGCGTCGGCCTCCTTCAGGACCACCTTGTTCAGGGCCGACTTGACGTCCTCCTCGTAGGAGACCGGCGTGAGCTTCAGCCTGCTCGCGTCCAGGGCCTTCTGGGCGGCGGCGCCGCACGGCACCGTCTTGTCGCACAGGACGACCTTCAGCGAGGACTTCGTGAGGTCCTTCAGGGACGCGACCTTGTCCGGGTTGCCGGGCAGTGTGGCGATCTCCAGCTGGTTGCGGACGAACGTGGCGGGCGTGCCCTCCGCGTCGCCCTTGTCCGTCACGATCGCCATCGTCTTGGGGCTGGCCGAGGCGAACACATCGGCGGGGGCGCCGGCGGTGATGCTCGCGGCGAGGGAGTCGCTGCCGCCGAAGCTGAAGGTGACCTTCGTGCCCGGGTGGGCCTGCTCGAACTCCTTGCCCAGCGTCGTGAAGCTCTCCTTCAGCGAGGCGGCGGCGAAGACCGTCACCGTGCCGGACAGCTTGTCCGACGCGGAGGCCGACGCGGAGGAGCCTGACGTCGCGGACGAGTCGGCGTCGGACGACGAGCAGGCGCTCAGGGCCAGCAGGGCGGCGGCGCCTGCGCCGGTCACCTGCAACATCCGACGGGTCCGGCGCGCGGAACGGGTCATCACGGGTGAACTCCCTCTGGTCCTGACGGACACGTCTACGGTCTCTCGACGGATCATAGTGCCGCAGATGCAAGGCAGAAGTCTCCTGGCGCTTTGCATGAGCGGGATCATGGATCTGATGGCATGGCATGTGCCGGTCGCGGACGACGTCGAAGGCGGGGTTCAGAGCAGTGCCACCACTCCCGTCACGGCCGTCGCCGCGAGCACGACGATCACCAGGACGTTGAACATCACGTCCTGACCCTCCGAGCGCTGCTCGGCCGTGCGGTCCAGTGTGAACTCGGCCGGGTCGGGCGGGCGTGTAGTGGACGGTGACATGACGGCCGTACGCGGCGGCGGGGTCCGGGTGTGGCCGTCGTCCTGGTCGATGCCGACGTCTTTCAGGACCGCGACGATCCGTCCCTGCACGCTGTCCATCGCGGCCGGCCTGCCGAGGCGGTCGTTCCTGGCCCGTACCGTCCCGGGCAGGTGAACGGCGGCGTAGACCGCCCACGGCCCGCCGAAGCCGATCAGCGCCCACGGCCACCCCCGGTCGACCGCGGCGAGGACCACCAGCCCGACGTAGACCAGGAAGAGCGCGCAGCTCGGCCGGCCCAGTCCGCGGCTGGGCTCCTCGGGGCGATTGGAGAACCGGTAGGCGTGCGGTCTGCCCCGCGGGTGGCTGACCCCGATCTCCCGGCCCTCCCACGCCGCGGTGATCATCTCGCCGCGCTCACCGTCGTTCGTCACCGTGACTTCCTGGCCCAAGGCGTGGTCGCGATAGGAGACGACCACCGATATCCCGCCGCTGCACGACCCGCCGTGCCGGGGCTCCCGCACCCGCTCGATCCGCCCCTTGAGCCGCACCGTCCGCTGCGCCTTGGTCACCCCGGCCAGCGACATGCCGTACCCGACCAGCGCCGCCACTCCCCACACCGCACACCACAGCAGCAGGAACCGGTGAGTCGATGCCGAGGGTGGCCCTGGCCTCCTCGACCAGCGGGGGGACGCGATCGTAGGGCAGGGAACGCGGGTCGAACCCGGGTGTCTTCACACCGGTGGGGGAGAAGACGACCGCCAGCGTGCGGTCCTGTACGACGACGGTGAGCGCCTGGCGCTTGCCCCCGTTCCGCGTCAACGACTCGACGGCCCTGCGGAGTTCGCCCTGGTCGAGCATCGACCGGCCCGGACCGAGGGTGACCGTGCCGGTGGCCGACGTCACGGTGGTCGTGGACGACGAGGAGGACACGGACGGCCGCGGCGAGGCGCCGCTTTCGTCCGGGCCGAACAGGTCGGCGCGGAACAGCAGGAGCACGGCGGCCGCGCCGAGCAGCAGGCCGAGGAGCGTGAGGAGACCGCCGACGCAGCCCCCCCGGGGGATCGCTCTTCATGGCCGGACCGGGCGCCGAGTCCAGGCGCGCCCCGGCCGCCCGGTCCTCCCACTCCGGCGTCGGGCGTTTCACGATCCGCACCTTCCACGGCCGGTCCGGCGGATACGCGACCACCACGATCCCGCGAGATCAGCGGGCGTGGCGTGCGTGGGCGGCGCGCCCGCGGTGATCGTCATGCGGCCGATCGTGCACGCCGGGGGTGACGGCCGACAGACCTCGCTCACGCCTGCCACGTGAGGCGTGCCGGGGAAACCCCGGGTCTACTCCAGTTCCGCCGCGCGCTTTTTTAGGTCTTCGGCGAAGGCGTCCCAGTCGGGGCCGAAGGACAGCAGGTCTGCGGCTGCTTCGCGCAGGAGCCGGGGGTCGTCGGGGCGTTGCAGACAGGCCAGGCGGTAGGCGAGGTTGCGGGCCCAGGGGGGCAGGGCCATCCAGTCCTCGGCGAGGACGTCCCGGAGCATGGCGAGGATCTCGTCGGCCGTCGCGAAGGTGAGTTTCTCGATGAAGTCACGGGCCGCTTCGTTGACGGCGCGGCTGTCGGCGGCGTCGATCGCCTGGCCGAGGCTCCTGGCGGCGGGGGTCGGGTCGGGCATCTCTCGCTTCTCCTGGGGATGGGGGAATCGGCGGGTTGTGTCCGCCTCTCGCGGATCGTCACCTGCCGCACCTGCCGCACCTGACGGTATCTCCTACGACGTGCCGGGCGGTACGTGTCGGCTGAGAGGGCGTCGGCTCACGGGTTGAGCCAGTACGTGGACAGTTGGTAGGCGCCGTCGGGGCGTTGGATGACCCGGTAGCCGATGTCGTGGCCGTCCATCTGGATCGACCGGTCGAGCGGGCCGGCGAAACCGGGGCTGCCGGCTCGGGGGACGACTCCGCCGTCCTTCATGTAGCCGTACACGTCGGAGACGATCGCCTGTTCGATCTGGTCGGGCTTCAGGTCGGTGGTGCGCAGGTCGTTCGTGGTTCCGCCCGGACCGGTGTGGGCCCGGTCGTAGCCGTGGCCGGTGTTGAAGTGCCACTGGTCGTCGCCCACCATCGCGGAGCGTTTGAGGTCCTGCCCCTCGCCCTTGGACGTGTACTCGCCGATGGTCGGGCCCTCGCCGTTCTTGTACGGCGAGAGGCCGAAGGGGTCGCAGAGGGTGTGCGGGTTGGGCACGTAGGCGACCGGGTTCGGCGCCGGCGAGAGCCCCAGCGGGTCCGGGGAGGCGTACCGGCCGGTCTGCGGGTCGTAGTGGCGGAAGAGGTTGTAGTGGAGGCCGGTCTCCGGGTCGTAGTACTGGCCGGGGAAGCGCAGCGGGGTGTAGGCCGTGCTGGAGCGGGACCAGGCGGTGGTTCCCCACAGCGTGGCGCGGGTGCGCCAGGCGATGTCGCCGGACTCGTCGATCAGCTCGGTGGGGGCGCCGATGAGGTCCGTCGCGATGGCGAAGAAACGGCGGTCGGTCTCCTGCTGACGGGCGTCGGCGGTGAGGATGCGTTCGGTCTGCGCGAGGGGCACGAGCCCGCGGTGCTCCCAGGTCAGCGCCACCGGACGGGGCAGGTCGCCGGAGACGGTGGTCTGTTCGCAGAGCGTCAGGCCGTCCCAGGTGAACCGGACCTCCTCCGTCACGGTCTCGCCGTCCGCCGCGAGGCGCTGCTTGGCGGTGCGCCGGCCCAGGGGGTCGTAGCGGTAGCGCCACCGGGTGCCGTCGGGGGTGACGACGCGGGTGAGGCGGTCCTCGGCGTCCCATGTGTAGCGCCAGGTGTCCGGTTTGCGGGAGAGGCGGGTCTTCTGACGCAGGGTGACACGGCCGAGGGCGTCGTGCTCGAAGCGGACGTCACCCGCCCGCGTGACGGTGGTGCCGGTGTAGGTGCGCGGGCCGGTGGCCTCGTGGCCGGGGTGCGAGTCGGGCCAGTGGGCCGAGGACTGGTTGCCGCTCGCGTCGTAGGCGTACCGCTCGCTCCAGCCGTGTGCGTGGACGGCGGTGACCCGGCCCGCCGGGTCCAGGTCGAAGGTGCGCGCCCCCGACAGCCGGTCGGCGGTCGCGGTGAGACGGCCGTCGGCGCGGTAGCCGTACGTGCGCTCGTTGAGGGTGCGTGAACCGGCGGTGAGGTGCTGCGCGGACAGCCGGCCGGCCTCGTCCCACGCGCAGGCCTGGGTGACGATGCCGGCGAAGACGCGTTCCACTTCGCGTCCGGCCGCGTCGTGCGCGAAGGCGATGTCGTGGCCCCCCGAGGTCAGCAGGGTGGGGCGGCCCGCGGCGTCGTAGGCGTAGCTCGTGACCAGCCCGGTGGGGGTGGTGCGACGGACGCGGCGGCCGGCCGCGTCGTAGGCGTGCTCCAGGGCGCGGCCGTCGACGAGTTCGGTCTTGAGCCGGCCGCACCGGTCGTAGCGGCGCACCAGTTCGCTGTCCGGACTCGACGCCTGGACCAGGCGTCCGGCGCGGTCGTAGGCGTGGACGGTGACCCGGCCCGCGACCTCCTTGCGCAGCACCCGGCCGAGCTCGTCGTAGGCGTAGGCGGCCACCCCGCCGAGGTGATCGGTCCGGGTGGTGAGCTGTCCGGCGGCGTCGAGGCCGTAGGCGACGGTGCGGCCGTCGAAGTCGGTCTCGCGGACCAGCCGGCCGGCCAGGTCGTAGCCGTACGTCCAGACGAGCCCCTGCGGGTCGGTGACCCGGGTGAGGCGCAGGCCGGCGTCGTGCTCGAACTCGTACCGGGCGCCGTCGGGGAGGGTGCGGGCGGCGAGCAGGTCGAAGTGGGTGTACTCGAAGCGGGACACTCCGCCCGCCGCGTCGGTGTGGGTGAGGCAGTTGCCCTCGCCGTCGTAGGTCCATGACTCGGTGGCGCCGTCGGGGCCGGTGCGCCGGGCGAGCCGGCCGTCGGCGTGCCACTGGAGGCGGGTGACGGCGCCCACCGGGTCGGTGATGCGGACCGGACGGCCGAAGGCGTCGCGTTCCAGGAGGGTGGTGCCGCCGACCGGGTCGGTCACGGCCACCGGCCGGCCGGCCCCGTCGCAGCGCACGACGGTCCTGGCCCCCAGGGCGTCCGTGACGGACGTCAGCAGCCCGGACGCGTCGTAGGCGTAGCGGGTGGTGCGGCCGGCCGGGTCGGTGACCGCCGTGCGGTTCCCTCGCTCGTCGAACTCCTGGAGCCACCGCGCGCCGTCCGGGTCGTGACGCTCCGTGGGCAGGCCCGACGGGCCGCGTACGACACGGAGTTCGGTGCCGTCGGGACGGGCGACCGCGACGAGCCGGCCCTCCTCGTCGTAGGAGAACACGGTGGTACGCCCGAGCGGGTCCACGCGGGTCAGGAGGTTGCCGCGCGGGTCGTAGGCGAACCGGGTGGTGTGGCCGAGCGGGTCGGTGGTGGCGAGGACGCGGCAGCCGGGGCCGATGAGATGGCGGGTGGTGCCGCCGTCGGGGGTGGTCAGGACCGTCGTGCGGTGGCCGGTCGCGGCGTCCGGTTCGGTGTAGGCCAGGCTGATCTGGACGTGCCCGGCCTCGCCGCCCTCGGCGACGACGCGGTCGCGGTCGTCGTACACGTAGTCGTAGCGGCGGCCGCCCGAGTCGATCCAGGCGATGACGCGGCGGCGTTCGTCGTAGCGGAACGTGGTGACGGCGCCGGACGGCCTGGTGACCGTGGTGAGGTTGCCGTCCTCGTAGCCGTAGCCCAGCACCGGCAGGTCCGTGCCGTCCTCGCCCGCGTCGGCCAGGGACAGGGCGGTGACCCGGCCGTCGGCGACGGACAGCCGCACCCGGTGGCCCGCCGAGTGGACGAGGGCCAGCGGCAGCCCGTCCTCGGCGCGGTCGATCATGATGGTGTGGCCGTTGCGTTCGGCGACGGCCGACAGCCAGGCCGTGCCGTCGCCGCCCGCCTCGCCGCCGGGCGGGGCGGTGAAGCGGCGGGTCAGACCGGTGTCGGGGTCGGTGACCGTGTAGTCGCCGTCGGCGTCCCGGGCCAGCAGGGTGCGGGAGCGGCCCGACCGCGGCCGGGTGGGCGCGCCGGGCACCGGGTGCGGGTACGGGACGAGCAGCCCGTCGGCGGTGACGTGGACGACGCCGATCGCGTCGATCTGCAGGCGTTCGTCGACGGTGGACGACCAGGCGGCTCCCAGGAAGCGGCCGGTCGCCGTGCCGGACTCGGTGCGGCGGGTGAAGAGCAGCGGCAGGATGCCGGGGATCTCCAGATCGGTCTGGGGCAGGAACATCCGGCCCGAGGCCAGGTCCACCGGGTCGGTGCCGTCGGTGGTGCGCTCGACGTCCGGACGGTGGTGGGTCCCCTCGGGGGCGTCGTCGAGCAGCCGGCGCAGCCGCGCCGCGTCGGCGGCGTCCTCGGCGATGCGCACGCCCTTCACCGCGGCGCCGCCGCCACCGGTGGCCACGGTCAGCGCCACGTCGGGCAGCAGCCGGCCGAAGCCCTCGGCCGGGTCCTTCATGAAGTCGCCGATCATCTGCTTGCCGGTGCCGACCGGGTCGTTGGCGGCGACCACCAGACCGGCGGCCAGACTGTTGAGGGACGTGGCGTACTCGGCGGGGTGCGTGATGTTGTACGGGTCCATCGGGTTGACGCTGCGGACGAAGTTGAGCAGCCCCGCCGTGCCCTTGATGAGACCGCCGCCGACGTGGTCGCCCATCAGCTGCAGCTCCTGGACGCCGTCGCCCAGCTGCTCGGCGTAGGACGGCTTCTGAGGGGCCATGTCGCGGGCGGCGCGGACCGCCGTGCGGGCGGTCTCCGCCGCCGAGTTGCGCTGTGTGCGGGCGTCGGCGAGAAGGTCCTGGGCCTCCTTCATCAGCTTCTTGCCGGGGTCGTCGAACGTCGCCGCGGGCCTGGGCGGGAGCGAGGCCGGGTCGCGTTCGTCCGCGGGCTGGGCGTTGTAGCGGTCGACGGCGCCGTTGTAGTCGTCGACCTTCTTGCGGTGGGCGTCGGCGGCGTCCTCGGAAGCCTTCGCGCCCTCCTTCCACTTGTCGATCGCCAGCTGCGCCTGTCCCTGCGCCCAGGTGACGGTGTCGGCGAACGCCTCCAGCGCGTCGACCGCCTTCGTGCAGGCGTCGGCGGCCGCGTACCACTTGGGCGGCTGGGTGCTGACCGCGGTGCGCAGCGCGTCGGCCGTCTCACCCTTCAGCCGGGACGAGTCGAGGCCCCTGAGACCGTCGCCCGCGCTGTCGAAGGACGACTGGAAGGCGCGCAGCTTCGCCGCGGTGGAGGTGATCTTGCCGGGGCTGCCGTAGATCAGCTTGGTCTTGTCCTCGGTCTGCCCGAGGTCCATCTCGTCGACCTCGGCGCCGAGCCGGTTGGCGACCGAACGGGACTGCTCGCGCACCCAGTCCGCGCCGGACTCCCAGCCGATGTCGTCCAGCCGGTCGGCGGTCCAGTTGCCCGCGTCCTCGACCCGGTTGCCGACCCATTCGACGCCGTCCTCGACCGCGTCCTCGACCGCGTCGGGCGTGATGTCACTGATGAAGTCGCCGATGCCCACCGTCAGTTCCCCCCGGAGCCGCCCTGCTGCCGTTCCTGCTGCGCGCGTTGCTCCGGCGACGGGCCGAAGGTGTCGTCCAGCGCCTGGTTCCACTGGTCGTCGGAGACGCCGAGCGCGTCGTTGAGGATCTGCGCCCGCATGCCGCCCTCGCCTTCGGTGAGAACGGTGCGGCCGGTGTCCTTCCAGGTCTGCGCCATGTCCTGACCGGCCTTGTCGAACGACTCCGCGCTCCAGTCCGGGTTCAGGTAGTCCGGGGTGAAGACGTCGCCCCAGTCCTGCCGGGCGATCTCCTCCTCACTGGCGTGCGGGTTCCCACCGAACGCGGAGTTGACGCCCACCTTGAGCGCCCCCGCGATGTACTGGTCGTGTTCCCACTGGGTGCCCGCCGCGAGGCCGAGACGGTTCGCGAGCTCGCTCGCGTCGTGCACCAGGGCGCGCACGCCCCACTCCCAGCGCTCGCAGAAGTCCTCGAAGTCGACCGAGAGGCCGTGGTGCCCGGCCTCCATCCCCGTCATCGCCAGCTCCGAGAAGCCCTTTCCCATCACCGAGCCCGTCGGCCCGCCGAGTTCGCCGAGCTGGTCGATGGTCGCGCCCACCCCCTGGGTGAACTTGGCGACGGACGCCTTGTCGAGCTTCAGGTCCGGTCCGTCACCGCTCATGACCGCGGCCCCTCTCCCGGCTCGCCGGCGTCGACGGCGACCGCGTCCGGCACGATGCCGACGACCGGCGGGAAGAACATCGACCCGTCCTCGGTGGCGATGTCGACGGCGAGACCGGCGGGCTCGCCCAGCGTGGGCACGATCTCGTCGACGATGCGCGCGCCCAGCAGCGCCGCGTACTCCAGGGGCTGGTCGGCGGGCCCGTGGCGGAGGGCGAACCGGGCCAGTGCGGCCTCGTCGGTGAATCCGCAGATCCACCGCACCCCGCCCGAACGCACCGACCACAGACCTCCGTCGGCCACCGGCACCAGAAGGACCGAGCGCCTCATCTCGCCGACCAGCGCACGGGGGTCGTCGCCCCCGTTTCTCCGCTCGGCTATCCGTTCGGCGAGTGCCGCCCTCGGCTGCTGCACGGTTCCTCCCCGGTCGTCGGTGACTCCTGGCACCGTAGAGCAGGACGCGCGCGAAGGAACGGGTGGTTCTCAACGGGCGCCCCCGTCGTTCGTGCCGAACCACCGAGATCTCCCGTGCACCACTCCGTGGCCCGCGAGCCGCAGCGACGCAACGCCTCCGGCCCCGTACGACGTACGCTCTTCGGGCACTTCCCGGGCGGGCCGCGCTGCTGGACGCGCTCGCGGACGCCGTCAGCCGCGCTTCCCCGGCCCGTCGACGATCTCGGTGGAGACACGGGTATCCGTGGCGATCACCGTGCCCTTCGCGACGAACGGGCCCCCGGAGGACTTGCCGCCCACGTAGTAGTCGAGGCCGGCCACCCACCGGACGCCTCGGTAGGCGTACGTCTCCGGGTCGAGCAGGACCTGGATGCCGTTGCGCTGGTAGGAGTAGTCACGGAAGTTGCCGTCGACGCCGATCGCGAGGACGGTCCGGTCCGCCCCGTCGGTCACCTTCACCGGCTTGGTCACTTCGTCCAGGCTCATGATGATCCGGTAGATCGTGCGCGCCTTGTCCGGCGGGAGGTCGGTGGATCCGGAGAGGACCTCCAGGATCTCGTCGAAGTCGCGCTGGGCCTGGGTCAGCCGCCCTGCGCTGGTCGACCGGCTGGGCACGGACTTCTTCAGGATCGTCCGCAGGGCGGCGTCGGGGTCGTCGGGGAGCGTGGCCACGAGGGCGTCCATGTCCTGCGGCGCGAGCATCCTCCTGGCGGGGGGACCGAGGGCGGCGGCAGTGCGCACATCGTCGGTTCCCTGCCCGCCCGAGCCCGGTCCGGCAAACACGTCGCCGTCGTACCGGACCCACCGGTCCGACGACCGGGACGTCGTCGGCGTGGCGTTGCAGGCCCGGCCGTGGCCGGGATACAGATCGAGCACGCCGATCTCGCTGTACTCGCCGCCGCTCTTGGCATAGGCGCACTGCCATCCGTCTACCCGGACATGCTGGTACACCCACTGGTTCGGCCGGGGCGCGGGCTTCGCCGGCGCCGAGTGGTCCGCTCGCAGCGTCACCGTGGACAGCGACGCCACGGCCACCACCGCGGCGACCGCGCCCAGGGTCTTGAGCCGCCAGCCGGAACGGTCGCGGCGTGGTCCGGCGATCTCGGCCAGCAGGCGCTGCCGGGCCGGGGTGAGCCGGGCGTGGTCGGGTACGGGAGCGTCGGCCCGCAGGCCGCGGACGGGCGTCATCTCATCCATGGCCGATCATCTCCGTGGCGTCGTGTACGAGGGTGGGGTCGACTCCCCCGAGGGCGTGGCGGACCTTCCTGCGGGCCCGGTTGAGGCGCGAGCGCACCGTGCCCACCGGGATGGACAGGGCCTCGGCGACCTCCTGGTAGCCGAGGTCGGCCCAGGCGACCAGCAGCAGGACGTCCCGGTCGCCCCGCGACAACCCGGCCAGCGCACCGGCCAGCGGCCCTTGGACGGCATGGGCGGTGACCCGGCTGTCACTGCGGTCGGTCCAGGACGCGGCCACCGGGTCGACTCCGGTGCGGGCGAGCGCGCGCAGCGCCCGGACCTCGGCACGGCGCTGCTTCCCGATGAGGTTGGCGGAGATGCCGTACAGCCAGGGGCGGGCATCGGGACGCGCCAGGTCGTAGCGCCTGCGCGTGCGGAACGCGCTCAGGAAGGTGTCGGCGGTGATGTCCTCGGCCGCCTCCTCGCCCAGCCGGCGGGCCGCGTACCGGTGGATCACGGCCGCGTGCCGCTGGTAGAGCTCGCCGAAGAGCTCGGGCTGGTCCAGGGAGTCGGCGATGACGCGGGCGTCGCCGTCGGGTCTGGCGGGTGGACTGTTCACACGGTCTCCGTGTCTGCGGTCGACGGGCCGTCACCTCATCGGTCGATGGGCGACACCCCTCATTACCCGCAGTCCCCGAAAGGGTTCACGGCCGGACTCGGTCGGAGGCCGCGGCGGGCTCCGGCTCCGCTGCTGTCCCCGCTGTCCCCGCCGTCTCCTGGCCGGCCGCGCCCGGAATCAGCCAGCTCAGCGCGGCGCACTGCTCGGGACCCATGACATGGGCCAGCGCCTCGGTGACCGTCTCGGCGAGCGTGTCGCCCGCCTCGCGCAGCAGCCGGCGGGCCTTGTCGGTGAGGGTGACCTCTATGCCGCGCTTGTCGCCGCAGACCGACTGACGGGACACCAGGCCGGCGTGCTGGAGGCAGGCGATCTGATACGTCAGCCGGGTTTTGGGGCGCCCCAGCAGCTCCGCGATCCGGGTCATCCGCAGGCCCTGCCGGGGCTGCTCCGCCAGCAGACACAGGACCAGGAACTCGTCGTGCGAGACGTCGAGCCGCTCCTTGACCACCGTCCGCAGACGCTGTTCCACCGCCCCCGTCGCGGCCAGCAGCAGCATCCAGCCGCGCAGCTCGGGTGGCAGCAGCCCGCTCCCGGCGTCCGGCGAGGACGGACAGGGGGGCAGGTCGACGGGGTGTTCAGCGGGCTCTGCCATGGTTTCGATTGTATCCGTAGTCCAAATTTGCACCACCTGGTTGTTCAGATTTGGATGACCGGCTACCGTGGTCGCACAGCATCATCCAAATTTGGATCACCAAGGAGAACGCCATGACCGTCGCCGTGGAAACCGGACTGTGGCAGCTCGACGCAGGCGCCTCCACCGTCGCCCTGAAGCACAAGACGATGTGGGGCCTGGTCACCGTCAAGGGCGTCTTCGCCGCCGTCACCGGCGGGGGCGAGGTGGGCGCCGACGGCGCCGCCACCGGCACCCTGACCCTGGACGCGGCCTCCCTCGACACGAAGAACGCCAAGCGGGACACGCACCTGCGCGGCGCGGACTTCTTCGACGTCGACAACCACCCCGAGATCACCTTCGCGGTGCGCTCCGCCACCCTCGGCGCCGACAGCTCGGTGAAGGTGTCCGGTCAGCTGACCGCGCGCGGCATCAGCCGTCCGCAGTCGTTCACCGCGCGACTGAGCCAGGCGGACGCCGACGCCGTCACCCTGGACGCCGAATTCACCGTGGACCGCAGCGAGTTCGGGCTCGGCTGGAACCAGATGGGCATGATCCGCGGCCTGACCACCGTCACCGCCACCCTCCGCTTCACCCGCACAGTGGCCTGACACTCCGTCAATTCAACGGTGTGCGAAGGGCTTTGGTCACGTCCCTGCTCGACAACGTCTGCGGCGCCCCCGTGAAGGCCCGCAGCCGGACCCGTACGCCGGCACGCGGGAAGCGGAACTTCCCTGACGGCGGCCGGATTTCGTAGACGGCCGTGGTGTGCGCGGACAGCGTGCGGGGGCCCTTCTCGATCGTCCAGTACGGCGAGAAGCCCTGCCCGGTGGTGAGCGTGAAGTGGGGCGCGAGGGCGTCGTCGCCGGTGTTCTCAACCCGAACTGCCAGCAGGGACACGGCAGTCGACGAGGCCCGCCGGACCGATGCGAGCCGCATGTCCAGCGGCGGACTCCCCGTCGCCCCCGCCGCCGCGCTCGCCAGAGCCGGGAGGACGACCAGCACGGCCGCGGCGATCCGGGCCGGCCGCCGCCGCGCTCCCGCCAGCGGGCGCGGACGCGGCTGCCACGCGCCGGCGAACTCCGACAGGGGCGCGGTGACCGCGGCCGCCAGCCACAGCGGCGTCATCAGCTGGTAGTAGCCGTCCTGGGAGCGCGTCGCCAGGAAGAAGGCGAACCAGGGCAGCACGGTCGCCGCCGGACCGAGCCGCCGCACGAACAGCACGTACAGCACCAGCAGCCCCGCCACGAGCAGCTTGCTCGCATGGCCGTACCAGGCGAGCCGGTCGCTGCCGTCCGTGTAGTACAGCGAGACGCCCACCAGGCCCTGCCCGTGGATGATCGCGTCCTGGGTGAGCGGCAGCACGATCCCGCCGAGCCAGTTCCGGGGCTCGCGCACGACGAAGTACGCGTTGATCAGCAGCCATACGGTGACGGCGACTCCGGCGACCCGCAGCAGCACGCCCGCCGCCGCTCGCGGACCCAGCTCGCCGCGGCGCACCGCGTAGAGCCCGGCCAGCAGGAACGGCGTGACGAACCACGGCAGTTGCTGCGCGGCGCACGCCGCGCCGAGGCACGCCGCCCGAGCGATCCCGGCCCCGCCGAGCCGACCGCCCCGCCCGATCCGCGGCCAGCGCACCACCACCGGGATCAGCAGCGCCAACGCCACGATCGCCGGGTAGCCCTGCCGCCCGAACATCGGCAGGAACGAGAACCCCAGGCACACCATCGTCGCCGCCGGCCGCCACGGCGTGGGCAGCATCCGCCACAGCACCACCGCGCCGACCACGAGCGCGCCGGTGCCCATGGCGGTCGCCGGGACGCCGTCGGGCCCGATCCACAGGAGCGGCGCGGTCAGCAGCGGGGCGAGCGGGGGATAGCCGTACGTGTAGTCGTAGCCGCCGTGCATCGTGGGGGTGAGCGAGATGCCGTGCCCGAAGAGCCAGGGCCACGGCTGTCCGTAGACGGGGTCGCCGTCGACGATCGCCCGGGCCGCCTGGGCGGTGAGCACCGCCTCGTCGTTGCCGTGCGGGTTCATCACCCACGCGCACAGCACGAGCGTCACCGCGGTCAGCAGCACGCACAGGTCGACGCGGGCCAGCGAACGGCCGCGCCGCACGGTCGTCGCGAGCACCCCGCAGACCAGGATCGACACGTAGCACAGCGAGATGACCGCGGCGACGACCAGCCGGTGACTGGCCGCCTGCGTCCAGATCGCGCGGGTGCCGATGAAGAGGCTGACGGCGCAGAGCAGGGTCAGCACGCGATGCCACTGCTCGGGCGGCTCCTGAACGGCGGGCGGCTCCTGAACGGCGGGCGGCTCCTGAACGGCGGGCGCCGCCGGATCTGGCGTGCGGCCGGGTGTCACCAGCGGGGTCTCTGCCAAGTACACGGTTCCGCAACGTAATCAGGGCTGGTGAACGGGGTGCACCTGGAGGTGGAGGTTCCGGTGTAGCGGGGGTGAGAAGCCGCTGTGCGCGGACCGGGGCGGTGGCGGTCCGTGTCGCTGTTGGGCCGAACGGGTGACTTGGCGTAAGAATTGGCTGGTGCACGCATTGAAGGCGAGTCAGTTCGGGGGGTACCGGTGAGCCGTTACGACGTCACCGATGAACAGTGGGAAGGGCTCGCTCAGGTCGTTCCGCTGCGCGGCCGGGACGCGTGGCCCTCGGCGGTGGACCATCGCGCGCTGCCCGACGCAGAGACGGAGACCCGGCGCCGCTTCGTCGTGCTGCGGGTCAACGTCTTCGCGGACGCCCGCGAGGTCGCCGAGACGCTGATGGCGGGCATCCCGGTCCTCCTCGACCTGACGGGCGCGGAGACCGACACCGCCAAGCGCGTCCTGGACTTCTCCACCGGCGTCGTCTTCGGCCTGGCCAGCGGCATGCACCGGGTCGACCGCAACGTCTTCCTCCTGACCCCACCGGGCACCGAGGTCAGCGGCATCATGGAGGGAGCGGGCAGCCCCGGCGCCTGACACTTCGGCGCCTGACATCCCGGCGCGGGGCGCGCCATGGCCGACGCCCGGGGCGCGCCCGCACAACCGGGTGCGCCCGCGCGGGCGCGCGTCGGCCTGCCCCGGCCGCCCGCCGCTTCGAGCCCGCCCCTCGCGGTCCCCCGATCGTAGGAAGCTTGTCGCGGCGGAACGGTTCGCCTGGTGGCGGAGTCCTACCGTCCGCATATGGCCTCGCCGTTCACCTCCTCCGCGCCCTCACCGCACGCCGCGTCCGACGGGCCGCCCGTCGGGGACGCCTCGCCCACCGTGCCCGCGCAGGGACCGCCCGCGGGGCCGCCCGCGAAGGAGCCGTCCACGGCCTCCGCGCCGGTGCGCCACGTCCGGCCCTGTGTCACCGAGCTGCGGCTCTCCGCCTTCGCGGGGCATCGCCGGGCCCGGTATCCGCTCGGGGCCGTCACGCTGTTCGTCGGGGCCAGCGGGAGCGGTAAGAGCAGTGCGCTGGGGGCGTACGAGGCGCTGGCGCGGCTCGGCGGCGGGGCCCGGCTGGCCGAGGTCTTCGCCGATCCGGCCGCGTGCGTGCCGCAGGGGGCCAGGCCCGACGCCCAGCACCGCCGGGGGTTCCGTATCGGATGCACGGCCGAGGGACCCGGCGGACCGGTCCGGCTCGACATCGCCGTGCAGGCCGAGCCCGATCTGCGCATCGTGGGGGAGCGGCTGAGCGCGGGCGGCGTCGTCCTGCTGGAGACGGCCCTGCGCGATCCCGGCCGCCGCACGGTGCAGGCCGCCTGGCACACCGGCGGCCCCGCGCCGGTGACGCGCGCCCCGCTGCCCGACGACAGCCTCGGCACCGCGCTGCTGCCGCTGCGCGTGGCCGGCAAGACCGACGGACAACGGCAGGTGCTCGCCGCCGCCGAACAGATGGTCGTCGCCCTGCGGTCCGTCTTCGCCTGCGATCCGCAGCCCGACTGGATGGGCTCCCCCGTCCCCACCGGCTCCGGCCGGCTCCTCGCGGGCTGCGACAACCTCGCCGACGTCCTGTGGCGCACCCGAGAGGAGTGCGGCCGGCGGCACGCGCAACTGGTGGCCGCGCTGTCCGCAGGAGCCGGCCGGGTCGCGGGACGAGCGGTCGTGGACCTGCGCGCCGAGCCGCTTGCCGACGGCACGGTCCGCGCGGTGCTCGACCGCGCCGACGGCACCCGCACGGAACTCGCCCGGCTCGGATACGGCGAGCTGCGCTACGTCGCCCTCGCACTGGTGCTGCTCACCGGGCCGGGAGTCCTCGATGTGGACCCGGCCGGCGAGGTGCCCGCCGCGATGCAGACCCTCACCCTCCTCGCCGACGGCCTCGACCGGGGCCTCGACGTGACGCAGCGCGCCGAACTGCTGCGGCTCGCGGTGCGGATGGCCGAACGCGGCCACATCCGCTGCGTCGGCGCGGTCAGCGACGGGTCCTGGGCCGCCCGGACGGAGGGAGTGACGGTGGTACACCTGGGTCCGTGACAGAACAACACCTGGACGTGGCGAAGCTGCAGCGCAGACTGGCCGAGTTCGCGGCCGCGCGGAACTGGCAGCCCTTCCACACCCCCAAGAACCTCGTCGCCGCGCTCAGCGTGGAGGCGTCCGAACTGGTCGAGATCTTCCAGTGGTTGACGCCGGAGGAGTCGGCACGCGTGATGGACGACCCGGACACCGCGCACCGCGTGACGGACGAGGTCGCCGACGTGCTCGCGTATCTGCTGCAACTGTGCGAAGTGCTGGGGATCGATCCGCTGACCGCCCTGGACGCGAAGATCGACCGCAACGAGCGCAGGTTCCCGGCGCCGTAACGGCCCCTCGCCGCCTCTCGCACGGGAGCCATCCGATCCGGTTTCACTCTCCGTGGTCATCGGGCGGACCGAAACCGATTTGTTGTCCACAGATTTCCCCCTTCCTCTGGCTTTTCGCCCCACAGACCCTCACTCTGGGTAGTGGGCACGGTATTCGGGCGGACGTGCGCAGAGCACGTCGGGGCAGACGGGGGCAGCGCATGGACGCGGTGCGGCTCATCCTCACGAGCAGGCGTGCGCTCGCGGGAAGCAGCGCAGGAGCGGAGATCCTCAGGGAGGTGTGGCAGGCGCAGGCCCTGGCGCAGGCGATCGGCAGCCGCCTCGCCGTCTCGGGCCCGCCCGAACTGCGCGGCGAGGCCCTGGGGCTGACGGAACTGGCCGGCCGAGGCTGCGGTGCGCTGGGGGCGCCGGACCTCGACACCGGGGACCTGCTCGCCGCCCGGCTCACCGCACTGGACGACGCCCGCCGGGCCCTGCTCGACCTGGGCGGCCTGCTCGGCGAGGTCGGCATCGCCCTGGTGGGCCTGGCGAGTTCGGCGGACGACCAGGGCACGTACTGGCAGTGCATGGAGGCCATCGACGCGGCGGACGAGTCCAGGGACCGGGTCCTGGAGATGCTGCGCAAGCTGGCGGCGAGAGAGGAACGCGAGGAGAGAGAGGGCGCCCTGCCGGAACGGTGAGCACGGTGACCGGGAAGGAAGAAGACCCGGCCGGCTGAGCGCGGGGAAGAAGACCCGGCGGGCTGGGCGCGGGACGGGAGGGGGGCTCAGTCCGCGCCGCCCTCCTCGCTCGCAGTCCGCCGCGCGCCCCCGGTCGACTGGAAGTCCGCGTCCAGTGCCGAAAGATCCGCGTTCAACGCCGCCATGAGCTCCTCCATCTGCTGCAACAACCCCTTCGGCCGGGCTGCGGCGGCGCCCCCGCCCTGCTGCGGCACGGTCTCTTCGGACATGACGGCCTCCTCGGCCCTGGCCCCCCTTGTGAGGAGGGCCGATGCGGGTGACGTCCCGGCGCTGACCAGCCGGGCGCGGGCGCCGGGCGGGCCGGCTCCGCCCACGCCAACGATCACTGTTGAGGCAGGTCACTGGGCCGGGCAACCCCCCACGCACGGCACGGGCGTTTTTCACCCGACAGGGGAGCGGCGGGGCCCGGGGGACCGGTGGGGTCGACGGGAAACCCTGCGTGCAGGATGGAGGCATGGATCTGCGTATCTTCACCGAGCCCCAGCAGGGCGCGACCTACGACACCCTCCTCACCGTGGCGAAGGCCACCGAAGACCTCGGGTTCGATGCCTTTTTCCGGTCTGACCACTATCTGAAGATGGGCGACGTGAGCGGCCTGCCGGGCCCCACGGACGCCTGGATCACCCTCGCCGGCCTCGCCCGCGAGACCAAGCGCATACGCCTCGGCACGCTGATGACCGCCGGCACCTTCCGGCTGCCCGGCGTCCTCGCCATCCAGGTCGCGCAGGTGGACCAGATGTCCGGCGGACGCGTCGAACTGGGCCTGGGCGCAGGCTGGTTCGAGGCGGAGCACACGGCGTACGGCATTCCCTTCCCGAAGGAGAAGATCGACCGCCTGGAGGAACAGCTGGAGATCGTCACGGGCCTGTGGGGCACGCAGCTGGGCAAGACCTTCGAATTCCACGGCACGTACTACGACCTCACCGACTCGCCCGCACTGCCCAAGCCCGCGCAGCCGAAGATCCCGGTGCTGATCGGCGGCACGGGAGCGACCCGCACCCCGCGGCTGGCCGCCCGGTTCGCCGACGAGTTCAACATGCCGTTCGGCACGATCGAGGACAGCGAGCGGCAGTTCGGCCGGGTACGGGCCGCCGCGGCGGAGATCGGCCGCGACGCCGACGCGATCACACTCTCCAACGCCCTCGTCGTCTGCGTCGGCAAGGACGAGGCGGAGCTCGCCCGGCGCGCCGCCGCGATCGGCCGAGAGGTCGACGAGCTGAAGACCAACGGTCTGGCCGGCTCCCCGGCCGAGGTCGTCGACAAGATCGGCCGCTACATGGAGGCCGGCTCCACGCGGATCTACCTCCAGGTCCTGGACCTGCACGACCTGGACCACCTGGAGCTGATCTCCGCCCAGGTGCAGGCCCAGCTCCCGTAAGCCGGCTCCCAAGACCGGGAGGTCAGCTGTGACACGGCTGTGACCGGAGGTGTGGCCTCCGTCACAGTCGGCCGGGCGCGACCCTGATGAGGTGGCCGGATGCGCAGACCCACCCCCCTCCTCCCGGCCACCCTCGCCGCCACACTGCTGCTCACGGCATGCGGATCGGAACGCGCCGGCACGCGGAACGGCGGTGCCGGCGCGGACGGATCAACACCGCGGACCCAGGTCACCCAGCCCGCCGTGGACGGGGTCCGGATCACCTCGGTGACCATCCCGTCCACCTCGGCCTCGGCCTCCCCCTCTCCCTCCGCGACCGCCACCTCACCCGACGGCATCGTCAGGGCCGAACGCCTCCCCACCGGACTCTCCGGCGACCGGGGTGTCTCCGCCGCCTACGAGGTCACCAATGACGGCAAGGAGTCGTACACGTACACCGTGCTCTTCTCCTTCACGGCGAGCGACGGCGGGGCCGTGAGCAACCGGCGCGAGACGGTGCGCGCGGTGGGAGCGGGCCGGACGGTGCGGGGAACCGTCCAGATGGACGCGCTGCCACCGGGCGCCCCCGGGGTGACGACGGTGAAGGTCGACCAGGTCACCAAGGTCCCCGCGAACGAGGCACCCGCCGAGGCGGGCGTCTGCCCGCCCTCCGGCATCCGGCTCACGGCCGACGACGGCGACGCCGCCATGGGGCTGCGGGTCGTCGGACTGCACCTGGAAAACTGCGGAAACAAGGACTACACCCTCAACGGCTACCCGGAACTGACCCTCCTGGACGAGGACCTCGAGCCGGTCGACGGAATCAGGATCCTGCACGGCGGCGACAGCATCTCCAGCGCAACCGGTTACGACGACCCGCCCCGCCCCCTCACCCTGAAACCCGGCGAAACCGCTCTCTCCGGTCTGATCTGGCGCAACACCACCGAAGCCGGTACCGCAGTGAACGTCCCGTACGTCCGCGTCCGAGCGAAGTCCGGTGCCGCACCCGTGACGGTGACCCCGCACCTCGACCTCGGGACCACCGGAAAACTGGGCGTCGGCGCCTGGAAACGGGCCGCACAGTAGCGCGGGGAAAATTTCGCGTGTTCCTCACCGGTTCTCTGTACGTTGGAGAGGCGCGTGAGCGCACGACCAGCGCTTTCGCTCCATCCGAACCCTTCCGAGGCACCCACCGTGTTCCTGACGATCAGCACCACCGGCACCCCCGAACGCCCCGCCACCGATCTGGGCTTCCTGCTGCACAAGCATCCCGACAAATCGCAGGCGTTCTCCACCTCCTACGGCAAGGCCCACGTCCTCTACCCCGAGGCGGACGCCGAGCGCTGCACGGCGGCGCTGCTGCTGGAGGTGGATGCCGTGGCGCTCGTGAGGCGCGGCAAGGGCAAGGGGCGCGGCGGCGCTCCCGACGCGGCCCTCGCCCAGTACGTCAACGACCGCCCGTACGCGGCCTCCTCGCTGCTCGCGGTGGCGCTGAGCGGGGTGTTCTCCAGCGCGATGCGCGGAGTGTGCGCCGCGAAGCCCGAACTGCCCGCGCAGGCACGGCCGTTGCGCGTGGAGGTACCCGCGCTGCCCGCCCGCGGCGGCCCCGGCCTCGTCCGTGGCCTCTTCGAGCCGCTCGGCTGGACGGTCGGCGTCGAACCGGTGGCCCTCGACCCGGAGTTCCCCGACTGGGGCGACTCGCGGTACGTGCGCCTCGTCCTGGAAGCGGAGACGCTCACGCTCGCCGAGGCCCTGCGCCACCTGTACGTCCTGCTGCCCGTCCTCGACGACGCCAAGCACTACTGGGTCGCCCCCGACGAGGTCGACAAGCTGCTGCGCGCCGGTGAGGGCTGGCTGGCCGACCACCCCCAGCAGAAACTGATCACCAGCCGTTACCTGTCCCGCCGCTGGTCGCTGACCCGGCAGGCGATGGAACGGCTGGAGCTGGTCAGGCTCGCCGAGGCCGACGACAGCGAGGTCGAGGAGATCGACAACGCCGTCGAGGCGGAGGCCGAGACGGAGGAGCGCCCGACGCCGCTGGCCGTGCTGCGCCGCGAGGCGATCATCACGGCGTTGACGGCGTCCGGGGCGGCCCGGGTCCTCGACCTCGGCTGCGGCCAGGGTCAGCTGGTGCAGGCGCTGCTGAAGGACCCGCGGTTCACCGAGATCGTCGGCGTCGACGTGTCGATGCGCGCGCTCACCATCGCCTCCCGCCGCCTGAAGCTGGAGCGCATGGGGGAGCGGCAGGCCGCGCGCGTCCGGCTCTTCCAGGGCTCGCTCGCCTATACCGACGCCCGTCTCAAGGGCTACGACGCGGCCGTGCTCAGCGAGGTGATCGAACACCTCGACCTGCCGAGGCTGCCCGCCCTGGAGTACGCCGTGTTCGGCTCGGCCCGCCCCAGGACCGTCCTCGTGACGACCCCGAACGTCGAGTACAACGTCCGCTGGGAGACCCTCCCGGCCGGCCATGTCCGGCACGGCGACCACCGCTTCGAGTGGACCCGCGAGGAGTTCCGCACCTGGGCGGCCACGGTCGCCGAACGGCACGGCTACGACGTCGAGTTCGTGCCCGTGGGCCCGGACGACCCGGAGGTCGGCCCGCCCACCCAGATGGCCGTCTTCGAACTGAGCACCGCAGGCGCCAAGAACGCGAACATGAACGAGAAGGAGGCGAAGGCAGCATGACCGAGACGCAGGTTTCCACGAAGCAGGGCCGAGTGCTGCCCGTCACCGACCTCTCCCTGGTCGTGCTGATCGGCGCGTCCGGGTCCGGCAAGTCCACCTTCGCCCGCCGCCACTTCAAGCCCACCGAGATCATCTCCTCCGACTTCTGCCGTGGCCTGGTCTCCGACGACGAGAACGACCAGAGCGCGACCCGCGACGCCTTCGACGTCCTGCACTACATCGCGGGCAAGCGGCTGGCGGCCGGCCGCCGCACGGTGGTCGACGCGACGAGCGTGCAGCAGGACGCCCGCCGTCAACTGATCGACCTGGCCAAGAGTTACGACGTGCTGCCCATCGCCATCGTCCTGGACGTCCCGGAAGAGGTGTGCGCCGAACGCAACGCGGCCCGCGTCGACCGCGCCGACATGCCCCGCCGGGTCATCCAGCGTCACACCCGCGAACTCCGCCGCTCCCTGCGCCACCTGGAGCGCGAGGGCTTCCGCAAGGTGCACGTCCTGCGGGGCGTCGAGGACGTCGAGAACGCCTCGGTCGTCACCGAAAAGCGTTTCAACGACCTGACCCACCTCACCGGGCCCTTCGACATCATCGGCGACATCCACGGCTGCGCCGCCGAACTGGAGTCGCTCCTGGGCAAGTTGGGCTACACCGACGGCGTCCACCCGGACGGACGTCAGGCCGTCTTCGTCGGCGACCTGGTCGACCGGGGCCCGGACAGCCCGGCGGTGCTGCGCCGCGTCATGTCGATGGTCACCTCGGGCAACGCCCTGTGTGTGCCCGGCAACCACGAGAACAAGTACGGCCGTTACCTGAAGGGCCGCAACGTCCAGCACACCCACGGACTCGCCGAGACCATCGAGCAGATGGAGACGGAGAGCGAGGAGTTCCGCGCCGAGGTACGGAAGTTCATCGACGCTCTGGTCAGCCACTACGTCCTCGACGGCGGCCGGCTGGTGGTCTGCCACGCCGGTCTGCCGGAGAAGTACCACGGCCGTACCTCCGGCCGTGTCCGCTCGCACGCCCTGTACGGCGACACCACCGGTGAGACCGACGAGTTCGGCCTGCCGGTGCGCTACCCGTGGGCGGAGGACTACCGGGGCCGGGCGGCCGTCGTCTACGGCCACACTCCCGTCCCGGAGGCCACCTGGCTGAACAACACCATCTGCCTGGACACCGGCGCCGTCTTCGGCGGCAAGCTCACCGCGCTGCGGTGGCCGGAGCGCGAGCTGGTCGACGTACCGGCGCAGCAGGTCTGGTACGAGCCGACGAAGCCGCTGCGGTCCCAGGCGCCCGGCGGACACGACGGCCGGCCCCTGGACCTGGCCGACGTCAACGGCCGGCGTATCGTCGAAACCCGTTACGACGGGCACAGCCGAGTCTCGATCCGTGAGGAGAACGCGGCCGCGGCCCTGGAGGTCATGAGCCGTTTCGCCGTCGACCCGCGCCTGTTGCCCTACCTTCCGCCGACGATGGCTCCCACGGCGACGTCGCACGTCGAGGGCTATCTGGAGCACCCGGCGGAGGCGTTCGCGCAGTATGCGCGGGACGGCGTCGCCCGGGTCGTGTGCGAGGAGAAGCACATGGGCTCCAGGGCGGTGGCCCTGGTGTGCCGCGACGCGGAGACAGCACGCAAGCGTTTCGGGGTGGACGGCCCCACCGGATCCCTCTACACCCGCACGGGCCGCCCGTTCTTCGACGACGGTGCGGTCACGGAGGAGATCCTCGGCCGGGTGCGCACCGCCGTGGACGAGGCGGGCCTGTGGTCGGAGCTGGCTGCACCCGATAGTGCCTCCGGCACGGTCGACTGGCTCCTGCTGGACGCCGAACTGATGCCGTGGTCGCTGAAGGCCACCGGCCTCCTGCGCTCGCAGTACGCGGCCGTGGGCGCCGCGTCCGGCGCCGTCTTCCCGGGTGCGCTGGCCGCCCTGGAAGGCGCGGCGACGCGAGGCGTCGACGTCACGGACCTCCTGTCCCGGCAGCGTGAACGCGCCTCGGACGCGGCCGCGTTCACGCAGGCGTACCGCCGCTACTGCTGGCCGACGGACGGCCTGGACGGCGTACGCCTCGCCCCGTTCCAGATCCTCGCGGTCCAGGGCCGCAGCCTCGCGGCCCTGGCTCACGACGAACAACTGTCGCTTCTCGACCGCCTGGTGGAACACGACACCACGGGTCTGCTCCAGACCACCCGCCGCCTGTACGTCGACCCGGCCGACCCCGAGTCGGTCCGGGCCGGCGTCGACTGGTGGCTGGAGATGACGGGCCGGGGCGGCGAGGGCATGGTCGTCAAGCCGCTCGCCGCGCTCACCCGCGACGAGGAGGGCCGGCTGGTCCAGCCGGGCATCAAGTGCCGTGGCCGCGAGTACCTCCGGATCATCTACGGCCCGGAGTACACCCGCCCCGACAACCTGACCCGGCTGCGCGGCCGGTTCCTCAACCACAAGCGGTCGCTGGCGATCCGTGAGTACGTCCTCGGCCTGGAGTCCCTCGACCGCCTGGCCGAGGGCGAGCCCCTGTGGCGCGTCCACGAGGCGGTGTTCGGGGTCCTGGCCCTGGAGTCGGAGCCGGTGGACCCCCGGTTGTGAGCGGGGCCCTCACCCCACCAACCGCAACCGCTCCCCGCCCACCCCGACCCGCACCTGCTGCCCCCACGTCAGCTCCACCGCGTCGCTCTCGATGCCGTCACCGAAGGCGATGAGGCGTTCTGATTCGACGGTGAGGATCAGCCGGCCGCCGGCCGCGAGTTCGCCGGCGACCAGGGAGGTGCCGGTCGCGGGGGACGGCCACGCCTCCCGTACGAACCACACCAGGCGGTCCTCCGCAGGGCCCGGCAGCCGTAGGCGACCGCCGCCGCCCCGTTCCTGCCACACCGACCGGATCCAGCCGGTCGCCCCCGTTCCCGTGCCCACCAGCACCCCGGAGGAGGCCTGGGCCTCGACGGCGCCGTCGTCGTCGAGGCCCAGGCGGTAGCGGGCGGTCTGGTGGCCTGCGGCGCCCAGGTAGATCTCGTTGAGGGCCAGCAGCCGTTGCGTGTCGTCGGCGACCGCCTCGACCATGGTCAGCTCGGCCGTGCCGGTGCCGGCCGCGAGCACGGAAGGCAGGAGCGTCCGGGAGTCCTCCGGGCGGTGACGGACCAGGACGCCCGGATTGCGGCCGGGGTCCGTGTCGATGCCCACCACCGGCTGCCCGGCGAGGTACTTGGCGACGTTCGCCACCAGACCGTCCTGTCCGACCACTACCACCACGTCCTCGGGGGCGAAGAGGAAGCGGTCCAAGTCGGCCCGCTCGACCCGTGTTTGACGCCACGTCAGAGGAATCGCGGCCGTCACCTCCGCCAGCGCGCGCCGGGTGCGGCGATGGCGTTCGGCGACCTCCTCGATCTCCCGGCCCCGCGAGGAGAGGAAGAAGGCGGCCTGGCCGTGCGTGCCATGGCGGGCCACCAACTCCTCGTACTCCGTGGTGCGGTGGACCAGCACGGCCCGCGGGGCGAGACTCATTCCCGTTCTCCCGCGCCGAGCCTCGACAGCAGCCCGGTCAGTACGTCCGGCGAGATCGTCACGCTGTCGATGTGCGGCAGGTTCTCCGCCAGCCGCGTCCCGGTGAGCGCGTGCAGGGTCGCCACATCGACGTCGCCGTGCACCCGCAGCCAGGCCGCCTGCGCCTGGGCCCGTGCCTCGCCGACCTCGCGCGCCGCCTCGGCCTCGGCGCGGGCCAACTGCACCGACCGGGCCGCCTCCGCCTCCGCGAGCCGCACCGTGCGCGTCGCCTCCGCCTGGCTCAGCCGCTCCGTGCGCTGCGCCTCCGCGTCCGCCAACCGCACCTGCTTCGCGGCCTCCGCGTCCGCCAGCTTCACCGACCGCGCGGCCTCCGCCTCCGCGAGCCGCACGGTGCGCGTCGCCTCCGCCTCCGCCCGTACCTTGTCCGCGGCCGCGTTCTCCTCCGCCTCCCGGCGGGTGTTCGTACCGCGCTGTTCGACCAACTGCTCCTCACGGCGGGCGAGTTCGATCCTGCTGGCCAGTTCGTTCTCGGCGATCGTCCGCTCCCGCTCGACGGCCACCGCCCGCCGCTCGTACGTCGCCCGGTCGGCCTCCTGCTGGATCAGCTCGCGCGCCGGGGTCCGCAGCGCCCGCTCCACCTCCGGCTCCGGACGCAGGGCGACGACCCGGACGGCCACGATCTCGATGCCCGTGGCCGGCAGCCGCGGCTCCGCCGCCAACCCCGCCGCGACCCGCTCCCGCACCGCCGTCACACCGTCCACCAGCGCCGACGACAGCGACGTACGCGCGAGGACGTCCAGCGCGTGCTGTTGCGCCGTCTCCGTCAGAAGCGTGCCGAGCTGCTCCAGGGGCGCGCCGCGCCACGCGCCGGTGTCCGGGTCGATGGAGAAGTCGAGACGGGCGGCGGCCACGGCCGGATCGCTTACCCGGTAGGTCACCGTCGCCTGCACCGCCACGTCCTGGAAGTCGACCGTACGTGCGTGGAAGGTCATGGCCAACTCCCGGTCGTCGACCGGCACTTCGGAGAGGGAGGCGCTCAGCGAGCGGAACCAGAAGCTGAGCCCCGGTCCGTCGTGCACCAGCTTGCCCGAGCGGTGGTGGCGGACGTGTGCCGTGGGGCCGCCGCGCAGATGCCGCCAGCCCAGCCGCCGGGTGATGTCGGCCATGGATGATCCCCCTCGCTCCCAATTTTCGTCACTGCGACGATAATCCGACGATAGTCGCGAGGGGAAGTTGTCGTCAAGGGGACGAAAACAAAGCGGATACGGAAACGGTCGGGCGGCGGGTGAAGACGGTCCCCGATGGTCAGGATGGAGACATGGGATTCCATGTCGACTCCGAGGCCGGGCGGCTGCGCCGCGTCATCCTGCACCGGCCGGATCTCGAGCTCAAAAGGCTCACCCCCAGCAACAAGGACACCCTGCTCTTCGACGACGTGCTCTGGGTGCGCCGGGCGCGCGCCGAACACGACGGCTTCGCCGATGTGCTGCGTGACCGCGGCGTCGCCGTGCACCTCTTCGGTGACCTGCTCACCGAGGCCCTGGGGATCCCGGCGGCCAGAGCGCTCGTCCTGGACCGCGTCTTCGACGAGAAGGAGTACGGGGTGCTCGCCACCGATCACCTCCGCGCCGCCTTCGACACCCTGCCCGCTCCGGAGTTGGCGGAGGCCCTCGTCGGCGGCATGACCAAGCGGGAGTTCCTGGAAGCGCATTCCGAACCGACGTCCGTGCGCTTCCATGTGATGGACCTCGACGACTTCCTCCTCGACCCCCTCCCCAACCACCTCTTCACCCGCGACACCTCCGCCTGGATCTACGACGGCGTCGCCATCAACGCCATGCGCTGGCCGGCCCGGCAACGCGAGACCGTCCACTTCGAGGCGATCTACCGGCACCATCCCCTCTTCCGTGGCGAAACGTTCCGCGTCTGGTCCGAGGGGCAGTCCGACTACCCGTCCACCATCGAGGGCGGCGACGTCCTCGTCATCGGCAACGGCGCCGTGCTGATCGGCATGAGCGAGCGCACCACCCCGCAGGCCGTCGAGATGCTCGCCCACAAGCTGTTCGCCGCGGGCTCGGCCGAGACCATCGTGGCCCTGGACATGCCGAAGCGGCGCGCTTTCATGCACCTCGACACGGTGATGACGATGGTCGACGGCGACATCTTCACCCAGTACGCGGGCCTCGGCATGCTCCGCTCGTACACCATCGAACCGGGCGTCGGCGAGAAGGAGTTGAAGGTCACCGACCACCCCCCGGAGCACATGCACCGCGCGATCGCCGCCGCCCTCGGCCTCAGCGAGATCCGGGTGCTCACCGCCACCCAGGACGTCCACGCAGCCGAACGTGAGCAGTGGGACGACGGCTGCAACGTCCTCGCCGTGGAACCGGGCGTGGTCATCGCCTACGAGCGCAACGTCACCACCAACACCCATCTGCGCAAACAGGGCATCGAAGTGATAGAGATCCCGGGCAGTGAGCTGGGCCGGGGGAGGGGCGGGCCGCGCTGTATGAGCTGTCCGGTCGAACGGGCGGCCGTATAGGACCGGGAGGCTGTATGGCCATAGGAACGGGAGGCTGTATGGCCATAGGAACGGGAGGCTGTATAGAAATGCTAATCATCGTATAGACTTCCACGGTCCTGTTCTCGTACCTCTGGAGCGCCCCCATGGCGACTGTCCCGACCGCCCTCGCCGGCCGCCACTTCCTCAAGGAGCTGGACTTCACGGCGCAGGAGTTCCGCGGCCTGATCGAGCTGGCCGCCGAGCTGAAGGCCGCCAAGAAGGCCGGGACCGAGCCGCAGCACCTGCGCGGGAAGAACATCGCGCTGATTTTCGAGAAGACGTCGACGCGGACCCGTTGCGCGTTCGAGGTCGCCGCCGCCGACCAGGGCGCGTCGACCACGTACCTCGACCCCGTCGGCTCGCAGATCGGACACAAGGAGTCGGTGAAGGACACCGCGCGCGTCCTGGGCCGGATGTACGACGGCATCGAGTACCGCGGCGACAGCCAGCAGAAGGTCGAGGAGCTCGCCGCCCACGCGGGCGTCCCCGTCTACAACGGCCTCACCGACGACTGGCACCCCACTCAGATGCTTGCCGACGTGCTCACCATGACCGAGCACAGCAGCAAGCCGCTGAACGGGATCGCCTTCGCCTACCTCGGTGACGCCCGCTTCAACATGGGCAACTCCTACCTGGTCACCGGGGCGCTGCTCGGCATGGACGTCCGTATCGTCGCGCCCAAGGCGTACTGGCCCGGTGACGAGGTCGTCGGCCGGGCCCGCGAGCTCGCCGAGGCCTCGGGCGCCACGATCCTGCTCACCGAGGACCTCGCCGAGGGTGTGGCGGGCGCCGACTTCGTCGCCACCGACGTATGGGTCTCCATGGGTGAGCCCAAGGAGGTCTGGGGCGAGCGGATCACCGCCCTCGCCCCGTACGCCGTGACCATGGACGTCCTGCGTGCCACCGGCAACCCGGACGTCAGGTTCCTGCACTGCCTGCCCGCCTTCCATGACCTGGGCACCAAGGTCGGCCAGGACATATACGACAGTCACGGCCTCGACTCGCTGGAAGTCACCGACGAGGTCTTCGAGTCGGAGTACTCGGTCGTCTTCGACGAGGCGGAGAACCGGCTGCACACCATCAAGGCCGTACTCGTGGCAACCCTGGCCTGACCTGGCCCTACGTCGTCCGGGGCGCCGGCGTCACGCCGGACGCGGACGCCACTGCTGCGGGACCGCGGCCAGCCTGAACCACACAGCCTTGCCCTGGTCCGTGGGCCGGTGCCCGCAGGACGAGCTGAGGGCGCGGATCAGCAGCAGCCCCCGCCCGTGCTCCTGCCAGGGGTCGGGCTCCTCGCCGGACGGCCGGGTGAGATCGCCGGGCGGAACCGGGTCGGGGTCGTGCACCTCGACCTGGCAGCCGGTCGGCTGCAGCTCCACCACCAGCTCGATCGGGGCGTCCCCGGCGGTGTGCTCCACGGCGTTCGCCACCAGCTCGGCGGTGAGCAGCTCCGCGGTGTCGCTGTCCGCCCCGTGCTTCAGCTCGGCCAGCGCCGTACGGACCAGTGCGCGGGCCACCGGCACGGCCGCGGCGGAGTGCGGCAGTGCGATTCGCCAGGAGGCGGCGGAGTCGGCGGGGCGTTCGTGCAAGGCGAGTCCGTTCATGGCGCAGGTTCCCGTGATCGACATCAGGCGGTCCTGCTTTCAACTTTATGAATGGTAACGGCGGCCTCCGGCAGAGGCGCTCGGTGGGTGCCGTACGGGACCCTCGGCCCCGCTACCGGCGACTTACCCGGGTCAACGGTCCCCCTCGCGCAGCTGATCCCGTTGTTACCGCGTTATTGACGACCGGTGACGTGTGTGACGGGAACATGTCGTGCGGTGACACGGCGATTCTGCCCGGACGGTCTATCGCGTACTCATGACGACAGTCACGAGAGAGTGATAACTTCGAGGGTGACTGTCGAGGAGGCCGCCTCATGAGTCCCTTCACCGGCTCCGCCGCCCGCACCTCCGACTGGCGTCACCTGCGCGTCGAGCTCACCGACGGCATCGCCACCGTCACCCTGGCCCGTCCCGAGAAACTCAACGCCCTCACCTTCGGCGCCTACGCCGACCTGCGCGACCTGCTCGCCGAACTGTCCCGGGAGCGGTCGGTCCGCGCCCTGGTCCTGGCCGGCGAGGGACGCGGCTTCTGCTCCGGCGGGGACGTCGACGAGATCATCGGCGCCACCCTCGGCATGGACACCGCCCAGCTCCTCGACTTCAACCGGATGACCGGCCACGTCGTGCGGGCCGTACGGGAGTGCCCGTTCCCGGTGATCGCTGCCGTGCACGGAGTGGCGGCGGGCGCCGGCGCGGTCCTCGCCCTGGCCGCGGACTTCCGCGTCGCCGACCCCAGCGCCCGCTTCGCGTTCCTCTTCACCCGGGTCGGACTCTCCGGCGGCGACATGGGCGCCGCCTACCTCCTGCCCCGCGTCGTCGGCCTCGGCCACGCCACCCGCCTGCTCATGCTCGGCGAACCGGTCCGCGCCCCCGAGGCCGAACGGATCGGCCTGATCAGCGAACTGACGGAGGAGGGCCGGGCCGACGAGGCCGCACAGACCCTGGCCCGCCGCCTGGCCGACGGCCCGGCCCTGGCGTACGCGCAGACGAAAGCCCTGCTGACGGCCGAGCTGGACATGCCGCTGGCGACGGCGGTGGAACTGGACGCGGCCACCCAGGCCCTCCTGATGAACGGTGAGGACTACACGGAGTTCCACGCCGCGTTCAAGGAGAAGCGGCCTCCGAAGTGGAAGGGCCGGTAGACATGGCAGCCGACGCGCGGGCAACGTCCCCGGCGACGCCGGGCCGCGGTGGAGCCGCGGCCGCCACCGCGAGGCCGCGACCAGCCACGAACGACCGGCAGCCGCCGTCGACCACCCGCCGCCCGCGACGCATCGCGGTCATCGGCGGCGGCCCCGGCGGTCTCTACGCCGCAGCGCTGCTGAAACGCCTGGATCCCACCCGGGAAGTAACCCTCTGGGAACGCAACGCCCCCGACGACACCTTCGGCTTCGGAGTGGTCCTCTCCGACGAAACCCTGGGCGGCATCGAACACGCCGACCCGCAGGTCTACACGGCCCTCCAGCGGGACTTCATCCGCTGGGACGACATCGACATCGTCCACCGAGGCATCCGCCACACCTCCCGAGGACACGGTTTCGCCGCCCTCGGCAGAAAACGCCTTCTGCAGATCCTGCACGAGCGCTGCCGTTTCCTCGGCGTGGACCTGCGTTTCCGTACGGAGGCGCCGCACCCCGCCCGGCTGACGCAGGAGTACGACCTCGTCATCGCCGCCGACGGGGTGCACAGCACCACCCGCGAGGCGTACGCCCACGTCTTCCGGCCCCAGGTGGCAGGCCACCGCTGCCGCTACATCTGGCTCGCCGCCGACTTCGCCTTCGACGCCTTCCGCTTCGAGACCGCCGAGACCGAGCACGGCGTGATGCAGTTGCACGGTTACCCGTATGCGGCCGACGCCTCGACCGTGATCGTCGAGATGCGCGAGGAAGTCTGGCGAGCAACCGGTTTCGACGAACTCGACGAGCGGGAAACGGTCGAACGCTGCGCCAAGATCTTCGCGGACGCGCTCGGCGGACGCCCCCTGAAATCCAACAACTCCACCTGGACCACGTTCCGTACGGTGGTCAACGAGCGCTGGTCGCACGGCAACCTCGTCCTGCTGGGCGACGCCGCCCACACCGCCCACTTCTCCATCGGCTCCGGCACCAAGCTCGCCGTCGAGGACGCCCTGGCGCTGGCGGCCTGTCTGGCGGAACACCCCGATCCGCCCTCGGCGCTGACCGCGTACGAGGAGGAGCGCAGGCCCGTCGTGGCCTCCACCCAGCGGGCCGCCCGCGCCAGCCTGGAGTGGTTCGAGAACCTCGGCCGCTACCTCGACCAGCCGCCCCGAAGGTTCGCCTTCAACCTCCTCACCCGCAGCCGTCGCGTCACCCACGACAACCTGCGGCTGCGCGACCCCCACTTCACACAGGCCGTGGAGCGGGAGTTCGGCTGCCCGCCCGGGACGCCCCCGATGTTCACCCCGTTCCGGCTGCGCGGCCTGACCCTGCGCAACCGGGTCGTCGTCTCACCCATGGACATGTACTCCGCCACCGACGGCGTCCCCGGTGACTTCCACCTCGTCCACCTCGGCGCCCGCGCCCTCGGCGGGGCCGCTCTGGTGATGACCGAGATGGTGTGCGTGTCCCCGCAGGGGCGCATCACCCCCGGCTGCACCGGCCTCTACACCGGCCGGCAGGCCGACGCCTGGCGGCGGATCACCGACTTCGTGCACACGCACGCGCCGGGCGCCGCGATCGGCGTCCAGCTCGGCCACAGCGGGCGCAAGGGCTCCACGAAGCTGATGTGGGAGGGCATGGACGAACCCCTGCCCGACGGCAACTGGCCGCTCGTGGCCGCCTCCCCGCTGCCCTACAAGCCGGACAGCCAAACGCCCCGCGCGCTCGGCCGGGCCCAACTCACCGATCTGCGCGAACAGTTCGCCGCCGCCGCCGGACGGGCCGCCCGCTCCGGCTTCGACCTGCTCGAACTGCACTGCGCCCACGGCTACTTGCTGTCCGGCTTCCTCTCCCCGCTGACCAACCGCCGCACGGACGCCTACGGAGGCTCGCTCGCCAAGCGCCTGCGCTTCCCGCTGGAGGTCTTCGACGCGGTCCGCGAGGTCTGGCCGGCGGACCGCCCGATGACCGTACGCATCTCCGCCACCGACTGGGCCGAGGGCGGCACTTCGGCCGACGACGCCGTCGAGATCGCCCGCGCCTTCGCCGCGCACGGGGTCGACGCGATCGACGTGTCGACCGGGCAGGTGGTGGCCGAGGAGCGGCCCGAGTTCGGACGCTCGTACCAGACACCGTTCGCCGACCGGATCCGGCACGAGACGGGCGTCCCGGTGATCGCGGTCGGCGCCATCTCCTCCTGGGACGACGTCAACTCCCTGATCCTGGCTGGCCGTACGGACCTCTGCGCCCTCGCCCGGCCCCACCTCTACGACCCCAACTGGACCCTGCACGCGGCCGCCGAGCAGGGCTACACCGGCCCCGGCACGGACTGGCCCGCCCCCTACCGCGCGGGCAGCCGGCCCCCGCGCACCGGACGCACGGACGCGGCCAAACCCCGCCTGACGCTCACGAGTTGAGGTCGCCGGGGGATCCGGGAGCCTGATGGTCCGCGCCGGGGACCCCGGCGAACTCCGCCCCCGCGTCCCGCAGCCGCTCGTGCAGCGCCTGGAACACCGCCGCCGAGCGGGTGCCCGGCCAGCCCTGCGGCAGCAGGCGCGCGGGGAGACCGGGATCCGTGTAGGGCAGGTGCCGCCAGGAGTCCAGGGCCAGGAGGTAGTCGTGGTAGGCCTCCTGCGGCGGGGTGTCCGGCCGCTGCTGCCAGGCCTCCAGCACGCGCGCGTGGCGGTCGAGGAACGTCTCGTGCTCCTTGGCGATGGCCGCCAGGTCCCACCAGCGGGCCACGGCCTCGACGGTCGGCGCGAAGCCGAGGTGCTCGCCGCGGAAGAGGTCGACATACGGGTCCAGGCGCAGCCGCCGGAGGGTGTGCCGGGTCTCCTCGTGCAGTCGCGCCGGGGCGATCCACACCCCCGGAGCCGCCGTGCCGAAGCCCAGACCCGCGAGCCGCGACCGCAGCACATGCCGCTTCTGCCGCTCCGGCTCCGGCACCGAGAACACCGCCAGCACCCACCCCTCGTCCACGGGGGGCGCCGTGGCGTAGATGCGCCGGTCGCCGTCGTCGAGCAACTGCCGTGCCTCGTCGGAGAGTTCATACCCGGCCGCGCCCTGTGCGGTACGGGCCGGCAGCAGCAGCCCGCGCCGTTTCAGCCGGGACACCGAGGAGCGTACGGAGGGCGCGTCGACACCGACCGCGGCGAGCAGCCGGATCAGCTCGGCGACGGGCACCGGGCCCGGTGCGAAGCGGCCGTACGCGCCGTAGAGCGTGACGATGAGAGACCGGGGTGCTGGCTGGTCGGACACGTTGATCATCTTAGGTCTTCGGTATCACTGCTGGTCACCATCGGTGTCCTCACCGGTGTGAGGTACGCCGTCACCTTCGGTGCCGCCTTCGGTGCTGTGTTCGTTGCTGTCTTCGGCGCGCAGTCTGAATCTCTGCAGTTTCCCGGTCGCGGTGCGCGGCAGCGCGTCCAGGAACACGAACTCGCGCGGGCACTTGTACGGCGCCAGCTCCTGTTCCACAAAGGCGCGCAGCGCCTCCGTGTCGCGTCGGGCGCCCTCCCGCAGCACGGCGAACGCGACGACCACCTGCCCCCGGCGCTCGTCGGGCCGCCCCACGACCGCCGTCTCGGCCACGTCCGGATGGCGCAGCAGCGCCTCCTCGACCTCGGGTCCCGCGATGTTGTACCCGGCCGAGATGATCATGTCGTCGGCGCGGGCGACATACCGGAAGTAGCCGTCGGCCTCGCGGACATACGTGTCGCCGGTGATGTTCCAGCCGTCGCGCACGTACTGCTGCTGCCGCGGGTCGGCGAGATAGCGGCAGCCGACCGGGCCGCGCACGGCGAGCAGACCGGGCTCGCCGTCGGGCACGGGCGCCCCGTCCGCGTCCTGCACGCGCGCGTGCCAGCCCGGCACGGGGACGCCGGTCGTGCCGGGCCGGATGCGCTCGTCGGCCGCCGAGATGAAGATGTGCAGCAGCTCGGTGGCACCGATGCCGTTGATCAGCCGCAGCCCCGTCCGCTCGTGCCAGGTCCGCCAGGTGGCGGCGGGCAGGTTCTCGCCGGCGGACACACAGCGCCGCAGCGACGAGACATCGTGCCCGTCGAGGTCGTCGAGCATCGCGCGGTAGGCGGTGGGCGCCGTGAACAGCACGCTCACCCGGTGCTCGGCGATCGCCGGCAACAGGTGCCGTGGGCTTGCCTGCTCCAGCAGCAGCGCACTGGCGCCGACCCGCAACGGGAAGACGACCAGCCCGCCGAGTCCGAAGGTGAAGCCGAGTGGGGGACTGCCGGCGAAGACATCGTCGGGAAGCGGTTTCAGCACATGTCGCGAGAAGGTGTCGGCGATCGCCAGCACATCCCGGTGGAAGTGCAGACAGCCCTTCGGACGGCCGGTGGTGCCGGAGGTGAACGCGATCAGCGCGACATCGTCGGAAGCGGTTTCGACGGCCCGGTACGGCTCGGTCGGCGCCGGCCGGTTCAACAGGTCGTCGGGGGCGTCACCGCCGTAGGCCGTGATCCGCAGCCCGGGTATCTCCGCCTTGACGAGGTCGTCGACCGCCCTGATGTCGCACAGCGCGTGCCTCACCCGGGCGATGTCGCACATGATGCGCAACTCCTGCGGCCGCTGCTGGGCCAGGACGGTGACCGCGATCGCGCCCGCCTTGAGCACCGCCAGCCAGCACGCGGCGAGCCACGGCGTGGTGGGCCCGCGCAGCAGGACGCGGTTTCCGGGAACGACCCCGAGGTCGCCGGTGAGCAGATGCGCGATCCGGTCGACCCGGGCGCGCAGCTCGCCGTACGTCCAGGACGGCCCGGCCGGGGTGTGGAAGGCGGGCCGCTCCGGGGCGGCGTGGTCGAGCAGTTCGGCGGCGCAGTTCACCCGGTCGGGGTAGCCCAGCTCGGGCAGCTCGAAGCGGAGCTCGGGCCAGTGGCCTGGCGGCGGGAGATGGTCGCGGGCGAAGGTGTCGACATGGGCCGAGACGTGCATGGGCGTGCGCCCCCCTTGCCTGGATGGACGGTCTGTCCGGCTGGGCCGCCCGGGCGGGCGTCGTCTTGGGCTCGCACATCGAGCGTATCGCCTTGGTGACGACAGTCAACGGTACGCGATATCGTCGGACACTGTCAGAGGAGACGCACGCGGCCGGGGTCGACGGATCGGACAGCACTCGTACAGCAGAGACGGCACTCGTACAGCAGAGGGGACAGGAGATGTCCGCATTCTCGCTCGAACCGACGCAAGCCGCCTGGTGTGCCGAGCTGCGTGCGCTGGCCGCCGACCGACTGCGCCCCCTTGCCGAGACGGGCGAGCCGGGCCGCGTCAACCGCCCGCTCGTCGCCGAACTCGGCCGACTCGGGCTGCTCTCCCGTCTGTTCACCTCCGGCGCCGTCGATCTCTGCCTGATGCGCGAGTCCCTCGCCTACGCCTGCACCGAGGCCGAGACCGCCCTCGCGCTGCAAGGACTCGGCGCGCACCCGGTCCACGCCCACGGCACCCCCGCCCAACGAGAACGCTGGCTGCCCCGGGTCGCCGACGGCCGCGCGGTGGCCGCGTTCGCCCTGAGCGAGCCGGGCGCGGGCTCGGACGCGGCGGCACTCGCCCTGGCCGCCGAGCGGGACGGCGCGGGCGGCTGGCGGCTCACCGGTGAGAAGTGCTGGATCTCCAACGCTCCCGAGGCCGACTTCTACACCGTCTTCGCCCGCACGACCCCAGGCGCCGGGGCCCGTGGCGTCACCGCCTTCCTCGTTTCCGCCGACCGTCCCGGCCTCACCGGCTCCGCCCTCGACATGCTCTCCCCGCACCCCATCGGCGCCCTCCGCTTCGACGCCGTCCCGGTCACGGCGGACGACGTGCTCGGCGAGCCCGACCGCGGGTTCCGGGTCGCCATGGGCACCCTCAACCTGTTCCGCCCCAGCGTCGGCGCCTTCGCCGTCGGCATGGCCCAGGCCGCCCTCGACGCCACCCTTTCCCACACGTCCCAACGGGACGCTTTCGGCGGGAAGTTGATGGACCTTCAGACGGTCGCTCACCAGGTCGCCGAGATGGCGCTGCGCACGGAGGCCGCCCGCCTGATGGTCCACTCGGCGGCGACGGCGTACGACGACGCGGCCCCGGACGTCCCCAAGCGGGCAGCGATGGCCAAGCTGCTCGCCACCGAGACCGCGCAGTACGTCGTCGACGCGGCCGTCCAACTCCACGGCGCACGGGCGCTGCGCCGCGGCCATCTGCTCGAACACCTCTACCGGGAGGTGCGCGCACCGCGGATCTACGAGGGCGCCAGCGAGGTCCAACGCGGCATCATCGCCCGGGAGTTGTACACAGAGCAGGCCGAACGGGCCGAACGGGCCGGACGCGCAGACCTGGAGGCCCGGTGACCGTCGAGCGCGTCAATCCGCCCGAACTCTCCCCGCCCACCGGCTTCTCCCATGCCGTCGTCGCCGTCGGCGGTCGGATCGTGTTCCTGGCCGGCCAGACCGCGCTCGACGCCGACGGGAAGGTCATGGGGGAGTCGCTGTCGGAACAGTTCGCGCGGGCGCTGACGAATCTGCTGGCCGCGTTGGCGGCGGCGGGCGGCACGGCGTCGGACCTGGCGCGCGTCACGGTCTACGTCACGGACGTCGCCGCGTATCGCGAGTGCGCGCCCGAACTGGGCCGTATCTGGCGGGAGTTGGCGGGCAGCGACTATCCGGCGATGGCGGTCGTCGGAATCGTACGACTCTGGGACGAGCAGGCGCTCGTCGAACTGGACGGGTTCGCCGTACTGGACCGGTGACCGGCACCCGCGGACCGCGATCGACGGGCCGGGGCGCTGATCAGGGTCAGGCGGCGACGACCAGCCGCTCTGCGGCCGACGGCACGGTCACGGTCATCCGGTGCGGGTCCACGACCCGGCCGTCGGGCAGCAGCTCGCCGGAGTCGTCGAAGACGATCGTGCCGTCGCAGAGCAGGTTCCAGCCCTGCTCGGGGTGGGCGGCGACGACGTGCACGGAATGGGTGTCGGCAGAAGCGCTGGGAAACAGGTGGGAACACATGGCGCACCTCCACGTCGGTGGGGTCGGCCGTCCGGTCGGCCCGCATAAACAGACCATGCGCCCGGCGCGAAGTCATCGCCAGAGGGTGCCCGAGAACGTGACAGCACCAGGACAACTCCACGACCGTTCGTCGACGACCGGCGCGGACTCGCCACCGAAGGAGTGACGATCACCGTCGCGGGCGCGCCCGCCCGGTACCAGTGGAGGCTCCCACAACAGGAGGTTCTTCCATGTCGCTGCGCCCCGCCCTGTCCGCGGCCACCGGTGCCGCCCTGCTTCTGCTGGCCGTTCCGGCTCTCGCCGCCACCGCCACCGCCGCCGCTGACGCTGCGTCGGAGTCCGTCACCGTCGACCCGGTCGGCCGTATCGCCGCCGACGGCACCGTCACCCTCTCGGGCACCTACCGCTGCGTCGGCACCACGGGACCCGTCTTCGTCAGCTCCTCCGTCGCCCGGAAATCCGCCGACGTCCGGCACGGCATCGGCGGCAGCCGTGCCGTGTGCGACGGCGCCGAGCACACCTGGAAGAACACCGGCAAGGCCACCCCGAAAGACCTCGAACCCGGCGCGGCCCACGTAGAGGCCACGCTGATGGAACTCCGCCCCGCGGGCGGCCTGCCCCTGCCCCGCTTCCACGCGACACGGGAAGAGGACATCACCCTGACGGAGGGCTGAGCGACGCGGCCGCGCCGCTGGACCGTCCAGCTCATGCTCGTTCCTCCGGCCGGACGGTCCCGCCAGTGCCGTGGGTCCGGGTCTCCAGCGCGTGCAGCACGGCTGCCATGTCCTCGCCGCCGTGGCCTTGGTCGACGGTCTCGCCGTAGAGGGTGTGGCAGACGTCGAGGAGCGGGGAGGCCAGGTCGGCCTTGCGGGCAGCCTCCGCGATCAGACGGTTGTTCTTCAGGACGTCCGCGGCGGCCGCCTGGACGGTGAAGTCGCGGGCCAGCAACTTGGCCGCCTTCACGCGGGAGACGGGGCTGGCCATAGGGCCCGCGTCCAGGACGTCCCGCAGCAGGCGCCGGTCGAGCCCGTGCCCGTCGGCGAAGTGGAACGCCTCGGTCAGCCCGGTGACCAGCGTGATCAGGAACAGGTTCACCGAGAACTTCATCAGCAGCGCGCCCGGGACCGGACCGCAGCCGAACGTCTCGCGGCAGACGGGGGCGAGCAGGGGCCGTACGGCCGCCACGGCATCGTCGTCGCCTGCCAGCATCCCCACCAACTCGCCCTGCTCGGCCGGCACGCGGGACCCGGAGACCGGAGCCTCGACGTATCTCCCGCCCGCCGCCCGGATGTCGTCCTGGAGGCTGCCCGAGTACTCGGCCGAGGTCGTGCCCATGTGGACGACGGTGTGTCCGGCGACGCGTGCCGCGAAGCCGGGGGCGCCGCGCCCCAGCACCGCGTCGATCGCGTTCTCGTCGGCCAGCATGAGGAGCACCGTCCCGGCCCGGTCGAAGACCTCGGCCGGGCTCTCCGCGATCCCGGCTCCGGCCGCGCGCAGGGGCTCGCACCGGCTGGGGGTGCGGTTCCACACGACGAGGGGCGTCCCGGCGCGGGCGAGGTTGAGGGCCATCGGCTGCCCCATGACCCCGAGCCCGACGAAGCCGAGCGAACGGACGAAGCCGAGGGGACCACCGGTGACACCGGAACCACCGGGACCACGGGAACCACCGGAATCTACGTGCACGATGCACCACCGCCTTGTCCGGCTCATGCCCGAGGCCGGGCCGTCGCCCTCGTCGCCCCCGTCGCGCTCGTCGCACTCACCATCGGCCGACCGACTATGACAGCGGTCATAGTAGTCCTCCTTATGACGGCGGTCATAGGGTGAGAGCCGGAGCACTCGTGACGTGGTGACGGAGGTCGGCAATGGCGGTGACCGAACGAGGGCCGCGGGAGCGGATGGTCTTCAGCGCGGCGCAGCTCATCCGGCGCGACGGAGTCGCCTCCACCGGCATGCGCGAGGTGGCCGTCCATGCCGGGGCGCCGCGCGGTTCGCTTCAGCACTACTTTCCCGGCGGCAAGGAACAGCTGGTCAACGAGGCGGTGGGCTGGGCGGGCCGGTACGCGGGAAACCGGGTGGCGCGCTTTCTCGCCGCGCTGCCCGAGCCGACGCCCGGCGCACTGTTCACCGAGATGGTGCGGCAGTGGACCGACGAGTACGAGGCCGCCGGGTTCGCGGGCGGCTGCCCTGTGGCCGCCGCGACGGTGGACTGCGCCGAGTCCACCGTCTCCACCCGGGAGGCCGCAGCGGCCGCGTTCGCCACCTGGACCGGGCCGGTGGCCCAGGCCCTGGCCGGCATGGGCGTGCCCGAGGAGCGGGCCGGTGCGCTCGCCACCCTCATGATCAGTGCCCTGGAGGGAGCCATCCTGATGGCCCGCGCCGAACGCGACGTCCGAGCCCTGACGACCGTGGTCCGCGAACTGGCCCCCCTCCTCGACGCGGCGGTGCGCCCGGCCGGCTGACGCACGGTTCCTCCGCTGCGGGCGTTCCACGAGGAGCAAGCCGGCTCGCGGAGTCGGCGACGATCGAATATTCCCCGCATTCCCGACCTTCGGGGAATAATCTTCTTCATGGATGACCTGGATCGGAAGATTCTTACCGAGCTGCAGGTGGACGGCCGGCTGACGGTGACCGAACTGGCCGCCCGCGTGAAGCTCAGCGTCTCGCCGTGCCACCGGCGTCTGCGCGACCTCGAACGGACCGGTGCGATCCGTGGCTACCGCGCGGTCGTGGACCCGGCCGCCGTGGGCCTGGACTTCGAGGCGTTGGTGTTCGCCACCCTGCGCTGGGAGGACGCCGAGACGGTCGTAGCGTTCGAGGAGGCCGTGGCGGCGAACCCGCATGTGGTGCAGGCACAACGCCTGTTCGGCTTAGCCGGACTACCTCCTGCGCGTGGTCACCGCCGATCTGACGGCCTTCCAACGGCTCTACGACCAGCGCCTGGCCACCTTGCCGGGGGTCCAGCGCCTGACCTCCACCCTGGTCATGAAGCAGGTCGTCAACGACCGCCCGCTGCCCGAGTAGTCATCGGTCCCCGTGTTCCGTCGTCGTCCCCCGGCGGAAGGCCGGGCCGACGCGGCGCCTCACATTCCGACGGGCTGCGTCGTCGTACCGGTGAGGACGACGACAAGACGGAGAGGGGACCTTCGATGAACGACTTCCAGGCCATCGCGGACCGCGTCGAGATCGGAGCCGGCGAGACCCTCCGGCTGGCCGGCATCGGCGAGGACATCAACGCCGGCGGCCGGTACGACGCCGTCAGGCCGCGCGTCCCGGCCATCGACCGTGTCACCGGCGCCGACGAGATCCGAAGGCGGGTCGCCGGCCCCGAATTCGTCGTCAACAGCGTTGCCGCGGTCACCGAGACCGGCTCGCTCGTCCTTGCCTCGGGCAGCGGCAGTCAGCTCCCCGCCGACGCGGGCGGCGCCGCCCGCGCGGTCTGGGTCGTCGGCGCGCAGAAAGTGGTGCCCGACCTGAACACGGCGCTGCGCCGCGTCGAGGAGCACGCCCTCCCGTTGGAGAACGCGCTACTGAGCCGGCCCAGGGTCGTGCCAACGGACAGGCGCAAGCGGAGGCAACGGCTTCATTTGGAGCGTTTGTTGCACCTGAGTCAAGAGTTAGCGAAATGCTGTAGTAACTAGTGCGGAAACTTTCACACCCCATATAGATAGTGCGCGTAAGTGGCCAATAAGTGACGTTGGGGTGGGGGAAGTTGAGCCATAGACATCGCGTCAGACATACGGCTACGGGATCGGGGCGGGGGCTGCTGGCCGCCGTCGTCGCCACGGCGACGGCCGTACTGACCGCACTGCCGTCCTTGACCGCGCCGGCGGCCGCGGCGGAACCGGCCGCAGGCCGCTCCGCAGGGCAGCAGGCGCTGGCCGAGGCCAAGGAGTCCGGCCACCGGGTGGAGGTGGTCGGTGAGCGCACGGAGCGTACGACCGTCTTCGCCAACCCCGACGGATACACCTTCACCCTCGAGGAATCCACGATTCCGGTACGGGTGGAGAAGCCGGGCGGCGGCTGGCAGCAGCCCGACGCGACCCTGGTACGGCACGCGGACGGATCCGTGGGCCCGAAGGCCACCGCGGTGCGCATGAACTTCTCCGGCGGCGGCAGCAGCAGCGACCCGCTCGTCTCCATCAGCGAGCACGGCAGGTCGCTCTCCCTCGACTGGCCCGGGAAGCTCCCCCGGCCCCGGCTCGACGGGTCGAGTGCGCTGTACGCCGATGTGCTCCCCGACGTGGACCTCAAGGTGACCGCCACCGCTGAGGGGTTCCAGCACGTCCTGGTCGTCAAGACCCCCAAGGCGGCGGCGAACAAGGCACTCAAGCAGCTCGACTTCGGCCTGCACAGCACCGGGCTGACGGTCCGCAGGACCCCGACCGGCGCGCTGGCCGCCGTCGACGAGGCCGGCCAGACCGTCTTCCGCGCGCCCACCGCGCAGATGTGGAACTCGGCGGGCCGCGCCGTCGCCGCCCAGCACCGCGTGGCCCAGCGGCCCGCGGGCTCCGCGCAGGCGCAGGCGCAGGCGCAGACGCCGGCACGGCCGCAGGCCCCGGCCGACCCGGCGGAGGCGGCCCCCTCGGGCTCCGGCCTCGAACCCGGCCAGGGTGACAAGGTCGCCCTGATGCCGGTGCGGGTCTCCAAGAACGCCGTCTCGGTCGTGCCGGACGCCTCCCTGCTCTCCACCACCCGAGCGGCCGACTTCCCGCTCTTCATCGACCCGACCGTCACCTGGGGAGAGTCGGAGCGCACCCTGCTGCGCAGCGACGGCTACGAGGACTACGCCTGGGGCAACGGCGACGACAACCTCGGCAAGGGCGCCGGACACTGCTCCTCCTGGGGCGGCTACTACTGCGGACCCGGCTACACCCAGAAGCTGTACTTCGAGTTCTCGCCGAGCAGCCTGAAGGGCAAGCAGGTCCTGGACGCCACCTTCCGGGTCACCGAGCCCTGGGCGTTCCAGTGCGACCCGCGCTGGGTCGACCTCGTACGGACGAACAACATCTCCTCGTCCACCACCTGGTCCTCACGGCCCAAGGAACTGGACTGGATGGGGGACCGGAACGTCTCGGCGGGCCGCGGCTCGCTGTGCGACCCCGACTCCCCGGACGCCCCGATCGAGTTCAACGACAACCCGGCGGAGACGAACGAGAACCTGACGCCGACGGTGAAGGACTTCGCCGCGGGCAAGTTCTCCCGGCTGACCCTGGAGATCCGGGCCCACGACGAGTCCGACACCGCCGCCTGGAAGCGGTTCCGCAACGACGCTGTGCTGGCCGTGGACTTCGTCGGACTGCCCGACACCCCGACCTCGGTCGGTCTGGTGACCGGCACCGGCACCGTGTGCGCGCGCACCGAGTCCGACCCGGCGGTCGTCTCCGATCCGACGCCCCTGCTTTCGGCGACCCCGCAGACCAAGCCGGGCGGCGAGAGCGGCGCCCAGCTGCGCGTCGCCTTCGACGTCGACCAGAAGAACACCGACGGCACCTGGACCGACACCGTCGCGGGCGGCGACGAGCGGCCCTCCACCGGCTATGTCGGGGACGGGGTGAAGCAGTCGATGTCCTGGCCGACGCTGGCCGAGGGCAAGCTGTACCGCTACCGGGCCTGGGTGCGCTCGTACTACAACAGCGGCAAGAGTCATCTCTCCGGCTCCTCGAACGCCTCGACGACCGGCTGGTGCTACTTCAAGGTCGACCCGACCGCGCCCAAGGCGCCCACGATCACCTTCGGCACCCCGTACAGCAGCTGCACCCCCAACGCCTGTGCGGCCGCCGGCGGCCCCGGCGTCAAGGGGACCTGGACCTTCGCCCCGGCCACCGGTGACACCAACAACGTCTCCTACCAGTACACCCTGTCCTCGTGGACCACCTGGCCCACCGCCACCGGCGCGAAACCGTCGGTGTCCATCACCCCCAACGCGTCCGGCACCTACACGCTGTTCGTACGGGCGAAGGACAACGTCGGCCGCTACGGGGCATGGAGCGCGGTGGACTTCCTGGTCGCCGCCGGCTCCGGACCGGTGGCCCGCTACCACTTCGACGAGAGCGGCGGGGCGGCGGCCGACACCGCCACGGAGGGCTCGGCCCGGCACCCCGCCACGCTCTCCGCCGCCGGAGCGGTACGCGACGACCGCGGACGCCGCGGCCTGATCACCCATGACGCCACCGGGCAGCCGCTGGCCACCCCGGTCACCGACAAGGGGCTGGCGCTCGACGGCAGTGCCGGCTCCGCGTCCACGACGGGCCCGGTCCTGGAGACCAGGTCCTCGTACACGGTGTCGGCCTGGGCCTGGGTGGACCCGTCCTCGACGAAGACGGTGTCCCTCCTCAGCCAGACCCCGTCCACGGCCAGCCCGTGGAGCCAGAAGTACAGCCCGTTCGTCATCTCCTACAGCGGCAAGTGGAGCGTGCGGGTCTTCTCCACGGAAGGCGCCTTCTCGCGGGAGGCCGTGTCGCCGGTCGCCTCGCCGAAGGGCGTCTGGACCCATGTGGCGGGCGTGTACGACGCCACCGCGAAGAAGGTCTACCTGTACGTGAACGGCCAGCAGGTGGCCTCGGTGGACGCCGGCACACCCTGGTCGGCCGACGGCAGTATGGAGATCGGCCGGGTGATGTACGGGGACAACTACCTGGACAACTTCAAGGGCTCCGTCGACGAAGTCACCGTGTGGCAGCGCGCCCTGACGCCCAAGGAGGTGGGCGACGAGTCACGGCTGCTGACCTCCGAGAGCTACGCGGGCCTGGAGCTCGTCGGCGACTGGGAGGCCGCCCAGGGCAGCGGCACCACGATCCCCGACGCCACGTCCGGCTACGGCAGGAGCCTGACGCTTCAGGGCGGGGCCGCCCTGGCCGACGGCGACATGGTCCTCGACGGCGTCGACGGCGCCGCCACCGTCAACGGGCCGCTGGTCGACGGCAGCGGCGCGTACACGGTGACCACGACCGTGGCCCTGGACGGTGCGAAGCTCGCGGCGAAGGACGTCGGCTACACCGGCGGGGTGCTCAGCCAGCAGAACTCCGACGGGGTGTCCTGGGGCTTCTGGTACGAGCTGACCGGCAAGGACACCGTGCTCGACGACACCACGCTCGAGGAGCACACGGTCCCGGTCGGCAAGTGGCACTTCGGCACCCTCAACAAGGACGGCACCTTCAGCTCCGTCGTCTCCGACGAGGTGGCCGCCATCGACAGCCCGGTGCGCCTGACCGGCGCCTACGATCCGCTGTCCGGGACCATCAGCCTCTATCTGGGACACAACCAGAACGGTGACGCGAAGGCGTTCACCGCGGTCGTCGGATCGGGAACCTTCGCCGTCGGCAAGGGATACGCGGACTCCGTCTGGGGCCACTATCTGCCGGCCCGGATCGCAGAGGTGCGCCTGTTCGCCGGAGCGGTCGCGAGCTCGGACCAGATCGACACCGTCATCGGGGACTAGACGGACAGGGCGGGCCCCGGCGTTCGCCGCGGCCCGCCCCTTGGCTCACTCACAAGCACACGGCCGGCCCCGTCGGGTGATCCGGCCCCTCGACTACGCAGGTGGGGAAGGACAGCCATGTCCTGGCGCAGAGTCAGAGCAAGATCGATGAGTGTGATGCGTTCCGTCGGGGACGGGATACGAAGACACCGCCTACGGTCCACGGTCACCGTGGTGTCACTGGCCATGGCCGTACCCGTGGGGCTGGCCCCGGTCGCGCACGCGGCGGGCGGCGGCCTCGGCCGGCCCGAGCTGCCGAAGCCGCGGGTCAGCAAGGTCAAGCAGGTCGAGGGCCTGGGCGCGGCGAAGGCGCGGTCCCAGGTCGCCAAGGACCGGAAGGAGAACGCGGGGCAGGCCGCCCGAGCGCTGAAGGAACAGCGTTCCGCCTGGCCGAAGCAGGGCTCCGCGACCGTCCGGATGAACGGCTCGGCTCCCGTCGCGGCGGCGCCCGGCGGCCTGCCCCTCACGATCCGCACCACCGGCGGCAAGGCCGCCGCCCCTGCCGGGACCCGGATGCGGTTAACGGTCCTGGACACCGCCGCCGCGGACGCGGCCGGCGTCACCGGCGTCCTGCTCAAGGCCGAGGCCGATGCGGCCGGGCGCGCGGAAGTCTCCGTGAACTACCGGGACCTGGCCGGCGCGATCGGCGGCGGCTGGGCGCAGCGGCTGCGGCTGGTCCAGCTGCCCGGCTGCGCAACCACCACCCCCGCCAAGGCCGCGTGCCGCAAGCAGACCCCGTTGCCCTCCCGCAACAGCACCCGCGAGCAGACGGTCACCGCCCCGCTCGCCCTGGCCGCGAGCCGTACCCCCGCTGCGGCCGCGGCCGGCGCCACCACGGCGACCGTCCTCGCCCTCACCGCCACCACGACGGGCACGGGCCAGGCCCCCAACGGCCATGGCAACTATTCGGCCACCGCCCTGTCCCCGTCGGCGTCCTGGGAGGCGGGCGGCAGCTCCGGCTCCTTCACCTGGAAGTACGACTTCAGCGTGCCGCCCGCGGCCGCGGGGCCGGCCCCGCAGCTCTCCCTCGCGTACAGCTCAGGGAGCGTCGACGGCCAGAACGCGACCACCAACAACCAGGGGACCTCGGTCGGTGAGGGCTTCGCGCTCAGCGAGTCCTACATCGAACGCACCTACGGCAGTTGCGACCAGGACGGCCACGACGGCGTCCACGACGAGTGCTGGAAGTACGACAACGCCCGGCTGGTCCTCAACGGCGCATCGTCCCGGCTGGTCAAGGACGGCACGACCGGCAAGTGGCGGCTGGAGAACGACGACGCCTCCACGGTGACCCGCTCCACCGGCGCCGACAACGGGGACGACAACGGCGAGTACTGGACCGTCACCACCGGCGACGGCACCAAGTACGTCTTCGGCCTCGACAAGCTCGACGGCGCCACCACCGAGCGCACCAACTCCACCTGGACCGTCCCGGTCTTCGGCGACGACGAGGGCGAACCCGGCTACTCCGCGGGCACCGACTTCGCGGGCCGCTCGCTGACCCAGGCCTGGCGCTGGAACCTCGACTACGTCGAGGACACGTCCGGTAACGCGGCCACCTACTGGTACGCCAAGGAGGGCGACTACTACAAGAAGAACAAGGCGTCCTCCGCCAACGCCGCCTACACGCGCGGCGGTTACCTCAAGGAGATCAAGTACGGGCTGCGCAAGGGCGCCCTCTTCACGGACGACGCCGACGCCAAGGTCACCTTCGGATACGCCGAGCGGTGCACCGCCGCCGACTGCTCCTCGCTGACCAAGGACACCGCCGACAACTGGCCCGACGTGCCCTTCGACGCGATCTGCTCCAGCGGCGACACGGACTGTCTGGCCGTGGGCCCCTCGTTCTTCTCCCGCAAGCGGATGACCTCCATCGACACCTCCTCCTGGAACGCCTCGACGAGCACCTACGATCCCGTGGACTCCTGGGCGCTGGAGCAGCAGTACCTGGACGGCGGGGACATCGGCGACACCTCCGACCAGGTGCTCACCCTGAAGTCCATCAAGCGGACCGGCAAGGCCGGTACCGACATCACGATGAACCCGGTCACCTTCACCTACCAGATGCGTCCCAACCGGGTGGACGGCACCGACGACATCCTGCCGCTGACCCGCCCGCGCATCTCCACCGTCACCTCGGAGACCGGCGCGATCACCACGGTGACCCTGTCCTCCCCGGAATGCGCGCGCGGTGAGGTCCTCGGCGCGGCCGAGGACACCAACACCCGCTCCTGCTACCCCCTGTACTGGCACATCAACGGCGCCGCGGACGCATCCGTGGACTGGTTCCAGAAGTACCGGGTCCTCGCCGTCACGGTGTCCGACCCGGCGGGCCAGAACGAATCCGTCGAGCACGCCTACAGCTACAGCGGCGCCGCCTGGAACTACGGCGACGACCCCTTCGTACCGAAGGACGAGCGGACCTGGTCCGACTGGCGCGGCTACCGCGAGGTCACCGAGTACAAGGGCGCGCTGGACACCACCCGCTCCAAGACCGTCTCCGAGTACATGCAGGGCATGGACGGCGCCAGACTCAAGGACGGCACCGCCCGCTCGGTGAACCTCGCCCCGCTCCCCGCGCCCGACCTGGGCCTCGCCACCCTGAAGGACAGCGACCAGTACGCCGGCCATCTGCGGGAGAAGGTCACCTACAGCGGCTCCACCGCCGTCAGCGCCACCTCCAGCGAGCCCTGGTCGGCGGAGACCGCCCGGCAGACGGTGCCCGGAGCCGGGGACGCCGTCGCCTACTTCGTACAGCCCAAGAAGGAGATCACCCACACCTATCGCACGGTGCCCGGCACCTGGCGCTCCCGCACGGTCCAGAAGAGCTACGACAGCTACGGCATGGTCTACCAGGCCGACGACAGCGGAGACGACGCCAAGACCGGCGACGAGACCTGCACCCGCACCTGGTACGCCCGCGACGACAGCCTCGGCCTGATCAGCCAGGTCTCCCGCGAGCGCGTGGTCGCCAAACCCTGCTCGGTGGCCGACACCAGCCTGAACCTGCCCACCACCACGGCCACCCGCGGCGATGTGCTGTCCGACACCGCCACCGCCTACGACGGCGCCGCCTGGTCCACGACCATGAAGCCGACGAAGGGCCTGAAGACCTGGAAGGGCAGGGCCAAGAGCTACAGCTCCACCGTCCCGAGCTGGCAGAAGACCGAGAGCACCGGCTACGACACCCTCGGCCGCGTCACCTCCGTGACGGACGCGCTGGACAAGACCACCACCACCGCCTACACGCCCACCGCGGCCGGCCCGTTGACCAAGAAGGTCGTCACCAACCCCAAGACGCAGGCCACCACCTCCTTCATCGACCCGCGCCGCGGCCTCGACCTGCGCATCTACGATGCGAATCTGAAGAAGACCGAGCTCGCCTACGACGCCCTCGGCCGGCTCACCGACGTATGGCGGCCCAACCGCAACCGGGCCGGCGGCTACAGCCCGACCCAGAAGTTCGGCTACGACCTCAGCGCCGCCAAGCAGTCCTGGACGTCCTCCGCATCGCTCAAGGCGGACGGCGAAACGTACAACACCTCCTACACCCTCTACGACTCACTGCTGCGCCCCCTCCAGGAACAGTCACCCAGCCCCAAGGGCGGACGGGTCCTCACCGACACCCGCTACGACACCCGGGGCCTGGCCTACGAGAAGTACGAGCAGATCTTCGACACCACGTCCGCGCCGAACTCCACCTACACCAGGGCCGAGTACGGCGAGGCGCCCAAACAGACCGAGACGGTCTACGACGGCGCCGAGCGCGCCGTCTCCAGCGAACTCCTCGTCTACGGCGTGCACAAGTGGACCACCACCACCTCCTACACCGGTGATTCCACCGCGGTCACCGCTCAGCAGGGCGGCACCGCGACCCGGACCCTCACCGACGCCCGGGGACGGGACGTGGAAAAACGCGAGTACGCGGGCCCGGACCCGGCCGACAGCCAGTTCGGCGACGGCGTCGGCGCCGTCTACAGCGCCACGAAATACCAGTACACGCTGGACGACAAGCAGAGCGGCGTCACCGGACCCGACGGAGCCCAGTGGACCTACGGGTTCGACCTCCTCGGCCGGCAGACCAGCGTCAGCGACCCCGACAAGGGCACGTCCACGATGGGCTACGACGACCTCGACCGCGTCATCAAGAGCACGGACTCGCGGGGCAAGACCGTCCTGACCGCGTATGACGAGATCGGACGGACGACCGGCACCTGGGACGGCGTCCAGGACGACACCCACCAGCTCACCGAATACACCTACGACACCGTGCTCAAGGGGCAGCCGGCCTCCAACACCCGCTTCGTGGGCGGCCGGGCCGGAAAGGCGTACACCAAGACGGTCACCGGCTACGACACTCTCGACCGCCCGACGGCCACCACCCTCACCCTGCCCTCCAGCGATCCGCTGGTCGCCGCGGGCGCGCCGGCCACGATCTCCTTCTCCAGCGCGTACCGCCTCGACGGCACGCTCGGCAACAACCAGGAGCCCGCGCTGGGCGGGCTGACGGCCGAGAGCATCGACTACGGCTACACCCCGCTCGGCCAGGTCACCTCGATCACCGGCAGCACCGGCTATCTGCTGGCCGCCGACTACTCGGCGATCGGCCTCGCCCAGCAGTACACGCTGGGCACGCAGAACACCGAAGCCGCCAAGAAGGTCTATGTCACCAACACCTTCGAGGAGGGCACCGACCGGCTCACCGACACGCATGTCACGGACCAGACCCACCCGTACATGCTGATGGACCTCAACTACACCTTCGACCAGGCCGGCAACATCACGGCCATCTCCGACCCGACCACCCTCGGGGGCACGACCGCGGCCGAGACACAGTGCCTCAGCTACGACGGGAACCGCCGGCTGAAGAGCGCCTGGACGCCCTCCTCGCAGAAGTGCTCCGACGCGCCCAGCGCATCGAGCCTCTCCGGCCCCGCCCCCTACTGGACCGACTACCAGTACAGCCAGGGCGGGCAGCGCACCGCCGAGATCCAGCACAGGGCGACCGCCGACACGACGAAGACGTACTGCTACAAGGAGGGGAGGCCGCACGTCCTGTCGGGCACCAGCAAGACGGCGAACTGCACCGCACCCGACACCGCATACGGCTACGACACCTCGGGCAACACCACCTCCCGGCCCGGCCCCACGGCCAAGCAGGACCTTCTCTGGTCCCCGGAGGGGCGGCTCTCCCAGCTCACCGAGAACGGCAAGAAGACCGACTACGTCTACGACGCCGACGGCAAGCTCCTGATCCGCAGCGCGGAGGGCGGCGAACGCGTCCTGTACACGGGCAACACCGAACTCCACCTGAGGGCGAACGGCACCACCTGGGCCCAGCGCACCTACTCCTCGGGCAGCCTGACCATCGCGATCCGCAGCAACGAGTCCGGGACCAACAAGCTCAGCTATCTCGCCGGAGACCATCAGGGCACCCAGAGCGTCGCGGTGTCCGCGGACAGCGCCCAGACGGTCACCAAACGCCGGATGACCCCGTTCGGCGAGGACCGCGGCGCGACCACCGGCGGCGCCTGGCCGAACGACAAGGGCTTCCTGGGCAAGACCAACGACGCCACCACGGGCCTGACCCATGTCGATGCCCGGGAGTACGACCCCACCATCGGCCAGTTCATCAGCGTCGACCCGAAACTCAGCACCGATCAGGGCCAGTCCCTGAACGGCTACGCCTACTCCAACAACAATCCCGCCACGTTCGCCGACCCGACCGGCGAAGGCGTCCCCGAATGCCGGGACGGCAGCATCCCCTGCCGCAACGGCATCCCCATCAGCACCGGCGGGAACCAGCCGGCGCCCTGCCCCAGCCTGACCAATCCGCAGTGCCCGGAATACCCGGGCAACGGCGGCGGCGGCGGTGGCGGTGGCGGCGGTGGCGGCGGTGGCGGTGGCGGCAACGGGGGCGGCGGCACGGGCGGTGGCGGGGTCTACGGCCCGCCCACCTGCGGAGCGCCCCCGATGGCGGCCTGCAGCGGCCCCGTGTACGGGCCGCCGTCCCAGCCGCCGCTGCTCACCGGCCCCGACCCGGTTCCGCTCCTGTCCTTCTCGGCCAACTGCGGAATCGCCTCCAAGGTGCAGAACTACGTCTGCAACGCCGGCAACGGACTCATGACCTCGGGCTCCTACGTCCAGTCGGCCTTCACCCAGGCCGGAAGCCTGACCACCGACGCCAAGGCCGCGATGCGCTCCACCAGGCAGTCCTCCCAGATCCTGCAGGCGATGCGGGACAACCCCGGTCTTGCGCGTGTGGGAGCCATCGGGAGCAGCAAGTGGATGGGCATGGCCAGCAAGGGACTGCTGGTGGGCGGCGTCGCGTTCACCGCCTATTCCAACTACCAGTCCACCGGCGGTGACATCCCCCTCACGGCAGCAGAGACCGCGGTCGACACGGCCGTGGTCCTGGGTACGACCAAGGTGGGGGCCACGCTCGGGGCGGCGATCGGCACTGCTGTCGCGGGCCCCGTGGGCACGGTCATCGGCGGCGCCATCGGGGCCGGCGCGGGAGCCGTCACCGGCATCCTGGCGTCGGGCCCGATCAACAACGCCATGTCGAAGGGCTGGAAGGGCGTGAAGGGCTGGTTCAGCTGACCGCCCGATCTCAGTGAGCAGGCGTCGGACGGGCTCCGCAGGACGAGGACGTACCTCGGAGCCCGCCCGGCCGCTCCCTCCCGGCAGGGGAGCCGAGCATCAGCGACACATGGAAGGATCGCGCAATGCAGTACGTCATCGGACTCCTCTTCGTGGCCGGCTCCGCGTTCATGACCTGGAAGGTCACCCAACTGTGGCGCGACGCCGACCTGGTCGAGCCCTTCATGGCGACCTTCTCCTTCATGCCGTTCGGCAAGGAGGTCAAACGAGGAGAGATACGGTCCCTCGCCCTCACCGTCCTCTCCCTCTGGGGCGCCACGGTCCTTCTCCTCCTGGGCCTCTGGGACGTCGACATCACCGGCCCACTGACCGTCCTCTTCGCCGTGGCGCTGGTCACCGTGCTGCTCTGCCTGCTGTGCGAAGTGAGCGTCGTCCTGTTCAACGCCCCGAAGTTCGTCGTACCGCCGCACATGCGCGCCGACCTCGGAGTGCTGGCGGCCCGCCGGGCCAACCGAACAGGGGGCGCACGGCGCAGATGACGCGGGCGCCCGCCCGAACGCTGACCGGTGAGCGGCCAATGGATCTCCAGCATGCCGAAGACCCCCGACCGCTCACCGCCTTCCGCACGGAGCTCGCGTGATCAGATGTCCCGGAAGATCTCGATCTGCGCCCCGATGGAGTTCAGGCGCTCGGCCAGGTCCTCGTAGCCGCGGTTGATGACGTACACGTTGCGCAGCACCGATGTACCCTCCGCCGCCATCATCGCCAGCAGGACGACCACCGCCGGACGCAGGGCCGGCGGGCACATCATCTCCGCGGCCCGCCAGCGCGTCGGGCCCTCGACCAACACCCGGTGCGGGTCGAGGAGTTGGAGCCGGCCACCGAGCCGGTTCAGGTCCGTCAGGTAGATCGCGCGGTTGTCGTAGACCCAGTCGTGGATGAGGGTCTTGCCCTGCGCGACGGCCGCGATGGCCGCGAAGAACGGGACGTTGTCGATGTTCAGGCCGGGGAACGGCATCGGGTGGATCTTGTCGATCGGCGCCTCCAGCTTGGAGGGCCGGACCGTGAGGTCCACCAGCCGGGTGCGGCCGTTGTCGGCCGGGTACTCCGGCGTACGGTCGTGGTCGAGCCCCATCTCCTCCAGGACCGCCAGCTCGATCTCCAGGAACTCGATGGGCACCCGGCGCACCGTGAGCTCCGACTCCGTGACGACGGCGGCGGCCAGCAGGCTCATCGCCTCGACCGGGTCCTCGGACGGCGAGTAGTCCACGTCGACGTCGATGTCCGGCACGCCGTGCACGGTGAGCGTGGTGGTGCCGATGCCCTCGACCCGCACGCCGAGCGCCTCCAGGAAGAAACACAGATCCTGGACCATGTAGTTGGAAGACGCGTTGCGGATGACGGTCACCCCGTCGTACCGGGCGGCCGCGAGCAGCGCGTTCTCGGTCACCGTGTCCCCGCGCTCGGTCAGCACGATCGGCCGGTCCGGGCGGACCGCACGGTCGACCACGGCGTGGTACTGCCCCTCCGTCGCCGCCACCTCCAGCCCGAACCGGCGCAGCGCGATCATGTGCGGCTCGATGGTCCGCGTCCCGAGGTCGCAGCCGCCGGCGTACGGCAGCTTGAAGTGGTCCATGCGGTGCAGCAGCGGGCCGAGGAACATGATGATGGAACGGGTGCGTACGGCGGCCTCGGCGTCGATCGCCGCCATGTCCAGCCGGGCCGGCGGCACGATCTCCAGGTCCACGCCGTCGTTGATCCAACGCGTCCGCACCCCGATGGAGTTGAGGACCTCGAGCAGGCGGTAGACCTCCTCGATCCGGGCGACCCGGCGCAGCACCGTGCGCCCCTGGTTGAGCAGCGAGGCGCACAGCAACGCCACGCAAGCGTTCTTGCTGGTTTTCACGTCGATCGCGCCGGACAGTCGACGGCCGCCCACGACGCGCAGGTGCATCGGTCCCGCGTAGCCCAGAGAGACGATTTCGCTGTCCAGTGCTTCACCGATTCGAGCGATCATCTCAAGGCTGATGTTTTGGTTGCCTCGCTCGATGCGGTTGACCGCACTCTGGCTGGTTCCGAGCGCCTCGGCCAGCTGCGCCTGTGTCCAGCCCCGGTGCTGCCGGGCGTCACGGATGAGCTTGCCGATGCGTACGAGGTAGTCGTCTGCCATGAGGTTGAGGTTATCTCAGATATGAGATGGCGCCTCTTGAGGGGTCCATTCGGGTGACGTCCCGTCAACGGCGCTTGGCGGTCCGCGTGCGACGCCACCCGAAAGGTCCGGGCAAATCAATCGATGTCGTACGACGTCCCGTACTGCTGTGCGTATGCCGCGGACCGTGCCGCCCGCCGCCCGTGGTGAGAGACCACGACCGTCGGTTGAGGTTCAGACGCACGCCGGGAAGGATGCGGAAACTCTTGCGGAAAGTGAGGGCCATCGGACCTCCTCCGTCGGGAAGTGCCTGTCCGCTCCCGTCTACCCCGGCTCGGCGCACCCATGACGCCCGTTCAGCCGTCGCGGGACGGTGTCGACGCCCCCCGCCCTCCCGCTGCGGTCCCGTACTGCGAAGCTGGGCGGGTGAAAGAGGGGAAGTACGCGAGGGTCGAGCGGGAGAGACGGTTTCTGATGGCGGGGCCTCCGGCGCCTTCGACGGTCACCGTCACCCGGCTGATCCGGGACCGGTACCTGGAGGGCACGCGCCTGCGGCTCAGGCGGACCGATTACCCCGACCTCGGCTCTCGTGAGTTCAAGCTCACCCAGAAGGTGCCCGTGGACCGGCCGGGCGCCGTGCAGGGGCTGATCACCAACACCAGTCTGTCACGGGCCGAGTACGACCTCCTGGCCTCACTGCCGGCGGCGGTGCTGTCCAAGACCCGGTCGAGTGTGCCGCCGCTGGGCGTCGACGTCTTCGAGGGGCGCCTTGAGGGGCTGGTCCTGGCGGAGGCGGAGTTCGACGACGACGCGGAGGCGCTGGCCTTCGTGCCGCCCGCGGAGTGCCTGGCCGAGGTCACGGACGACGCGCGCTTCACGGGCGGGCGGCTCGTCCGGGCGTCCCGCCGGGAACTGTCGGAGTGGCTGGCCGAGTACGGACTCCGCCTTTGACGCCGAGTACGGACTCCGTCCTGCGCGGGGGCGGAATGCCGTCACCCCGCGCGACGCGGTTTCCGCCAGGTCATGATCTCGGTCGGCGGAAGATGCTCCGCGAAACGGTCGTCGGGTGCTGCCTGCCGGAGCAGGGCACGCAGGTCCCGGTCGAACCGCGCCAGCCTGTCGCCGAACAGATGAGGGGCGGAGTCGGACCGGGAGTACGCCCACGCCACGATGTCGTCGGCGGTGCGCACCACCACGTCCCCGGCCGGCACGACGAGTCGTTCGAAGTTCTCGAACCCGGCCCCCGCCAGGACGAGGTCCTCCCGGTTCGGCGTGCCGTGGACGAGCATTCCCTGCCCGGCGCGGCGGACCGGGCCCAGGTACTGCCGCACCAGGTCGCCGATCTGCGCGTAGGGCGGAGCGGGCAGCGGCAGCGGCGTCGACGGGGCCGGCGGGTCCTTGTGGTCGCTGATGTGGACGAACGCGCCTCCCGGCTCCAGCATCTCCAGCACGGTGGCGGCGACCCGGTCGCGATCCGTCCAGTGGAAGGACTGGGCGAACGCCACGACCCGGAACTCGCCCAGGCCCGCCGGCAGGTCCTCGGCGCGGGCGGCGACCCATCGCGCGTTGTTCACCCCGTGGCGCCCGGCTCGACGCTCCGCCTCGGCCAGCATGTCCTCGTCCGGGTCGACTCCGACCGCCTCGGCGAAGAACCCGGCCAGGGGGAGTGTCACGATGCCGGGCCCGCAGCCGACGTCGAGGAGGCGGCCGCGGCCGTCCAGTCCGAGAGCCGTCGCCAGCGCTCCGGCGAAGCCCGGCGCGTACGGCAGCCGGCCCTGCTCGTAGTGGGCCGCGCTTCCCTGGAACAGGGTCCTGTCCCACTGCCATCCCTCAGGCATCCCGACTCCCTCCCGAGCCCTCCAGCGCCCCTCCCCCGCCCCTCCCGAGAGGGGCGGCCGAGGGAGGTCCGAGGGAGAAGCGTAGGGGGTGTGGCGAGCCCGGGCATGACCATTCAGGCCCCATGTACTAGAGTTATCTCGACATCGAGATATCTGCCGAGGCGCACCGCAGCCGCCACCCTGGTAAGGGTTACCTAACTTAGCCTGACCTTAGCGGATAGGCCAAGCCCGCGTGACGGCAGGATGCGGTGGTACGCGCACATCAATGAAGGAGACTGTCGTGTCGGCGAACAGCTTCGACGCCCGCAGCACGCTGCAGGTGGGCGACGAGTCGTACGAGATCTTCCGGCTGGACAAGGTGGAAGGCTCGGCTCGCCTTCCGTACAGCCTGAAGGTGCTGCTGGAGAACCTGCTCCGTACCGAGGACGGCGCGAACATCACCGCCGACCACATCCGTGCCCTCGGCAACTGGGACTCGCAGGCCCAGCCCAGCCAGGAGATCCAGTTCACGCCGGCCCGCGTGATCATGCAGGACTTCACCGGCGTGCCCTGTGTCGTCGACCTCGCCACCATGCGTGAGGCCGTCAAGGAGCTCGGCGGCGACCCGGCGAAGGTCAACCCGCTCTCCCCGGCCGAGCTGGTCATCGACCACTCCGTCATCGCCGACAAGTTCGGCACGAACGAGGCCTTCGCGCAGAACGTCGAGCTGGAGTACGGCCGTAACAAGGAGCGCTACCAGTTCCTGCGCTGGGGCCAGACCGCGTTCGACGACTTCAAGGTCGTCCCGCCGGGCACCGGCATCGTCCACCAGGTGAACATCGAGCACCTCGCGCGCACGGTCATGGTCCGTAACGGGCAGGCCTACCCCGACACCCTCGTCGGCACCGACTCGCACACCACCATGGTCAACGGCCTCGGCGTCCTCGGCTGGGGCGTCGGCGGCATCGAGGCCGAGGCCGCGATGCTCGGCCAGCCGGTCTCCATGCTGATCCCGCGCGTCGTCGGCTTCAAGCTCACCGGCGAGCTGCCCGCCGGCACCACCGCCACGGACCTCGTCCTCACGATCACCGAGATGCTGCGCAAGCACGGCGTCGTCGGCAAGTTCGTCGAGTTCTACGGTGAGGGCGTCGCCGCCACCTCCCTCGCGAACCGCGCCACCATCGGCAACATGTCTCCGGAGTTCGGCTCCACCGCCGCGATCTTCCCGATCGACGACGAGACCCTGAAGTACCTCAAGCTGACCGGCCGCTCCGAGCAGCAGGTCGCGCTCGTCGAGGCGTACGCCAAGCAGCAGGGCCTGTGGCTGGACCCGAAGGCCGAGCCGGACTTCTCCGAGAAGCTCGAGCTGGACCTGTCCAGCGTCGTCCCCTCGATCGCCGGCCCGAAGCGCCCGCAGGACCGCATCGTCCTCGCGAACGCCGCCGAGCAGTTCAAGAGCGACGTCCTCAACTACGTCGACACGGCCGACGAGGCGGGCAAGGAGTCCTTCCCGGCCTCCGACTCCCCGGCCAACCACCCCAACGGCGCCCCGTCCAACCCGGTCACCGTGACCGCCCCCGACGGCTCGACGTACGAGATCGACCACGGTGCGGTGACGGTCGCGGCCATCACCTCCTGCACCAACACCTCCAACCCGTACGTCATGGTCGCCGCCGCGCTCGTCGCGAAGAAGGCCGTGGAGAAGGGTCTGACCCGCAAGCCGTGGGTCAAGACCACCCTCGCCCCGGGTTCGAAGGTCGTCACCGACTACTTCGACAAGGCGGGCCTCACCCCGTACCTCGACAAGGTCGGCTTCAACCTCGTCGGCTACGGCTGCACCACCTGCATCGGCAACTCCGGCCCGCTGCCGGAAGAGGTCTCCAAGGCCGTCAACGACCACGACCTCGCGGTCACCTCGGTCCTCTCCGGCAACCGGAACTTCGAGGGCCGGATCAACCCCGACGTCAAGATGAACTACCTGGCCTCCCCGCCGCTGGTCGTCGCGTACGCCATCGCCGGCTCCATGAAGGTGGACATCACGCGCGACGCCCTGGGCATCGACCAGGACGGCAACCCGGTCTTCCTCAAGGACATCTGGCCCTCCGAGGCCGAGGTCAACGACGTCGTGGCGAACGCCATCGGCGAGGACATGTTCAACAAGTCCTACCAGGACGTCTTCGCGGGCGACGCCCAGTGGCAGGCGCTCCCCATCCCGACCGGCAACACCTTCGAGTGGGACGCCGAGTCGACCTATGTCCGCAAGCCCCCGTACTTCGAGGGCATGACGATGGAGACCACCCCGGTCTCCGACATCACGGGCGCCCGCGTGCTCGCCAAGCTGGGCGACTCGGTGACGACGGACCACATCTCGCCCGCCGGCGCCATCAAGGCCGACACCCCGGCCGGCAAGTACCTCACCGAGCACGGTGTGGAGCGTCGTGACTTCAACTCCTACGGCTCCCGCCGAGGCAACCACGAGGTCATGATCCGCGGCACGTTCGCCAACATCCGCCTGCGCAACCAGATCGCGCCGGGCACCGAGGGCGGCTACACCCGCGACTTCACCCAGGCCGACGCGCCGGTGTCGTTCATCTACGACGCCTCCCGCAACTACATCGAGCAGGGCGTCCCGCTGGCCATCCTGGCCGGCAAGGAGTACGGCTCCGGCTCGTCCCGCGACTGGGCCGCCAAGGGCACCGCGCTCCTCGGCGTCAAGGCCGTCATCGCCGAGTCGTACGAGCGCATCCACCGCTCGAACCTCATCGGCATGGGCGTGCTCCCGCTGCAGTTCCCGGAGGGCGCCAACGCCGAGTCCCTCGGCCTGACCGGCGAGGAGACCTTCTCCTTCACCGGCGTCGAGGAGCTCAACAACGGCACCACTCCGCGCACGGTCAAGGTCACCACCGACACGGGCGTCGAGTTCGACGCGGTCGTCCGCATCGACACCCCCGGTGAGGCGGACTACTACCGCAACGGCGGCATCATGCAGTACGTGCTTCGCCAACTTGTCGGTTCTTGAGCTGATCGGCTCGGATACCAGAGGATCTGGTCGCTGACTCGCTGCTACCGGCGGTCACACTAGAGTCTCGCACAAGCGCCCCGTCAGGCTTCGGCCTGGCGGGGCGCTTGCTGTTTCATGCTGATCGAGTAGTGGCCGGTACGTGTCCCGCCGATGCTGATCCTCCCTTTGCCCTGAGATTGTGGGTGCCGATTGATCATCCGGGCTGGTCAAGCGGCATATTGGTACTCGTGTAGAGTTCCGCCGAGTCGGTCGCGTCGAGGGATCTGCAGGTTCGCGATCCCCCCTGGTTCGCTGATCGGTTGGGGCAGCGGGCGGAGCGGGGCGGCCTGATTCAGGGCCCGGTGGGGCCGATGCCCGTTGTAGAAGGATTCGAACTCGCGCAGCGCGTGGAGCAGGTGACGCTGGTCCCAGATGAGGGTGCGGTCCAGTAACTCGCGCCGGCAGGTTTGTATCCAGCGCTCCATGATGGAGTTCATCCGCGGCATCCGGATGCCGCTGGTGACAACCGTGATCCCGGCGTCGGCCAGGACCGCGTCGAAGGACTGGGTGAACTTCGAGTCACGGTCACGGATCAGGAACCTCGACCCGCTGCTCGTGTCCTCCAGGTCCATGACGAGATTGTGCCCGAGCTGCACCGCCCACTGCGCGGTGGGGTGCGCGGTGACACCCAGGATCCGGATACGGCGGGTTGCGTGCTCGATGACCGCGAAGACGTACAGGCGCGCACCGGTCAGCGTACGGGTCTCGAAGAAGTCGCAGGCCAGCAGTGCATCCGCCTGGCCGCGCAGGAAGGCGGCCCAGGTCGTGCCCTGGCGTTCGGGTGCGGGCGGGATGCCGTGCTCCTTGAGGATCTCCCAGACGGTAGAGGCAGCGACCTTGATGCCCAGCGCCGCAAGCTCGCCATGGATCCGGCGATACCCCCACGAGCTGTTCTCACGCGCCAGACGCAGCACCAGAGCGCGAATCGAACGGACGGTCGGCGGGCGCCCGCGACGCTTCGGCACACAGGTCGCGGCATGCCGCCGCCTCAGCAGATCGCGATGCCAGCGCAAGATCGTGTCCGGACGAACCAGCAGCAGGAGGCGCCGCAACCTCTTTCTCGGCAGATGGTGGAGCAGGCCGGCAAGGATCACGCGGTCAGTATCGGTGAACGCGGGCTTGCCGCCCTGGCGTTGCAGGACCAGCAACTGGTGCCGCAGCGCGAGAATCTCAACTTCCTTCTCGCGATCGCTCATCGGCAGCAGGCGCAGGAGCGCGAAGGTGTTCGTGACCGTGAGGTAGGTCAGACGCAGCAGCACGAGAGGTCATGATGCCGCCCGTGCCCTGCCCGGGTGAGGACCGGGGGACCAGCGGTCGGCACGTTCCAAGATCGATGATCAAGACCGTCACCTGGGCGGATGATTTATCGGCACCCGCAGTCTTGTACCCGTCACGTAGCGTCACGACGGTACTGGGCAGACCTGGGCTTTGTGGGCGGCCGGCCTTTGTTCAGGCGTCGTACGCGTAGAAGCCGCGGCCGTTCTTACGGCCGAGGTGGCCTGCGGCGACCATGCGGCGCAGTAGTGCCGGCGGGGCGTACAGCGGTTCCTTGAACTCCTCGTACATCGACTCGGCGACGGCTTGGGCGGTGTCCAGGCCGATCAGGTCGAGCAGGCGGAGCGGGCCCATGGGGTGGGCGCAGCCGAGTTCCATGCCTTGGTCGATGTCCTGGGGCCGGGCGCCGCCGGACTCCGCCATCCGGACCGCGCTGAGCAGGTAGGGCACGAGGAGGGCGTTGACGACGAAGCCGGAGCGGTCGGGTGCCTGGATGGGCTGCTTGCCGAGTTGCGTGGCCAGGTCGCGGGTGCGCTGCACGGTGTCCGGGCTGGTGGTGAGGGCGGGAACGAGCTCGACCAACTTCTGTACCGGAACGGGGTTGAAGAAGTGCATGCCGATGACCTGGCCGGGCCGCTCGGTGGCGACGGCGAGATCGACGACGGGGATGGAGGAGGTGTTGGTGGCCAGGATCGCCGCGGGGTCTTCGACCGCTTTGTCCAGGGAGCGCAGGACGTCGGTCTTGATCTCGCGGTTCTCGGCGACGGCCTCGACGACGAACTGACGGTCGGACAGGTCACTGAGGTCGTGGGTGAACGAGAGCCGGGCGAGGGCCTGGCCGCGCTGTTCCTCGGTGATCTTGCCGCGCTGCACGCCTCGGTCGAGGGAGGCGGTGACTCGACGGCGGCCTGCCTCGACGGCGTCGGGGGTGGCTTCGGCGACACGGACGTCGAGGCCGCCCAGGGCGGCGACTTCGGCGATGCCGGAGCCCATGAGGCCGCAGCCGACGACGCCGAGACGGGTGACGGGGTCCATGTGATGTCCTATCCGGTCAGTGGTGGTCAGACGTTGCGGCGGTATTGACCGCCGACCTCGAAGAAGGCGTCGGTGATCTGCTGGAGCGAGCAGACGCGGGCGGCGTCCATGAGGACGGCGAAGACGTTGTCGCCGCCCACCGCCGCGTCCTTGAGGGCAGCCAGGGCGGCGTGGGCCGGCTCCTGGTGTCGGGCCTGGAAGTCCTGTACGCGCGCCAGTTGGGAGTGCTTCTCCTCCTCGGTGGCGCGGGCGAGTTCGATGACGCCGGGCCCGGCGATGTCGGCGTGCGGGTTGCGGAAGGTGTTGACGCCGATGAGGGGCAGGGTGCCGTCGTGCTTGCGCTGTTCGTAGAGCATCGACTCGTCCTGGATACGGCCGCGCTGGTAGCCGGTCTCCATCGCGCCGAGCACACCGCCGCGTTCGCTGATCCGCTCGAACTCCTGCAGGACGGCCTCCTCGACCAGGTCGGTGAGTTCGTCGATGATGAACGACCCCTGCAGAGGGTTCTCGTTCATCGCCAGGCCCCACTCCCGGTTGATGATCAGCTGGATGGCCAGGGCGCGGCGGACGGACTCCTCGGTGGGGGTGGTGACGGCCTCGTCGTAGGCGTTGGTGTGCAGGCTGTTGCAGTTGTCGTAGATCGCGATGAGGGCCTGCAGGGTGGTGCGGATGTCGTTGAAGTCCATCTCCTGGGCGTGCAGCGAGCGGCCCGAGGTCTGGACGTGGTACTTCAGCTTCTGGCTGCGCTCGCCCGCGCCGTACTTCTCCTTCATCGCGACCGCCCAGATACGGCGGGCCACGCGGCCGAGCACGGAGTACTCGGGGTCCATGCCGTTGGAGAAGAAGAACGACAGGTTCGGGGCGAAGTCGTCGATGTGCATGCCCCGGGCGAGATAGGCCTCGACGTAGGTGAAGCCGTTGGTCAGGGTGAAGGCCAGCTGGCTGATGGGGTTCGCGCCGGCCTCGGCGATGTGGTAGCCGGAGATGGACACCGAGTAGAAGTTGCGGACCTTCTGCTCGATGAACCACTCCTGGATGTCGGCCATCATCCACAAGGAGAACTCGGTGGAGAACAGGCAGGTGTTCTGGCCCTGGTCCTCCTTGAGGATGTCGGCCTGCACCGTGCCGCGCACGTTCGCCAGCGCGTGCGCCCGCAGCTCGGCCGCCTCCTCGGGCGACGGGTCGCGGCCCTCGGCGGCCCGGAAGCGGTCGAGTTGCTGGTCGACGGCGGTGTTGAGGAAGAAGGCCAGGATGGTCGGCGCGGGCCCGTTGATCGTCATCGACACCGACGTCGTTGGCGCGACCAGGTCGAAGCCGTCGTAGAGCGCCTTCATGTCCTCCAGCGTGGCCACCGAGACGCCGGAGGTGCCGACCTTGCCGTAGATGTCGGGGCGTTCGTCGGGGTCGCGGCCGTAGAGGGTGACCGAGTCGAAGGCGGTGGACAGGCGGGTGGCGGGCTGGCCCTCGGAGAGCAGCTTGAAGCGCCGGTTGGTACGGAACGGGTCGCCCTCGCCGGCGAACATCCGCGCCGGGTCCTCACCGTCACGCTTGAAGGGGAACACCCCGGCGGTGAAGGGGAAGTGGCCGGGCAGGTTCTCCCCGCGCCAGAACCGCACCAGCTCCCCGTGGTCGGTGAAGCGGGGCAGGGCGACGCGGGGGATCTTGTTGCCGGAGAGTGACTCGCGGGTCAGCTTGGTGCGGATCTCCTTGTCACGGACCTTCACGACCTGCTCGTCGCCGGAGTACGACGCCACCACGGCGGGCCAGTTCTCGATCTGCTCGCTGATGTCGTGCGGCAGCTGCCTGCGCGCCTTGTCGAGCAGCGACTGCACGTTCTCGGCGTCGGAGCCGGCCTCGACGAGCTCGCCCCGGACCGTGTCGAGGCGCTGCACCCGCCGTGCCGCCTCAGCCAGTTGGGCGGTCTCGCCGTGGTAGGCGCGGACGGTGTCGGTGATCTCGGCGAGGTAGCGCACCCGGTCCGCGGGAACCACCTGCCGGATGCCGGAGGAGTGGCGAATGCCGACCGGCGCCAACGCGCCCTCCGACAGCGGCAGTCCCTTCTCGGCCAGGTTGGCCTTCAGGTGCTGATACAGCGCGGTGACGCCGTCGTCGTTGAAGGTCGCGGCCGAGGTGCCGTACACCGGCATGTCCTCGGGCCGCATGCCGAACGCCTCGCGGTTACGGACCAGTTGGCGGCCCACGTCGCGCAGCGCGTCCTTGGCGCCGCGCCGCTCGAACTTGTTGATCGCCACCACGTCGGCGAAGTCGAGCATGTCGATCTTCTCCAGCTGCGAGGCGGCGCCGAACTCCGGCGTCATCACGTACACCGAGGTGTCGACGAACGGCACGATCGCCGCGTCGCCCTGGCCGATGCCCGGCGTCTCCACGATCACCAGGTCGAAGCCGGCGGCCTTCACGACGTCGATCACGTCCGCGAGGTGCTCGGGCAGTTCACGGCTGCCGCGGGTGGCCAGGCTGCGGAAGAAGACCCGGCTGCCGTCCAGGGAGTTCATCCGGATCCGGTCACCGAGCAGGGCGCCACCGCCGCGGCGACGGGTCGGGTCGACCGCGATCACCGCGATCCGCAGCTTGTCCTGCTGGTCGACTCGGAACCGGCGCACCAACTCGTCGGTCAGCGACGACTTCCCCGAACCACCGGTGCCGGTGATGCCGAGCACCGGCACCGATCCGGCGGCAGCCGTGGCCCGCAGCTGTACGAGGAACTCCGGGGGCAGTTTGCCGAGTTCCGCACCGGTGACGGCACGGGCGATCGCGAACCGGTCACCGGCCAGTACGGCGGCCGCGTCGGTCGGCTTGCCGTCCCAGAGGTCGAAGTCGCAGTCGCGCACCACCGAGTTGACCATCCCGGCCAGGCCCATCCGCTGGCCGTCCTCCGGGGAGAAGATGGTCACCCCGCTGTTGCGCAGACGGGCTATCTCCTCGGGAACGATGACGCCCCCTCCGCCGCCCACCACGCGGATGTGGCCGGCGCCCTGCGCACGCAGCGACTCGACCAGGTACTCGAAGTACTCGACGTGCCCGCCCTGGTAGGACGAGACGGCCACGCCGTGCGCGTCCTCCTCCAGCGCCGCGTCCACGACCTCCCGCACCGAGCGGTTGTGGCCCAGGTGGATCACCTCGGCACCCTGGGACTGGAAGATCCGCCGCATGATGTTGATCGACGCGTCGTGCCCGTCGAACAGAGCTGAAGCGGTGACCAGGCGAACAGGGTGCACGGGCCGGTGCAGATCGCTCATGAGGGCCTTCCCGGACGGAGCGGGGGTATTGCTGACGTCAGAGATACTAGGACGTCCTAGTAAATTGCTGGAGGTGATCGCTGTCACAGGTCGAGGACCAGGCGAGGCCCGCACGAGCGGGAGACGCAGATGAGCATGGTGTCGCCGGCGGCCCGCTCGTCCTCGCTCAGCAGCGAGTCGCGATGGTCGGGTTTGCCGTCCAGTACGTCCGTCTCACAGGTGCCGCACGTGCCTTCCCGGCACGAGAAGTCCACCGCGACGCCTGCCTCCTCGACGGTTTCGAGTACCGAGCGGTCCGACGGGACGGTGAGGGTGAGCCCGGAACGAGCGAGCTCCAGCTCGAAGGCCTCGGCCGGGCCGGACCCGGTTGGCCGCGTCGCGGCGAACCGCTCGACGCCCAACGTGCCGGGGGGCCAGCTCGCGCACTGCTCCTGCACCGCCAGCAGCAGGGGTTCGGGCCCGCAGGCGTGCACCAGGGTGCCCTCCTCGGGTACGCCGAGGTGGGCGGCGAGGTCCAGCAGGCCGTACTCGTCCTGCGGACGGATGAGGACGCGGTCCCCGTGCGCGGCGAGGCGGTCGAGGAACGCCATGGAGCTGCGGGTGCGGCCGCCGTACAGCAGAAGCCAGTCGTCTCCCGCGGCCTCGGCGGCCTCGACCATGGGAAGTATGGGTGTGATGCCGACGCCGCCGGCGATGAACAGATGGCGTGCGGCGGGCCGCAACGGGAAGTTGTTGCGCGGCCCGCGGACCCGCACGGTGGTGCCTTCGCGCAGATGGTCGTGGACGTATGCGGAGCCGCCACGACCCCGCGGCTCGCGCAGCACGGCGATCTGCCAGGCCGCACGCTCGGCCGGGTGGCCGCACAGGGAGTACTGACGGATCAGGCCGCCCTCTTCACCGTCGTCGCCGTCCAGGAGTACGTCGATGTGGGCGCCCGGCGTCCAGGCGGGAAGCACACCGCCGTCGGGGCGGCGCAGGGTGAGGGAGACGACGCCGTCGGCGGCGGGGGTGCGGGTCGTCACGGTGAGGGGCGTCCAGGCGGGCAGTTGGTCGTTCATGGTGGGTCAGCTCCGGGGTTCAGGCCTGCGTCGGCACATGAAGCAGCAGCGCGTCGCCCTGGCCGCCGCCCCCGCACAGGGCCGCCGCTCCGCTGCCGCCTCCGCGCCGTCGCAGTTCGGTCGCGAGGGTCAGCACCAGCCGGGCTCCGGTCATGCCGACCGGGTGCCCGAGCGCGATCGCGCCGCCGTTGACGTTCACCTTGTCCAGGGGGATGTCCAGCTCCCGTACGGAAGCCAGGGCCACCGAGGCGAACGCCTCGTTGATCTCGAACAGATCCAGATCGGCGCACTTCAGCCGGCCGTCCCGGGACAGGGCGTCGCGGACCGCGCCGGCCGGCTGGACGAGCAGTGAGGGGTCGGGGCCCGCGACCGTGCCGTAGGCCCCGATCTCGGCGAGCGGGGTCAGGCCCTCCCGGCGGGCACGCTCCGCGCTCATCACGACGACGGCTGCGGCGCCGTCGGAAAGCTGCGACGAGTTGCCCGCGGTGATCGTGCCCGCCCCCGAGAAGGCCGGCTTGAGCCGCCCCAGGCTCTCTGCGGTGCTCCCCGGCCGCACGCCCTCGTCGGTGTCGACCACCGTCTCGCCTCGGCGTCCGGCCACGGTGACGGGGATGATCTCCTCGCGCAGCGCACCCGACTCCTGCGCCTGGGCGGCCCGTTGATGGGACAGCGCGCTGTACTCGTCCTGCGCCTCGCGCGTCAGGGCGTACGGCTGCTGATACCGCTCGGTGGCCGCTCCCATGGAGACGTCGTCGAAGGCGCAGACGAGGGCGTCACGGTCGAGGGCGTCCTCCACCGCGGTCGAGCCGTACTTCCAGCCGGTGCGTGATCCGCGCAGCAGGTGCGGGGCGCCCGACATGGACTCCATGCCACCGGCGACGACGACCTCGTGCCGGCCGGAGGCGATCATGAGGTCGGCCAGGGCGATGGCGTGCAGACCGGACAGACAGAGCTTGTTGACGGTGCTCGCGGGGACGGAGAACGGAATGCCGGCGCGGATCGCGGCCTGCCGTGCCGGGTTGGGGCCGGCCCCGGCCTGCACGACATGGCCCATGACGACGGCTTCCACGGCTGCCGGGTCCAGGTGCACGGCGGCCAGCGCCGCGCCGATGGCGTGGGCGCCGAGGTCGACGGCGGACACCGTGCTCAGGGCGCCCATGAGTCTGCCGATGGGCGTCCTTGCTCCGGCGACGATGACGGATCCTGGCATGGCCGGGACCTCCTGGGGAGTGGGACGGGGTCAGGCGGCCGCGTCTACGGCACGTCGGGCGATCATGTGGGCGGTTTCGTTCACCGAGTGCAGAACGATCCGGCCGCCGGGCATGCGCCGCACCCGGCTGACGGACGTGTAGCCGGGATGGAACCAGAACATCGTCGGCAGGCCGAGCACGGTCGCCAGGTAGGTGTTGGTGATCCCGCCGTGGCACACGACCGCGACCCGCCCGCCGGGATGGGCGTCGAGGATGGTGTCCATGGCCCGTACGGCTCGCGCACGGAAGGCGTCCCAGTCCAGATCCGGTACGAAGTCCTCGTAGCGTCCCTCGGCGAGCGCCGCCCCGCGGGGGTCCTCCGCGCCGATCTGCTCCGGTGGCATGTAGGGGTGGGAGACGTCGGTGTCCCACTCGCGCAGGTCGTCGAGGACGGTGGCGGTCATGCCGGTGACCCGTTCCAGGGGAGCCACCGTCTCGCGGGCACGCAGGAACGGGCTGGTGTACAGGGCGTCGACGTCCTCGTGCACGAGCCAGGCGGCGAGACGCTCTGCCTGGGCGCTGCCCTCCGGCGACAGCCCCGGGTCGAACACGCCCGCCAGGGGGAGGCCGTGCCGGACGAGGAGGAGTTCGGTCATGGGTGATCCTTCGTACGCGTGAGGGACGGGCGGGTCGGCTCAGCCGGCGATGGTCCGTTCCGAGCTCCAATAGGGACGGCGCATCGCACGCTTGTCGAGCTTGCCCATCGCGTTGCGCAGCAGCTCGGGGACGAACTCGTACGACTTCGGGCACTTGTAGGCGGCGAGGCGGTCGCGGCAGAACCGGTCCAGGTCCTCGGTCGGCGGCTCGTCGGCCGCGGCCACGACCAGCGCCCGCAGCGACTCGCCGAAGTCCGCATCGGGCACGCCGATGACCGCGACCTCGGCGATCGCCGGGTGCTGCCGCAGGACCGCCTCGCTCTCGGCCGGGTACAGGTTCACGCCGCCGGAGACCACGACGTCCGCGGCCCGGTCGGTGATGAAGATGTAGCCGTTCGCGTCGACGTAGCCGATGTCGCCGAGCGTGAAGACGCCGGGGGAGAGGTAGGCGGACCTGGTCTTGTCCGGGTCCGCGTGGTAGCGGACGCCCTGGTCCTCCGGGGCCCGGAAGGCCAGCAGTCCTTGTTCGCCGGGCGGCAGTTGCCGCCCGGCGTCGTCGGTGACCAGGACCTCGAACGGGGGCCGGACACGCCCGACCGAGCCCGGGTGCGCCAGCCACTCGGTGCTGTTGATGCGGGCGACGGTTCCCGCCTCGCTGGCGCCGTACGACTCGGTCAGCACCGGGCCGAACCACTCGATCATGGCTCGCTTCACGTCCGGCGGGCACGCGGAGCCGGTGTGCGAGACCTGCCGCAGGCTGGAGACGTCGTAGCGGCCGCGGACCTCTTCCGGGAGGGCGAGCAGCCGTTGGAAGTGGGTGGGCACCATCACCGTCGAGGAGACCTGCCACCTCTGCACACGGCTGAGGAACGTCTCCGCGTCGTACCTGCCGAGGACGATGACCGGCTGCCCGGCCGTCAGATGCCGCAGCGAGGTCAGCGGCGCGTTGTGCTGCAGCGGGCCGCACACCAGGTGCGGTCCCGGCGGGAATCCCGGCCGGGCGGCCATCGCGGCGAGGTAGGCGGAGCTGTCGGAGACCGGGTCGCTCACCCAGCGCACCTCGGTGCCGCGCGCCCGTCCGGTGGTTCCCGAGGTGTAGACGAGCGGAGGCCGGGCGGGCCGGTCCGTCGGGGCCGTGCGCCCGGCGGGCGCGGCCGCGAGCCATGCGTCCCAGGCAAAGGCGTGCCCCACTGCCGGGGTTCCGTGCATCACGACCGGAAGGCCCAGTTCCCGGGCCGCGTCGAGGGCGGCACCCGCGCCGACCGGTCCGGCGATGATTCCGGTCACACCCGCGTCGATGATCTGGTCGACGAGTTCGCCCGATGTGAGGTTCCGGGATGTGGCCACGGTCCCCACTCCGGCACGCAGGCCCGCCAGATGGGCCACCAGCGTCGGGATCGCGTTGTCGCCGAGGACGGCGACCCGGTCGTCGGGGCCGGGCGCGAGCTCCAGCAGCCGTGCCGTCGCCCGCGCCACCTGGTCGGTGAGGCCCGACCAGGACAGCACCCCCAGGTCGTCCGCCAGGGCGGGCTCGTCGGGTGTCTCCTGGGCGCGACGGTCGAGTGGCAGCAGCGACATGGCTCCTCCGGCGGCTCCTGGGCCTCTCCCGATTCGAAGGGAGAGGAGATGCGGAGACTGTAGCGTTTATCAAGAAAGTACGGAACACTCTGGTTCCGGGCAGAGTCATTTCCCCAAGTTTCAGAGGTTGGGGCGGTGTACTCCCGGTCACCGTTACTCAAGCTGCCGTCTGGTAAGTATCCGAGGAGGAGCCATGTCCCAGCCCGATCCGGACGCATGGCGCACACAGGTCCGGCAGTGGCTGGCCGGCGTGCTCGAACCGGCGCGGGCGCCGCAGTCCGCCACAGGGGCGGCCGACCTGGCCGTGTTCCATAACCTCCCGGAGGACGAGGAGCGCCTGCTGCTGGAGCGCTGCCGCGTCTACCAGCGCGCCCGCTTCGACGCCGGGTACCAGGCACTGACCCTCCCCGAGGACAAGGGCGGCGCGGGCCTGACCGCCGCCCATGTGGCGGCCTTCGCCGAGGAGGAGTCGGCCTTCGAGGTGCCGCCGTCGACCGAGCTGATCAGCGTCACGGTGCGCCTTGTCGGCATGGCGGTCTCCCTGTTCGGGACGGCCGAGCAGCGTGACACGTACGCGCGCGCGTTCCTGCGCACCGACCTGCTGGCCTGCCAGCTCTTCAGCGAACCCGGTGCCGGATCGGACCTCGCGGCCCTGCGCACCCGTGCCCGCCAAGAAGGCGACGAGTGGGTGATCGACGGTCAGAAGGTGTGGACCTCGGGCGCCCACTTCGCCGACTACGGTCTGCTGCTCGCCCGCACCGACCCGGACGTGGTCAAACAGGCCGGAATCACCGCCTTCCTGGTCCCGATGGACGCCACCGGCGTGGAGGTGCGCCCCATCCGTCAGATGAGCGGCGGCGCCTCCTTCAACGAGGTCTTCCTCAGTGGCGTCCGTGTTCCGGACCGGCTGCGGATCGGGCGACCGGGCCAGGGCTGGGAGGTCGCCACCACCACCCTCGCCTTCGAGCGGACCGCCTCCGGCGGCGGCAACCGCCGCAAGGGCGGCACGTTCGCGGACGTCCTCGCGCTCGCCCGCTCCCTCGGCCGCACCGAAGACGTGCTGGTCCGCCAGCGCCTCGCCGACCTGTACGTACGCGCCGCCCTGCGCGCGGCCACCGTGGACCGTGTCGCCAGGACGAGCGCCGCCGGCGGCCGGCCGGGCCCGGAGGCGTCGCTGACCAAACTCATGGCCTCCGACCTGCTCACCCGCACAGGACAGGTCGCCGCCGAGCTGATGGGCGCGCGGATCAGCGCCGACACCGGGGAGGCGGGCACCTTCGCCTGGGCGCAGCACCTGCTCGGCGCCCCCGGCTACCGGCTGGCCGGAGGCACCGACCAGATCCAGCGCAACCTGATCGGCGAACGGGTGCTGAAGCTGCCGCCGGAGCCGCGGGTGGACCGCCTGCCGTTCTCACAGCTTCCCGGCAACTGAGGCGCCGGGTCCTTTTCAGCAGCAGCATTCGGCAGTCACATTCGGCAGTCGCATTCGGCAATCACAAAGGAGTGACATCGATGGATCTGGGACTGACAGGCGCGAAGGCGCTGGTGACCGGCGCGAGCCGGGGCATCGGCCGGGCGATCGCCACCACCCTGGCGGCCGAGGGCTGCGCGCTGGCGCTGTGCGCCCGCGGCGAGGAAGGCCTGGCCAAGACCGCCGCCGAACTGCGCGGCGAGGGCGCCACGGTGTTCGCGGAACCGGTCGACGTCACCGACCCGGCCGCGCTCGTGGGCTTCGTGGAGCGGGCGGCCGGTGAACTCGGCGGCCTGGACCTGCTGGTGTCCAACGTGTCGGCGGGCAACGTGAAGGGCCCCGAGTCCTGGGAGGCCAGCCTGCGCGGCGACCTGATCCCGTTCGCGGGACTCGTCGAGGCGGCCCTGCCCCACCTGGAGGCCTCCGACCGGGCCGCCGTCGTCGCCATCGGCACCACCAACGCCTCCGACACCGCGCGCCCGGCCGGAGCGAACTCGTACTCCGCGCTCAAGGCAGCCGTGGTCCAGCACGCGTCGGCCCTCGCGCACGCCCTCGCGCCGAAGGGCATCCGCGTCAACACCGTCTCGCCCGGCCCGATCGACTTCCCCGGCGGCGCATGGGAGACCATCCGCGCCAGCCGCCCGGAGGTGTACGAGGAGGTGCTGGCCAAGCTTCCGATCGGCCGTTACGGCACCGCGGAGGATGTGGCAGCGGCGGTGGCGTTCCTGCTCGGGCGGACCGGCTCCTTCTGCGTCGGGGTCAACCTCGTGGTGGACGGCGGGCTGCTCACCCGCGTCCAGTACTGAGCCGTGGCGGGCCCGGCCGGCCGCCTGGACGCCGTGTTGGTCTGCGGCGGCCGCTGGCACGACTTCGACTACGCGCGGCTCCGGCTGCTGGAGCTGCTCGGTGAACATCCACGGGTGCGCACGAGCGTGTATCAGGACTACGACTGCGTGGCTGCGCTCGAGAAGGCCGACCTGGTGGTCACTTACACCTGTGACGTCCGGCCCCGCCCGGCACAGCGGGCCGCGCTGGCACGGTTCGTCGAGCGGGGCGGGCGCTGGCTCGCCCTGCACGGCACCAACTCGGTGATCGAGCCGTCGGCGAGTGACGGACCGCGGGTGTTCACGACCCCGCGGCTCCTGGGGGAACTGGCGCCGGTGCTCGGCAGCCAGTTCCTGGCCCATCCGCCGATCGAGCCGTACGAGGTGCGCGTCACCCGGCCCGACCATCCACTGGTCGCCGGGGTCGGCCCGTTCACGGTCACCGACGAGCTGTACGTGTGCGAGCTGCACGGGGAGTTGGAGGTGCTGCTGCACGCCGAGTACACGGGATCGTGCCGCGGTTTCGCCGAGGGTGACACGGCGGCCCTCGACGCCGCGCCCCGACCGGTGCTGTATCTCAAGCGGCACGGTCTCGGCGAGGTCTGCTACTTCACCCTCGGGCACTGCAGGGGCCGTTACGACGTACAGGACCTGGGCGTGGACGACACCGGTCGGGTGGATCGCGGGCCGTGGGAAACGCCGGAGTTCATGACGGTGCTGCGGCGGTGTGTGGCGCGGACGGTGAACGGGCGAAATCCGGCAGAGGAGCGGGCCGGCACCTGAGCGCGGCTCGGGCGCCGGCCCTGCACGGGTCGCGGCTCAACCGTGCGGCAGTACCACCGCGCGGCCGTTGATGTCGCCGGCGTGCAGACGCTCGTAGGCCGTCGGCGCCTCGTCGAGTGTGAAGGTCTCGACGTGGGAGGAGACCAGCCCCTGTCGCGCCAGCTCGACGACCTCCATGAGCTCCGGGCGGCTGCCCCAGTAGGGGAACGAGGCGGACACCTCGAACGGCAGCCCGCCGCCGAAGCCGACCGCCAGGGTGCCGCCGCCGAGCCCGACGATCGTCACGTCGCCTTCCACCGCCACCGACGCCGCGGCCACCGCGAGCGTCGCCTCTGTTCCCACGAAGTCCAGCACCACGTCCGCTCCCGTCCCGCCGGTGAGTTCCCGCACCCGTGCGGCCGCCGCGCCGTCGGAGAGGAGCGTCTCGTGAGCGCCGACGGTGTGTGCCAGCTCGAGTTTCTCCTTGCTCACGTCGAGGGCGACCACCCTGGCCGGTGTCAGGGCGCGGAGCAGCTGTACGGCGAGGTGGCCCAGGCCGCCGACCCCGATCACCACCGCCGTGCTGCCCGGGACCAGCTTGGGCAGTGACTTCCTGATCGCGTGATAGGGCGTCAGTCCCGCGTCGGTGAGCGGGGCGGCCTGCACCGGGTCCAGTCCGTTCAGCGGCACCAGGTGGCGGGGCGAGTCCACCACCATGTACTCGGCGAGCGCACCGGGGGAGCCGAGTCCCGGCGGCAGGATGCCGAGCCCGGCAGCACGCGGGCAGCAGTTCTCCTTGCCCTGGGCGCAGTTGTGGCAGTGCCCGCAGCCCCATGGGCCGTACACCGCCACGTCGTCGCCTTCCACCACCGCCGTGACACCGCTGCCCACGGCCGCGACTGTGCCGACACCCTCGTGGCCGAGCGTCATCGGCAGCGGGTAGGGGAACTGCTCCTCGGGCCAGCCCATGACCGCCAGGTCGGAGTGGCACAGCCCCGCCGCCGTCACCTTCAACAGCACCTGGCCCGGGCCCGGTTCGGGCACGGGAACCTCGACGACCTCGGGGGCGTGTCCCACCCTCCGGTACTGCACAGCCTTCATTGTCCTGTCTCCTTGCTGGTGGCAGGCAGGACGCCGCTCTCCGTGGGAGTCCCGGCGCCGGCGTTCGAGGGGATTCCCTTCCGGCGGCGCAGCACGGCAGGCAGGGTGATCCGGCCACCCGTGAGGACCAGTGCCACGATGAGGACCGAGCCGGTGAACAGGCTCGTGGCCCACTGCGCGCTGGTGGCGAGCCCCAGTCCCGTGATACCCGTGCCGAGCAGGAGGACCGCGAGCACCGTCCCCCAGGCGTTGAAGCGGCCCGCGCGCAACTGGGTCGCCCCGACGAAGGCGGCGGCGTAGGCCGACAGCAGATACGGGGTGCCCGCGGTCGGCGAGCCGGATCCGACCGAGGACGCGAAGACGATGCCGGCGAAACCGGAGAGCAGCGCGGAGGCCACCAGGGTCAGAAAGCGCAGCCGGTCGGTGCGCACGCCCTGCAGCCGGGCCGCGTCGGCGTTGAAGCCGGTCGCGTACAACCGGCGCCCGGTGGCGGTGTGTTCCAGCAGGAACCAGATGGTGACCGCGGCGAGCAGCAGATACAGCACCGGCAGGGTGATGCCGCCCATGTCCAGCTGGGCGATGCTCGCGAACGGTTTGGCGAGCAGCTGCACACCGGTGATGGAACTGTCGTTGGTGACCATGGTGATCAGTGACTGGATCAGCGCGCCGGTGGCCAGGGTGGCGATGAACGAGTCGACGCGCAGGACCACCACCACGATTCCGTTGACGACTCCGATCAGCAGCGCGGCGGCCATCGCCAGCGTGATCGCCGCGCCGGGACCGAGCCCGGCGGAGACCAGGAAGTGAGCGGTCAGCACGCTGGTGAGCGACATGGTGTAGGCGACCGAGAGGTCGAAGACGCGTGCGGCCAGTGGCGGTACGACGCTCAGGGCCACCAGGCCGGCCACGGCGTTGCCGTTCAACACCTGCTTGACCGTGATGATGGTCGGGAACGTGTCCGGCGCCCAGACGGAGAAGAGCACGACGATGACCAGCCACACGTATACGGCGCCGATGTTCCGGAAGGACAGGGCGGCCACCGCCCGTCGGCCGAGCGTCCCCGGGACGAACACCGCGGATCTTCGCGGCGTGGACGGCGGTAGTTCCGCCGCTCGGGTCGGTGTGGATGTCATGTCACTCGGTTCCTTCCAAGGCTCATGTCACTCGGTTCCTTCCATGGCGTGCACGAGCGCGGGCTCGGTGATGTCCCGGCCACTGATCTCCCGTGCGATCCGGCCGTCGCGCACCACCAGGACACGGGTGCACAGCGCGAGCAGGTCCTGCGTGTCGGAGGAGCACACGAGGACGCCCATGCCCTCGTCTGCCTGACGCTCTATCAGGTCGTACAGCTGCAGGCGGGTGGCGATGTCCACGCCCGCCGTGGGTTCGCACAGCGCCAGCACCGGCGGCTGCTGTGCCAGACAGCGGGCCATGACGACCTTCTGCTGGTTGCCGCCGCTCAGGGTGGTGATCCGCGCCCCGGGGCCGGCCGTGCGCACCCCTACCCGCCTGATCCAGTCCTCCGCCAGGGCGGACTCGCGGCGCCGGTGCAGCCGCCCCGCCCGGGCGCGCAGTCGGTGCAGGAGCGGGAGGGTGAGGTTCTCGCCGACCGAGAAGTCGCCGATCACTCCCTCGCCAGCCCGGTCCGCCGGGACCAGGGGTAGGCCCAGGGCGCCGGCGTCACGCGCCTCGGTCCACCGCTCGGAGCGCTCCGGCAGCCGCAGCCTGCCGCTCACCGGCCCGGTATGAGCCCCGCACACGACGTACGGCACGACCTCGTGGCCGGAACCGACCAGACCGGTGATGCCCAGACGCTCACCCCTGCCCAGGTCGAGGTCGACCCCCCGCAGGGGCCCGGCCCACAGGTCACGGACCTCCAGGGCGGGGTCGGCGGGACCGGCGGAGGGCGCCGGGTGGTGGTCGGTCTCCGTCTCCTCGCCCGCCATCAGTTCCGCCAGCGAGCGCGGAGTGAGCTCGGCGACCCGGCGCGTGGCGATCCGGCGTCCGCCGCGGATGACGGTGACCCGGTCGGCGAGCGCGAAGATCTCGTCCATCCGGTGCGAGACGTACAGGACGCCGGCGCCGGCGTCGCGGACCTCCCGCACGATGTCGAAGAGGCGGGCCACCTCGCCGGGCGGCAGTACGGCGGTGGGCTCGTCGAGCACCAGGACACCGCGGCCGCCGTCCCAGCCCTGCAGCGCGGCGGCGATGGCCACCACCGCGCGCTGCACGGGGGTCGCCGTCACCAGGGGACGGCGTACGTCGATGCCGAGACCGAACCGTTCGACGAGGGCGGTCGTGCGTCTCTCCATCTCGGGCCAGCGGATGTTGCCGAAGGCCGTGCGGGCGAAGCCGTGGCTGAGCGCCAGGTTGTCGATGGCGCTCAACTCTCCCACCAGCCCCAGCTCCTGGTGGACGAAGCGGAGCCGGTCGTGGCGGGAGGCCGTGACATGGCCGAGGTCGAAGGGCTCGCCGTCGAGTTCGGCCACCGCCCCCGGCTCCGCGTGGTGGAAGCCGGCGAGGATCTTGATGAGGGTGGACTTGCCGGAGCCGTTGGGCCCGATGAGGGCGTGGATCTCGCCGGGTGCGACCTCGAGGTCCACGTCCCTCAGTGCCTGGGTGCCGCCGAATCGCTTCGACAGGGCGGCCACCCGCAGTACCGGCCCGGTCAACTCAGGCCCCAGAGCGCCTTGAACTGCTTCTGGTAGCTCTCGACGATCGGGAAGTCACCGTCGGCGGAAGGCAGGTTGTCCTTGGTGACGAGCATGTTGGGCAGCGCCGCCTTCTGGTCCACGGCCATGGACTGACCGGTGAAGTGCCGGGCCAGCGCGTCGACCTGGAGCCAGGCCGTCTCATGGGAGTTCAGCGTCATCGCGCCGTCGGTGAGACCGCTCTGGATGTACTGGTAGTTCTGCGCGTCACCGACGTTGACCACGATGTGCTTGCCGGTGAGGCCGGCCGTCTTCAGAGCGGCGGGCACGCCCACGTTGAGCAGGCCCAGGGAGAAGACGACATGGGTCACCTTCGGGTGTGAGCGGAGATACGACACCACGCGGTCCGGCATGTCCTTGCCCACCGCGGTGATCGGGACGTCGACGTTGTCCAGCGCGCAACCGGCGCACCACTTCTTGTAGTTGGCCGCGAAGGAGTCCTTGACGGGCTTGAGGATCGTGTACGCCGGCAGATCGAAGTACACGGTGTTCGCCTGGGCGCCGCTGTTCGACACCACCCACGAGGCGAGCATCCGGCCCTGGATGCCGACGTCCTTCGGCCCGTTCTTCAGCAGGGAGATGCCGTCGCCCACCACGTCGTCGGCGTTGGACTGGATGACGGGGATACCGGCCGCCTTCAGCTGTGCCAGCTGCTTGGTGTAGACGGCACGCGGGAAACCGGAGGCGACGACGGCGTCCGGCTTGTCGCGTACGGCCTGTTCGTAGGCGGCCTGGACGGACTCCGGCGTGCCCTGGGTGGCGATCTGCTTCACCTTCCAGCCGAGTTGTCCCGCGGCGCCGGTGAAGAAGTCGGCGAGGTCCTTGCAGGACTGGACGCCGCACAGGATGAAGTCGATCTTCTTGCCCGTGGGGATCTGCTTGCCGACCGGCTGGGTGACGGAGATCGCGGCCGGGCGCTGCGCGTACGTCTTCAGAGCCGCGCGGGCCGCCGTCAGGCCGGGCGATCCGGGCGCCGCCGCCTGCGAGGAGTCGGCGGCCGGGGTCGTGCCGCCGGCGCACGCCGTCAGGGTGAGCAGGGCAGTGACGGGGACGATCGCGGTGAGGGCGCGGCGGACCGCGCGACCGGGTCTGGAACTCATCGTTGAGTACTCCCGTGGTGTGGCGCACGCAAGAGGTGCTGGGGAATGCAGGGCTGCGTCGATCGCCGACGTGGGGTACGGCGGGGCACCCAGGGTGAGAGCCCCGGGGCGCTGGGGGCCGGGACGGGCAAAGACCGTTCCGGAACGGAGAAACTTATGAGGCACTACAGCCTCAAGTGGGTCGGAGTGTGACATGCCCCGGCGTGCTTGGGGAGAGGGTCGCCGCAAGAAAATCCAGGATCTCAAGCTGATTACGCGATGACCTCGGCAGATGCGGGCGCGTTCACTGTCGCGAGTGTTGCTCTCGACCGCAGCCCGTAACTACACTCAATCTAAAGTTTCTGCCGGAGGAGAGATGATGGACGAAATATCGGAGCTGGGCACGGCGCGGTGCCCCGGGCCCAGCGTCCAGGACTACCTCGACCAGGACAGCCGCCCGGTTCCCCCCGCCCTGAGGTACGAGCGGAACGACCACCTCGGCAGCGAGGACATCGACACCGCCCGCTTCACCTCCCGCGAATGGGCCGAACGAGAGATGCGGCAGGTGTGGCGCCGTGTCTGGCAGTTCGCCTGCCTGGAGAGCGAGATTCCCGAGGTCGGCGACCACGAGGTCTACGAGATCGGCGACGACTCGCTCATCGTCGTGCGCACGGCCCCCGACGAGATCCGCGCCTTCGTCAACGTCTGCCTGCACCGCGGACGCAAACTGCGCACCGGCGGCGGCAACGTCAGCGAGTTCCGCTGCTCGTTCCACGGCTTCGCCTGGAACCTCGACGGCACGATGCAGACCCCGCCCTGTGCCTGGGACTTCCCGCACGTCACCCCGGAGAAGTTCGCCCTTCCCGAGGCCCAGGTGGCCACCTGGCGCGGCTTCGTCTTCATCAACATGGACCCGTACGCGGAGTCCTTCGACTCCTACCGCGGCACCTTCGACGACTACTACATCTGGCCACTGGAGAACCGCTACAAGTCGCTGCACATCGCCAAGGTGCTGCCCTGCAACTGGAAGATCGCACAGGACGCCTTCATCGAGTCCTTCCACGTGATCGCCACCCACCCGCAGATGCTGCCGTGGCTCGCCGACGCCAACTCCCAGTACGACGTCATGGCGGACCAGCCGAACTGGAACCGGATGATCAACATCCAGGGCGCGCCCAGCCCGCACGTGGCGGAGTCCGTCACGGAGGAGGACGTCCTCGAGACGTTCTACGACTCGCGCGCGTTCTACGCCGCGGCCCAGGGCCGTGACCTGGTGATGCAGGAGGGCGACGAACTGCCGGCGATCCCGCCGGGCGGCACCGCCCGCCAGGTCCTCGCCGAGCGGATGCGCGCGCAACTGGCGGCCACCTCGCAGCAGGACTTCTCGCAGACCGCCGACACCGAACTGCTGGACGCCATCAACTACTTGCTGTTCCCCAACTTCAACCCCTGGGGCGGCGCCAAGTCCAACATCATCTACCGGTTCCGGCCCAACGGCCTCGACCCGGACTCCTGCACCGCGGAGATCATCTTCATGTCGTCCCCGAAGCAGCCCGGCGAGATGCCGCCCCCGGTGAAGATCCGCTGGGTGCCGGAGGACATGCTGTTCGCCGACATCCCCGAACTCGGCGTGCTCGGCCCCGTCTTCGACCAGGACTGCGAAAACCTCCCCTACGTCCAGCAGGGCCTCAAGGCGATGCGCAAGCCGGGCATCACCCTGGCCAACTACCAGGAGAGCCGCATCCGCCACTTCAACCGGACGCTCGACCAGTGGATGGACAGGTGACCCACCGCGTGGCGGTCCGACCCCTGGGCGTCGAGCTCGAAGTCCTCGACGGCGAGGACCTGTTCACCGCCGCCGGACGGCTCGGCTACCGCTGGCCCACCGTCTGCGGCGGCAAGGGCACCTGCCGTACCTGCTTCGTCCAGGTGGAGGACGGAGCCGAGAACTGTTCCCCCGTGGGCCCGTTGGAGCGCGAGGGCATCGAGGCCCTGCGCAGGCCGGTGGACGGCCTGACCCGGCTCGCCTGCCGGCTCCGGGTCGAGGGCCCGGTGACCGTGACCAAGCGCGGAGTGCGCCGCCGAGTGCAGGAGTGAGGCCCCATGTCCAAGCAAGTGATCCACCCCCTGACCGGGCATGTGTACCGGCTCACCGAGGAAGGACTCGTCGAGGTGACCGACCCCAGGACCGGGGCACAGGGCGTCTTCGACTTCCAGGCCCGGTGGCAGTCGGGCGAACTGCGCCACGCCGACCTTCAGATGGCCGGCTGGGTCGGCCGCCTCGCACAGCGGCGCACCCCGCCTCGACCGGAGGGGTGACGCCGTGTCCCCGCGCACCACCCGGGTGGTCTGTCTGGTATGCCGCCCCGAAAACGAGCCGACCCCCGGTGACTTCGCCGTCCAGGTACGCCCCCTGCCACCCCTCGGTGAGGGCCAACTCCTCGTCCGCAACCTCTACATGAGCGTCGACCCGTCCATGCGCGGGCGGCTGGAGAGCACCGAGAAGCACTACACGCACAACTTCACCCCCGGATCACCGCTCGACGGCCGGGCCCTGGGTGTCGTGGAGGAGAGCCGCTGTCCCGGCGTGCCGCCCGGTGCCTACGTCCGCCACCAACTCGGCTGGCGGGAGCGGGCCGTGCTGGACGCGGCGGACACCGACGGAGCGGATCGCATCGACCCGCAACTCGCCCCGCTGCCCACCTGGTTGGGGCTGCTCGGCCAGACCGGATTCACCGCGTACGTGGGCCTGACCCGGGTCGCGGCGCTGCGCCCCGGCGACACCGTCTTCGTGTCGGCGGCGGCCGGGGCCGTCGGCACAGCCGCCGGCCAGTTCGCGCGCCTGCTGGGCGCGGACCGAGTCGTCGGCACCGCCGGCGGGCCGGACAAGTGCGCCCTGCTGGTCAAGGAGTTCGGCTACGACGCCGCCGCGGACTACCGTGCCGAGCCGGTGCGCGACGCCCTGGCCCGGATGGCACCCGACGGCATCGACGTGTATTTCGACAACGTCGGCGGAGAACAGCTCGCCGCCGCCCTGCACGCGCTGCGGACCGGTGGCCGGGTCGCCCTGTGCGGCATGATGTCGCAGTTCGGCGGCGCCCGACGGACCGTGGACATCAACCATTTGATGCAGGCGGTCCTCAAGCGGCTGACGCTGTGCGGTTTCATCGTCCGCGACCACGACGACCTGCGGCCGGAGTTCGAGCAGCGGGTCGCGGGCTGGCTCGCCGAGGGTCGGATCACCGCGCGCGAGACGGTGGTGGACGGCCTGGAGAACGCCCCGGGGGCGCTGCTGTCCCTGCTCGGCGGCGGAAACGTCGGCAAGATGCTGGTCAGCCTGGGCGATTCCGGCTGAAACGGCACCCTTTTCGGCAGGCTGAAACGGCGCCCCCGCCCGGGGGCGCCCTTTCAGCGCATGGGGTGTGACGCGGCGACGGTGTGGGCCGTCAGGGAGACCCCGACCCGGGTCAGCCCCGCCACGGCCGCCCGGAAGTCCTTGATGTGCGCGGTGGAGAAGTGCTCGTCCAGGGCCTGCCGGGAGGTCCAGTGCTCGTACACCCGGATACGCCGCTCGTCGGCGGGATCGGCGGTCATGGCGTAGTCCAGACAGCCGGGTTCCTGCTCGCGGGTATGCCGGCCCAGCTCGACGAGGGCCTTCAGCATGGCGTCGCGGTCGGCGGGCTCGTAGTCCATCCAGCCGGCGACGATGATTTCCTCGGCCACGGGATTCCTTTCGCGGTCGTGCCCGTGGGCCCGTCGCCCCGGTGCAGGGGAGCGACGGGCCCGCGGTGCTTCAGATGCCGAGCGGCGCCGGGACGCTGTCCACGGTGACCGTGCCCTGGTCACCGTCGACCGTGATCACCATCCCGTCCCGCAGGCGCTGTGTCCCGCCCTCGACGGAGATGACGGCCGGGATGCCCAGCTCGCGGCAGACCACCACGGCGTGGCTGTTGAGCGCGCCCACGTCCACCACCGCCGCTCCGGCGACCAGGAACAGCGGGGTCCAGGCCGCGTCCGTGATCGGTGCGACCAGCACCTCCCCGGGCTCCAGCGCCTCGCACGAGGCCGGGTCGGTGACCACCCGCACCCTGCCGGTGTACGTGCCGTGGCTGCCGCCGACACCGCCGAGGACATCACCCTCGACGGCCGCCTGCGTCCGCTCCTCGGCGCGCCGCGGCCAGGTGCCGATGTCGGTCTGCGCGTCGTCCGCGACGAAGAACGGCGGTTCCAGATCGTGCAGGGCGGCGTACTCCTCCAGCCGGCGCGCGATGACGGGACCGAAGGACTCCGGGGCGGCTACATAGTCGTCGAGCTCGGTGTCCAGCACCATCATCACGTCCTCGGGCCGGGCGAAGAGCCCCGCCTCGACACCGCGGCGACCGAGCTCCCGCACGGCCATGCGGATCTCGTTGACGACGGTGACGCAGTTCGCCTTGGTGCGTTCGCGGGCCGGGATCCACACCTGGGAGGCGTGCATGCCGGCGTCGAACATGGGCTGTGTCTCCTCGGGCAGCACGGCCCGGATCTCCTGCGCCGTCCGCTCGCGCCGTTCGGTCAGCCGTGTCCGGCGGGCGGCCGGGGAGTCGTCGTCGGGACTGTGACGGATCCGGTCGACCAGGGCCAGCGCCTGGACGGGCGCCGCCTCCCAGGACAGGGCGTGGATGTCCCACTCGTTGGGGCCGCGGTCGCCGGACTCGGCCAGGAACTCCTCGAAGGCGTCGCGGAACGTCTTCACGTCGCCGGTCGCCCCGTCGAGGGCCTGCTCCACGGCGGCCGGACCCCGGTCGAACAGCGCGCTCAGCTCGGCCGAGGCCGCCACCTGCCGTGACAGCGTCCACAGTCCGGTCGAGGGGGAGGCGGAGTCGACGTCGCCGAGACCGCCGATGAGGTCGAGCATGGCGCCGGGGCGGTCCACGCTCGCGCACAGCGGGCCGAGGATCGCCGGTCCGACGGACGCGGGCAGCGAGGACTCGACGTGCCGCTGGAAGGTCGTCTCCACCTCGTCCAGCAACGACCGTGCGTACGCCACCAGTTCGGCCTCCGACAGCCGCGTCAGGTCGGGCCGGGAGCGGCGCAGTGCGCGCAGACGCTGCCGGTCGGCGTCGGCCTCCGGGAAGCCGCTCTGGCCGAGCATCCGCTGAAGCGTTCCGCCCGCCTTTGCGGTCAGCTCCTCGTCCTGGTCGTCCGGGTGCGCCACGTACACCGGCGTGTCGGAGCGCTGTCCGACGAAGGCCGCGTCGATCTGGTCCGCCGTCTGGCCCATACGGATGCCGAACAGCCGCATGTGGGACAGGTTCAGGTAGAAGTGGCCGCCGAACATGCCGACGAACGGCGGTCGGGGGCCGGCCACCTCCTCCTCGCGGTAGATGCCGAAGCCGACGAAGCCGCGACGCCAGCCCTGCAGACCGCGCCCCCAGACAAGGGTCCAGCCCAGCGGGCTGGCGGGTTCCGGCAGGGTCTCGCCCGCGTTGGCGCGGGTGTAGTGCGGCAGCCGCTCACTGCGCTGCCAGTCCGTGATCCAGCTCTTCATGACCGAGGTCTCCCGCTGTCCGTACCCGCGCCTACCACTGCGCCGTTCCGCCGTCGACACTGATCAGTGCGCCGGTGATTCCCGCCCCCGCCTCGCTCGCGAGCAGCGAGGCGACCGCCGCGATCTGCTCCACCGTGGTGATCTTCTTGGTGGCGGCGTGCTCGGCGAAGCGGCTCAGCCACTCCTCGTAACTGATGCCCTCGGCCTCGGCAGCGGCGGGCCCCGCGGCGCGCATCAGGTCGGTGTCGACGGCGCCGGGACAGATGGCGTTGCAGGTGATGCCCTGGGTGCCGTACTCGAAGGCGGTCGCCTTGGTGAGGCCGTGGATCGCGTGCTTGTTGGTGATGTAGTGGCTGATCCCCGGCTTGTTGGCCTGCTTGCCCTCGACGGAGGAGATGTTGATGAGGCGGCCCCAGCCGTGCTCCAGCATCTTCGGCAGCGCCCGGCGGGTGCCGTAGAAGTAGCCGTTGACGTTCAGCTTGAGGGCGTCGTGCCACGCCTCGTCGCTGAGCTGGTGGATGGGGGCGAAGCCGGAGCTGCCGCCGACGTTGTTGACCCAGATGTCGAGCCGGCCGAAGCGTTCGGCGGCGAAGTCGGCGAGGCCCTCGATGTCCCCCTGGCTGTTGGCGTCGCAGGGGTGGAAGACGGCCCGGTCCCCGGCGCCCATCTCCTCCAGGGCCTGCTTGCCCTTGATCTCGGAACGGCCGCTGATGACGACCGTGGCGCCGTCGGCCACGAAGGCCTCGGCGATGGCGCGGCCGATGCTGCGCGTGCTGCCCGTGATCACCGCGACACGTCCGTCGAGGCTGCCCGTAGCCACCATGCTGTTCTCCCGCGAGTGTTGTTGGTTCGTCACCTGGTGGCTCTGGCGGCTTGGGCGCCGTCTTCCAGGTGTTGGTGGATGGTGCGGTGGAAGTGGTGGAGTCCGGGCTCGTTGCGTCCGAAGACGAAATCGGTTCCGTCGAGGGCCTTCAGACCCTGCTGCACTCCGTAGGTGGTCGCGTAGTCCTCGTCGCGGACCACCTCGTGGAACCACTCGCCGAATTGGTCGGCGGCCTGGCGCTCCTCCTCGGTGACCGCCGGCTCCCGCAGCAGGATGATCTGCTGGGTCACCGATTCGGTGGCCGTCCGGGGGAGCACCAGGGAGACGGCGATCTTCTGGCGCCAGCCGCCGGCGATGGCCAGCCCGGGGAAGAGCCAGTAGATGGGGCCTACACAGTCGCCCGGATCGCGCTGGTCCGGAGGCAGCTCGACCGCCTGCGCGATGGGGCGCAGGGCCGGTGCCAGGCGCTGGTGGGGGCCCCAGGTGTCGTGGGCCATCATGTTGGAGAGGTTCGTCTCGAACACCGTCTTCGGGTGCAGCGAGGCGAAGTGGTACGTCTCCAGGTATCCGTCGAGGGTGACCTTCCAGTTGGGACTGGTCAGCTCGCTGGTGGCGTAGTGGTGGCACTCCGCCAGCCGCATACCCTCGAGGAGCGGCTGCAGATCGCCCAGCCAGGCGTCCAGGTCGGGCTCGGCCGCCGGGTCCAGCGAGACGAAGACGATCCCCGCCCGCTCCCCGGCCGGAAGCCTGACCAGGCTGCGCCCCTCGCGTGGAACGTCGCCGAAGGTCTTCTCGGCGTAGACCCCCCGCAGTTCGCCGGACAGGTCGTACGACCACGAGTGGTACGGGCAGGTGAGCCGCCTCGACACCCCGCAGCCGGGCTCGAGGAGCTTGGCCCCCCGGTGCCGGCAGGCGTTGATCATCGCGTGCACGGCGCCCTGGCGGTCCCGGGTGATCAGCACGGGGATGCCGAGCACGTCGATCGCCTTGTAGGTGTTCGGACCGGGCAGCTCGCAGGACATGGCGAGCGGCAGCGGGACGCTCCGGTGGACGGCGTCCGTCTCGCGTTGCCAGCGGTCGGCGTCGAGGTAGTTGGCGACGGGTTCCGTCCACTGGCCGTCCGCCTCGTGCGTCGTGTTGGCGCGGTAGTGCGCCATCACGCGCTCGACGAGTTCGGCGGCCTCCCGCCGCATCGTCAGGGATGCGGCGTCGGTGGACCGGTCCTGGCTGATCCACGAGGAGTATGCGGGGGCCGAGGGCGGGTTGCGGTCGGCGTCTGTCTCCCGGATCTCCGGCGAACTGGTCTGGACCACGATGTCCTCACAATCCTCCCAGCCGCGAGCCGGTGACCGGCTTCGGAATGCGACAGCTGGGTTGTGTCCGAAACTGCAACAGGACTTAGTGTTGTCTGTCAATAGAAAGTGGCGAAGTTGCGGTTCGATCTCCCGTAGGGGTGGGTGCGATGGTCATGGTCCGACCGTTCGAGGTGGGCCTGGTGGTACGGGACTTGGGGCCGATGGAGCGCTTCTACTGTGACGTGATCGGTTGTCGCCCCGTGCGCCGCTCGCGCGTACTGGTGGCCGTCGGGGGCCCGGCCGGACTGGGCGGCGAGCTGGACGTCGTCTGGCTGCAGGTGCCCTCCGGAGGGTGCGTCAAGCTGATTCTTCCCTCGTCGCCCGCGGTGCCGGCCCTCGTGGCGCATCCGCTGGCCGGACGTGCGGGGCTGTCGTATCTCACCTTCTACGTCGACAACGTGGACCCCGTGGTGGCCGCACTGGGGGCCGCGGGCGCCAAGCCCCTGTCGGACCCGGTGGTCGTCCGTGCGCACGGTCGGCGGATCACCTTCTGGGCGGATCCGGAGGGCAATGCGGTGGAGGTGGTGGACGACCGGGGCGAGGAGTCGGGTCCGGGGCGTAGTAATTAGAGAACCTGTTCAGTAAGGTGCGTGGGGCTGGTTACTGTAGAGCGACACTAGAAAGTCCACTTCCGTGGCACACCTCCCTCGGGCGAAGGGGCGGACGATGGCTCAGAAGAAGTCGGCCGATGCGGCCACACACCAGGTATCCGCGCAGGTCATCAGGGATCTGCACGAGCGCATGGTGCGCATCCGGCTGTTCGAGACCGAGGCGGGCAAACTCATGGAGGCCGGCAAGCTGCCCGGCTTCCTGCATTTGTATGTCGGCCAGGAAGCCGTGGCCGCCGGCGTGATGGCGGCCCTGCGCGACGACGACCAGATCACCTCCACCCACCGGGGCCACGGGCACGCCGTGGCCAAGGGCGTCGGCCTCCGCGAGATGTACGCCGAGCTGTACGGACGCGTCACCGGCGCCTGCCTCGGCCGCGGCGGCAGCATGCACATCAACGACCTCACCCGCGGCATGCTCGGCGCCAACGGCATCGTCGGGGCGGGCGTCCCGATCGCCGTGGGTGCCGCCTTCGCCGCCCGGTACAAGGGCGAGGACAGCGTCGCCGTCACCTTCTTCGGCGACGGCGCCACCAACATCGGCGCCTTCCACGAGGGCGCCAACATGGCCGCGATCCTCGGCCTGCCCGTCGTCTTCGTGTGCGAGAACAACGGCTACGCCGAATTCACGCCACAGTCGAAGCACATGTTGATCAACGACGTGGCCGAGCGGGCCGCCGCCTACGGCATGCCCAGCGTGATCGTCGACGGCATGGACGCGCTCGCCGTCCATCGCGCCGCCGCCGACGCCGTCGAACGGGCCCGGGCCGGCGAGGGCCCGATGATGATCGAGGCCAAGACCTACCGCTTCTTCGACCACCAGGGGGTCAAGGGCCTGCGGCACCCCTACCGCTCGGACGAGGAGGTCGCCGAGTGGAAGGCCCGCGACCCCATCGACCTGCTGGAGACCCGGGCCGTCGCCGACGGCGCCGCGACCCGCGCGGAGCTGGACGACGTATGGCAGCGCACCCGCGAGGAGATCGCCGAGGCCATCGCGTACGCCGAGATCAGCCCGCTGCCCGACCCCGCCGACCTGCTGCTCAACGTCTACTCGGGATGACCGCCATGACCACCACCACCGAAGCGCCGGCCGTCGCCCCGAACGCCGCGGCCCGCAAACTGACCTACGTCAAGGCCTTCAACGAGGGACTCGCCCAGGCCATGCGCGAGGACGAGAACGTCTTCGTCGCCGGCGAGGACGTGGCCGGATACGGCGGCGTCTTCCGCATGTTCGACAACCTGCTCGACGAGTTCGGCCCCCGCCGCATGATCGACACCCCGATCTCCGAAGCCGCCCTCGTCGGCCTCGGCGTGGGCGCCGCCGCCCGCGGCCTGCGCCCCGTCGTCGACCTCATGTTCATGGACTTCATCGGCGTCTGCCTCGACCAGATCGTCAACCAGGCAGCGAAGATGAAGTACATGTTCGGCGGCGGGCTGTCCGTGCCGCTCACCATCACCACCGCTTCCGGCGCGGGCCTCGGCGCCGCGGCCCAGCACAGTCAGAGCCTCGAGGCCTGGCTGGCCCACGTGCCCGGCCTCAAGGTGGTGATGCCGTGCGACGCGTACACCGCCAAGGGCCTGACCGTCTCCGCCATCCGCGACGACAACCCGGTCGTCGTCATGCTCAACAAGGTCCTGCTCGGCAGCAAGAGCGAGGTGCCCGAGGAGATCTACGGCATCCCGCTGGGCCAGGCGCACACCGCGCGCCAGGGCTCCGACGTCACGGTGATAGCCCTCGGCCGCATGGTGGGCGAGGCCCTCGCGGCGGCCGACGAACTCGCCGCCGAGGGCGTGGAGATCGAGGTGATCGACCCCCGCACCGTGCAGCCGCTGGACACCGAGACGATGTTCGCCTCCGTCCGCCGCACCAACCGGGTGCTCGTGGTGCACGAGGCCGTCACCTTCGGCGGGCTCGGCGCGGAGATCGCCGCCCAGATCCAGGACGCCGCCTTCGACCACCTGGACGCGCCGGTGCTGCGCATCGGCGCCCCCTTCTCCCCGGTGCCCTTCTCGCCCGTCCTGGAGAAGGCCTACGTCCCCGATCGCACCCGGATCGCCCAGGGCTGCCGGCGTCTCCTCGAAAGGTCGTGACCGACGTGGCGGTCGAGGTTCTGCTGCCGAAGATCGGCCTGACCATGCAGGAAGGCACGATCGACGAATGGCTCGTGCCCACCGGCGCCGCCGTCGCGGAGGGCGACGCCCTGCTGCGGCTGGCCACCGACAAGGTCGACGTGGACGTCGAGGCGGAGGCCGGGGGACTGTTCCACCCGGTGGTCGCGGCCGGGGCCACCGTGCCGGCCGGGGCCCTCATCGGCTGGCTGCTGGCCGAGGGCGAACAGCCACCGGACCTGGCGGGCACGCCCACGCCGGTCGGGTCGGGGACCACTGCGCCCGCCCCCGACGCCGGCGCGGCGCCCTCCGTGAACGGCACGGGTGAGAAGGGCATCGGTGACCGGCTTCTGTCCTCACCGAACGCCCGGAGGGTCGCCGCGGCTGCCGACGTCGACCTCACCGCCGTACGGGGCACCGGTCCCGGCGGACGGATCGTCTCCGAGGACGTGGAGGACTTCCTTGCGGCCGTGCCCGGCGACCTCGTCACCCTCGTCCCGTCGGGCGACACCCCCGCCTCACCCCTGGTCCGCAAGCTGGCGAAGGAGCGGGGCATCGATCTCTCCGAGGTGAACGGCACCGGTCCCGGCGGCCGCATCCGCAGAGCGGATCTGGAGGGCGTCACTCCGGCACCCGAAGCCACTCCCGCTCGTCCCAGTGAGGTCATCCCGCTCACCGGGATGCGCGGCACCATCGCCCGCAGGATGCACGCCAGCCTCCAGGAGATGGCGCAGCTGACGCACGGCTACGAGGTGCGGATGGACGCCGTGGTGTCCCTGCGGGACCGGCTCAAGGAGGAGTGGACCGACAGCGATCTGCCGGTCCCCAGCATCAACGACTTCCTGCTGAAGGCCGCGGTCCTGGCCCTGCGCGAGCACCCGCTGCTCAACGCGACGGTGCGGGAGAACGCCATTCATCTGCTCGACGAGATCCACCTGGGCTTCGCGGTGGCCGTTCCGGGCGGCCTGATGGTCCCCGTGATCGAGGACGCGGTGGCGCTGCCGCTGCCCGAGATCGCCCACCGGTCGAGGTCCCTGGCCCAGGCCGCACGCGAAGGGCGGATCTCGCCCGCGCAGCTGGAAGGGGCCACCTTCACGGTCACCTCGCTCGGCGGATACGGCGTCGACTTCTTCACCCCCGTGATCAACCCCGGCAACGTCGCGATCCTCGGCGTGGGCAGGCTCAGGGACGGCGTCGAGTGGGTGGACGACCGGCCGCTGCGCACGCGGGTGCTCACCCTCAGCCTCACCTTCGACCATCGTGCCGTCGACGGGGCACCCGCCGCCGAATATCTGCGCACCGTAGGTGAGTTGCTGAGCAAGCCCCTTCGCCTGCTGGTGTGATCCGTGGCCTATGTGGCCGGGTCGGCGATCCGCTCCGCGAGGTTGCCGACCTCGCGGACGAAGGAGCGGTGCCCCAGCGACCGGTAGACGTCGTCGCCGCGGACCTGCGAGATCGCCGCGGTCTCCAGCAGCGCCAGCAGGCCCAGGCCGATCACCGCCGCCTCGGCGTCGGAGACCGGCCTGCGGGCCGTGCGGATCAGCCGCACCAGTTCTTCCAGCAGTTCGGTACGGCTCTCCTGGCGCAGTGCCTCCGCGTCCTGGCTCATGCCGGCCGACGACACGAAGAAGACGGTGGCGGCGGACCGGTGTTCGCCCAGCCAGGCCAGCAGCGAGGTGATCGCCGCGCCGATGTCCGAGCCGGGTTCGTAGGTCTGAGTGAGTGCCTGCAACTGCTCGCGCAGCGCGGCGGCGAACACCCGCATCCCCTCCGCCAGGACCTGGTCCTTGGAGGAGAAGTGGTAGTACACCGCTGCCGAGGTCATCTCCGCACGCGCGGCGATGTCGGCCACCGTCACCTCGTCCGGGGGCTGGGTGGCGAACAGCTCCGTGGCTGCGTCGATCACCCACTGCTTGCGCGACGGACGATGAGCGGCGCGGGTTCCGGAGGTAGTCATGGTGTCAAGTATGCCGGGAGCCCGGTGCTCCGGAGGCACACGCGCAGCAGGAATTATGCCGTCGGGTGGGAGGAGTTACTGGATACAATGGTCAGTACGCAGGGCCCACGGACGCGGGTTCACGGCAGTCGGCAGGGAGCATGATGGCCACCACGAAGAGCGGCAAGCAGCCAGCCCACCGGCCCTCGCGGCGGCAGCACATCATCTCCGCCGCCGTGCGGGTGTTCGGCCGCAACGGATTCGCGGAGACCAGCATCCAGGACATCGCCGACGAGGCACAGGTGGTGCCCACCGCCGTCTACTACCACTTCGACGGCAAAGAGGAGTTGCTCGAACTTGCGATGCGACGGGTCTTCGACCAGCTGAACGCGGTCGTGGAGGCGGCGCGTCCGGAGTCCGAGCCGGGTGATGCGGAGGGCCTGGTCCGCGTCATCGACGCGGTGTGGGACTGGGTGGAGCAGAACCCGGACGAAGCCCGTCTGTACCAGGTCCAGGTGGCCTCCGCCAACGGCAGCGTCAAGGTGCTGCGGGACGAGTTCGAGCAGCGGCATGTCCAGCGTGGCTACGACTATCTGCCCGAGGGCACCACTCGCAGCCCCCGGGCGGCGAAGGCCCGGCACGCGGGGCAGGCGCTCGCGGTCCGCACACTGATCAGCACGACCATGCTCGTCACGGCGCTGCGGGCGGAGGGAGGACCGTTGTCCCAGCTGCCCTCCCCGTCCGTGCTGGAGGCGGTCAGGGCGTTGGCGCTGCGCATCGTCGGCGCCGAGGAGAAGCCGGCCCCGTCCGGGACCTGAGGCGGTTCACCAGGGCAGCGGCCTGCGGTCGGCGAACAGCCCGCCCGTCGTCTCGTCGCCCTCGGGAAGGGTCGCCAGCCAGACCGGGGTGTCCGCCCCTTCCTCCGGGCCGCGCGGAGCGGACGGCCCGCCCATGCCGCTGCGGGTCCAGCCGGGGTCGGCGGCGTTGACCAGCACGCCCGTGCCGGACAGCTCGGCGGCGAGCATACGGGTCAGGGCGTTGAGCGCCGCCTTGGAGATCCGGTAGGCGGGGTGTCGCCCGGAGTCCATCAGGGTCAGTGAACCGTAGGAGCTGGTGACGTTCACGACCCGTCCGTAGCCGGCTTCCACCATGCCGGGGACGACGGCCTCCGCCACCCGCCAGGCGCCGGTGAGGTTCGTGTCCAGGGTCGCCCGCAGGATGTCCTCATCGACATACGGGGGCCGCAGTTCCCGGTCCAGGGACACGCCCGCGTTGTTCACCAGCACGTCGATCCCACCGGTCAGCCCCGTCGCTTCCCGGACCGCTTCCGTGACGCTCTTCGCGGACGTCACGTCCAGGGCCAGCGGCAGTGCCGCCGGGCCGATGACGCGGCACGCCTCTTCGGCGGCCTCCCGTCCTCGCGCCCCGACCAGGACCCGCAGCCCCTGGTCCGCGAGCTGTCGGCACATCTCCAGGCCGATCCCACGTGCCCCGCCGGTCACCAGCGCTGTTCTCCCGCCGTGCCGCATGCTTCGCCCGCCGCCTCTCACACCGTCAGGACCGAGCAGGCGCTGATCCCGGGGGCCCCGTACACATGGGTGAAGCCCACCCGGGGAGCCCCCGGCACCTGCACACCGGGCGCCCGGCCCTGCAACTGCCGTACGACTTCGTGGAACTGCCGCAGACCCGAGGCGCCGACGGGCTCTCCGCCGGCCAGGCAGCCGCCGTCGGTGTTGACCGGTATCCGGCCCGTCGGATCGGTCTCCCCGGCGGACAGCAGCTCCTCCTGCTCGCCGTGACCGCACAGCCCGGTCTCCGCCAGGTGGATCAGCTCCGAGCCGCTGTCGGTGTCCTGCAACTGGGCGACCTGTACGTCCGCGGGCGCCACGCCTGCCGCGCGGAAGACCGCCTCCGCCGCATCGACGCTGGGGCTGTGGTGGGGTCCCGGCGGCAGCCAGGGCGAGAACACCTCGAACGAACCGAACCGCCGGGTCCGAAAGGCCGACGACGCCAGTTTCACCGGCCGTTCGCACAGGTCGAAGGCGCGGTCGCCGCGCGCCAGAACCAGCGCCGCCGCCCCCTGTCCGGGGGAACAGAACATGTACTGGGTGAGCGGCGGACTGACCTCGGCCGAGTCCAGGATCTCCTGCTCCGTCAGCGGCTTGCGCCGCCAGGCCAGTGGGTGGTGCGAGCCGTTGCGGAAGGCCCGCGCGGCGACCATCGCCAGCGCCCGCTCCGAGATCCCGTGCTCGTACAGGTACCGCTGGGTCTTGAGGGCGAAGAACTGGGTGGTGAGCATCATGCCGGTTTCGGCGTACCAGTCGCCCAGACCGTAGCGCGCCGCGGAGACGTGGAACGCGCCCCGCTCGTGCTTGTCGAACCCGACCGCCAGTCCGAGCGAGGCCTCGCCCGCGCGCAGCGCGTTGGCCACCGCGAGCACGGTGGAGGCGCCGGTCGCGCAGCCGTTCTGCACATTGACGAAGGGCACGCCGGTCAGACCCAGGCGGCCCACCAGCGTGTCGGGCTTGCCGGACACGTCGGAGCCGCCGGCCGCGTAGCCGATGTCCTCCCAGGCGACACCGGCGTCGGCCAGCGCCTCGCGTATCGCACGCTCGGCCATGTCCATGCCGGTGACGCTCTCGTCGCGGCCGAAGGGATGCATCCCGCACCCGACCACGTACACCTCGTCGGACCGGCTCATCGCTCCCCGTCCAGGTCCGGACGGAACGCGAAGGTCACGACCTCGGTTCCGTCCTCGTCCCGGTACGCGGGCAGCGTGGTGAGCCGGACCGGCAGACCGATCCGTATCTCCGCGCGGGGAACCGCCAGCAGCGCCTCGACCAGCACCTCACCGAGGTCCACATAGCCCACGTGGTAGGGCCGGTGGCCGCCGGACGGCGGGCGGTACGGCGGCTTCGGCGCAAAGGCCTGGAGCGTCCACGACCACACGCGCCCGCTCACCGGCAGCACATGCGCGGACATGGCCCCGTGCGAACACTTGGGGCACGAGTCCTGCCGGGGGAAGACCACGGTGGTGCACGCGGGGCAGCGCGCGCCCGCGAGACGCGGTGGATTCCCTCCGTCGAACAACACCTCGTCGATGAGTCTGGTGGTCATGCCGTTCCGCCTTCCACGTCACCAGCCCAGCAGCCCGGCCAGCCGTTCCCGATGGTGTGCGGCGCCGCCCAGCAGGACGGCGTCGGACTGGGCGCGCCGGAAGTACAGGTGTGCGTCGTGCTCCCAGGTGAAGCCCATGCCGCCGTGGAGCTGGACGCACTCGGCGGCGACGGACACGAACGCCTCGCCGCACCACGCCTGTGCCACCGCTGCCGCCTCGGCCAGCGCCTCGGGCGAGCCGGCCGCCCGCACCGCGCGCACCACGGCCGACCGTGCGGCCTCGACCTGGAGCAGCATGTCGGCACAGGTGTGCTTGACCGCCTGGAAGCCGCCGATCGCCCTGCCGAACTGGGTGCGGTCGCGCACATGGGCCACCGTCATGTCCAACGCGGCCTGCGCTCCTCCCAGTTGCTCGGCGGCCAGAGCCACCAGCGCCACGTCCAGGGCGCGGGAGACGACGTCCGCCCCCTCGCCTCCGGCGGTCAGCGCCCGGGCCCGGGCACCGGAGAAGGCGACCACCGCCTGGCCCCGGCTCAGGTCCAGGGTCGGCACCCGGCGCACCGCGACCCCCGGCTCGCGCGGGTCTACGAGGTAGAGGTCCACGCCGTCGGCGCCCGCCGCGGCCACCACCAGCGTTTCGGCGTCGGCGCCGTCGAGGACGAACGGCGCGGTGCCGTCGAGCAGCGGCACGCTGCCCTGCCAGGAGACGGCCACCGGCACGGCGTCGGACCGCCATGCTCCGTCGGGGGCCGCCACCGCCAGGGCGTGCACCGTGCCCTCGGCCAATTCGGCCAGTGCCCTGTCGGCGGTACCGCAGCCGGCCAGCACCTGGCCGGCCAGCACGGTGGAGGACAGCAGCGGTACCGGCGCCAGCGTCCTGCCCAACTCCTCGCAGGCCACGGCGATCTCGGCGAGCCCGCCGATGCCGCCGGCGGACTCGGGCAGCCCGAGGGCCGCGAGGCCGACCTGCCGACCGAGGGTGTCCCACAACTCGGCTTCGACGCCGGGGGAGTGCTCGGACATGCGGCGTACCGCTGCGGTCCCGCCGACGTCCGCGCACACCGACCGAACGGTCTCGCGCAGGTCGTCCAGTTCGGTGTCCGACAGGGCGGCGCCGTCCGTCACAGTGCTCGTCATCGTGTGCTCTCGCTCTCGTCGCGCCGCTCCCGCAGGGCACTGTGCGCGGCTGCCATCCGGGCCACCGGCACACGGTGCGCGGAACACGAGACATAGTCGAGGCCCAGGTCGTCGCAGAACGCGATCGACTCCGCGTCACCGCCGTGCTCACCGCACACGCCCAGCTTGATGCCGGGCCGTACGCTCCGCGCCCGCTGTGCCGCCAGGTCGATCAGGGTGCCCACCCCGTGCGGGTCGAGCCGGGCGAACGGGCTGGCGGTCAGGAACCCGCGCTCCTGGTAGTTGGCGAGCACCTGGCGCTCGACGTCGTCCCGCGAGAATCCGTAGGTGAGCTGAGTGAGGTCGTTGGTGCCGAAGGAGAAGAACTCGGCGTGCTCGGCGAGTTCGCCGGCCAGCAGCGCGGCCCGCGGGGTCTCGATCATCGTGCCGAGCCGGTACGGGACCTCCACTCCGGTGCGGGCGGCGACCGCGTCGGCGGCACCGCGCACGTACGCGGCCGCGGCGGCCAGTTCCTCCGGCAGGCTGACGAGCGGGATCATCACCTCCAGCTCCGGGCGGACTCCGGTGGCGGCGACATCGGCCCAGGCGGTGAACAGCGCCTCGGCCTGCGCCGGGTAGAGGCGCTCGTGCAGCAGCGCCAGCCGCACTCCACGCAGCCCGAGCATCGGGTTCGCCTCGCGCAGCGCGGCGGCCCGCTGCTCCTCGGCGGCGTCCAGGGCCTCTCCGGGGGCGGGCAGGAACTCGTGCAGCGGGGCGTCCAGCAGGCGCACGGTCACCGGGCGGTTTCCGACCGCCGCCAGGAGAGCCCTGAAGTCCTCGTGCTGGGCGTGCTCCAGCGCCAGCAGCGCCTCGTCGCGGGCCGTCGGGTCGGCGGCCAGGATCACCCGGCGGATCAGCGGCAGCCGCTCGCCGAGGAACTGGTGTTCTGTACGGCACAGCCCGACACCCTCCGCGCCCAGGGCAACGGCGGTACTCACCTCCGCGGCCGTGTCGGCGTTGACCCGCACACCCAGCCGGCGCATGCCGTCCGCCCACTCCAGCAGGGTGGACAGTTCGGGCGGTGGTCCGGCGACACTGACGCTCAGCGTCCCCGCGTAGACGGCGCCGGTGCGGCCGTCCAGAGAGACGGGGTCGCCCTCGCGCAGCACCCGGTCCCCGATCCGCACCGTCCCGGCGGACCGGTCCACGCGCAGCCCCTCGGCGCCGCACACCGCGGGCTTGCCGGCACCCCGCGCCACCACGGCGGCGTGCGAGGCGATGCCGCCGCTGCCGGTCAGCACGGCGACGGAGGCCAGCATCCCGGGGACATCCGCCGGGTTCGTGTCGGCAGCCACGAGCACGACCCGAGTACCGTCCGCGGCCAGTTCGAGGGCACGCTCGCTGGACAGCGCGACCGCTCCGGTCGCCGCCCCCGGGGATGCGGGCAGCCCCCTCACCAGGAGCTCCTCCCCGCCGGTCAGCCGGAGCTGGGGGTGCAGCAGTTCCTGCACCTGCGCGGGGGTGATGCGCCGTACGGCCTCCTCGCGGCCGAGCGCCCCGTCCCGGGCCAGCTCCGCTGCCAGACACACCGACGCCCGAAGCGGCGGGCGCAGTTGCGCCGAGGCGGCGAGCAGGGAGATCTCGTCGTCGCGTACCTCGAAGTCGACGGATACCGGCGCGTGCAGATGGCGTTCCAGGGTGAGCAGGGAGTGCTCCAGCAGGGCGGTTCCCCCCGCGAGCCGCTCCAGGGGTTCAGCGGTGTGGGGCGGCGGGGCGCTGCGACGCACCCCACGGAAGAAGGAGCCGTGCGGGGAGAGGCGGCCGGTCTCGGGGTGGCGGCTGACCGCCGTGCCGTGACCCGAGTGGTCCGCAGGGCCGATGCGCAGTGCCTGCACGTGCAGGGCGACGGCGAGATCGGCGGGCAGGCGCTGGGCCCGGCGGGACCTTCTCGCGCGCGGCGAGTCCCATCGGCCGAGAAGGGCGCGGGCGGCCAGTGCGAGCTGCTCTGCCGGGTCGTCGGGGAAGGGCCCGGAACCGTGCTGCGCCACCAGCGCCAGCAGTGCTTCGACCTGTGCCCGCGGCTCGGGTGTGTCGAGGAGGGCGTCGTCGAGCACGTCACCCGGGACGTCGAGGGCGTACTCGGCGATCATCCGCACGGTGGCGGCCCACACCTCGTGCAGTGCCTCCGCGCGACCGATGACGGCGCACAGGTCGTCCGCATTGCCGGGCGTCACGCCGAGACATGCAAGGTCGGGTGGCAGCCCGGCGATCTCGGTCGGCGCGCTCGCCGACAGGCGCAGCAGCAGCGGCCGGGTCGGGTCACCGATCCGCCGTCCCGAGAGCTGTTCGACCAGATCGACGGCGGATCTCGCGGTGTCGTGTTCGCACAGGGACGCGGAGGCGTCGGCGGGCACGGTGAGGCCCGGCACGACCGGCAGCCCGAGGGCCACCAGCCGGTCCATCGCCGCGCCGTGCGCGCCCAGTTCAGCGGCGTCGAGGCCCCGGATCCGACCCTGCCCGTAGGGCACCAGGCTCCGGCTGGGGGCCTCGGAGGGTGTGCGAGAGGCCTCGGACTGTGCGAGTGGGCCCGCCTCGCGGTCGGTGACGCTCAACCTCGGCTCCTTGTGACCAGCTCTTCTTCGCGGGCCTCGTCCTGGGCCCGGCTGATGCCGAGCACCAGCAGCAGTTCCTGGTGCAGCCGCATCCACACGGTGTGGTACGAGTCGCACAGCGGCGAGGCGAGCCACTCGAGCGCGCCTTCGTCGAAGCGGTCGAGGGCCTCCTCCAGGGCTGTCAGGTACCGCCCGCTGCCCGCGAGCACCCGCTCCAGCCTGCGCAGCACGGGCTGGATGGCCTCGTGCACGTCTTCCAGCGACTCGCGCACCTCGGCGTCGTAGCCGCTGTCGGAGTGGTCGTTGGCGGTGCCGTCGGGGCGGCACTGCCAGGCCGTGCACACGTCGCGGATCTTCCGGTTGACCGGCAGGAAGGCCTCGTACGCCGCGGTGATCCGCTCCTCCTGCTCGGATCCCGCGGCAACCCGCAGGATCCGCGAGGCGGCGGCCTTGGCACGCTCGGTCGGCAGCACCACCGGCCCCTTCACCATCGCCAGCCCCGCGTCGACCAGGAGGCGGTGCTCGGACTCGGGCCGGCCGCGCCACATGCCACGCAGAACGAGGTCGACGACGGCTTCGGTGAGGCTCTCGTCGGGAGCGTCCGGAAGGTCCACGGCAGCAGATTGCATCCCCACACCTTTTCCCCGGTTCAGTGGTGACCGGTCCCTCGGTTCTGTGTTGCCCGGAGGTTACGCTCCGGGCGTGGTGTTAGTGAAGAGGGATTCAAGAAACACTTTCGGGTTCCCTGGCCCCGGTCCCACTGTCACCCGCCTTCGAGCGGCCCCGGGCGGCGAGGAACGACACCATGCGGTCCTGTGCCTCCCCGCCGTCCGCCAGGGAGGCGATCAGCCGCGCCTCTTCGGCGAGGTGACGGCGCAGCTCTTCGCCGGCGTCGGCGCGCAGCAGACCCTTCGCGGCGCGCAGCGCGCCACCGGCCCCGGCGGCCAGAGCGGCGGCGGTCCGGTGCGCCGCGTCGTCCAGTTCCACCTCGTCCACGGACCGGGAGGCCAGGCCCAACCGCTCGGCGTCGTCGCCGGTCAGGACCCGGTTGGTGAGGATCAGGTCCGCCGCCAGGCGGGGACCCGCCAGGCGCGGCAGGAACCACGAGGCCCCGCAGTCCGGCGTGAGGCCGATCGCCGTGTACGCCAGCCGGAAGCGCGCGGTCCGCGCCGCCAGGACGATGTCACCCACCAGGGCGAGGCCGATCCCGCCGCCCGCGGCCGCGCCGCGCACGGCGGTCACGAGGGGCACCGGCAGGTCGTGCAGAGCCTGTATCGCGGCGTGCGCGGCGGTCGCCACGGCGTGCACATAGGCGCCGGTCTCCGTGCCGCGACCCGCGAAGGCGCGCAGGTCACCGCCCACGCAGAAGCTGCCGCCCGCTGCCCGCAGCAGCACCGCCCCACCCGGGTCCGCCGCCACCGCGGCGGTCGTGTCCCGCAGTGCCTCCGCGGTCCTGAGGTCCAGGGCGTTGCCCCGCCCGGGATCGTCCAGTCTCACCTCGACGACACCGTCGGGGTGGCGCACGATCCGGACCGGCTCGGCGCTCGCGGGGAGGCTCATGGCTTTCTCCTGTCGTCTTCCCGTCACCGGGTTCCTCCCGGCAAGATACTGAAGACGCTGTACAGTTTCTAGGACGCGACGGGCGCCGATGCCCGTACGCCTGTCGGCGGGAGGTCCCGTGCCCATCCAGTTCGATGTAGATCCGCCTGTCGCCCAACTCGCCGCGTCCACCGCCGAGTTCGTACGCGAGGTGGTGATCCCGGCCGAGCGCGAGTGCGGCGGGTCCGTGCACGACGCTCCCGAGGCCCTGCGGGAAGCCCTGCAGAAAGGTGCGCGTGAGGCGGGTGTGTTCGCTCCCCATGTGCCGACGCGGTGGGGCGGGCACGGGCTCGACCTGCGCGGACAGGCCGTGGTGTTCGAAGCGGCGGGCTACTCGCTGCTCGGACCACTGGCGCTGAACTGCGCGGCCCCGGACGAGGGCAACATGCACCTGCTGGAGAAGGTGGCCACCGAAGAGCAGAAGCAGAAGTACCTGCGGCCGCTCGCCGCAGGCGAGACACGGTCTTGCTTCGCCATGACCGAACCGGCGCCCGGGGCGGGTGCCGATCCCCGCTCCTTGCGGACCACCGCGACCCGGGTTCCCGGTGGCTGGCGCATCGACGGCCGCAAGTGGTTCATCACCGGGGCCGACGGGGCCGGCTTCGCCATCGTCATGGCCCGCACCTCCGGCAGTCCCGGCGACCCGGGCGGCGCCACCATGTTCCTGGTCGACGCCGACGCCCCCGGCATGCGCATCGTCCGGACCATCGAGACGCTGGACGAGTCGCTCTTCGCGGGGCACAGCGAGATCGTCTTCGAGGGGTGCGTGGTGGGGGAGGAGCAGGTGCTCGGCGCGGTGGACCGCGGTTTCGACGGCGCCCAGGTCCGGCTCGGTCCCGCCCGGCTGACCCACTGCATGCGCTGGCTGGGAGCCGCGCGCCGCGCCCAGGACGTCGCACTGGAGCGGGCGGGCAGCCGGACGGCGTTCGGCTCGGTGCTGGGCGACCTCGGCATGGTCCAGCAGATGCTGGCCGACTCCGAGATCGACATCGAGGCGAGCCGCGCGCTGATCCTGCGTACCGCCTGGGAGCTGGACACCGGCTCCGCCGCCGCCTCGCAACTGACCTCCGTGTCCAAGACCTTCGTGGCGGAGGCGGTGAACCGGGTGGTGGACCGGGCGGTGCAGATCTGCGGAGCGCTCGGCATCTCGGCAGCCGACGCCCCGCTGGCCCGACTGTTCAGGGAGGTGCGGCCGTTCCGGATCTACGACGGCCCTTCGGAGACGCACCGATTCGCCATTGCGCGCCGCGCGGTGCGGCCCTACCGACAGCCGCGAACCGGTGCCGTCGACGGCTCATGACGGCGTCGCCGTGGGAGGCGTTTCGGGCCCGCGTCGCCCGGGATCCGCGGGTCAGGCGATGGCCCGCCGCGCAGCCCGGACGTATACCGCGTCGTTCTGTGCGCCGGACGGGCCGTCGACTGCTCGCGACTGCGTCGACTGTGAAGCCGTGAGTCGGCGCGGTTCGGTGCTGGTGCTGGTCCGGTGCTGACCTTCAGGCTGCCCGGGAGGCAATCCGCAGGTCCTGGCTCCGATCGGATGAGTCGTCGTACCACTCGATGGTGGTGCCGGTGAGGCTGGCGGCGACGATGCGCTTGAGGCTGGCGGGGGCCGACCGGGAGTCCTGCGCGCAGGACCTCGTCGATGCGGCGCGCGCGTCGTTTTCCACCGACCAGCCGCACCTCGCGATCGCAGAGCTGACCTCCTGGAAGGAGACGGCCACCGCCGTCGCGGCCGGGCTCAGCAGCGGCAGCGCCGGTCTGGAGTGGCTCGACGACGATGAGACCGTGGAGCGTCCGTAGCCGTGGCGGCCGCCAGGAAGGGCGAGCTGGTTCCTCGCCCTCCGAAGAAGATCGAGTACGAGATCCGCTTCGCCACAGCCGACGCGTAGAAGGGATGGCGCGACCTCGTCGCAACGATCCGCAATCCCATGACGGAGACCTGGGACTTCCTCACGCGGACGCCACTGTCCACGACGCCGACGAACTATCGGCTCAAGGGTGAGCTCGGCGTCATCGAGCGTGGCGGTGCGACCCATGAGCGGTGGCAGCACAAACCGACTGCGAAGGGCACCGCGCGCATCTGGTTCTACGTCCACGAGCGCACGGTCTTCCTGGAGCAGGTGCACACGAGCCACCCGAACGAGACGAAGTAGGCGGGCTTCGCAGCGTCGCACCACATCGTCGGTGAGCGCGCATCCGATGGGGATGATCGCCGTGTGGCTGCCGCGACCGGGGACTTTGGCTTCACTCGAGGGCGGCGCGGCCTTGGGAAAGGGCGACTCGATCTCCCCGATCACTCCGCGAGGGGAAGTCTCTGCCCGAAGCCGAGGGCGATCACCAGCATCGCCGGTGCCATCCCGGTCCAGTGGTCCGTCTCGGTCGCGTTCAGGGAGGACCAGACCAGCGGGCTCGCGCTGCGGCACTGGGTGAGCGCGAACGCGGGAGGAGCGTGACCGCACCCTGTGCCGCCGGTGCCGGGTGTCGCTCCCACGGCCCCCAGCCGTCCGGTATGGCGCTCCGCGTCCGCGACGTGCACTGGCCTGAGAGCCTGCCCGGCGCAGGATGGCGACGATCCGGTCGACTTGCGCCTGTAACAGAGGGGCGCGCCGTCGGCCTTGGCGGCTCCCGCCTTCCGGAGGTCCTCGAGTACGACCGGAGAGGCCGGGTGGCGCGGCCGTCGTGTTCGCGAGGCGCTCTGATGGTCGGCGTGCTCTGCGCTGATGCTCGGCTCCCCTCGCGTCGCCGGTTCAGCGCCCGGTCGACGGCCTGGCCGATGTCGTCGGTGGTGGTCTGGGCACGCTGTGGGTAGTCCTCGTACTTCGCCTGCCGTCAGACCAGCTCGATGTCGTTCAGCTCCGGGCTGTAGGGCGGCAGGTAGAACAACTCCACGCCGATCTTCGCGAGTTGCCGACGGCGGCCCTTGAACTCCTTGGCCACGTGCGCGGAGGCGTTGTCGAGGACGACGGTGCACGGGCGCCTGCGGCACCAGACCGGGATGGCGTCGACACCGACGCCGTCGACGGCCAGGTCCAGCACGCCCGCGCCGCCGCCCAGGCCCGCCAGGCGGACGCAGACGAACTCCAGCGGCACATGCCCGTCATTCACGACGACCGCATCCACCACGTCCCCGCAGACCTGCTCCAACGCCATTTCCCGACCGTCCCTTCGTGCATGGCGCGATCGTCCATCGGGCCGCGTCCGAGCCGGTCTCCTATCCGAGGTGGGGCGGTTCACGCGGTACGGACGCACTGTGACGGGTCGAGGGGTCTGTACCTGTGACGGCTGCCGCGCATTGGGTGCGTTTCATGCGGTTCCGGCCACACTTCAGGGGGCATTCTCAGCCTGGGCATCACGTGGAACACGGCACCTCACGCAAGCGGAGGAGACGCGTGGACCGGCCGCGATCGACGGCGGTACGGAGCGCGAGCATCGACACCATCGGAATTCGCAAGGGCGGCGTGCACGATGAGCGTGACCGGAATCAGCAACAACATCACCGGCGGAGTGTTCTTCTCCACCGTCGTCCAAGGCCGCCACATCACCCTCGAGTTACCGCCGCAGATATCGCCCGCGCTGCACGGACTGCCGTCCGCGTCCCCCGTGTTCGTCGGCCGCGACGCCCATCTCGGCGTCCTGATGGGCCGGTTGGACCCGGCCGTCGGAACACCGGGCGGTATCGCGGGCGGTGCGGTCGTGATCGTCACCGCGGTCGGCGGCCTGGCCGGCGTCGGCAAGACCGAACTGGCGCTCCAGTCGGCACGCGCCGCACGGGCCAGGGGCTGGTTCCCGGGCGGCGTGCTGTTCGTCGACATGTTCGGCTACGACGACGCCCGCCGCGTCGAGCCCGCACAGGCGCTGGAGGGATTCCTGAGGGCGCTCGGTGTGCCCGGTGAGCACATCCCGCACGGCGTGCAGGACCGGCAGCGGCTGTACACCTCGATCCTAGCCTCGTACGCGCGGGAGGGCCGCCGCATCCTCGTGGTGATCGACAACGCGGCCACCCACGACCAGGCCAGGGCGCTGCTGCCCACGGACGGCGCGACGGGCGCGATCGTGACGTCCCGTCACACCCTCGGTATGCTGGACGCCCGTCTGCTCGACCTGGATATTCTTCCCATGAATGACGGCGTCAGGCTCCTCGACAGCACCCTGCGTCTGGCGCGTCCGCACGACACCCGTGTCACGGACTCGCCCGAAGACGCCCTCCGTATCGCCGACTTGTGCGCGGGACTGCCGCTGGCGCTGCGCATCATCGGCGCCGTGCTGATCAGCAGACCGGAGCAGCCGCTCGTGCGGATGGCGGACGAACTCCGCGACGAAAAGGCGCGGTTGGACGCGATGCGGTACGACGACAGCGCCGTCGCCGCCGCGTTCGAGCTGTCGTACCGCCAACTCTCCTACGAACACGCTCGGTTGTTCCGGCTGCTGTCGCTGAACCCGGGACCGGACGCGTCCACGGACGCAGTCGCCGTGCTCGCCGGTACGAGCGGCTCCGCGGCCCGTATGGACCTCCAGGCCCTGGCCCGCGCTCACTTGGTGGAAGCCGGTACACCGTATGGGCGGTGGCGCATGCACGACCTGGTCCGTTCCTTCAGTGACAGGCTCGCGGCCGAGGACGAGGAGCGGCACCCGGTGCTGACGAACCTCTTCGGCTGGTACACGCACTCCGTGAACGTGGCCGACGAGGTCATGCGGCCCGGACGGATCCGACCCGATCTCGGAGACCCGCCCGGACCGGCGCCCGCCGCGTTCTCCGACCGGAACAAGGCCCTGTCCTGGTGCGAGGCCGAACAGTCCAACCTCGTGGCGGTCGTGCACAACGGCGTGTCCGAGGGGCTGGGCCACCTCGTGTGGACGATCCCGCTCAGCATGTGGGGCTTCCTGACCCAGACGCTGTCCTGGGATCAGTGGATCGAGGCGCACCACGTCGCCGCCGACGCCGCCGCGCAGTGCGGCGCACACTCGGGCCAGGGCTGGCTGCTGAACAACCTCGGCACCGGCTACCGCGCCCTCGGCCGCCCGGAGCTGTCCCGTGCCGCGTTCGCCGCCGGCCTGGACGTCCGCCGCGGCTTGGGCGACCTGCACGGACAGGCGGACTCGCTCAAGGACATGGCCATGACCGCCCGGGTCGGGGAGGACTGGGAGGAGGCACTCCGGCTGTCTTACGAGGCGCTTGACGTCATGGCCCGCCTCACGGTGCCCGACCGCTCCGGCAACGCCTCGGCCCTCGACACCATCGCCGTCTCTCTGGCCCAACTCGACCGGCTCGGCGAGGCCGCCGAAGCGGCCGCCGGCGCCCTGGCGATCTGGGAGGACCTCGACGGCAGGCGCGACGACCGGGCCTGGGCCCGGTGCAAGCTCGTGCACGCGGGCATCGCGCGGCAGCGGGCGGAGTACGGGCAGTCGATCGGACACTGCCTGGAGGCACGCGAGGTCTTCAAGCGCATCAACGACACCCGCGACGAGGCCGAAGTCCTGTGCACCCTCGGCGAGTTGTACGTCGCGACGGACGACCCCACGTCCGCGCGCGTCCACTGGCAGCGGGCGGTCGAGCTGTTCGAGCGACTGGGCGACACCACCGCCGTCGAGGCGCTGACCCGCGACCTCGCGAGCCTCCCCGGACCCGCCGCCGACGGGGAACCCGACGGTGCGCCGGACGCCGAGGACTGACAGAGACCACCGCCCGCCCCGCGTCTCGACCATGTGGATGTGCCCATGAAGATCCTGGTCACCGGTGCGGCCGGCTACGTCGGCCGGGCAGTGGTCAACGACCTCCTCACCCACGGCGAACAGGTCGTGGCGCTCGTGCACGAGCAGATGCCTGACTTCCCGGACGGCGTCGACACACTGCGCGCCGACCTCTTAGACGGCAGGGCCCTGGCTGCCGCAGTACGCGACACGGACGGCATCTGCCACCTCGCGGGACTGGCCAGGGCCCGGCTCGGCAACCGCCCGCCCGCGCACTACCACGCCGTGAACGTGACGGGGACAGCCCATGTCCTCGACTCGATGGCCGCCGAGACCGAACGCACAGGACGGCCCGGCAGCCTCGTGTTCGCCTCGACGAGCACGGTCTACGGCCATCCCGCCCGCCAACCGGTCGACGAGGCGTCCGCACGTGACCTCATCAACCCCTACGCAACGTCGAAGGCCGCGGCCGAAGACCTCATCGGCCAACAGACCGACACCGGCGCCCTCGGCGCCACCACTCTGCGGATCTTCAACGCGGCCGGAGCATCGGCCGGCCGCGCTGACCAGGACCAGTCGCGGATCATCCCCCGCGCCGTGGCCGCGGCGACCCGGCCCACGTCCCCGCTGGAGATCAACGGCGACGGCACTGCCGTACGGGACTTCGTTCACGTCAGGGATGTGGCGGCGGCCTTCACACGGGCGCTGCGCGCCAACTCGCCGGGCAGACAGGCCGTTTACAACCTCGGCGCGCACCCGGCGAGCGTACGGGAGGTAGTCGAGTCGGTCGTACGGCTGACCGGGCGTCCGCTGCCGCTCCAGCACCGGCCCGCCGTCGAGCAGGAAGCCCGGGTGCTGATCGCCGACACCACGGCGATCAGTACGGAACTGGACTGGACCCCGACGACGGAAGGCCTGGACGACCTGGTCCGGGACCAGTGGCGGGCCGTGCTCCGAGCCGAAGCCACCCGATGACCGGCGACGAGCCGGTCGACAACCAGCCTGTGGAAAGCGCCATTTCGGGCGGCCTGTTCCTGTCCCGGGTGGTACAGGGGCGCGACCTCACCATTCGGCTGTCGTACGAACTCCCGCCTGCCCTCGCCGCGTTGCGCGCGCCGACCCCGGCCTTCGCCGGCCGCAAGGGCGAACTGGCCGACCTGACCGCTCTCCTAACACGCGACACACGGCAGGGCAACCCCGTGGTGATCGTCGGCGGCCCGATCGGCGGCGGCAAGACCGAACTGGTCCTGACGGCCACTCACCAGGCCTTGGCACAGGGTATGTTCCCCGGCGGTGTGCTGTTCGCCGACGTGCCACGGGTGCACGGCTCCGCCCTGCTCGGCGGCTTCCTGCGGGCGATGGGGCTGCCCGCCGAGCGCGTCCCACCCGCCCGGGCGGCACGGTCCGCCCTCTACGCCCTGATCCTCACCGAACTCGCCCGCGTCGGACGGCCGTTGCTCATCGTCCTCGACGGTATAACGCATCCCGACCAGCTGGCCGGACTGTTGCCCGCCAGAGCACCGGCGACCACGATCGTCACAACACCGGTGCATCTCGGCGGGCTTGGCACCCACCGCATGGTCCTGCCCTCACTGGCCACGGCCGACGCGATACAACTCCTCCACGGTGTCGTGACGATGGCCCACCCCGACGACACCAGGATCCTCGACCGCCCCGAGGACGCCGCACGCGTCGCCGACCTCTGCGACGGCCTGCCGCTCGCCCTGCGTATCGCGGCGGTACTGCTCGCCGAGAACGCTCACCGCCCGCTCGCGGCACTGGCCGACGACCTCGCGGACCCGCGCACACGCCTCGACGAACTCACCCACCCCGACCGGGACTTGCGCACCCGACTCGAAGCCTGCCACGCCCGCCTGGACCCGGCGCAGGCCCGACTGCTGAGACTGCTCGCCCTCAGCGACGAACCTGAGACGACCACACGGACACTCGCCGCGCTCTGCGCGGACCCCGAGGACACGGTCCGCGACCGGCTCACGTCGCTCCTGCATCTGGTCGAAACCGGTACGGTGCCGGAGAGTTGGCGTATGGGCCAGTTGGTTCGCCTCTATGTACGAGCCAGACCCGACACTTCCTGACCGGAGGGAACCGGGACACCCCGCCAAGCGTTCCCCACTGACACGGGAGCGGTGACGCTCCGTCAAGGAGGCTGCCAGATGGACCCGGTGTCGGTAGGACTGCTCGCGTCGCTGGCCGGTGGCGCGGGCGGCGAAGTGGGACGACAGGTGTGGACGTCCCTCACTGCTCTCGTACGGCGCCCGTTCCGTCACGGAGAGGACAGCGCGGGTGGCCCGGCTACGGGCGAGGACGAACTGATGCGCCTCCAGCAGACCCCCGGCGACGGCAGCCGGGCCCACGCGTTGAGCACGGCCCTGGCCGTACGCGCGGCACTGGACCCCGACTTCGCCACCGCCCTCACCGCCTGGCACGAACAGGCCAAGCTCGTCCGCACCGGCGACGGCACGGTCAACAACTCGATCAGCGGCGGCAGTTACTACGCCCCGGTCATCCAGGGCCGCGACATCTCGCACACCACCTTCACCTCGCCCCCACCGCCACGACCCGACGAGCCGGCTGCGGGGGAGTGACCCCCCTGAACGGTTCCCCGGGTTGGGGCGACGCCGATTCCTTGGCGCCGTGCGGGGTGTCGTAAGGCTCGACGACGTCGTCGAGGTCGAGCAGGCCGTAGCGCGCGGAGAGGATCAGCAGCCGGTCGGGTCGTAGCGCCTCAGCTGCCGTGCGGCAGGCGCGGAGGTACAAGCCGGTGTACAGGTCCGCCGCCCGGGCGGAGTGGTCCAGTTCGCGGCCGGACAGGTCGTTGGAGATCCGGCGGGCACCCCACCGGGATGCCGGCGGCGCAGCTCGCAGATCTCGGCCTCAACCTCGGCGGACAGGCGCGTGGGACTGTTCCGCGGCCGGCGGGAGCGATCCAGCAGACCGGGCATGCCCTCCTGCTCGAACCGCCGCCGCCAGCTGTGCAGGGTCTGGCGCGAGGTTCCCTACCGCTCAGTCAGGTGCGCTCTCCCACGCCCGGAATCCATGGTCATTGCGGCGACCTGATGCGAGGATCACTGCCAAGACGCCATCATCCTCGAAATCCTGCCGAACTACCGGGCAGCGGCAGCATGTCTCAGCACGTGCTGCGCAGCCTGATCCGCAAGTAAAGATCAGGCAAGCGGTTCCGCAGGCGATTCGCAAGCGTCACGGCACGGCTTTCGAGGGCCGCATCCCCGGTTACGGGGGTGCGGCCCTTTGCCGATCCCGCACCACTCGCAGGAGTGCCGTGCGCGCCGGTTTACAACTGGGCCGTACGGCGCTATCTTCCGCCACAGGTGAAGTGGGAGCGCTCCCATATGGGCTCGCGCCCGGCGGACCGGAACCTGTCGGGCCGGGGTTCGGGAGGCTCCCACTTCGCACCCCTGCACCCACCTGCACTCTTGCACTCAGTGCCCGCATCCGCAGTGCTCCCTTGCGCGCGCGGTCCGTACACGGAAGGCGGACTCATTTGCCATGCAATCTGTCATGATCACGTCAGAAACGAAATCGCGGTTACGTACCCGAGCCCTCCTCCTCGTCCTCCTGGCCCTGCTGGCCACCGTCCCCGCCCTTGGTCTGATCGTCACGGCCGGCGGGAAGGCCGAGGCCCACGGCACCCCCATGAAACCCGGCAGCCGCACCTTCCTGTGCTGGCAGGACGGGCTGACCGACACCGGTGAGATCAAGCCGATCAACCCGGCCTGCCGGAACGCACAACAGGTGAGCGGCACCACGCCGTTCTACAACTGGTTCTCGGTGCTGCGCTCCGACGGGGCCGGCCGCACCCGCGGCTTCGTGCCGGACGGCCAGCTGTGCAGCGGTGGCAACGCCAACTTCACCGGTTTCAACGCGCCCCGCAACGACTGGCCGCTCACCCACCTCACCTCGGGTGCGACCGTCGACTTCTCCTACAACGCCTGGGCAGCACACCCGGGTTGGTTCTACGTCTACGTCACCAAGGACGGCTTCGACCCCACCAAGCCCCTCACCTGGGACGCCATGGAGGACCAGCCGTTCCTCTCCGTCGACCACCCGCCGCTCAACGGCAGCCCCGGCACGGTCGAGGCCAACTACTCCTGGACCGGCCGACTCCCCGCCAACAAGTCCGGGCGCCACATCATCTACATGGTCTGGCAGCGCTCGGACAGCGCCGAGACCTTCTACTCCTGCTCCGACGTCGTCTTCGACGGTGGAAACGGCGAAGTGACCGGCATTCACGAACCGGGCAACCCCAGCGAGCCCGTCCCCGGTACCTGCACCGCGACGCGCAGGACCACCAACAGCTGGAGCGGCGGCTACCAGTCCGAGGTGACCGTCACCAACTCCGGCGATGTCCCGATGCTCGGCTGGATGGTCGACTGGACGCTGCCCGGCGGTCAGTCGGTGGTCAGCCTCTGGAGCGGCAACGCGACGTACAACGGGCAGGCGGTGATGGTCCACAACGCCGACTGGAACGGCTCGTTGAGTCCCGGCCAGAGTGCGACGTTCGGATACGTCGTGTCCGGCTCGGGCGGTGACAGCGCCACAAGCCTTCCCTGTAGGGTCGGTTGAGCCACAGCGACTCCGGGCGGACCCGGTGAGCAGCGAGCCGCGTGCCACCGGGTCCGCGCCCCGGACCTGCCGCACCGGGGATCGGGGTGGCCCGGGGCGCCCCGCCCGGACGGCGCCCTGAGCAGGCGACAGGTTCGAGGCTTGGGGGAGCGGGATGCTGACCTCGATCGTGATCGACGCGCTGGATGTCGCGCGTATGAACCGCTTCTGGTCGGACGCCACGCGGGGCCTGACGGGCGGCCTGCACCTGCGGTTCGTGCCGGCCGCGAAATCGAAGACGGCGCACAAGAACCGACTCCACCTCGACCTGGCCGGGGGGCCGGACTGGGCGGCCGAGGTGGCGCGCCTGCTCACACTCGGTGCGCGGCGGGTCGACATCGGCCAGGGGGACGTCCCGTGGGACGTGCTGGCGGATCCCGAGGGCAACGAGTTCTGCGTGCTGCGTCCCGGTCACCCCGGTGTGCTCGCCGACTCCGGCCTCGTCGCGATCTGCCTCGACGTCGCGGAGGAGGATCGTTACGCGCAGTCGGCCTTCTGGCAGTCCCAGGCCGACTGGCACGCGGTCGAGTCCCACGACTGGGGCGTCCGGCTGCGCCGCACTCCCGTCAGCACGGTCTCGCTGGTGATGGGGCCGCCCGCGGCTCCGAAGGAGGCGAGGAACAGGCTGCGGCTGGAGGTCACCCACCGCGACTGGGAACCCGGCGAGTTCCTCGACGCCGGCGGGAACGAGTTCCACGTCACGCGGTGATTTCGCCGCTTTCGTCGAGTACGAGGCAGCGGTGGTGGGCCTTGCCGCTGTCCATTCCGGCTCGGATCCGGTTCATCGCGCTCCAGACGCCGTGCGGGCTGTCGACGCCACAGACCGGCAGCCGGCCGAAAAAGCCTTGCCCGGCATGCGGACGCACGCGTACGTTTTCGGCATGGGAACTCTGTGATCGCCCCCCATCCGACCGCGTAGAGCACTGCTCGGCCGTACCGCACGGTTTCTGCCGTGGCGTACGGCTTCGGCAGCGGCACACCGTGCTGCTGCAGAGCCCCGCTCCGTCGTCGTGGCGTGCTGATTCCTCATCGAATCCGTTCCTTCGGTCTTCCCGCACGGCCGAGAAACAGGGGCTTTCACATGCGTGCGTCAACATCCTCGCCCTCCTCACCGCATTCCCAGTCCACCCAGTCCACCCAGTCCTCCCAGCTCTCCCTGCACGGCGTCACCAAGCGCTATGACGACCACACGGTGCTCGATCAGATCTCCTTCAACCTCGCCCCCGGCGAGAAGGCCGGAGTCATCGGCGACAACGGGGCGGGGAAGTCCACGCTGCTCCGTCTCCTCGCCCACGACGAGCGCCCCGACCTGGGGGAGATCACCGTGGTGGCACCCGGCGGAACCGGTTACCTCGCCCAGACCCTCGGCCTGCCCGCAGAGGCCACCGTCCAGCATGCCGTCGACCTGGCGCTGTCGGAGCTGCGCGCGCTGGAGTCGGAACTGCGGCGCACCGAGGCGGAATTGGCCAAGGCGGCCGAGGGCGCGGAACTGGATGCCGCCCTTTCCGCGTACGCCCGGCTGACCGGACAGTACGAAGCACGCGACGGCTACGGCGCCGACACCCGCGTCGACGCCGCGCTGCACGGGCTCGGTCTGCCCGGACTTTCCCGGGACCGCAGGCTCGGCACGCTCTCCGGCGGCGAGCGGTCACGGCTGGCCCTGGCCGCGACGCTGGCGCCCCGGCCCGAGCTGTTGTTGCTCGACGAACCGACCAATGACCTCGACGACCGTGCCGTCGGCTGGCTCGAGGATCATCTGCGGGCCCACCGGGGCACCGTCATTGCGGTCACCCACGACCGGGTGTTTCTGGAACGGCTTACGACCACCGTTCTGGAAGTGGACGGCGGCCGAGTCACCCGCCACGGAAACGGTTACGCCGGTTATCTCGCCGCCAAGGCCGCCGAACGCCGTCGGCGGCAGCAGCAGTACGACGAGTGGCGAGCCGAGCTCGAGCGCAGCCGTCGGCTGGCCGAATCCAACACGGTTCGTCTGGACGGCATCCCGCGCAAGATGGCCAAGGCGGGGTTCGGTCATGGCGCTTTCCGTGCCCGGGGTCGCGCGCACGGTGCGATGAGCCGGATCCGTAACGCCAAGGAACGGACCGAGCGGCTCACCGCGAACCCGGTGTCGCCGCCGCCGGACCCGCTGACCTTCGCCGCCCGCATCGACACCGCGGGCAGGACGGACGACGGGCCGGCCGCCCGGCTCGACGACGTGGTCGTGCAGGGCCGGTTGACCGTGCCGGAGCTGCGCCTCGACCCCACCGAACGGCTGCTGGTCACCGGCCCCAACGGAGCAGGCAAGAGCACCTTGCTGCGCGTCCTGGCCGGCGAACTGCGACCGGACGCCGGAACAGTGAAGGTTTCCGGCCGGGTGGGGCACCTGCGGCAGGAGGAGGTGCCGTGGCCGCCCGAGCTGACCGTGCTGGCGGCGTTCGCCCACGGCCGCCCCGGCGACCGGGACGAACACGCCGACCGGCTGCTGTCGCTCGGACTCTTCGAGCCCCGCCAACTCGGTTTGCGAATCGGTGAGTTGTCATACGGGCAGCGAAGGCGGATCGAGCTCGCCCGGCTGGTGGGCGAACCGGTGGACCTGCTTCTGCTGGACGAGCCCACCAACCATCTGTCGCCCTCCCTGGTGGAGGAGTTGGAGGAGGCGCTGACCGGTTACGCGGGCGCGCTGGTGCTGGTCACGCACGACCGCCGGATGCGGGCGCGGTTCACCGGTTCCCGGCTGGAACTCGACGAGGGTGCCGTAGCGGGCAGGCGGTGACGACCGGCGGGCCTCACTCGGCCAACTGATCTGCCAGCCAGTGCAGTTGGCGTCGCACCTGCTCGGCCTCGCCCCCCTCGTGTCCGTTGTACGGGTAGGGGTGGATCTCCCGCCGCGGATCCGCGCCGTCGCTCAGCTCCCCGTACCGGTTGAAGGCGGCGTACGCCCCGCTCGGCGGACAGACCGTGTCGCGCAGGCCCGTGCCGAAGTGGGCGGGTGCATGGGCACGGCGGGCGAAGGAAACGCCTTCCACGTAGGAAAGCGTTCGGTAGGCGGTTTCTTCGCTGCCGCGGTGAACGGAGAGGTAGGCGGCGATCTCGCCGTACGGCCCCGCGTCGGTGAGGTCCAGGGCGCGCCGGATGCCGCACAGGAGGGGTGCCGTGACAAGGACGGCGGCCAGGTCGGAAACCAGCCCCGCGACGGCCAGGGCGAGTCCGCCGCCCTGGCTGTTGCCGGCGGCGACCGTGCGGGCGGGGTCCACGCCCGGCAGCGCCCGGACCGCCGTCACCGCACGCACCGCGTCCGTGATCAGCCGCCGGTAGTGGTAGTCCCGCGGGGAGAGCAGGCCGCGAACGGCCGGGCCCGGACCGCCCGGCGCAAAGGCGTGCGGGTCGGGGGTGGCGCCCCCGTTGCCGTACTGGTCGCCCTGGCCGCGGTTGTCCATCAGCAGGTGGGCAAAGCCGGCGTTCACCCAGGTCAGACGCTCGTGGGGGAGACCGCGGCCGCGCCCGTAGCCGACGTACTCGACGACCGCGGGAAGCGGTTCCCGCGCGCCGGAGGGACGGCTGAACCAGGCCCGCACCGGGTCTCCCGCGAAACCCCGGAACGTCACGTCCCAGGTCTGCGTCAGACGGAGACCGGTTTCGACGGGATCCACCGACACAAGGGGCTCATGCTGCTCGGCCTCCTTCAGCGCCTCACTCCAGAACGCGTCGAAGTCGGCCGGTTCGTCGGGCTCGGGTCGGTGGCGTTCCAGTTCCGGCAGCGGCAGGTCGAACGCGGGCACGGGGGCACCTCGCAGGGGTTGTGGGCGATCGATCGTTGCGTTGCACATACAGAAATTTGCGGAGGACGGTAGCACCCGACTCTCCGGTTCTACCCCGCCCGTGAGGGATTCCAACGCCACCCGACGTCCCACCAGCCCACGGTGCAGCACCCATTGACAGCGCTTTCCGTAACCCCTTACGTTGCCGCAGAGTTACCGGTAAGGGCACGAAAGTTTCGAGATCACGCGCTGCGAGTCGAGCGTTTCGAACACGCCCCGGGAGGCCCGAGCATGAGCACCTCCACCACATCGGCCCCACCCCCAGGAACCCAGGACCCACCGCCCGAGACCCGGCACGGTCCCACACCGCCCACCGCGCGCCGCGGCTGGCGGCGGGCACTGCGACGGGACTGGCAGCTGTACTCGCTGGCCGTGCTGCCGCTGCTGTTCTTCCTGGTCTTCCGCTATCTGCCGATGATCGGCAACGTGATCGCCTTCCGCCGCTACGAACCGGGCGGTTCGATCCTGGGGGAGCAGTGGGTGGGGCTGCGCTATGTGCGGATGTTCCTGACCGACCCGACCTTCTGGCAGGTCTTCCGCAACACGCTGTGGCTCGGCGGGCTGACGCTGGTGTTCTGCTTTCCCATCCCGATCGTCCTGGCACTGCTGCTCAACGAGGTGCGCCGGCGCTCTCTGAAGCGGTTCGTGCAGTCGATTTCGTATCTTCCGCACTTCCTGTCGATCGTGATCGTCGCGGGTATCACGATGCAGATGCTGGCCACGGAGGGCCCGGTCAACCATGTGCTGGGCTGGTTCGGTCACGACCCGGTCCGGTTCATCCAGGAACCCGGATGGTTCCGCACGATCTACGTGGGCTCGGAGATCTGGCAGACGGCCGGCTGGGGCACGATCCTCTACCTCGCGGCCCTCACCACGATCGACGAGGACCTCTACGAGGCCGCCCGCATCGACGGCGCGAACCGCTGGCGGCAGATCTGGCACGTCACCCTGCCCGGAATCCGGCCCACCATGATCACGTTGCTGATCCTCAACATCGGCACGTTCATGGCGGTCGGCTTCGAGAAGGTCCTGCTGCTGTACAACCCGCTGACCTATCCGACGGCCGACGTGGTCTCCACCTACCTCTACCGTGCCGGGGTCGAGTCCAACAGCTTCAGCTACGCCGCCGCCATCGGCCTGTTCGAAGCGATCATCGGCCTGGTGCTGATCACCGGCGCGAACCAGGTGTCGCGACGCACGGTGGGGACGAGCCTGTGGTGAGCCTCCTGACCCCCCGGACCCCGCGTCCGCGCACCTCCGTGAACCAGCCCACGCGCGGTTACCGCGTTTTCCAGGGCGTCAACGGGGTGGTCCTCACCCTCGTCGTGCTCGTGACGCTCTATCCCTTCGTCAACATCATCGCCCGCTCGTTCAGCGGCGAACGGCAGATCCGCGCCGGTGAGGTGAGTCTGTGGCCCAAGGGGTTCAACCTCACCACGTACAGAATCGTCTTCCAGGACTCGATGTTCTGGCGAAACTACGGAAACACCGTGTTCTACACGGTCGTCTCCACCGTCGTCGCCATGGTCCTGACGACCTGTTACGCCTATGTCCTGTCGAAGAGAAACCTCAAAGGCCGTGGTTTTCTCGTCGGTGTCGCCGTGTTCACCATGTTCTTCACCGGCGGGCTGATCCCCAACTACGTCCTGGTCACCAGCATGGGCCTGAAGAACTCGGTCTGGGCGATCGCCCTGCCGAACGCGATCAGCGTCTTCAATCTGCTGGTGATGAAGGCATTCTTCGAGAGCCTGCCGACCGAACTGGAGGAGGCCGCGGAGATCGACGGGCTGAGCACCTACGGCGTGCTGTTCAGGATCGTGCTGCCGCTGTCCAAAGCCGTCATCGCGACGATGGTGCTCTTCTACTCCGTGTCGTTCTGGAACTCCTGGTTCTCGGCGTACCTGTACCTGGACCGGGCGGAACTCATGCCGGCCACCGTCTATCTGCGCAATCTCATCTCCGGCGCCACCACGGGCGGCAACGCCGGTGCCGGCACGGAGCAGCTCAGCCAGGTCGGGGCGAACATCCAGGCGGTCACGATCGTGCTGACGTCGCTGCCGATCCTCTGCGTGTATCCGTTCGTCCAGCGCTACTTCGTCTCGGGCGTGATGCTCGGCGCGGTCAAGGGCTGAGCCGCATACCCAGCCCCCGGTCTCCGTCAGAGGCCTGTAACAACGGAGCTGGTCAGCCGTCGTACCAGGAGGTTCTGAGTGATGAATGGCAAACAGTTGTCCAGGCGTCAGATCATGGCCGCGGCGGGCTTCATCGGCCTCGCCACCCTCACCGGCTGTGGCAGCGGTGAGGACGGAGGGGATTCGAAGGACCTCTCCAAGAAACAGAACGGCGCGATGAAGGAGTATCGGGCCGGTCAGCAGTTCAAGGCCTCGAAACCGCTGTCCTTCTCGATTCTGCACAACAACAACCCGAGCTACCCCATGAAGAACAGCTGGCTGTTCTGGAAGGAACTCACCAGGCGCACCGGTATCACCCTGAAACCGATCGCTGTCCCGCTCAGTGACTATGAGAAGAAACGCAGCGTGCTGATCGGCGCGGGCGACGCCCCGTTCCTGATCCCCAAGACGTACCATCCGTCGGAGGCCGCCTTCGTCTCGTCGGGCGCGATCCTCCCGGTCAGCGACTACGTGCACCTGATGCCCCACTTCCAGGACAAGGTCAGAAAGTGGAAGCTGGAGCCCGAGCTCGACTCCATTCGGCAGTCCGACGGCAAGTACTACCTCCTCCCCGGCCTGCACGAGAAAGTCAAGTCCGGCTATTCACTGTCCTTGCGCACGGACGTCCTCGACAAGCTCGGTCTGAGCCTGCCCACCACCTGGGACCAGGTGTACGAGGTCTTCAAGGCGATCAAGGCCGCATACCCGGACCGATATCCCTTCTCCGACCGTTGGAGCACCAACACCCCGTTCCCGGCGGCGGCGTTGCTCAGCTACCTCGGCCAGGCGCACGGAGTGAAGGCCGGCTGGACCTACGACAACATCAGTTTTGACTCGAAGGCGGGGGAGTTCGTCTTCACCGGCGCCACGGACGGCTACCGCCAGGTGGTCGAATACCTGAGAAAGCTGGTCGCCGAGAAACTGATGGACCCGGAGAGCTTCACGCAGCCCGATGACGACGCCGTGCAGAAACTGCTGGGCGAGAAATCCTTTGCCATCAGCGCCAACCCGCAGGAGCTGGTCCAGAACTACCGCTACAACCTGGAGAGACAGGTCAAGGGAGCGGAGATCGAGATGGTGCCGGTGCCACTCGGCCCGGCCGGCCCGGTGGTGATCGGCGGCGCCCGGCTGGAGAACGGCGTCATGATCTCCACCAAGGCCGTCAAGAGCGACACGTTCGTGGCGATGATGCAGTTCGTCGACTGGCTGTGGTACTCCGACGAGGGCCAGCGTCTCTCCAAGTGGGGCGTCCAGGGCGTCACTTACACACAGGCCGGCAGCCAGTACAAGCTTGAGCCCGGCATCTCGCTCATGGGCGCGAACCCGGACGCCCCGAAGGACCTCCAGAAGGACTACGGCTTCTTCAACGGCGTCTTCACCTACGGCGGCAGCTGGGAGCTCGTCTCCTCGTCCTTCGGCCCGGACGAGAAGAAGTTCCAGGACGCCATGGCCCAGTACAGACAACTGCCCATCGACCCGGCCCACCCGCTGCAGTCCGTGGAGCAGGAACAGGCCTCGCTCTGGGACACCCCGCTCAGGGACCACGTCACCCAGAACATGCTCAAATTCGCCCTCGGCAAGCGCCCGCTGTCCGAATGGGACGACTACGTCACCGAGTTGAAGGCCAAGAACATGGATCAGCTCGTCGGTCTGCACAACAAGGCGCGCGAACGCTTCAACAAGGAGAAGGGGTGATCAGCGTCCCCGCCGAACCGGCGGGCCCGCTCTCGGACGCCTGGCGGCTCTGCGTCGGAACGGGGCGAGCCGACCTCGCCCTGCGCCGCGACTACCAGGACTCCCTCGCCCTGCTCCAGCGGGACATCGGGTTCCGGCACATCCGCGGTCATGGCCTGCTCAGCGACGGCATGGGTGTGTACCGCCCCTACGACCACGAGGGCGACCGCCACGTCCACCACTCCTTCACCTACGTCGACCAGGTCGTCGACGCATATCTGGCCGCCGGCATCCGCCCCTTCCTGGAACTCGGCTTCATGCCCGAGGAGTTGGCCGTCGGAACACAGACGGTCTTCTGGTGGCGAGGCAATGTCACCCCGCCCCGCTCGTACCGTGAATGGGCCGACCTGGTCCGCGCGACCCTGGCCCATCTCGTCGACCGCTACGGCCTCGACGAGGTCCGCACCTGGCCCATCGAGGTGTGGAACGAGCCCAACCTGCCCGACTTCTGGCAGGACGCGGACGAAAAGGCGTACCACCGGCTGTACGAGGTCACCGCGCGCACCGTGAAGGAGGTGGACGCCGGTCTCCAGGTCGGGGGCCCCGCGATCTCTCCGGGCGCCGACGACTGGCTGGAGCGTTTCGCGGAGTTCGCGGAAGGCCGGGACGTGCCCGTCGACTTCGTGTCGAAGCACGCCTACACCTCGGGCCCCGCCCACCACGTACCGTTCGGTGTCCACCAGACGCTGGCCCCGGCGTCCTCTCTGCTCGACCAGTTCGCCACACCCCGCGAACGCCTCAAGGGCACCCGACTGGCCGGACTCCCGGTCCACATCACGGAGTTCAATTCCTCCTACTGTCCGGTCAACCCGATCCACGACACCGCCTTCCATGCCGCTTACCTGGCGCCCGTTCTCGCACACGGCGGCGACTTCGCCGACTCCTTCTCCTACTGGACGTTCAGCGACGTGTTCGAGGAGTCCGGCGTCCCCACGGCCCTCTTCCACGGCGGCTTCGGACTGCTCACCCACCGGCAGGTGAGGAAACCGACCTACCACCTGTACGCGTTCATGGCCCGGATGGGGCCCGACCTGCTGGCGCGCGGCGACGACCACCTAGTCAGCCGCCACCCCGACGGCCGGGTCACGGTGTTGGCCTGGGCGCCCGTCGACCCGACCGGCGAGACCCCCGGACCCGACCGGCATGTACTGCGTCTTTCCCTCCCGGTCGCGGCGCGAGAGGTCTTCGTCCGCCGGTCCACCGTCGACGAGGAGCACGGGAACGCCTACACCGCCTGGCGGCACATGGGCAGCCCGCGCTCGCCGAAGCCGGGGCAGCTGGACGTCCTGCACGAGGCCGCCGAGCCCGCCCGCAGCCACCGGCGGCTGCCCGCGCCGGAGGGGCGCGCCGAGCTGGACCTCAGCCTGGCCCGCCACGAGATCACTCTCGTCGAGCTCACCCCGGTCGCCGACGAGACCCCGCCCTGGTGGGACGAACGGCGGCTCTTCGGCGGGCCGGCGACATGATCCCGGTAAGCGCTTCGAGACCGCTTCCCTCCCGGGTGGGCACCGGGCCCCTCTCCCGCGCCGCCGCCCTGGTGCACACCCTGCTCACCGTCGAGGCCCTGTTCCTCGCGGCGAACGCTCCAGGCCTGGCCGGCCTGTTCTTCCTGGGCCCCGACCCGGCCAACCTGCCCCTCGCCGCCGTCTGTCTGCTGCCGCTCGGCCCGGCCGTCTCCGCCGCGTTGTACGCCCTGCACCACCGCAGCCGTGACCTCACCGACCTGCACCCGGCCCGCGTCTACACCCGCGGCTGGCGGCTCAACGCCCTTGCCGCGCTGAAGCTCTGGGCGCCCCTGCTGGCCTGGCTGACCGTGATCGCGTTCAGCCTCACCCACTTCGCCGCCACCGGGCTGCCCGGCTGGTGGGCGGTGCTCCTCGGGGGCATCGGCGTGGCGTCCCTGCTGTGGGGCGCGCACGCCGTCGTCCTCACCTCCTTGTTCACGTTCCGCGCCCGCGACACCGCCCGCCTGGCCGCGTACTTCCTGTTCCGGCGGGGGCGCGTCACCCTCGCCGCGGCCTCTCTGCTCGTCCTGACCGGCGGCCTGACCGCCCTGCTCACGGAGGCCCTGCCCGTCCTGCTGGCCGCACCGCTGCTGCTCTCGCTGGTGCAGTCGAGCCGCCCGGTGATCGTGGAGACCCAGGAGGACTTCACCGCATGACCGCTCCCGACCGCGCACACAACAGCCGACTCCCGCGCACCGGCAAGATCCCGTACGGCGGCGACTACAACCCGGAGCAGTGGCCGCGGCAGGTCTGGGAAGAGGACCACCGCCTGTTCACGCAGGCCGGCATCGACACCCTCACGGTCGGCGTCTTCAGCTGGTCACTCACCCAACCGGCCGAGAACACCTACGACTTCACGACCCTCGACGGCATCCTCGATCGCGCCGCCGCCGACGGCCGCCATGTCTGCCTCGCCACGGGAACCGCCGCTCTCCCGCCCTGGCTCGCCAAGAAACACCCCGACGTCAACCGCACCGACTTCGAAGGCCGACGACATCGATACGGCCAACGGCACAACTTCTGCCCCAGCTCGCCCAATTACCGCCGACTGGTCACGGCCGTGGCCGACCGCCTCGCCGAACGCTACGCGCGCCACCCGGCGTTGCTGGCCTGGCACATCAACAACGAGTACGGCGGCGTCTGTTACTGCGATCTGTGCGCCGAGAACTTCCGTGACTGGCTGCGCGCCCGGCACGGCACCCTCGACGCCCTCAACGACGCCTGGTGGACCACCTTCTGGTCGCACCGCTACACCGACTGGGACGAGATCGAGCCGCCGAGCGCCCTCACCGAGCACTGGCGCGGCCCCGACCACACCGCCTTCCAGGGCATCACCCTCGACTACCAGCGCTTCATGACCGACGCCCTGCTCGGCTGCTTCACCGCGGAGAAGGAAGCCATCCGCGCCCACGACCCCGACACGCCCGTCACCACCAACTTCATGGGCGCCTACCGCCCACTCGACTACCACCGTTGGGCGCCCCATCTCGACTTCGCCTCCTGGGACAACTACCCGCCCCTCGACGCCCCGCCCTCCCGTCCGGCCCTCGCCCACGACCTGATGCGCGGCCTCAAGGACGGCGCCCCCTTCTGGCTGATGGAGCAGACCCCTTCCACAACCGCCTGCCGCGACGTCAACCCGCTGCGCCGCCCCGGCGAACTCCGCCTCGCCACCTGGCAGGCCGTCGCCCACGGCGCGGACGCCGCCCTCTACTTCCAGCTGCGCGCCTCACGCGGCGCCTGCGAGAAATACCACGGCGCGGTCATCGGACACTCGGGTCGGGACGACACGCGCGTCTTCGGCGAAGTCGCCTTCCTGGGAGGGGAGCTGACCGAGGTCGGAGCGGTCACCCTCGGCGCCCGGACCCCTGCCCGGACCGCTCTCCTCTTCGACTGGGACAGCTGGTGGGCCCTGGAGATCTCCGACGGCCCTTCCCGACTCGTCCGCTACACGGATGTCGTACACGCCTACTACCGGGCCGCCCGCGAGGCCGGCGCCGACGTGGACGTCGTGGCGGTGACCGCCGACCTCACCCCGTACGACGTGGTCCTCGCCCCGGTGCTGCACCTCGTCAAGCAAGACCTGCCACAGCGCCTGGAGGCCGTGGCCCGGCGCGGCGGCACCGTCCTCGCCACGTTCCTCACCGCCCGCTCGGACGAACACGACCGCGCCTTCCTCGCCGACGTCCCCGGCCCACTGGCCCCCCTCATGGGCATCCGCGTCGACGAGTGGGACGCCCGGCCCGAAGACGTCGTACAGCCCATCCAGCTGGGAGAGCTCACGACGCAGGCCCGTCTGGTCTTCGAGATCGTCCAGCTGCGCGGCGCCGAACCGGTCGCCACCTACGGCGCCGACTTCTACGCGGGCACCCCGGCCGTGACCCGCAACGCCTTCGACGCCGGCGAGGCCTGGTACGTGGCGACCGCCCTCGACCAGCCCGGCGTCGACCACATAGTCCGCCGGATCCTGGCCCGCCACGACCTGATCGGCCCCTACGCCGACCACCGCACCGTGGAGACCGCCACCCGGGTCGCCCCCGACGGCACGCGCCTGCTCTTCCTGCTCAACCATGCGAGGGAACCAGCCCACCTGACCGCGCACACCTCCGCCACCGATCTCCTCACCGGCAAAAGACTCGGCCAGGGCGAGGCCCTGACCCTGGACCCGCTGGGCGTGGCGATCCTGCGGTCCCAGTGAGTGTTCCCGGCCCACCGCTTCAGTGGATCGTGCGGCCCCGCTCGTCAGGGACTCCGGACTTGCGCAGGAAATAGCTGTTCACCTGGTCCCGCCACTCCCGTGCGCAGCGCACCTGCTCCTCGTACCGTTCCGCTGCGCGCGTGTGCCGTGCCGGTTCCACCAGGTCCGCGAGGCCCGCCCACACCCGGCGGGCCTCCTCTGCCTCCTCGACGCCCTCGAAATGGGTGTCGTAGATATGCTGGACAACCGTTTTCCCGCTTTTCAGCACATGCCCGTACGGCACATGGTGGAAGAACAGCAACAGCTCATCGGGACAGGAAACGACCGACTCGTACAGCTTGGCCCACGGCTTGGCGTACTGCGCCGCGTAGCCCGTGCCGGTCGCCGCGCTCCGGTCGACGCCGATCCCGTCCCGGTCCGCGAAGTGGTAGGTGCCCCAGGGGCTGTACTCGTAGCCGTCGACGCCGGGCCCGTAATGGTGCCCGGGCTGCACCATGAAACCGACGGCGAGCGGCGCGGTGTACTTCTCGTACGTCCGCCAGGAGCCGTGCAGCACCGCGCGAAGCCCGGCGGCCAGCCGCTCGTGGGCAGCCGGGTCGGACACGGGCGGGAAGGTGAGCGCGATCCACTCGTCCAGGAGGTCGTGCGGGTCGGCGTCCGGTTGCCAGGCGAGCCGGCCGAAGGTGTAGAGGTTCGCCTGAGCCAGCGGATGCCCGGTCCAGAACGGATCGTCGCCGGCATTGGACACCGCCACCAACCCGCCCCGCGTCAATTCCCCGACAGCCGGGCCCTGTTCACCGTCCGGCCGGAAGCGCAGCACCTCGCTCCACATCGGCCCGAGCCAACACACGTGCTGCTGCTGTCCGGTGTACTCCTGCGTGGCCTGCACCTCCACGGCGACCCGTGTGCGCGGCAGCGCGCCGAGCACGGGTGAGACGGGCTCACGCACCTGGAAGTCCATCGGCCCGTGCTTCACCTGGAGGACGGCGTTGTCGGCGAACTCCCCGTCGAGCGGGGCGAAATGGTCGTAAGCGGCCCGCGCACGGTCGGTCGAGCGGTCCCGCCAGTCCTGCCGGTGGTTGTACACGAACGCCCGCCAATGGACCGTGCCGCCGAACGGTGCGAGAGCCGCGGCCAGCATGTTCGCGCCGTCCGCGTGCGAGCGGCCGTACGTGAACGGGCCCGGCTGACCCTCCGAGTCGGCCTTCACCACGAACCCGCCGAAGTCCCAGATCGCCGAGTACACCCCGCGCACGGCCTCCGCCCACCACTCGCGCACCGCCCCCTCGAACGGGTCCGCGGTGGACAGCCCGCCGAGCACGACGGGCGCGGCGAAGGTCACCGACAGATGCGTCCGGATCCCGTACGGCCGCAACTCCTCCGCGATCCGGGCGACTTGGTCGATCCGGTCGGTGAGGAGGTGCGCCTCGGCCTCGTGCACATTGACGTTGTTGACCGAGACGGCGTTGACCCCGCAGGCCGCCAGCAGCCTGCCGTACGCCCGTACACGCTCCCACTCCCCACGGGCCTTTCCGTCCCGCCAGAACAGCGAGCCGCCCGCGTACCCGCGCTCCACCTGGCCCATGACCGGGTGGACGGCCACATTGTCCCAGTGGTCCAGCATCCGCAGCGCCGACGCGGGGCGGTGCACCTGGCGTACCCGGGAGCCCCGGAAGGCGTTTTCCCCGAGCCTTACGACGTGGAACAGGCCGTACAGCAGCCCGCGTTGGCCGACCGCCGTGACCGTGGCCGTTGCGTCGGCACGCTCGTAGGCGAACCCCTCGTCACCGAGATCCCCGATGTTCCCGAGGACACCCGCCTCAGCTGCTGTCGGCCGCGCCAGGCGCAGCACCAGGTCGTAGGAGTCACCCGACTCCTCATCCGAGGAGTTCCGTACGACCGCGCCGCCGAACCGCCCACACGCGTACGCCACTTCACCGTGCACGGTATCCACCAGCGGTCCCGTGCCGTGGACCAGTGTCCGCCTGGTCCCCAGCGGTCGGAACGCCTCCGGTGGCAGCCAGGCGGGGTCGATGCCGTCGGGCAGGACGGGCACGGTCGGTGGCATGGTCCCTCCGAGGCGCTGCGGGCCGGCGATGGGGGATGGGCGGTGCGGACCGGGTGACGCGGCCTGCCTAGGCGATGGCCGCGCCGGCGCCCCGCGCGGCGCCGATGAGGTCGGTGAGCGCGGCGTCGTCGTAGACGGAAATGTCGACGTAAGCGCCTTCGGGGAGGTCGAAGTCCTCGACCTCGTAGTCCAGCACCGCCGTGGTCCCGGGCGGGCTGAAGGTGCCCAGGTTGTGGGTGGTGCCGCCGGACGTGTAGCTGACCTTGACGTAGTACGTGTCACCGTCGTTCGCGGTGTCGTACAGCCAGAGCTTCTCGTCGTTCGGGTGGAACTCCACCTTGCCGACGAACGCCCCCGAGTTGATCATTTCCATCTTCACGGCGTAGCCGCCGGCGTCTTGCGCGAACGTCGTGTTGTCGAACGGGTCGGTGAGGTTGCCGCCGCTGCACGGGCAGGTGTCGGTGTCGTAGTAGTAGGCGTGGAACTGCGGGTTCGGGCTGTACGCCTGTGCCGGCGCCGCCGTTGCGAACAAGGCCCCCGCCCCCAGAGCCGCGCCGGCGAGCAGCCCCGTGAACCGTCCGATGATGCCCATGACCGCTTCCCCCTCCATGACCGACCGCCCGGCGCTCGCGGGCGGCCCGGTCATTCTGGAACACGGGTGACGCCCGGTACAGCCGGTGATCGCCGGCAGGTACCGGATCAAGACAACAACTCGACCTCCGCCAGGCGCATTTGGCTTACCGAGGTCCCTCCGCCTCCTCTGCTTGCCCCGCTTGTTTCGCCGGCGAACACCAGCCGGTAGTGCCCGTATGCGCCCGGTCGGGCGATCGTGAAGGCCCGGGTCTGCCGGTCCCAGGGGAACGTCTCGGCGGAGCGCCGGTCCAGATCGGTCCACGTCCGTCCGTCGGCGGAGCCCTGAAGGGTCCAACTCCCGGGCGCCTGCGTGTGATCGGCGGAGGTCAGGGTGTACTGCACGGCTTTGGCGCCCGCTGTCATCGGCAGGGTGAGCGTTCCCGACACCGTTTCCTGTGTCGCCGACGTGTCGTCGAACAGTGCGCCGGCGCCCTTCAGCACGTCCGTGCGCGGTGTGGGCGTCTTGTCGTCCCGGGTGATCGAAACCGGTGCCGCGTTCTTTCCGGCCCCCCACGTCGAGGGCCGCGGCCCCATGTCGAACTCCAGGACCCCGCCCTTCGCGAGAAGCGAGTGGGCGAGCGAAGTGGACGTCCAGGCACGGCCGTTGACCTTCAGGCCCTGCACGTACACGTTCTTCGCGCTGTTCTTCGGGGCCTTGACCACGAGATCTCTGCCGTTCTCCAGATGCAGGGTCGCCTTGGTGAACAGGGGGGAGCCGACGGCGTATTCGCCGCTGCCCATCACCAGCGGGTAGAAACCGAGCGCGGAGAACAGGTACCAGGCCGACTGCTCGCCGTTGTCCTCGTCGCCGTGGTAGCCCTGACCGATGGCACTGCCGGTGTAGAGCCGCGCGAGTACCTCGCGGGCCTTGGCCTGTGCCTTCCAGGGCTGCCCGGCCGCGTCGTACATGTAGATCGCATGATGCGCGACCTGGTTGGAGTGCCCGTACATGCCCATCCGCACGTCCCGCGCCTCGGTCATCTCGTGGATGACCCCGCCGTAGGAGCCGGCAAACTCGGGGGAAGCGGTTTCCGGGGTCGCGAAGTAGGCGTCGAGTTTCTTTGCCAGCCCGTCGCGGCCGCCGTACAGATTGGCCAGACCCCGGCTGTCCTGCGGGGCGGTGAAGGCATAGCCCCAGCCGTTGGTCTCGGTGTAGTCGTAGCCCCACACCCGTGGGTCGTAGCTCTGCGACGCCACCCGCCAGTCGCCCTTGTCGTCCTTCCCCTGGAAGAACCCCGCCTTGGTGTCGAAGAGGTGCACGTAGCCCTGCGCCCGGTTGAGGAAGTAGTCGGCCTCCTCCTGATAGCGCTTCTCCCCGGTCTTCCGGTACAGGGCCTGGCCCATGCGGGCGATGCCGTAGTCGTTGAGGTAGCCCTCCAGCGCCCACGACAGGCCCTCGTGCGTGGCCGTGCTGGTGTAGCCGAGGAAGGGGGACGTCGCCATGCCCTTGCGGCCCACCCCTGACGCCGGGGGCACGACCGTGGCGTTCTTCAGGGCCGCCTCGTACGCCGCCTTGGCGTCGAAGCCGACGCCCTTCACGAACGCGTCCGCGAAGGCGACGTCCGACGACGTGCCGGTCATCAGGTCGGCGTACCCGGGAGAGGACCAGCGTGAGGTCCAGCCGCCGTCCTTGTACTGCTGCACGAACCCGTCCGTCAGCGCCCCCGCCTGAGTGGGCGTCAGCAGCGCATACGCGGGCCAGGTCGTCCGGTAGGTGTCCCAGAAACCGTTGTTGACGTACACCTTCCCGTCCACGATCTTCGCGCCGGTGTGCGTCGGGGTGTCCTGGCCGGGCATCGGCGAGAAGGGTGACGCGTACCGGTACGTGGCCCCGACCTTCTCGAAACCGGAGTTGGGATACAGGTACAGCCGGTACAGGCTGGAGTACAGCGTCGTCAGCTGGTCCTGGCTCGCACCCTCGACCTCCACCCTGCCGAGGAGCTCGTCCCACTGCTGTTGGGCCCGCGACTTGACCGTCTCGAAATCGGTGTCCTCGGGGATTTCCTGGCGGAGGTTGTCGCGGGCCTGGTCGACGCTGATGAGGGAGGTCGCCAGCCGCAGGGTGACGGTGCGGTCGGAGCCCGCGTCGAAACGCAGGTAACCCTTTACCCCGCTCGATGCCCCGTCCGTCACGGGCGCGTCGAACTCGCCGTACACGAAGAGTCGCGTGGCCCCCGTGGACAGGTCCGACTTCACGTCCGAGTAACCGGTGACGACCCCGGTCTCCTTGTCGAGCGTCAGCCCCGCCTGGTCGGTGACGTTGTCGAAGACGACGCTCGCGTCCGCACCGGGATAGGTGAAGCGCAGGGCGGCCGCGTGGTCGGTCGGCGCCATCTCCGCTGTGAGACCGTTCTCGAAACGCACCCCGTAGTAGTACGGGCGGGCGGTCTCGTCGCTGTGCCGGAACGCCAGTGCCCGGGCCGTCCGCCCGGTGTCCGGGACCCCTGGCGCGGCCGACGGCATCACCTGGAACGTCTGCCGGTCACCCATCCACGGACTCGGCTCGTGACTCGCGCCGAACGCCTGGATCGTGGGCCGGTTGTCCGGGTTGTTGGCCCGCGCGTAGTCGTAGAGCCAGCCCAGCGAGGATGCGTTCGTCACCGGGGTCCAGAAGTTGAAGCCGTGCGGCACGGCCGTCGCGGGAAACGTGTTTCCGCGCGAGAAGCTCCCGCTGGAGTTGGTGCCGCGCGTGGTCACCGCGTAGTCCGACAGATGCGCCTTCACCGCCTGTGGGGCGGCCGTGCGCAACGCGATGTCGTCCACCCAGCCCCGGAACCGCGCAGGCCCGCCGGGGGAGTCGTAGGCGACGAGGATCCGGTCGACCGTCTTTCCGGCCGCCACCGCCCCGATCCCCGACTCGACGTCGTTCCACTGGTTGACGTACAGCACCTTCGCCGTGCCCTGCCCGCGCGGCGACAACGGGAAACCGTACTGATCGCTCGCCCCGAGGCCGCTCAGATACGTTCCGTCCGTGAAAGCGAGGTCCACGGAAACGTTTGTCGCGGCATAGTCCAGGTCGCCGCCCGCCATCGACGGGAAGATCCGGTACGCCAGCTGGGTGCGCGAACCGACCCGGACGTTCACGTCGAACACCTTGTTGTACGAGTACGCCCGGCCGGCAGCGGTGTGCCGACCCGCGTAGCGCAGTGCCCGCCGCCCGGTGAAACCGGCGCCCGCCTTCGCGGTCGGCGAGCCGCTCGGGCCCCGGTCGACGACGGTGAGCATGTCCGGCGGGACGGGCGCGTCGCCCCCGCCCGTGCCGAACCGCACGTCGGCGAGCTGCACGAGCCCGGCGCCGTGGTTCCTGGTGATCTCCAGCCGGAAGTGCCGGTACTCGGCGGGGGCCGCGAGGCTGTATGCACGGGTCTGGAAACGCTCCGCGAAGGCTTCCCCGGAGCGGGTGTCGAGGGGCGTCCAGGAGACGCCGTCCGCCGAGCCCGAGAGGGTCCAGTCGGCGGGGTCGCGTTCGGCGAAGTCATTGGCGGAAGTGAGCGCGTAAGCGGTGACCCGCGCAGGCTCGTCGAGGTCGAACTCGACCCAGCCGGTGGCGGCGAAGGCCAGCCACTTGGTGCTCTCCTCGCCGTCGACGAGGTTCTCCTTCACCTCGCCGCCGGCCGAGTTCTCGGCACTCGCCCGGACCTGCGTCACCCGGTCGGTCACCTCACCGGGGAGCCCGCCGCCGTAGCCGCCGTCGACCCCCGAGGCCCGCTTGCCGCCGTCCGGTGCGCTGTCGACGGTGCTCTGCCAGTCGGGGGCGCGGTCACCCGCCTCGAAGGACGAGGCGAACCCCCGGGCGGGGAACGGGACCGGCGACGGCAGCGCGACCGCCGTCCCCTGCGCACCGACCGTCATGACCAGAGCGGCCGTGACCACGACCGCCCGTAACCGTCCGAACCGCTGCATGCGTGAGCACCCTCCCCGCGCCGGACAACGCCCCGGACAACGTTGTCCTCGTGGTTGTGCAGGAATCAGTAGTGGGCCAAGTGGACGGTGATGTCAAGGATGTTGATTGCGCCAGCGGGGGCTGATGTCATGCGTTTTTCCGGCATGGCACCCGCAGGCCGTTCATATGTCCGGGAGGTCTCAACTCGGAAAAGACCGATGGTCAACCTTGCATTCGATCTTGCCCCGTCGGTGCGAAGTGGACTATACCTGTCGGCGATTCACCGTCGACGCAGCCGTTACGGTCGTTACCGTCGACGCCGTGAAACCACGAGATCCGCACGACCCTGCTTGACCTGACCGCGGTGCCGGGAAGGATCCGGTGCACCGCCTGAGTCCTGGAGAAGGCGAGGACTTGAGCATGGGATCCCACTCCGAGAACAGCGGCTCCGACCACAGCGGTTCCGACTACAGCGGTTCCGGCCACAAAGGCTCCGAGATCAACGGCTCCGAGATCAACGGCTCGGCGAGCAACGGTTCGGTGGGCGTCGGCCGTCGAGATCTGATCAAGAGGTCGGCGGCACTCGGGCTGATCTCCGTCCCCACGATGAGCTTTCTGTCCGCATGCGCCAGCAGCGGTGGCGGTGACGAGGAGAAGGCGAAGGCCGGAAAGAAGACCGCGAAGAACCCTCTCGCGGTCAACGAAACCGCCCCGATGGAATTCGTCCTGTTCGACGGCGGTTTCGGCAAGGCCTACGCCGAGGACGCCGTCAAGATCTACACCAAGGACTTCCCCGGTGCGAAGGTGAAGTTCTCGGCCACGCAGAAGATCCAGACGACTCTCCAGCCCCGTTTCAACCAGGGCGCCCCGCCCGACCTGATCGACAACTCCGGCGCCGAGCAGATGGACATGGGCGTCCTGGTCGGCAAGAACCAGCTCGCCGACCTCACTCCGCTCCTCGATGCCGCGTCCTACGACGACCCGAACAAGAAGGTCCGCGACACCCTGCGGCCCGGCATCGTCGAGATGGGCCAGTTCGACGGCGCCCCGGTCTGGATCATGTACTACGCCTACACCGTGTACGGCGTCTGGTACTCGCAGAAAGCCCTGGACTCGCTCGACGCCACCTACCCCGAGACCTGGGACCAGATGCTCGCGGTCTGCGAGAAGGCCAAGAAGAAGGGCATGGCAGGCTGGACGTATGCGGGCAAATACCCGTACTACCTCCCCTTCTCGCTGTACCCGATGATCGGCAAGGTGGGCGGCCGGGAAGTCCTCGACGCCATCGACAACCTGGAGCCGAACGCCTGGAAACACCCTGCGGTGAAGGCCTGTTTCGACGCTTACTACGAGCTCTACAAAAAGGGTTACATCCTTCAGGGCACCCCCGGGCTGGACCACATCCAGTCGCAGACCGCGTGGGCGAAGGGCAAGGCCCTGTTCATCCCCAACGGCTCCTGGGTGGAGAACGAGTCGGCGGACGTCATCCCGAAGGACTTCGATCTGGCCGTTTCCGCGCCCACCGGCATCGACTCCTCCGACAAGATGCCGTTCGGCACCATCTGGGCCTCCGGCGGTGAGCCGTTCATCGTGCCGGCCAAGGCGAAGAACACGGCGGGCGGCATGGAACAACTGCGCATCATGCTCAGCGAGGCGTCGTCCAAGAACTTCACCGCCAAGGTCAAGTCGCTGACCGCGTACAACGGCGGCACCGAGGGAATCACGCTCACGCCGGGTCTCAAGTCGGGTGTCGCGGCACTGCAGAAGGCCGGGGACAACGTGGTGAATCCGCGGATGCAGGACTGGTATGTCCAGTTGCAGAAGGAGAAGATCGGCGTGTCCGGTCTCGGTGAGATGATGGCCGGCCGGCTCACCCCCGCCGAGACGATCAAGAAGATCCAGGGATACGCCGACGCAACCGCCAAGGACACGACGGTCAAGCATTACAAGCACCAGTGACGGCGAGAATCACGGCAAAGCATCCATAAAAGCACCGGAGTGGCGATGCAGCACGGCAAGTACCGGTTCATCGTGGGGTTCCTGGCGCTGCCCCTGGGACTGTACGGGCTCTTCGTGGTGTGGCCGTTCATCCAGTCCATCTACTACTCGTTCACGGACTGGACCGGCCTGAGCCCCGAATTCAAGATGGTCGGCCTGGACAATTACCGGAGGATGCTGGACGACGAGATCTTCTGGAAGTCCTTGCAGCACAGCTTGCTGTTCGCGATCGTGCTGCCGGTGGTGACGATCGGCCTGGCGCTGTTCTTCGCCTTCATGATCAATGTCGGCGGCCGCAGAAGGAAGGGCGGTCCGGTGATCTCCGGCGTCCGGGGCTCTTCCTTCTATAAGATCGTTTACTTTTTTCCGCAGGTGCTGTCGATCGCCATCGTGGCGCTGCTGTTCGCCTTCGCGTACAACCCGGACAGCGGCGCGATCAACTCGTTTCTGCGCGGGATCGGACTGGACGGCGTCCAGCCTCTCTGGCTGGGCGATCCGGACCTCGCGCTGTGGTGTGTGATGGCGGTGCTCCTCTGGTCCACGGTCGGTTTCTTCGTCGTCCTGTTCTCGGCGGGCATGGCCTCCATCCCGGCGGACCTGTACGAGGCCGCGCTGCTGGACGGCGCGAGCCGGTCGGCGACGTTCTTCCGGATCACCCTGCCGCTGCTCTGGGACACGGTGCAGTCGGGCTGGGTCTACATGGGCATCCTCGCGCTCGGCGCCGAGTCGTTCGCGGTCGTGCAGATCATGACGACCGGCCCCGGCGGCCCCGACTACTCGACCACCGTCATGGTCCTGTACGTGTACCAGAAGGCGTTCCGGGACGGTCAGGCCGCCTACGCCACCACCATCGGCGTCGCATTGCTCATCGTGACGCTGGCCTTCGCCGCGGTCGTGATGCGGCTGGGGCGGCGCGAGCGGCTGGAGTACTGAATTGAAGACGACAGAACCCCCCGCGCCCCGGCCGGCCGAGCCGGGCTCCGGCGTCCGGGTCACGAAGGTCGACCCGGCGTTCGGGAAGCCGCCCGCGGAGAAGAAAACGGAGGGAAAAGTCCTCAACGTCTTTTCCCACGGCATCCTGGTCCTCTGGGCGATCATGGTCGTGCTGCCGTTGCTGTGGGCCGTGATGACCTCCTTCAAGGACGACGGCTCCATCTTCGGCTCGCCCTGGTCGCTGCCGGACAAGCTGCACTTCGACAACTGGTCGCGGGCCTGGACCGAGGCCAACATGAGCGACTACTTCCTCAACACCGTGCTGGTGGTGGGCGGTTCACTCATCGGAACCCTGGTCCTCGGCTCCATGGCGGCCTACGTCCTCGCGCGCTTCGACTTCCCCGGAAACCGTTTCATCTACTACCTCTTCGTCGGCGGCATGAGCTTCCCGATCATGCTGGCCCTGGTCCCGCTGTTCTACGTCGTGAACAACATGGGCCTGCTGAACTCCCTCCACGGCCTGATCCTCGTCTACATCGCCTACTCGCTGCCGTTCACGGTGTTCTTCCTGACGGCGTTCTTCCGCACCCTGCCGACGTCGGTGGCGGAGGCGGCCTTCGTGGACGGCGCCTCACACAGCCGCACGTTCTTCCAGATCATGCTGCCCATGGCCAAGCCAGGTCTGATCAGCGTCGGCATCTTCAACTTCCTGGGCCAGTGGAACCAGTACATGCTGCCCACGGTCCTCAACACCGACCCCGACAAGCACGTCCTCACCCAGGGACTGGTCCAACTGGCCGTCAGCCAGGGCTACAAGGGCGACTGGTCGGGCCTCTTCGCAGGTCTGGTGATGGCGATGCTGCCCGTGCTGGCCGCGTACATCGTCTTCCAGCGGCAGGTGGTGCAGGGGTTGACCGCGGGGGCGCTGAAGTAGTCGCGGGACCTGAGCACGGGCACCGCCCCCGACCGTCCACAGGTTCCTCGGGCCTGCGCGGACATCCCTGTCACGGGACTGCCGCGCAGGCCCGCCTCCGTTCCGCGCCGTCCGCTCGACCGCGCCGTCAGTGCCGTACCTGCGGCCACGCCGTCAGCGCCGTCAGCGCCGACCACGCCGTACATACCGTCCGATGTCGCCCGACGCACCGGCGCACGGCGCCGCCGCCGGGGAACATGCGGCAACCGACCGCGCCTTGATCACCCGACCCCGCCCGACCCCGCCCGCCACGCCCCGCACCCGGCTCCACACGCCCCGCCACCCCCGGTCCCGCCACCCTCCGTGTCCCTCCGCAAGCGCACGGATACTGTTCAACCTCTTGACGGGAGGGGACCCGAACAGCTCAGCTTAGAGTTCACTAGTTGGACATAGACGGGGTCTCATCGAAGCGGCCCCGTGCGCAGGAGGTCGTCGTGGAGACTCCGGGGTCGCAGTCGTCGCTGCACCGAGCCAACCTGGAGCGAGTCGTACGCGCCGTGCGTCTGGCCGGGTCCCTCACGCAGGCGGAGATCGCCCGTACGACCGGTCTGTCCGCCGCGACCGTCTCCAACATCGTGCGCGAGTTGAAGGAAGGCGGCACCGTCGAGGTGACGCCCACCTCGGCCGGCGGACGCAGGGCCCGCAGTGTCAGTCTGAGCGGCGACGCGGGCATCGTCATCGGGGTCGATTTCGGCCATACCCACCTGCGCGTCGCCGTGGGCAACCTGGCCCACCAGGTCCTCGCCGAGGAGTCCGAGCCGCTGGATGTGGACGCCTCCTCGACCCAGGGCTTCGACCGGGCGGAACAGCTGGTCACCCGGCTGATCGAGGCTACCGGGGTGGACCGTACGAAGGTCGCGGGAGTCGGTCTCGGCGTGCCCGGGCCGATCGATCTGGAGTCCGGCACACTCGGTTCCTCCGCCATCCTGCCCGGCTGGATCGGCACCAGGCCCGCCGAGGAGATGCGAGGCCGGCTCGGGGTCCCGGTGCACGTGGACAACGACGCCAACCTGGGCGCCCTCGGCGAGATGGTCTGGGGCAGCGGCAGAGGCGTACGTGATCTTGCTTACATCAAGGTCGCGAGCGGTGTCGGCGCAGGTCTGGTGATCGACGGGAAGATCTACCGGGGCCCCGGCGGAACGGCGGGGGAAATCGGACATATTACTCTGGATGAATCCGGCCCGGTCTGCCGCTGCGGAAACCGGGGCTGCCTGGAGACCTTCGCGGCCGCGCGCTATGTGCTGCCGCTGCTCCAGTCCAGTCACGGCACGGACCTGACGATGGAAGGCGTCGTGCGGCTGGCCAGGGACGGAGACCCGGGCTGCCGTCGGGTGATCGCCGACGTCGGCCGCCATGTCGGCAGTGGAGTCGCCAATCTCTGCAACCTGCTGAACCCGAGCCGGGTGGTCCTGGGCGGTGATCTCGCCGAGGCCGGTGAGCTGGTGCTCGGGCCGATAAGGGAGTCCGTCGGCCGCTACGCGATCCCGAGTGCGGCGCGTCAACTCTCCGTTCTCCCGGGGGCACTTGGCGGCCGTGCGGAGGTGCTCGGAGCGCTCGCTCTCGCACTGAGCGAGATGGGCGATTCAACCCTTTTGGACAGCACTCTGCACGCGGCGACACCTGCCTTCACTTAGAGAACGAATGACGTCGTTGCCATCTCGTTAAGTATTTACTTCTTGACGTCGCACGTGTGGCCGAGTTGACTTCCAGCCACCTCGGCCGCAGCGTTGCGGCCCTGTCAGGGAGGCACACCCCACATGAACGCAACGATGCGTAGAGTCGTGATCGGCGCCACCGCCGTGTCCATGGCGCTGTCGATTGCCGCCTGCGGCAAGGCGGGCGACGACAAGAAGAGCGACCCCGGCAGCAGCAGCTCGGGCGACAAGTCCGTCGGCCTGCTGCTCCCCGACAGCGTCACCGCGCGGTACGAGAAGTTCGACAAGCCGTACTTCGACGCCAAGGTCAAGGCGCTCTGCGCCGAGTGCAAGCTCGAGTACGCGAACGCCGCGGCCGACCCGGCCAAGCAGGCCCAGCAGGTCAGCAACATGGTCACCAAGGGCGTGAAGGTCATCGTGATCTCCGCCCAGGACTCCGCCGCGATCAAGTCCTCGATCCAGTCCGCCGTGGACAAGGGCGTCAAGGTCGTCGCGTACGACCGCCTCGCCCAGGGCCCGGTCAGCGCCTACGTCTCCTTCGACAACGTCAAGGTCGGCGAGCTCCAGGGCCAGGCCCTGCTCGACGCCCTCGGCGCCAAGGCGACCCCCAAGTCCAAGGTCGTCATGATCAACGGTGACGACGCCGACCCCAACGCCGCCCAGTTCAAGGAAGGCGCGCACAAGGTCCTCGACGGCAAGGTCGACATCGCCTACGAGCAGTCCGGCCTCTGGAAGGACACGGTCGCCGCCCAGAAGATGGCCGCGGCGATCACCCAGCTCGGCGCCAAGAACATCGCGGGCGTCTACTCCGCCAACGACGGCATGGCCGGCGGCATCGCCAACACCCTCAAGGGTGCGAAGATCAGCAGCATCCCGCTGACCGGTCAGGACGCCGAACTCGCCGCCATCCAGCGGATCGTGGCCGGCACCCAGTCCGCCACGATCATGAAGACCTACAAGGTCGAGGCCGAGACCGCCGCCCAGATCGCGGTCAACCTGCTGGAGGGCAAGGACATCAAGTCCCTGGCCCCGACCACGCTGACCAGCGGCTCCGGCGACAAGGTGCCCTCGCAGCTGCTGACCCCGGTGTCGGTCACCAAGGCCAACATCAAGGACACCGTGATCAAGGACGGCTTCTACACCGCCGCGGACATCTGCACCGCCCAGTACGCCGCCGCCTGCAAGGCCGCCGGCATCCAGTAGGCGCCCCGGTCCCGAGGGTCCTTGCGAGCCGCCCGCGAAGGCGTGCCTCAGCAGCGGCCCTCGGGTCCCGCCGACCGCCCCGGCGGTCCCGCGAGACCCCTCCGACGCCCGTCCCACCTTCACACCCCGCTGCCGGGACGGGCGTCGGACGGAACCGTTGCCAAGTGCAGCGGATTCGCGCATGTTCATCTTGTAAACCTCGTGCGGTGACACCGCGTTCCACGCGCGTCACCCACATCCCTCCGCGCCTTGTCTTTGCGCGCGGCATCCCCGCCGGTCAGGCGGCGAAGGAGATGGTTCACGTGTCCGCTACGCCCGTGCTGGCGTTGCGCGGAGTCTCCAAGCGATTCGGTGCGGTGCAGGCACTCACCGACGTCGAACTGGAGGTCCACGCCGGAGAAGTGGTCGCCCTGGTGGGCGACAACGGCGCAGGAAAGTCCACCCTGGTCAAGACGATCGCGGGTGTTCACCCCATCGATGAGGGCGTCATCGAGTGGGAGGGCAAGCCCGTCAGCATCAACAAGCCGCACGACGCCCAGGGACTCGGCGTCGCGACCGTCTACCAGGACCTCGCCCTGTGCGACAACCTCGACGTGGTCGGCAACCTCTACCTCGGGCGTGAGCTGCTGCGCCGCGGCGTCATCGACGAGGTGACGATGGAGAAGAACTCCCGGGAGCTGCTGTCCACGCTCTCCATCCGCATCCCGAGCGTCCGCATCCCGATCGCGAGCCTCTCCGGTGGTCAGCGCCAGGTCGTCGCCATCGCCCGCGCGTTGATCGGCGACCCGAAGGTCGTCATCCTCGACGAGCCCACCGCCGCCCTCGGCGTCGAGCAGACCGCGCAGGTCCTCGACCTCGTCGAGCGGCTGCGCGAGCGCAACCTCGGCGTCATCCTCATCAGCCACAACATGGCCGACGTCAAGGCGGTCGCGGACACCGTCGCCGTCCTGCGCCTGGGCAAGAACAACGGCTCCTTCCCCGTGAAGGACACCAGCCACGAAGAGATCATCGCCGCGATCACGGGTGCCACGGACAACGCCGTGACCCGTCGTGCGGGGCGTCGCACCGCGGAGGCGGCAAAGTGAGCGACACGTCCAAGACCGAGCCCGAGAAGGCCGCGAAGACGGAGAAGACCGACACCGCGACGAAGGCCGTCAAGACCGACGGCGTCGTCGAGGACCAGACCACGGTCGCCCCCGCCGACGACCCGACCGCCGCGCCGGTCACCGTCGTCGACCCGCGTCTGCTGGTCCGTGAAGAGGGCCTCAAGGGCTACCTCACCGAGTTCAAGCGCAAGGTCAAGGGCGGCGAGCTGGGCCAGATCCCGGTCGTCCTCGGTCTGATCATCATCTGGACCATCTTCCAGCTGAAGAACGACCGCTTCCTCAGCGCCGACAACCTCTCCAACGTCAGCTACTTCCTGTCGGCCACCGGTATGCTCGCCATCGGCCTGGTGTTCGTGCTGCTGCTCGGCGAGATCGACCTGTCGGTCGGTTCCGTCAGCGGTCTGGCGTCCGCGCTGTTCGCCGTCTTCGTGACCGACCACAGCGTGAACCCATGGCTGTCGCTGGTCCTGACGATCATCACCGGCATCGGCATCGGCGCCCTGCACGGATGGTTCTTCGCGAAGATCGGCGTACCGGCCTTCGTGGTGACCCTGGCCGGCTTCCTCGGCTGGAACGGTCTGATGCTGTGGCTGCTCGGCTCCAGCGGCACGATCAACCTGCCGTCGGACTCCGGCCCGATCCACCTGCTCGGCCAGAACTCCTTCTTCATGGACCAGGCCATCATCGGCGCCTACATCCTGGCCGGACTCGCCGTCGTGCTGTCCCTGGTGGGCAACTTCGGTGAGCAGCGCCGCCGCCGGGCCGCGGGCGTGCCGTTCCGCGCGACCGGCGAGATCCTGCTGCGCGTCGGCGCCCTCGCCGTCGCCGCGTTCGTGTCCGCCGCCGTGCTGAACAACGCCTCGGGTGTCTCCAACTCGCTGGTGATCTTCCTGGCGGCGCTGGTGATCGTGGACTTCGTGCTGCGTCGTACGACGTACGGCCGCAAGGTGTTCGCGGTCGGCGGCGGCATCGAGGCCGCCCGCCGTGCCGGTATCAACGTGCCGATGATCCGGATCACCGTCTTCGCCATCTCCGGCGGCTTCGCGGCGGTCGGCGGCATGTTCTTCGCCGGCCAGACCGCGGGCGCGTCGCTGAGCGCCGGCGGCGGCAACACCCTGATGCTCGCCATCGCGGCGGCCGTCATCGGTGGCACCAGCCTCTTCGGCGGCCGTGGCACCGTCTGGTCCGCCCTCCTGGGCATGCTGGTCATCCAGTCCATCCAGACCGGCCTCGACCTGCTGAACATGAACACCTCGATCCAGTACATGATCACCGGTGGTGTGCTGCTCGGCGCGGTCGTCATCGACTCCGTCTCCCGCCGGAGCCAGAAGGCCGCCGGCCGCGGCTAGTTGGCCTGTTGCCATGACTGTGCCCGGCATCCCCGCGGATGCCGGGCACAGTCATGTCATGGGAAGGCCCCATCCTGGGTACGGCCGTTCGCGTGACCTATGACGCACGGGCCGGAGTCCGTCCGCCCGGACGGAACATTAGACTCGACAAGCCCGGCAACAGCTCGATCGGCTTTTACTGCAAGGAGGCACGGGTGCCGCTGCTGACCCGCATCAGGGGACCGCGCGATCTGGACCGGCTCAGCCTGGAGGAGCTGAACCAGCTGGCGGAGGAGATCAGGACCTTCCTCGTCGACGCCGTGTCCAAGACCGGCGGCCACCTCGGTCCCAACCTCGGCGTGGTCGAGCTCACCATCGCCCTGCACCGGGTCTTCGAGTCCCCCAAGGACAAGGTGCTGTGGGACACGGGCCACCAGTCCTATGTGCACAAACTGCTCACGGGCCGACAGGACTTCTCCCGGCTGAAGATGAAGGGCGGCCTGTCCGGCTACCCCTCGCAGGGCGAGTCCGAGCACGACGTCATCGAGAACAGTCACGCCTCCACCGTCCTCGGCTGGGCCGACGGCCTCGCGAAGGCCAACCAGATCCTCGACCGCGACGACCATGTGGTCGCCGTCATCGGCGACGGGGCGCTCACCGGCGGCATGGCCTGGGAGGCGCTGAACAACATCGCCGACGGCGACCGCCCGCTGGTGATCGTCGTCAACGACAACGAGCGCTCGTACGCGCCGACCATCGGCGGCCTCGCCAACCACCTCGCCACCCTGCGCACGACGGACGGCTACGAGCGCTTCCTCGCCCGCACCAGGGAGGTGCTGGAGCGCACCCCCGTCGTAGGCAGGCCCCTCTACGAGACCCTGCACGGCGCCAAGAAGGGCCTGAAGGACTTCATCGCCCCCCAGGGCATGTTCGAGGACCTCGGTCTGAAGTACGTCGGCCCGATCGACGGCCACGACATCGAGGCCCTGGAGTCCGCGCTGGCCCGCGCCAAACGCTTCGGCGGCCCGGTGATCGTGCACTGCCTCACCGAGAAGGGCCGCGGCTACCAGCCCGCCCTCCAGGACGAGGCCGACCGCTTCCACGGCATCGGCCCCATCCACCCCGACACCGGTCTGCCGGTCAAGGTTTCGGGCGCCGACTGGACGTCCGTCTTCGGCGACGAGATGGTCGAGCTCGGCAAGGAGCGCGAGGACATCGTCGCGATCACGGCGGCGATGCTCCAGCCGGTCGGCCTGAAGAAGTTCGCGGACACCTTCCCGAACCGCATCTACGACGTCGGCATCGCGGAACAGCACGCCGCCGTCTCCGCCGCGGGCCTCGCCACCGGCGGACTGCATCCGGTGTTCGCGGTGTACGCCACCTTCCTCAACCGTGCCTTCGACCAGGTCCTGATGGACGTGGCCCTCCACAAGTGCGGGGTGACGTTCGTCCTGGACCGGGCCGGTGTCACCGGCACCGACGGCGCCTCCCACAACGGCATGTGGGACATGTCGATCCTCCAGGTCGTCCCCGGCCTCAGGCTCGCCGCCCCGCGCGACGCCGACCAGGTCCGCGCCCAGCTGCGCGAGGCCGTCGCGGTCGAGGACGCGCCGACCGTCGTCCGCTTCTCCAAGGGCGCCGTCGGCCCCGCCGTACCCGCTGTCGGGCGTGTCGGCGGCATGGACGTGCTGCGTGAGAGCGGCACCGGCGCCCCGGATGTGCTGCTGGTCTCCGTGGGCGCGCTCGCCCCGATGTGCCTGGAGATCGCGACCCTCCTCGACCGGCAGGGCATCACCACCACGGTCGTCGACCCGCGCTGGGTCAAGCCCGTCGACGAGGCCCTCGCGCCCCTCGCGGAGCGCCACCGCGTGGTCGTCACCGTCGAGGACAACTCCCGCGTCGGCGGCGTCGGCTCGGCGATCGCCCAGTCCCTGCGCGACGCGGGCGTCGACGTTCCGCTGCGCGACTTCGGCATCCCGCCCCGCTTCCTCGACCACGCCTCCCGCGCCGAGGTGATGACGGAGATCGGGCTCACCGCCCCCGACATCGCCCGCCAGGTCACCGGCCTGGTCTCCCGGCTCGACGGCAGGTACGGCAGCGCCGCCGCCGAGGTCGACTCGGTCGAGCCCGCCCGCGACTGACCCGCCCGCCTGCTGCGAACGGGCCGGTTCGACCACCGCGAAGGGTGGTGGAACCGGCCCATTTGCGTGAATCCACTCGCGCCGGGGCATACGTACCACGCCCCCTCTCGATCATGTCGAGGACGACACAGCGTGGGAGGTACCCGTGAGCAGCACCCTCTTCCGGACGAAGAAGGTCGAGCAGTCCATCCTCGATACCGAGGAACCCGAGCACGCGCTCAAGAAATCCTTGTCCGCGCTCGATCTGACCGTCTTCGGCGTCGGTGTCATCATCGGCACCGGCATCTTCGTCCTCACCGGCACCGTCGCCAAGAACAACGCCGGTCCCGCCGTCGCCCTGGCCTTCGTCGCGGCCGGGGTCGCCTGCGCGCTCGCCGCGCTCTGCTACGCCGAGTTCGCCTCCACCGTCCCGGTGGCCGGCTCCGCGTACACGTTCTCGTACGCCTCCCTCGGGGAACTGCCCGCCTGGACCATCGGCTGGGACCTGGTCCTGGAGTTCGCGCTCGGCACGGCGGTGGTCGCCGTCGGCTGGTCCGGGTACGTCGCCTCGCTGCTGGACAACGCCGGCTGGCACCTGCCGGCGGCGCTGAGCGGAAGAGAGGGAGCCCACGGCTTCGGCTTCGACATCCTCGCCGCCGCCCTCGTCCTGGTGCTCACCGCCATCCTCGTGGTCGGCACGAAGCTCTCCGCGCGGGTCACCTCCGTCGTGGTCGCCATCAAGGTGACCGTCGTCCTGACCGTGATCGTCGCGGGCGCCTTCTTCATCCACGGCGACAACTACCACCCGTTCATCCCCAAGGCGGAGAAGGTCCCGGCCGGCAACAGCCTGCAGTCCCCGCTCATCCAGCTGATGTTCGGCTGGGCGCCCTCCAACTTCGGCGTGATGGGCATCTTCACCGCCGCCTCCGTCGTCTTCTTCGCCTTCATCGGCTTCGACGTCGTCGCCACCGCCGCCGAGGAGACCAAGAACCCGCAGCGCGACATGCCCCGCGGCATCCTCGGCTCCCTCGTCATCTGCACGATCCTGTACGTCGCCGTGTCGATCGTCGTCACCGGGATGGAGCACTACACCAAGCTGTCCGTGAGCGCCCCGCTCGCCGACGCCTTCAAGGCCACCGGCCACCCCTGGTTCGCCGGCTTCATCAGCTTCGGCGCCGCCGTCGGCCTGACGACGGTCTGCATGATCCTGCTCCTCGGCCAGACCCGGGTCTTCTTCGCGATGAGCCGCGACGGACTTCTGCCGCGCTTCTTCTCCCACGTCCACCCGCGGTTCAGGACCCCGCACCGGCCGACCATCCTGCTCGGCGTGCTCATCGCGATCCTGGCCGGCTTCACCAGCCTCAGCGAACTCGCCGAACTGGTCAACATCGGCACCCTGTTCGCCTTCGTGGTCGTCGCGATCGGCGTGATCATCCTGCGCAGGTCCCGCCCCGATCTGCACCGCGCCTTCCGCACCCCATGGGTGCCCGTCATCCCGATCCTGTCGGTGTGCGCCTCACTGTGGCTGATGCTCAACCTGCCCGCCGAGACCTGGCTGCGGTTCGGCATCTGGATGGTCGTCGGGTTCTTCGTGTACTTCCTCTACGGCCGCTCCCACAGCCGACTCGGACGCCACGAGGAGACATCCGTGGACGAGGTCGCCGGACCCGACCGCGACGACACCGTGTGACGGCTTCGCAGCCGGCCCCGCACCGCCCGCCGGGGCCGGCTGCGAAGCCGTACCGCTTCAGCCCCGCTACCGCTTCAGCCCCGCTACCGCTTCAGCCCCGGACCGCGCGCGGGCCGGTGACGTCAGCGCCCAGTTCCGTCACCCGGCGCCGCAGCTCGCGGTCGGCCGTGACGACCAGCCGGGAGCGCCCGCCGGCCTCGGCGACCAGCTCGACGATACGGTCGTCCCCGCTGCCGGACGCCGCCTCCACCCGTACGCCGGGCACCGGCTCCACCCCGCGGGCCGCGCCCTCGACGACGAGGACGATCTCCTCGGGCCCGGAGTGCCCCGGCAGCCCGACGGCGGCCAGCCGGTCGCGCAGCCGCTCGGCCGCGCCCCGCCGGTCCCGCCACCACCCGTCGGGCACCGACCCGACGACGTTCGCCGCGTCGACGATCACAAGCAGCCGGGCGCCGTCGTCCGGGGAGCCGTCCAGGGAACCGTCCATGGACCCCAGGGTCGCACGGGCGGCCCCACCGGCCGGACCCGCACCCAGGGGCCGCACCGACCCCGACATAAGGTGACCGGGTGAACGGCGACTGGCTCATACGTGGCCGCGATGGGCGGCTGGGTGTCTATCTGATGTCGGACGACGCGGTCCTGTGCCGGGCCGAGCGCCTCCCCGGCGGCCCCTGGGAGGCGCCGCGCCCGGTGGGCGGCGACCAGAAGGTGCAGCGGGTGCTCGCCGTCGGCCTCGGCGCCGACGGATACGCCCATCTGGCCTCCTGGCGGCCCACCGTGCAGGGCGAGGCGGCCCTCGTGCACTCCACGCACTACCGGCCGCTGCTGTCCGCCCTGGACTGGGCGCCCATCGGCCATCCCAACAAGAAGGGCCACCGCACCGGCACGCCCGCCGTCGCCGTGGACGCCCAGGGGCGCGCGCACGTCTTCGTGCGCAACATCGGCACGGGACTGTGCATGGTCGCCCAGAAGGAGAAGGGCGGCTGGGACCCGTGGCGCGACCTGAAGGGACAGGGCGTCGAGGGACCGCCCGTCGCGGTGACGACGGAGTCCGGCCGCGTCGCGGCGTACGCGGCCGTCGCCGACGGGATCCTGCACTGGCGGCAGGAGACGCCGGGCGCCCAGCCGGTGCTGCAGGAGCCCCTCAAGGCGTCGGTCCGGCCGGGCACGCTCCGGGCGCTGGCCACCTCCCCGGAACACACCACCCTCTTCTACACCGACGACTCCGGCGACGTGTGCGCCTGGCGTCCCGGCGGTGAGCCCGTCCCCGTGCTCGCCGCCGCCGGACCCGGTCCGGTCGCCGCGATCCGCACCGAACTCGACGGCCACGACTGCACGTTGCTCGCCCAGCGCTCCGCGAGCGGCCGCGTCGCCTTCGCCGCGTACCCGACCGAACAGGAGTCCGCCGGCGCCTGGTGGGCCGAGTCGGGCCCCGCGCTGCCCGCCGACGCCGTGGTGGCGCTCGCGAAGGACCACGAGGACCGGGTCGTCGCCGCGACCCTGTCCCCGTCGACCGGCGACCTGCGGCTCACCCGCCGCAAGGATGAGCCGGGCCTGGCCCTGACGGCCTGGCGGACGGTGTGACCGTGCGCCGGCCTCGTTCTACGGCACATCGCCGACGGTCCATGCGGTCACCGTCAACTACAAGGCCACGACCGGCGATCGCGCGGCGCTGAACGTGACCGGACGCATGACAGTGGGCCTCCGCCGAGCGGCGGAGGCCCACTGTCATGCGTTGGGCAAACGGTTACGCCGGAACCGACGCGACGCCCGGCGCCAGGAACTTCTTGCCGTTCACGCGCTCGGAGACACCCTCGCGGTCCAGGTACGGCGTGATGCCGCCCAGGTGGAAGGGCCAGCCGGCGCCCGTGATCAGGCAGAGGTCGATGTCCTGCGCCTCGGCGACGACGCCCTCGTCGAGCATGAGCCCGATCTCCTGCGCCACCGCGTCCAGGACACGCGCCCGCACCTGCTCCTCGGTCAGGGCGTTGTCGCCCTGCTTCAGGAGCGCGGCGACCTCGGGGTCCAGCTCGGGCTTGCCGCTGTCGTAGACGTAGAAACCGCGCTTGCCCGCCTTGACGACGGCCGCGAGGTTCGGGGAGACCGTGAAACGGTCCGGGAACGCCCGGTTGAGCGTTTCCGAGACATGCAGACCGATCGCCGGACCGACCAGCTCCAGCAGGACCAGCGGCGACATCGGCAGGCCGAGCGGTTCCACCGCCTTTTCCGCCACCTCGACCGAGGTGCCCTCGTCGATGACGTTCTGCACCTCGCCCATGAAACGGGTCAGAATGCGGTTCACGACGAACGCCGGGGCGTCCTTCACCAGGACCGCCGTCTTCTTCAGCTTCTTGGCGACGGCGAACGCGGTGGCCAGCGAGGCGTCGTCGGTCGCCTCGCCCCGCACGATCTCCAGCAGCGGCAGGATCGCGACCGGGTTGAAGAAGTGGAAGCCCACGACCCGCTCGGGGTTCTTCAGCTTCGACGCCATCTCGGAGACCGACAGCGAGGAGGTGTTGGTGGCGAGGATCGCATGCGCCGGGGCGACCGCCTCGACCTCCGCGAACACCTGCTGCTTGACGCCGATCTCCTCGAACACGGCCTCGATGATGAAGTCCGCGTCCGCGAAGCCCTCGGCCTTGTCCAGGACACCCGAGACCAGCGCCTTGAGGCGGTTGGCCTTGTCCTGGTTGATCCGGCCCTTGCCGAGCAGCTTGTCGATCTCGGCGTGGACGTAGCCGACACCCTTGTCGACGCGCTCCTGGTCGATGTCGGTCAGCACGACCGGCACCTCCAGGCGGCGCAGGAACAGCAGGGCGAGCTGCGAGGCCATCAGACCCGCGCCGACGACGCCGACCTTGGTGACCGGGCGGGCCAGGTTCTTGTCCGGGGCGCCCGCCGGGCGCTTGCCGCGCTTCTGCACCAGGTTGAACGCGTAGATGCCGGAGCGCAGTTCGCCGCCCATGATCAGGTCGGCGAGCGCGAGGTCCTCGGCGTCGTAGCCCTGCTGCAGGTCGCCGTTCTTCGCGGCGGCGATGATGTCCAGCGCGCGGTACGCGGCCGGGGCCGCCCCGTGCACCTTGGAGTCGGCGACGAACCGGCCGCGCGCGACGGCCTGGTCCCAGGCCTCACCGCGGTCGATCACCGGACGCTCGACCTCGACGTCGCCCTTGAGGACGTTCGCCGTCCAGATCAGCGACTGCTCCAGGAAGTCCGCACCCTCGAAGAGGGCGTCGGCGATGCCGAGGTCGAAGACCTGCTGCCCCTTCAGCTGCTTGTTCTGGTTGAGGCTGTTCTCGATGATCACCGAGACGGCCTTGTCGGCGCCGATCAGGTTCGGCAGCAGCGTGCAGCCGCCCCAGCCGGGGACCAGGCCGAGGAAGACCTCGGGCAGGGAGAACGCGGGAAGCGCCTTCGAGACAGTGCGGTACTTGCAGTGCAGACCGACCTCGACGCCGCCGCCCATCGCCGCGCCGTTGTAGTACGCGAAGGTCGGGACCGCGAGGCCCGCCAGACGCTTGAAGACCTCGTGCCCGCCCTTGCCGATGGCGAGCGCGTCCTTGTGCTCCTTGAGGAGCTCGACGCCCTTGAGGTCCGCGCCGACCGCGAAGATGAACGGCTTGCCGGTGACGCCGGCGCCGACGATCTCGCCCGCCTTGGCCTCCTGCTCGACCTGGTCGATCGCGACGTCGAGGTTCGCGAGGGACTGCGGCCCGAAGGTGGTCGGCTTGGTGTGGTCGAAACCGTTGTCCAGCGTGATCAGGGCGAAGCGCCCCGCGCCGAACGGCAGGTCCAGGTGGCGTACGTGAGCCTGGGTGACGACCTCGTCCGGGAACAACTCGGCCGCCCGCTTCAGGAGTTCGGTGGTGCTCACTTGTCGCCTCCGTCGAAGTGCGGGTTCTCCCAGATGACCGTCGCGCCCATGCCGAAGCCGACGCACATGGTCGTCAGGCCGTAGCGGACCTGCGGCTGCTCCTCGAACTGGCGGGCCAGCTGCGTCATCAGACGGACGCCGGAGGAGGCCAGCGGGTGGCCGAAGGCGATCGCGCCGCCGTACTGGTTGACGCGCTCGTCGTCGTCGGCGATGCCGTAGTGGTCGAGGAAGGCCAGGACCTGGACGGCGAAGGCCTCGTTGATCTCGAACAGACCGATGTCGGAGATGGACAGGCCCGCCTGGGCGAGGGCCTTCTCCGTGGCCGGGATCGGGCCGTAGCCCATGACCTCCGGCTCGACGCCCGCGAAGGAGTACGCGACGAGGCGCATCTTGACCGGCAGGTTGTTCTCGCGCGCGAAGTCCTCGGACGCGATGAGGGAAGCGGTCGCGCCGTCGTTCAGACCGGCCGCGTTGCCGGCGGTGACCCGGCCGTGGACACGGAACGGGGTCTTGAGACCGGAGAGGTTCTCCAGCGTCGTCCCCGGGCGCATCGGCTCGTCGGCGGTGACCAGGCCCCAGCCCGTCTCACCGGCCTCCGGGTTCGTGCGGCGCACCGAGATCGGCACCAGGTCGGCCTGGATCTTGCCGTTGGCGTACGCCTTGGCGGCCTTCTCCTGGGAGCGCACGGCGTACTCGTCGGCGCGCTGCTTGGTGATGTGCGGGTAGCGGTCGTGCAGGTTCTCCGCGGTCATGCCCATGAACAGCGCGGACTCGTCGACCAGCTTCTCGCTGACGAACCGCGGGTTGGGGTCCACGCCCTCGCCCATCGGGTGACGGCCCATGTGCTCGACGCCGCCGGCGATGGCGATGTCGTACGCGCCGAAGGCGACGGAGCCGGCGACCGTGGTGACGGCGGTCAGGGCGCCCGCGCACATCCGGTCGATGGAGTAACCCGGCACGGACTGCGGCAGACCGGCGAGGATGCCGGCCGTGCGGCCGATGGTCAGGCCCTGGTCACCGATCTGCGTGGTCGCCGCGATGGCGACCTCGTCGATCTTCTTGGGGTCGAGACCGGGGTTGCGGCGCAGCAGCTCCCGGATCGCCTTCACGACGAGGTCGTCGGCGCGGGTCTCGTGGTAGATGCCCTTCGGGCCCGCCTTGCCGAACGGGGTACGGACGCCGTCGACGAAGACGACGTCCCTGACGGTACGAGGCACGATGGCTCTCCTCCAGGTGCGGGATGGCACTGCTGCGACACGCAAGCGCTGAGCGCGCGCTCAGAACCCATGCTACTTATGGGTAACGTAGCTGCCCAGTCCGGGAGGGCCAAGCGGCGAAGGTCACACCCCGGACGCGTCGGCGATCACCCCGCGATCATCCAGCCTTCAGCCGCGCGGCGGCGCCGTCGAGCCCCGTGGCGTCAGCACCGGCGTCGGCACCGGATGCGATCCCGGGCCCGTCCCGGTGATCACCCCGAACAGTGTCCGCGCCGCCTCCGCGCCGAATCCGTGCACGTCATGGCTCATCGCGGAGAGCGTCGGATGGGTGAGCCGGCACAGCTGGGAGTCGTCCCAGGCCAGCAGGGAGACGTCGCCCGGCACCCCGAGCCCCATCTCGGCGGCCACCGCCAGTCCGGCCACCGCCATGATGTCGTTGTCGTAGACGATGGCCGTCGGCCGGTCCGGCGGGGCGGCGGTCAGCATGGACCGGGTCGCCCGCGCTCCCGCCTCGCCGGAGTAGTCCGTGGCGACCTGCCACGCCCCGGCCAGCCCCAGACTCCGCGCCGCCGCGTCGAAGGCCGCCGTCCGCATCATCGTGTGCCCGAGCGAGGCCGCGCCGCCGACCCGGGCGATCCGGCGGTGCCCCAGCGCCGCGAGATACCGCACCGCCTCCGTCACCGCCGTCGCGTCGTCGGTCCACACGGACGTCAGGCTCCCGGTCAGCGAGGGGTGCCCGACCGCCACCACCGGTATCCCGAGCCGCTCGGCGGCCGCCACCCGGGGATCGTCGGCCCGGAAGTCCACCAGGATCGACCCGCCGATCTGCCGGCCCCGCCACCAGGACTCCTGCAGCCCCACCTCCTCCTCGACGGTGCGCACCAGTCGCAGCAGCAGCGAGCAGGAGTGCTCGGTCAGCACGCTCTCCACCCCGGAGACGAACTCCATGTAGAACGGCTCCAGCCCCAGCATCCGCGCCGGCCGGCAGATCGCGAGCCCCACCACGTCCACCCGCGAACTCGACAGCGACCGGGCCGTGAGGTTCGGCTCCCAGCCGAGCTCCAGCGCCGCCGCGAAGATCCGGTCCCGGGTCGCCTCCGACAGCCCGGGCTTGCGGTTGAAGGCCAGTGACACGGCCCCCTTGGACACACCGGCGCGCGCGGCGACGTCCTTGATGGTGACGCGTGGCGACGAGGACGCTGTCATCGAGCGGGCTCCTGGCAGTACAGCGCGGCCCGGGCGGCGGCGACGTCCGGAGTCTCCCAGCCCGTGACGTGGATGGTCACCCGCTCCCCGGGAAGCAGGGTCACGAGCCCCCGGTCGGCCCGCGCCCCCGGCTGCAGCCGATCGGCCTGCAACAGCAGATCCCGTACGAGGGTGTGGGCCGCGACCGTGACGGCCACCGGCGTCACGCTCACCTCGAACTCCGGTGTCGGATAAGCGATTTCACGGTCCGGCACCGGGAAGCGCACGGCCCGCAGCCCGTCCGGGTCCGCGTCCGCCACGAGGAACTCCTTCGCGCCGGCCGGCTCCAGCTCCGCCGGCACCCGGACCTCGCCCACCGCCCGCGCGCCGACCTCCAGTTCCACCCGCCCCGCCGCGACCACCTCACCCGCCACGGACATCCGCCGCAACGACAAAGCGCCCCTCCACCGCTCGGCGGACTGGTTGACGGCGGCCAGCACCAGGCTTTCGCCCCGCACTTGGAAGGTGAGCAACCGGTCCGCGTACAGCCGACGCAACTCGTGGTACAGCGGTTTCTCCCGCCCGTCCCCGTCGATCGCCGCCCAGGACGTCACCGGCCAGCAGTCGTTGAGCTGCCAGAGAATCGTGCCCGCGCACACCGGCCAGTGCGACCGCCAGTGCTCGATCCCCGTCGCCACCGCCCGCGCCTGGTTGACCTGCGTGAGGTAGTGCCACCGGTCGAAGTCCCCCTCCGGCACGGCGAAATGGCGGGCGAGCCCGCGCTCCAGCTTGCCGTTTCCGTCCTCCGCCTTCTGGTGGTGCAGCATGCCGGGGGAGTCCGCCGCGAGCTCCTCACCCGGCAGCGCCCGCCGCAGCGTCGCATGGGCGGGTGGCGCCTGCCAGCCGAACTCGGCGACGAACCGCGGCACTTCACTGCGGTACTCGGCGTAGTCGGCCCGGTTCCACACCTCCCACGAGTGGTGCGTCCCGTGCGCCGGGTCGTTCGGATGGCGCCCCCACGAACCCGACCAGGGACTCCCCGCCGTGTACGGCCGCGTCGGATCCAACTCGCCCACGACCCGGGGGAGCACCCCCAGGTAGTACCCCTCACCCCAGGAGTCCGAGCCGAGCCGCTCCTCCCACCCCCAGTCCCTGAACCCCCACAGGTTCTCGTTGTTCCCGTTCCACAGCACCAGCGACGGATGCGGCATCAGCCGTACGACGTTCTCGCGGGCCTCGGCCTCCACCTCGCCCCGCAGCGGCTGCTCCTCGGGATAGGCCGCGCACGCGAACGGAAAGTCCTGCCACACCAGCAGGCCCAGTTCGTCGCAGGCGTCGTAGAAGTCCTCGCTCTCATAGATCCCGCCGCCCCACACCCGGACCAGGTCGACCCCTGCGTCGGCCGCCTGCCGCAACCGCTTGCGGTAACGCTCCCGGGTCACCCGCGAGGGGAACACGTCGTCCGGGATCCAGTTGACGCCCCGCGCGAAAAGCCGCTCCCCGTTGACGACCAGCGTGAAACCGGTTCCATGCCTGTCCGCGGAGGTGTCCAGCTCGACGCTGCGGAACCCCACCCGCCGCCGCCAGACGTCGAGCGTGGCGTTCCCGTGATACAACGTCAACTCGACGTCGTACAACGGTTGTTCGCCGTAGCCTCGCGGCCACCAGAGAGCCGCCTGCGGCACCTCCACCCGTACGACACCGCTCGTCCCCGCGATCTCGGCCCGCGCCAGCGCTCCTCCCACCCGGGCCTGAAGGGTGAGTCCGGCCTCCACCCGGGTGCGCTCCACGTCCACATGCAACTCGACCACCCCGACGCCGTGTTCGACGCTCACCAGCGGGCGTACCCGGGCCAGCCGGGCCGTCGACCAGCGCTCCACCCGTACCGGCCGCCAGATCCCGGCCGTCACCAGCGTGGGCCCCCAGTCCCAGCCGAACGAACAGGCCATCTTGCGCACGTACTGGTACGGCTCGGTGTAGGCGGCGGGACGGTCACCGACCTTCCCGCGCACGGCCTCCGCCTCGGCGTAGGCCGAGACGAAACGGACGGACAGCGGCCCGCCGAGCCCCGTCACGTCGAAGCGGTACGAACGGTGCATGTTCCTTACCCGGCCCAGGAGTTGACCGCCCAGCGTGATCTCCGCGACCGTGTCGAGCCCGTCGAAGACCAGGTCGGTCTGCTCATGCCCGGACGGCACGGCCGGCAGCTCCGTCCCGTACGTCCACTCGCGCCGCCCCACCCACGCGACCTCGCTCTCGGCCACGCCGAGGAACGGGTCCGGGATCACCCCGGCGGCGAGCAGATCGGTGTGCACACAGCCCGGTACCACGGCCGGGAGCGCCCGCCCCTCGTGCCGCAGCTGCCATCCGTCGTGGAGCGGTGAGGCCTCCAGCATGCGCACTCCCTAAACCGGTCAAGCCCATAACTGAGCGCCATCTCTTCATCGTTGGCGGGAATGGGACTTTACCGGTTGAGAAAGCGCTGTCAGAGTGCCGAATCAGCCAACCCGCTCGTGTTCGACCAACCCGCAAGTGCTCGTCCGTCCCGCGAACATCCCGAGAACGGAAGTGATGCACGTGAACCGTCGTACAGCCCAGGTCCTCGCCACGGTCGCGGGAGCAGCCCTGCTGCTCCCGGGCTGCACCGGCACCTCAGGCAGCACGAAGGGCGCGGACGCGAAGGCGCCCGACGACCCGTCGCAGGTCAGCGGAGACATCACGGTCCTCACCGTGCGAACCGACCTCGTGCAGGACGGCACGATGAAAAAGTACGCCGCCGAGTTCAACAAGACCTATCCCAAGGTCAAGGTGGAATTCCAGGCCCTCACCAACTACGAGGCCGAGATCAAGATCCGGATGAACACGGACGACTACGGCGACGTCCTGCTGATCCCCGCGGTCATCAAGAAGGACGACTACCCGAAGTTCTTCGCCTCCCTCGGCACCACCGCCGAACGCAGCAAGAAATACCGTTTCACCGATTTCACCGCCGTCGACGGCAAGGTCTACGGCCAGAGCCCGGTCGGTGTGATGCCCGGCTTCGTCTACAACAAGCGGGTCTGGAAGGAGGCCGGGGTCACCGAATGGCCCACCACCCCGGCCGAGTTCCTCACCGACCTGAAGGCGATCAAGGCGAAGACCGACGCGATCCCCTACTACACCAACTTCGCCGCGCAGTGGCCGCTGACCTCGTGGACGTATGTCGACGGCGCGGTCCACTGCGACCCGGGGGCGACCACGAAACTCGCCGAGGGCGACCCCTGGGCCGAAGGCTCCGACCTGCGCGTCGGCGACACCCTGCTGTACGACATCGTGAAGCAGGGGCTCGCCGAGAAGGACCCCACGACCAGCAACTGGGAGGAGTCCAAGCCCCGCACGGCCAAGGGCGAGATCGCCACCCAGTGGCTCGGCACCTGGGCGATCATCCAGTTCCAGGACGCCGCGAAGAAGGCCGGCGTGAACCCGGACGACATCGGTTTCATGCCGTTTCCCGCCCAGACGAACGGCGCGTTCTGCGCGACCGTCGGCCCCGACTACAACCAGGCCGTCAACGTCCACTCCCCGCACAAGGAGGCGGCCCGCGCCTGGATCGACTGGTTCACCGACAAGTCCGGCTACGACAAGGACAACCTGGCGATCTCCCCGCTCAAGGACGCGGCCATGCCCGAGGTGCTGAAGCCGTACGAGGCGGCGGGCGTCAAGCTCATCGAACTGGACGACACGGCGGGCGCCAAGGTCAAGCTGATCGACGACGAGTCCGAGGTCGGCATCTACAAGCCCGAGTACCGCCAGGACCTGGTCGACCTCGCCCGCGGCGCCAAGAAGGGCAGCCTGGACGACTTCCTCGGCGGCCTCGGCAAGAAGTGGACCGGGACGCAAGCGAACGTGGGCCACTGATGACGCACGCGCACACGCACACCCCCGGGCCCGGCACCGAGAAGGCGACCTTCGAGGCCACGGCGCCGGCCTCGAAGCGCGCCGCCCCCGCCCCCGCTCCCGCCCCGCGCGGGGCCCGCACCTGGCGGCTGCTGACCCCCTGGCTGTTCCTGCTGGCCCCGCTCGCCCTGCTGATCACCTTCACCTACGCGCCGATCGCCAACATGGTCGCCTACAGCTTCACCGACTGGGACGGCGTGAGCCCCGAACTGCACTACACGGGAGCCGAGAACTACACGGAGATCTTCACCAGGGAGGACCTCTTCCAGGTCTTCTGGGTAAGCGGCTACTACCTGGCCGCCTCGGTGATCCAGATCGTCGCCGCGCTCTACTTCGCGACCATCCTGAGTTTCAACATCCGGTTCCGGAACTTCTTCAAGGGCGTGCTCTTCTTCCCGTCCCTGGTCAACGGGGTGGCCATCGGTTTCGTCTTCCTCTACTTCTTCCAGGACCGCGGCACCCTCGACACCGTCCTCTCCCTCTTCGGCTATCACACCGACCACGCCTGGCTGGGGACCCCGACCTCGGCGAACGTCTCCCTCGCCGGCGTCTCGATCTGGCGCTACCTCGGCATGAACTTCGTCCTGTTCCTCGGGGCGATCCAGTCCATCCCGGGGGAGCTGTACGAGGCGGCCGGACTGGACGGCGCCGGACGCTGGCACCAGTTCCGCTACATCATCCTGCCCGGCATCAAGCCGGTGCTGACCCTGACGGTGATCCTCTCCGTCTCCGGCTCGCTCTCCGCCTTCGAGATCCCGTACATCATGACCGGCGGGGCGACCGGCACCGAGACCTTCGTGATCCAGACCGTGAAACTGGCCTTCCAGTTCAACAAGACGGGGCTCGCCTCGGCGGCGGCCGTCGTGCTGCTGCTGATCATCCTGCTGGTGACCTGGGTGCAGCGCCGCCTCGTCCCCGACGACAGGGTGGACCTCGTATGACGCGCCGAGCCGTTGCCCGCACCCTCGTGTACCTGTCGCTGATCGCCGCGGCGCTGGTCGTCCTGCTCCCGCTGGGCGTCGTCCTGCTGACGTCCCTGAAGACCGAGAAGGAGACGGCGAACGGCGGCGGGGCGCTCACCCTCCCGCACGACCTGCTCAACTTCCGCAACTACGTAACGGCGTTCCAGGACGGCGGGATGCTGACGGCGTTCGGAAACACCGCCTTCATCCTTGTCGTCTCCGTCGGCGGAACGGTCCTCATCGGCTCGATGACGGCCTACGCGATCGACCGGTTCACCTTCCGATTCCGGAAACTGGTGATCGCCCTGTTTCTGGTCGCCGCGCTGGTCCCCGGGGTGACCACCCAGGTGGCCACCTTCCAGATCGTCCACAGCCTCGGCATGTTCGACACACGCTGGGCGCCGATCGCCCTCTACATGGGCACGGACATCGTCTCGATCTACATTTTCCTGCAGTTCGTGCGGTCGATCCCGATCTCCCTGGACGAGGCCGCCCGCCTCGACGGCGCCAACGCTTTCACGATCTACCGAAAGATCATCTTTCCGTTGCTGAAACCGGCGATCGCGACGGTCGTGATCGTGAAGGGGATAGCCGTCTACAACGACTTCTACATCCCCTTCCTCTACATGCCCTCACAAGATCTTGGCGTGATCTCGACGTCCCTGTTCCGCTTCAAGGGACCCTATGCCGCCCACTGGGAAACGATCTCGGCAGGAGCGGTGCTGGTCATCCTGCCGACACTGATCGTCTTCCTGGCCCTCCAGAAATACATCTACAACGGTTTCATGAGGGGAGCGACGAGGTAACCGCTTGCGAAACGGCCCCCGCCGCCGCCGTATTACGAAGGGTTCTACGGCGGCCGGGACAGGTCCTATCAGGTCCTATCAGGTCCTGTTAGCCTCGATTCGTCAGCGGGGTTCGGTGGCTGACTTGCTCGGCAGTTCGCCCGTAATGTCCTCGGGCCGTTCGAGGTGGGCCGTCGCGTGACGCCGC